>NZ_SGWE01000004.1:940000-1540000 GCF_013337115.1 Deinococcus sp. JMULE3
AGCTGGCGCGGCCCTGCGTCTTGGAACGCATGTCGGTCGCGTAGCCGAACATCTCGCTCAGGGGCACGAAGGCCTTCACGATCTGCGCGTTGCCGCGGGCTTCCATGCCCTGGATCTGGCCACGGCGGCTGTTCAGGTCGCCGATGATGTCACCCATGTAGTCCTCGGGGGTGGTCACCTCGACGCGCATGACGGGTTCCAGGATGGCGGGGCTGCCCTTCTGGACGGCTTCCTTCAGACCCATCGAACCGGCGATCTTGAACGCCATTTCGCTGGAGTCGACTTCGTGGTAGCTGCCGTCGTAGATGGTGACTTTCAGGTCGACCACGGGGAAGCCCAGCATGGGGCCGCTCTGCATGGCTTCCTCGATGCCCTTCTGGGCCGGCCCGATGTACTCCTTGGGCACGGTGCCGCCGACGACGGCGTTCTCGAAGATGAAGCCCGCGCCGGGTTCCAGGGGCTCGACGCGCAGTTTGACGTGACCGTACTGACCGCGACCACCGGACTGGCGGGCGAACTTGCTGTCCACCTCGACCTGCTTGGTGATGGTTTCACGGTAGGCCACCTGGGGTGCGCCGACGTTCGCGTCGACCTTGTACTCGCGCTTCAGGCGGTCCACCAGGATTTCCAGGTGAAGTTCGCCCATCCCGGCGATGGTGGTCTGGCCGCTTTCCTGGTCGGTTTCGACCTTGAAGGTGGGATCCTCTTCGGCGAGCTTCTGCAGGCCGATGCCCATCTTCTCCTGGTCGGCCTTGGTCTTGGGCTCGATGGCGAGCTTGATGACGGGCTCGGGCACGTCGATGCTCTCCAGCAGGACCTTGTCGTCGCCGTCGCCGATCAGGGTGTTGCCGGTGCCGGCGTCCTTCAGGCCGATCACGGCGCCGAGTTCCCCGGCCTTCAGTTCGGTGACTTCCTCGCGGCTGTTGGCGTGCATCTTCAGCAGACGGCCGACGCGCTCGCGCTTCTCCTTGCTGGCGTTGTACACGTAGCTGCCGGACTGCAGGGTGCCCGAGTAGATGCGCACGAAGGTCAGGCGGCCCACGTAGGGGTCAGCCATGATCTTGAACGCCAGCGCGGCCAGCTTGCCTTCGGGATCGGCGGGGAACTCGATGGTGTCCTCGCTGTCCTCGACCTTGCCCTTGATGGCGGGCACTTCCAGGGGGCTGGGCAGGTAGTCGATGACGGCGTCGAGGAGCAGCTGCACACCCTTGTTCTTCAGGGCGCTGCCGCAGAGCACAGGGAAGATGCGCTTCTCGATGGTGCCCTTACGCAGGGCGGCCACGAGCTGCTCCACGCTGGGTTCCTCGCCTTCGAGGTACATCATCATCAGGTCTTCGTCGACTTCAGCGGCCGCTTCGATCAGCTGGGCGCGCATCTCGGCGACCTTGTCGAGGTACTCGGCCGGGATGTCGGTCTCCTCGATGTCGGTGCCCAGGTCGTTGGTGTAGAAGTGGGCGCGCTGACGCACGATGTCGATGATGCCCTTGAACTCGTTCTCGGCACCCATGGGGTACTGGACGGGCGCGGCGACGGCACCGAGGCGCTCCTTGATGTCGTTCAGCACCAGCTCGAAGCTGGCGCCGGTCTTGTCCATCTTGTTGCTGAACGCGATGCGGGGCACGCCGTAACGGTCGGCCTGACGCCACACGGTCTCGCTCTGGGGCTCCACGCCCTGGCTGCTGTCGAACACGGCGACGGCGCCGTCGAGCACGCGCATGGAACGCTCCACTTCGATCGTGAAGTCCACGTGACCGGGGGTGTCGATGATGTTCACGACGTATTCCTGGTCGGTGCCGCTGCGCTTCCACTTGGCGGTCGTGGCGGCCGCCGTGATGGTGATGCCGCGCTCGCGCTCCTGCTCCATCCAGTCCATGGTGGCGGCGCCGTCGTGCACTTCACCGATGTTGTGGGTACGGCCGGTGTAGTACAGGATGCGCTCGGTGGTGGTGGTCTTACCGGCGTCGATGTGCGCGGCAATCCCGATGTTACGGAAGTGGGTGAGGTACTGCTGGGCTTTGGTGGTCATAAGACTCCCTATTGTGGCGGGTGACGTGTCTCGTCACCGTCAGATGCGCTGGATTTCGCTTCACGCGACATGGACGGCAGGGCGAACCTACCGTCCGGTGATCGCGGCTTGCCGGGTGTATCCGGGCCGCACCGTTCATTCTGTTCCGCCGCCAGTCGGACAATGCACCGACTTGCGGCTTCACTTCACGAACGGTGCGGTCGTCCCTGCTCGCTCCGCTCGGGTTGGATGGCCACTGGGGGCCATCAACCGGGGATTACCAGCGGTAGTGCGCGTAGGCGCGGTTGGCTTCCGCCATGCGCTCCACGTCGTCTTTCTTCTTGATGGCGCCGCCACGGCCCTGGGCGGCGTCCATGATCTCGCCGGCGAGGCGCTCGACGGCGGTGCGCTCGGGACGGCTGTCCACGGCGTTGATCAGCCAGCGCAGGGTCAGGCTCTGCTTGCGGCGCTCGCTGGGCTCGACGGGCACCTGGTAGGTGCTGCCGCCCACGCGGCGGCTGCGGACTTCCACGCGGGGTTTGACGTTGTCGTACGCCTGGCGGAAGATCTTCAGGGACTCCTGGCCGGTGCGCTCCTGGACGAGCTTCATGGCTCCGTAGAAGATGCGGCTGGCGAGGTTCTTCTTACCATCACGCATGATGCGGTTGATCAAAGCGCTCACCAGAACGTCCTGGTAGACCAGGTCGGGCTGGATGACGCGCACTTCAGCTTGGCGGCGACGTGCCATGGTTGACTCCCTTGAGGCTCAGGCCCCACGCGCGGTGGGGTGAGCGCGCGCACTTCAGGCGCGAATATGCTGCTTCATTGGCATCACCCCTGTGGGGGATGGGTTCGGGCGTGCGCCGGGGTGCGGCGCGGCGGCCTTACTTCTTCTTCGCGCCCGCGGCAGCGCCGGCCTTGGGCTTCTTGGTGCCGTACTTGGAACGGCTCTTGTTGCGGTCCTTGACGCCCTGGGTGTCGAGGCTGCCGCGCACGATGTGGTAACGCACACCGGGAAGGTCCTTCACACGGCCGCCGCGGATCAGCACGACGCTGTGCTCCTGCAGGTTGTGGCCTTCACCGGGGATGTACGCGGTGACTTCGAAGGCGCTGGACAGACGCACGCGGGCGATCTTACGAAGCGCGGAGTTCGGCTTCTTGGGGGTGGTGGTCTTGACGACCGTGCACACGCCGCGGCGGAAGGGGCTGCCCTTCAGGGCAGGGACCTTGCTCTTCTTCTGGATCGTCTTACGACCCTTACGGAGCAGTTGCTGGGTAGTAGGCAGGGGAAATCACTCCTCATCTGGTTCGGCCGCAGCGCGCCGGGTGGCGGCGCGGGCCGGGGGGCGGGTGGCCACCCACGCGTACGGGGCGGCACTGGGTTGACTCGTGCGGGCTTGGAGGTGATCACGCACCACACTGGGCTGCGCGCGCCGGTGGTGGCATGCCGAAAAACCCCCCTGGTGCAACCCGGTACCGGGGCAGTTTTCAACCTTGAAAGCATACGCCTTCCCTGCAGGCAAGTGCAAGCGGGGCGTGAAGCGCCGGGAGTAGCGCGCCGCCGGGAGGGCGTGCTATGCTCCCCGTCGCCCGTTCAGGCAATCATCAGGTGCGGAGAGGTGCCAGAGTGGTTGAATGGGTCGGTCTCGAAAACCGAAGTAGTCGCAAGGCTACCGTGGGTTCGAATCCCACCCTCTTCGCCAGACAGAAAGCCCCCAGGTCAACGCCTGGGGGTTCTTCATTCCCACCGTCAATCTGACCGCAGGCCGCGCCAGTGCTGCAGGAGCGCCGCCTCCCGCGCGGCGTACAGCACCGCCCCGTGGGCTTCGCGCTGCGCGGCAGCAGAGAGGGGCAGGAACAGCGCGTCATACAGCGCCTGCCCGGCGCGGGCGAGGTTCACGAGTTCATCCCGCCACGCCTGCGCGCCCGGCGGCTGCCATCCCTGCGGATCGGTCGGGTCGCTGAGGAGCGCGTGTGGGTCGGCGAGGCGCAACGCGGTGAGTTCCAGCGTGTGCCGCAGCGCCATGACCCGCCCGGCCAGGCCGGGGGCGGCGCGCAGGTCGTCCAGGGTCAGGGCGTGCGCGGCGCGGAGCAGGCCGTCGCCGGGCGCGCTGAACAGGCCCGACAGGCCGTCCGGGCCGTAGAGCACCTCACGCAGGGTTTCACGCAGCAGGTCCGACATCGCCGCCCAGTACGCGCCCTGGCCGATGCGCGTTCCCAGCCCGCGTGGATACGCTGCGGGCATGCAGCAAGGAACCTCATGAGTGAGGCCGAGATCATTGCCCGGACGGACACGCCGCGCACCCGCGCGACCCTGGCGGGCGACCTGCGCCGCCTGGGCGTGCAGCCGGGCGACACGCTGATCGTGCACGCCAGCCTCAGCCGTCTGGGCTGGGTGGCGGGCGGCGCGGCAGCCGTCGTGCAGGCGCTTCAGGACGCGGTCGGGCCGCAGGGCACCCTGGTCGTGCCGACCTTCACGCTGAACCTGACCGACCCGGCCGGGTGGGGCCGGACGAGGGTGCCCGAGACGTGGTGGCCGGTCATCCGCGCCGAGCTGCCCGCCTTTGATCCGGCGGTGACGCCCAGCCGGGGCATGGGCCGTGTCGCGGAGACGCTGCGGACCTGGCCGGGCGCGCGGCGCAGCGATCACCCGCACAGTTCCTTTGCCGCGTGGGGCCGCCACGCCGAGTCGGTCACGGCGGATCACCCGCTGGCGTTCTCGCTGGGTGAGGGCTCGCCCCTGGCCCGCGTGTATGACCTGAATGGCCGGGTGCTGCTGCTGGGCACCGAGGTGAACACCAGTCTGCATCTGGCAGAGGTGCGGGCCGGGCAGCGGCCCACCGTGCCCTTCAGCGGGCCGGTCACGGTCGGGGGCGAGCGGCACTGGCTGACCTTCGACGAGCCGGACTACCACGAGCAGGCCTTCCCGCCCGTCAAGGCCGCGTTCGGGGCGACCGGCGCGGTCACCGTGGGCGTGGTGGGCTCCGCGACCGCGAAACTCATGTCGCAACGCGCCCTGGTGGACTTCGCCACGGGGTACTGGCGCGAGAGGGGGAGCGGTGAGTAGGCCGTGGGGTCTTTTCCTTCTCCTATCAACCATCAACCCGCTACGTCAGGTGGCCGATGCGCCCCCTCTCGCCTGCCGCGTACCCTGGGGGCACGATGATCAAGATCTTCAAGTGAACCCACACGTTTGCCTGCGCCCTGCGGCGGTAACATGACGTCAATGCAGGCATGGCCGCGCCCCCAGTTCCAGCGTGAAGGCTGGGCGGGGCTGCTGACGGCCCGGCAGTGTGCCCTTCACCTCTCTCCCCCGTCCGGCCGCCTGCGCGGCGGGTGGGGCGCGTATTCAAGGAAGTGACCAGCTATCGATAAAGTGCATGGCAACACGTCGGGCCTCCGCCCGGCGCAGATGAAGGCCCTCGGGAACCTGTACCGCCGCCGGATCGAGCCGGGCCGGGTGGGTTCGCCGGAACTCGCGCGGAACCTCGCGGAACTGTCGAACGACGTGCGCCGCGAGGTGGGCGTCCTGATCGACCGGCGGGGCCGCGTGATCTCCGTCAGCGTGGCGGACGCCAAGGGGACCGAGTTCCCGGACCTGCGCATGGGCGAGAACCGCCTGAGCGGCTTCCACCTGCTGCACACTCACCCGCGCGGCGGGGCGCTGAGCAAGGGCGACCTCTCCACGCTGTTCCTGAAGCGCCTGGACGCCGTGTCGGCCATCGAGGTCCGGAACGAGGGTCAGCCGGGGCTGGTGCACACGGCGCACCTGACGCCGCCCGGCACGGTCGGGGAGGAGGAGGACTGGCGCATCCTGCCGCCCGTGCCCGCCTTCCAGATCGACGAGTTCGACCTGGGCGCGCAGGTGCAGGCGCTGGAGGAGGAGATTGCCCGCGCGGCCCGCACGCGCGTGGCGAGGAAGGATCACGAGCGCGCCATTCTGGTGCAGATCGACCAGGGTGAATTCGACGCGGAGGACCGCCTCGACGAGCTGGCCGAACTGGCCCGCACCGCCGGGGCGGAGGTCGTGCACCGCGAACTGGTGTTCCGCCGCAACCTGAAGCCCGGCACGCTGGTCGGCGCGGGGAAACTGGAAGAGTTGACCAGCCGCGCGTACCACCTGGACGCGGACCTGCTGATCTTCGGGCAGGAACTCGGCCCGGCCCAGGCGCGCGAGATCGAGGCCGCGACCGGCCTGAAGATCATCGACCGGACGCAGCTGATCCTGGACATCTTTGCGCTGCACGCGCAGGGTGTGGAGTCGCGCCTGCAGGTGGAACTGGCGCAACTGCGCTACATGAAACCCCGCCTGCTGGGCGCGGGGGCGGCCCTGTCGCGCATCGGCGGGGGCGGGGGCAGCGCGGGCGGCGGTGCGATCGGCACGCGCGGGCCCGGCGAGACGAAGCTGGAGCTGGACCGCCGCCGCATCAACGACCGCCTGAGCTTCCTGGAGAAGCAACTGGAAGGCGTGGCGCAGCGCCGCGAGGAACGCCGCAAGGGCCGCGAACGCAACGCCGTGCCCGTGATCAGCATCGTGGGGTACACGAACGCCGGGAAGAGCACGCTGCTGAACGCGTTCACGCACGCCGCCGAGGAACCCCGCCGCGTCCTCGCGGAGAACAAGCTGTTCGCCACGCTGCGCCCCACCAGTCGCCAGGGGTACCTGGAGGGCATCGGGCCGGTCGTCCTGACCGACACGGTGGGCTTCATCCGCGACCTGCCCAAGGACCTGACCCGCGCCTTCCGGTCCACGCTGGAGGAAATCGGGGACGCGGACGTGCTGCTGCACGTCGTGGACGCCGCCAGCCCCGGCGCTGACACCCGCCTGGACGCCGTGAACCGCATCCTGGAGGACCTGGGCTTCCGCGACATGCCGACCGTCGTGGCGCTGAACAAGGCCGACGCGGCCGACCCGGAGGCGCTGGACCGCGAACTGGAACGCACGGGCGGCATTGCCGTCAGCGCCCTGAAGAACCGCGGGCTGGCCGAACTGAAGGAGGCCCTGGCGGACGCCGTGTCGGGCGTGCAGCGCGCCGAACTGGCCCGCCAGGAGGAAGCCCGCGCGCTGGCCGCGCAGTACCGCTAACGGACCTGTTCAGCAGAGGGGGTGGGCGTCGTGGGGCGTCCACCCCCTCCCCTTTTGTGTGGACGCGCGGCGCGGCCATGCGCGGCACACTGCGCCGTGTGCGTGCCCACCTGCCTGCCCTGCCGACCCTGACGCTGATCCTCGTGGCACTCGGCTGGGGACTGGGTGAGCTGATCGGCGAGCGGACGCTGCCGACCCTGATGCTCGCGTACGCCCCGCCGCTGCTGTGGGTCCTGTTGTGCCTGCCCGCGCTGGCCTGGGCGGCGTGGCGTCGCCAGGGGCGGGGTGTGGCGCTGGCCGCGTGGGGTGCGGGCTTCCTCCACTGGCGGGCCCGCTGCGGGTCGTGACCTTCAACGTGCTGGGCGGCGCACGCACCTCCCCGGCCGAACTGGGTTCAGCCCTGCGCGCCCTGAACGCCGACGTGATTCTGCTGCAGGAAGCCCGCTTCCACGACCTCACCTTCGAGGCGCGGCTGCGGGCCGCCCTGCCCGGCTACCGCGCCGTGCGCGCGCAGGAGGTCATGACGTTCACCCGACTGC
Source organism: Deinococcus sp. JMULE3 (assembly GCF_013337115.1). NCBI lineage: Bacteria > Thermotogati > Deinococcota > Deinococci > Deinococcales > Deinococcaceae > Deinococcus > Deinococcus sp. JMULE3. Next base: position 947,631 of record NZ_SGWE01000004.1, read on the forward strand.
CGCTGCTGGACAGCCGTTCGGAACGCCTGCCCGGCAACCGCCGCGACCTGCTGATCACACGCCTGGACTGGCAGGGGCAGACGCTGACGGTCGTGAACGCCCACCTGGGCACCGTGCAGGTCAGTTCCGTCGTGAGCGGCGATCTGGCGCGGGTGCGGCGCACGCGGGACGCCCGCAGCGCCCAGGTCGAGCTGCTGCACAGCGTCGCGGCGCGCACGCCGGGGCGACTGCTGCTGGGCGGCGACCTGAACACCCCGCCGCGCGGGCAGGCGTACCGCGACCTGCGGGCCGCGTTCGGCCCGGACGCCCACGACCTCGCCGGGCGCGGACCGGGCTGGACCTTCCCCTCACTGCACCTGCGTATCGACCACCTGCTGGGCCGGGACCTGAGCCCCACGCGGGCGCAGGTCCTGCCGTGGACCCTCAGCGATCACCGGCCACTGCTGGTCGAGTACGGCGTGCCTCCGCAGGTGCGTCAGCCCTGAGGGATGCGTGCAGCGCGGAGCGTGGGCACCCGGATGTGGTCCGGGTGCCCACGTTTCTGACCTCACTGAATCAGCAGCCGCAGGGGAGCGGTGCAGGCAGGATGATCACGACGCCCCCCTGCGTGGTGGCGGTGGTGCCTTCGGCCTGGGCGATGGGGGTGAGGGCGAGCAGGGCCAGCAGAACAGTGATCAGACGCATGTGGTGTTCCTCCTGTGCTTGAAGTGAACAGAGCGTAAGAACACCCCGGAGAAGGACGGGAGAAACGCCCGGTGTACTCCGTGACCGGCAGCTTCTCCGCCCTGCTCCCCCCTCTCCCGGACTTCTGCACGCGGGCACCTGACCTGCTGCTCGGCGCGCGGATGGCGCACCGCCCGACCCTCTCCGCTGGGCTCCGGCGGAACCTGACGCCTTTCTGATGAACGGGTGTACACTTAATTCACTGCTTCCTCATCCGTTCACCGTCCCTTCCGCAGTTGTCGACCCGCTGAGCCTCCCGGAGTGCCGACTTGATTCCCCGTCCCCTGCGTCACGAACTCCACCGCACCGCACTCCTGGACCACATCGAGGGCAGCGAGGCCACCCTGGTCCTGCTGGTCGCACCCTCCGGATTCGGGAAGACCGCACTGATGGCCCAGTGCGCGCGACAGGAGGACCGCCGGGCCGCGTGGCTGAGCCTGACCCCCGACGACCACGACCCGGCCGTGTTCAACACGCGCCTGCTCCGCGCCCTGCAGGAGACCTTCCCGGACACGCCGCTGCCGGACGGCCCCCCGGAATTCATGGACGCCCGCAGCTGCGCCCGCGCCCTGAACACCCTGGACGAGCACGCGCTACTGGTCCTCGATCACCTGCACCTCGCGCACACCGCCACGCTACGGTGGCTGGCGGACTTCCTGAACGAACTGCACGAGGGACACCGCGTACTGGCCGCCGCGCCCCGCCGCCCCGCCCTGCCACTGCCCACCGCGTTCATGGCCGAACGCCTGCTGCTCATCAGCGGGGACCAGTTGCAGTTCACGGCGCACGAAACCCAGCAGTACTTCACGCGGCGCGGCGCCCCCCCACCAGACCCGACCGTCACGCGCGGCCTGAGCGGCTGGCCCGCCGGACTGGCCCTGCTGGCCGCCGACGCGCACGGCACCTTCTCCCCGCTGGATCTCGTGCGGGACCTGCTGCACCGCCTGCCCGGCCCCGTCCGCGCCGCGCTGCCCGAGGCGGCCACCCTGGAAGAATGGAGTGAGAGCGGCGCCCGCGAGGCCGGACTGACCCTCCCGGACGGCTGGATTCAGACCGTGCAGGACGCCGGGCTGCCCCTGACCCCCGTCGCCCCGGACCGGTACGCGCCGCTTCGGGCCGTGCAGGACGTCCTGCGGGAGGAACTGAACCGCACGCCGGAACGGGCCGCGCAGCTGTACCGACGGGCCGCCGAGCACGCCGAGACGCGCGGAGAGCCGCTGCTGGCCCTGCAGCTGTACGAACGCGGCGGGCACGCCGACCCCGCACAGCACCTCGCGGCCCGGCTGTGCGGCGAGTACCTGTGGCGCATCGACTACCCGTCGGTGCTGTCCACCCTGGAATCACTGCGCCGCTGGCAGCCGCTCCCCCCACCCCTGGAAGCGGCGCTGGCCCTGGCCCTGATCCGCACCGACCGCGTACAGGACGGCGAAACGCTGGCCGCCACGCTGCTGGAACGCGAACTGGAACCCGACGCCCTGCGCGCCCTGGCGCACGCCGCGCACCGACGCGGGGACCGGCACATGCAACTGCACTACGCGCGACTCCTGGCCCGGCACGCCCGCACCCGCTCGCAGAAGGCGGACGCCGCGCGACTGGAGGTCGCGGCGCTGCTGCGCCTGGGCCAGCCCCAGGAGGCCGCCGCCCGCGCCGAGGTGCTGCTCGACACCTCGCAGGCCCTGCACCCACTGGAATGGGCCGGGACGTACTTCACGCTGCACACCGTGTACGAGGACCTGCGCGACCCGGTCCTCAGTGAACAGCACCTGCGCAGCGCACTGGACCTGTACGAATCCATGCACAGCCACCAGCAGATCGCCGTGTGCCTGAACGACCTGGCGATCCTGCGCGCCCAGGCCGGCGCGCACGAGGAAGCGCAGGGGCTGGTCACCCGCGCGCTGCACCTGATCGGCGACAGCATGCCGGACCTGCGCGTCGTGTACCTGGAAACCCAGGCGGACCTGCTGCTGTGGAACGCCGACTTCAGCGGCGCCGAGCACGCCTACACCCACGCCCTGCGCGCCGCACAGGACCGGCACCTGGCACCCCTCGTCACCCGCATTCAACTGGGCCGCGCCCACGCCCTGACGCAACTCGGGGCGTTCAGCGACGCGCACGCCGCGCTGGACGCCGCCGCCGCGAACCTCCCCCCACCGACCAGCCGCTGCGCGCTGCACTGAACTTCGCGCGGGGCGTCCTGGCCTTCGCGCAGGGACTGGACGATCAGGCCGACACCCACTGGCGTGACGCGCCGCCCGACCAGCACGACCTCCGGCAGGCCCACCGCGCCGCGCGGGCCGCCCAGCCCATCCCCGACACCCTGCCCGGCCACCTGCGCCGCGCGCACGCCACGACCCTGCGCGCCAGCGTCCCCGCCACCACGCCCGGCCCACCCACACCCGCCGGCGCCGACCTGCACCTGCACACCTGCGGGGGGCTGCACGCCACGCTGAACGGCGCGCCGCTGCACCTGCCGTTCAGCCGAGCCGCCGAACTGCTCGTGTACCTCGCCCTGACCGGCCAAGCCAGCCGCCATGACATCATCCGGGACCTCTGGGACGGCTCCAGTGAAACCCGCGTCGTGAACTACGCGAAGCTCAGCATCCGGAAACTGCGCGCCGCGCTGCAGGACCACCTGCCCTTCAACCCCCTGCCCTTCGAGAACAACCTGTACGCCCTGGCCCCCACACTGAACGTCAGCAGCGACGCCGCCAGCCTCCTGAACGCCGAACACAGCACGGACCCCGACACGCTGCGCCGCGCCCTGCACGGTCACGCCACGCCGTTCATGCCCACCCTGGAAGGCGAGTGGGCCGAGGCGACCCGCGAACGCCTGCTGAGCGCCGCCCAGACCGTCGGGCTGCGCCTGATGACGCAGGTGGACCTGCCGGAAGCGGCCGCGACCGCCCGGCACCTCCTGCGCCTCGATCCGCTGCACGAGGGGACCTACCTGGCCCTGCTGGACGCCCACGAACGCGCCGGGGACCCCGTCGGCGCACGCGGCACCTACCAGGAATACGCCCGCATGCTGGACCGCGAACTGGGCACCCGCCCCGGCGCCACCCTGCGCGACCGCTACGCCCCAACCTGACCGCAGCGCAGCACCGCGCAGCGGCGCGCTGCGACCGGTGCGCCAGGCAGGGTGATACGGACTCCGGTTGAAAGGTTTGCAAAATCTTTCAACCCGAGCGGACTCGGAGAGCTGCGCAGCAGAGCGAGCAGGAGAAACACGGGTTCCGGGCGTGGAGTTGGCAACCCGGTGTGGTTCCGGGTTGTTAACGAAACAGACGGAATCCGTATGACGCCACCGGGTCCACAGACCACGGCTGATCCACCGGCCGCCCCCAGCGAGGCGATGTAAGGTCCGCGCAATCAGGCGGTCACCCACAGGAAAAACGTCGTCAGGTGCGGGCAAATACCGCCCTCGCATACTCATACCAACGAAAGGGAGACGCCCAGGCGCACCCGGACGACCCACGGAGGACACCCCATGAAGGAACACGACACCACCGACCAACTCGCCGTCTTCGTCCTGACCGGATTCCGGTTCATCCTGCCCAACGACTCGGCAGCCTCCGAGGGATTCCAGGGATACCTGGAAAGCACCGTCGAATGATCCCCGCGTTCCCCGAAAACGTCCACACCTTCCTGCCCCTCGACCTCGACCTGGGCCCCCAGGCCCGCCCCCACCAGGAGAACTGCACATGACCAACTTCACTGCTCAGAACGAACTCGACGGCGTCGCCGTCCTCGCCCTCACCGGCTACGTCCTCGTCATCGCCAACGACGAACAACCCGCCTTCGACTCCCTCATCGCCGCCGACATCAAATAAGGAGACCTGACATGACCAACTTCACTGCCCAGAACGAACTCGACGGCGTCGCCGTCCTCGCCCTCACCGGTTACGTCCTCGTCATCGCCAACGACGAACAGCCCGCCTTCGACTCCCTCATCGCCGCCGACATCAAATAAAGGAGACCTGACATGACCAACTTCACTGCCCAGAACGAACTCGACGGCGTCGCCGTCCTCGCCCTCACCGGTTACGTCCTCGTCATCGCCAACGACGAACAGCCCGCCTTCGACTCCCTCATCGCCGCCGACATCAAATAAAGGAGACCTGCACATGACCAACTTCACTGCCCAGAACGAACTCGACGGCGTCGCCGTCCTCGCCCTCACCGGTTACGTCCTCGTCATCGCCAACGACGAACAGCCCGCCTTCGACTCCCTCATCGCCGCCGACATCAAATAAAGGAGACCTGCACATGACCAACTTCACTGCCCAGAACGAACTCGACGGCGTCGCCGTCCTCGCCCTCACCGGTTACGTCCTCGTCATCGCCAACGACGAACAGCCCGCCTTCGACTCCCTCATCGCCGCCGACATCAAATAAAGGAGACCTGCACATGACCAACTTCACTGCCCAGAACGAACTCGACGGCGTCGCCGTCCTCGCCCTCACCGGTTACGTCCTCGTCATCGCCAACGACGAACAACCCGCCTTCGACAGCCTGCTGACGACTGAAGTGCTGTAATTCGCTTCCTGACTGCACCCCCTGGCCTGCTGCCGGGGGGTGTTCCTGTTTCTCCGGGCTTTCTCCCGGCCCTGCGTACGGTGCGCGTGACCCACAGGAGGGGGATGACATGGACGTACTGCAGGCGACGGAGCTGAGGAAGTCGTACCGGTCGGGGAAACAGGTGGTCGAAGCGGTGCAGGGCGTGAGTCTGACCTGCCGCGCGGGCGAGGTGGTGGCGTTCCTGGGTGCGAACGGCGCGGGGAAAACCACGACGCTGAAGATGCTGACCGGCCTGATCCGCCCGGACAGCGGCTCGGTGCGGGTGTGCGGCGGGGACCCGCACGCGGACGCGCGGGTGCTGGAACGGATCGGGGCGGTGCTGGAGGGGAACCGCAACACGTACTGGACGCTGAGCGTGCAGGAGAACTTCGAGTACTTCGGGGTGCTGCGCGGCCTGACGCGCGCCGAGGTGCGCCGCCGCGCGCCGGGCCTGCTCGAGGAGTTCGGGCTGACCGAGAAGCGGGACGTGCAGGTGCAGCGCCTGTCGCGCGGCATGCAGCAGAAACTGGCGATCGCGCTGGCGGTGCTGCCGGAGCCGCAGCTGCTGCTGCTGGACGAGCCGACGCTGGGCCTGGACGTGCAGGCGACGCTGGACATGCAGGCGCTGGTGCGGTCGCTGGTCGCGCGGGGCTGCGCGGTGCTGCTCACGACGCATCAGCTGGACGTGGCGCAGAAACTCTCGGACCGGGTGGTGATCATGCGGCGGGGGCAGGTGGTGACCGAACAGCCCACGCGGGAACTGCTGCGCGCGTACAGCGGCAGCGGGTACGAACTGCGCCACGAGGGCCTGCTGACGGACGGGCAGCGGTCTGCGCTGCGGGGCATGAGCGTGGAGGAACTGGAGCCGGGGCGCCTGTCGTACTTCGGGCCGGGCGCGCTGCTGTACGAGGTGCTGGACATCCTGCGGCCACTGGAGTTGCGGGCGGTGGCGCCCAGCGAGGTGGACCTGGCGGACGTGTTCCTGCGCGTGAACCACGAGTCGGAGGTGGCGTATGCGTGACGCGCTGCGGCTCTTTCAGGCGGAGTGGGTGCGGTCGGTGATCCTGATGCGCCGGTACGTGGGGAACACGGTGGGCAGCATGCTGGGCCTGACGCTGGTGTTCCTGGGGTTGTTCTTCAGCACGCGGTACGTGTCGGGCATGAGCAGTTTCGGGGACCGGCTGGACAGCGTGGTCGTGGGGTACGTGCTGTGGTCGCTGATTCTGTTCGTGCTGGCGGACGTGAGCATGGACGCGCAGAACGAGGCGCAGACCGGCACGCTGGAACAGGTGTGCCTGTCACGGTTCGGACTGACGCGGGTGTTCGTGCTGCGCAGCCTGACGCGGGTCGTGTGGACGGTCCTGATGAACGCGGCGGTGCTGAGCGTCATCTGTCTGGTGACGGGCACGCGGCTGCACCTGAGCCCCTGGCTGATCGTGCCGGTCGCGTCGGCGCTGATGGGGGCGTTCGGGCTGGCGTTCATGTTCGGGGCGATGGCGCTGGGCGCCAAGCGGATTCAGCAGCTGCTGAACCTGGCGAACTTCGGGCTGCTGTTCGTGGTGATGACGCCGTTCGAGAAGACGGCGCCGGGCCTGTTTCCGCTGCTGTCGCTGCTGCCGATGGTGCCGGGCGCGGCGGGCGTGCGGGCCGTGATGGTGGACGGCAGCGCGCCGGGCCTGGCGGGCGCGGCGGTGATGCTGATCAGCGGGGCGCTGTGGTTCGCGCTGGGCGTGCAGGTGTTCCGCCGCGCGGACCGCGCGGTGCGCACGCGTGGCCTGCTGGGGAGCTACTGATGACGGTCACGGCTGACCTGCACGGGTTCCGGCTGGAGCGGCTGCGGGCGCTGCCGGTGCTGGGCGGTTCGCTCGGCGAGTACCGGCACGAGAGTGGCGCGCGGCTGCTGCATGTCGCCGCGCCGGACGAGAGCAGCACGCTGAGCGTGTCGTTCCGCACGCCGCCCCTGAGTGACGCGGGGCACCCGCATGTCCTGGAGCACCTGGTGCTGATGGGCTCACGGCGGTTCCCGGCGCGGGACGCGTTCCAGGCGTGGCAGCGCTGGCAGCTGCTGGATTACCTGAACGCCAGCACCACGCGTGACTGGACGGCGTTCACGGCGTCCGGGACGGTCCCCGAGGACCTGCTGGGCACGCTGGAGTTCCTGCTGGACGCCACCTTTCACCCGCTGCTGGAGGACGGGGCCTTCCGGCAGGAGGCGTGGCGGGCGCAGCCGGACGGGACGCTGGGGGGCGTGATCCTGAACGAGATGAGCGGCGCGTACGCGCACCCGGCGCGGCGGCTGCGGGAGGCGACGGGCGCGGCGCTGTTCCCGGATTCGGCGTACGCGTGGGCGTCGGGCGGCACGCCGCAGGCCCTGCCGGACCTGAGTGTGGAGGACGTCCGGGCGTACCACGCGCGGTACTACGTCCCGGCGAACCTGACGGTGTTCGCGTACGGATCGCTGCCGCTGGGCGAGGTGACGCGGCGCGTGAGTGAGGTGCTGCGGGACCTGCCGCGCGGCGTGGCGGCCCCCTTCCCGGTGCCCGTGTCGACGGGCCGGTCGGAGCTGACGGTCACGCACCCGGGCAGCGCGCAGACGCTGGCCTGCTGGGCGCTGCCCGCCGGGCTGTCCCCGCTGGAGGTGCAGGGCCTGAACGTGCTGGGGCTGGCGCTGCTGGGCCACCCGGACGCGCCGCTGCACCGCGCGGCCCGGGCGCTGGGGGGAACGCTGGCGGACGGCAGTGGTCTTCACGCGGATACCGCGCAGCCGGTCCTGGCGGCGGGCGTCGCGGCGGACGTGGAGGAATCGGTGCTGATGGAGGCGCTGCTGGACGTGCTGCGTGCCCCCCTGGCACCGGAGGATGTCCGGGCGGCGCTGGGACGGTACACGCTGAGCGCGCTGGACACGCAGCATCACGGCTTCCCGTACGGGGTGCAGCTGTCGTTCGACGTGCTGGGCGCGGCGCATCACGGGCACGATCCGCTGCCGCAGGCGCTGGCGGGCGCGGCGCAGGCCCTGCAGGCGCTGCCGGACCTGCCGGGGTTCCTGGGCGACCTGGCGCGGCGCCTGCTGGTCGAGAACCCGCACCGCAGCGTGGTGTGCCTGCGGGTCGCGCCGGACCCGACCCCGCGCGTCGTGACCCCGGCAGGGGCTGCATCGGTGGCGAGTTCGGGTGCGTCGGTGACTGCCGCGCGCCTGGCAGCCCGTCCGCTGGCCGAGCGGGTGCGCCTGCCGGACGCGCCGCTCCTGCACGCCACCGAGGTGCTGGGAGTGCCGGTGCAGGCGGCGCAGGTGCCGGGGTCGCTGACGCAGTTCAGCCTCAGCCGGGACCTGCCGGCTGACACCGCGCTGCTGGGCTGGCTTCCGGCGTATCTGCACCTGCTGGGGCGCAGTCCGCTGGGCCGGACCATGACGCGGGAGGTGCAGGCGCTGGGCGCGACCTGGAGCGTGAATGCCGACACCACGCACGACCCGCTCGATCCGGCGCGCGTGACCCTGAGCGTGACCCTGAATGTCCGCGGCCTGAGTGAGCGTGTGCCGGACGTGACGGCGCGCCTGGGCCAGGAGTGGGCCGTCCTGAGTCCAGTCCCGGCGAACGCACGGCAGCTCCTGCGGGACCGGGCGGCGCAGCTGCGGACACTGCGGCCCACGCAGGCGGCCCCGCTGGGGATGCTGCGCGCGGCGCTGGCGGTGAATCCGGGATTCATGGTGCGCGAGGCCTGCGACGGCACCCTGGGTCACGACCTGCTGGACGCGGCGGCTGCGCACCCGGCGCTGGAGGACGCTCTGGCCGCGCTGCACGCGGCGCTGTGGTCACGGACTCACCTGCGGGGCGTGGTGGTCGCCGACCGGCCGGCCGGGACGCTCCCGGACGTGCTGTCGCCGCTGCTGGTGGGCCTGCCGCTGGAGGCGAGCGGCACACTGAGCCCCCTGAGTGCCGCGCCCACCTGGCCGGAGCTGCCGGGATCGGCGGCGCTGGCGTGGCCGACCGTGCCGTTCGCGCATCCGGACGCCCCGGCGTTCACGGTGCTGGGCCGCGCGCTGCAGGACGCGCTGCACGCCCCGGTGCGCGCCCAGGGCGGGGCGTACGCGGTGACGGTGCGGGCGCTGCCGGAGGCCGGGGTCCTGCTGGCGGTCTCGGCGCGGGACCCGCACCCGGAACGGACGCTGGACGTGTTCGGCGCGGCGACCTCGTACCTGGGTGAGCTGCGGGGCGAGACGCTGGAGGCGGCGCGGCTGGGTGCCGTGCGGCAGGTGCTGCCGCTGCGGTCGCGGGCCATGCTGGCGCGGCAGGCGGCGCTGGACGCGCAGTTCGGATTCACGGCGCACCGCGCGGCGTTCCTGGACGGGCTGCTGACCGTCACGCCCGAGGATCTGGCGCGGGTGTTGGCGCGGCTCGCGGCGCAGGCCGCGCCGGACCTGGGGGCGGTCGCGGCTCCCGTTTCTTCTTCTGCGTTTGCCCTGGGGGCCTCATGACCACTGATCATCCGGCGCTGCCGGTGTTCCGCCGCGCGCTCGCGTGGGTGTCGGCGCACCTGGACGCCTTCCATCCGGACCACGAGTTCGTGTCGGATCACTCGCTGCGCGTCAAGCCGTTCATCGAACTGGTGTTCGTCCTGAATCCGTTCCTGCGCCGGGGGCTGCACCGTCAGGAGCCGCTGCTGGCGGACCTCGCGGCGTTCTGCGCGCGGACGTTCGACACGTACGATTTCGCGGCGTTCGCGCAGCAGGACCCGGCGGGGCTGATCGTGTTCGCGCTGCGTGACGAGTTCGACGCGCTGTGTGGCCGCGCCCCGCGTGACGGCCTGCTGGGCCGGTTCCGGCAGACGGGCCTGCCGGCACTGGTCAGCGTGAGCCGCACCCCGTACCGCGCGATGGACCTGGCGTACAGCGTGGCGCGGGCCGATCTGCACTTCGATCCCCGGTCGCTGCTGCCGGACCTGCCGCGCACGGTGCTGGGCGCGGCGCGGCCCCTGGCGCACTGCACGGACTCGGATCTGTACTCGCTGACGCACACCCTCTTCTACCTGGCAGACCTGGGCGAGGCGGACCTGAGCGCCTGCTGGCCGGACACGGCGGGCCTGAGCGACCGGCTGCGCGGCGCGCTGGGCCTGACGCTGCGCGAGGGCAACGCGGACCTGAGCGGCGAACTGCTGATGTGCCTGGCGTTCCTCGGCGACACCGGCAGCGGCTGCGCACGGTACGCGTGGACGCGACTGGCGGCGCTGCAGCTGCCGTGCGGGGCGGTCCCGGCGCCCAGTTACCGCGCTGCCCGCGACGACTCGGCTGGCGAGACGGCCGGGCATTACCGCTTCACGCAGAGTTACCACACGACGCTGGTGATGCTGGGCGCGGCGATGCCCGCGCTGTTTCCCACCGCGCTGGAGGTCCCGCTGCCTGCGCCGACCGTACCCCTGAAGGCCGAGGTGGCGTCATGAGCGCCCCCGCGACCCTGCGGGCCGAACCGCTGACGGGGCGCGACTGGCTGGACGTGCTGGAGGGCGCGCTGCCCCGGCAGGTGTTCGGCCCGGACGCGAGCCGGGACGTGCAGCAGCTGGCGACGGTGTGCCGGGCGCTGCTGTGCCTGCCCGCCGGGATCAGCCTGCCCGAGTCGCGCCTGCAGCGCGTGATGGGCGCGCTGCTGCGCCACCCGCTGTGGGAGGACCTGCTGCTCACGAACGCCGAGTGGCTGCATCCGGCCCTGCCGACCCTGCACCTGTGGCACCGGCACTGGCCGGGGCTGCCGGGCGCGCTGCGGCCCGTGCAGCGCACGCTGGACGCCGGGCTGATCAGCCGCGCCGAGTGGACACCCATGCACCTGCTGGACCTGAGCGTGCACCTGCACGCCCTGCAGGCCGACGGGCTGGACCTGGGCCGCGCGCCGCTGCCCGCCCCGACCGACGTGGCGCGGGACTCGGCGCTGGGCGCGGACGCCCCGGCGTGGCTGTGGTGCTACGAGAAGGTCAGCGTGCTGAACTACCTGCTGCGCGCTGCCCGCAGCGGCGGCCTGGCCGTCCCGTCCTGGGCGGCGGGCGTGACGGCCGCGAACCTCGTGCATGCCCTGCGCGCCCTGCATGCCCCGGATCAACCGGATTCCGAGGGCGCGCTGCGGGCCGTGTCGGAGCACGCGCTGGCGCACGCCCTGAGCGGCACACCCAGCGCGGACCTGCTGCGCCGCGCCGTGAGTGCCGCCGCGCAGGCACGCGCCGCGCGGCCCGACGCGCAGGACCGCTGGCTGTGGCCGGTGGTGGCCGCGAATCTGGCCGTGGTCGCCCGGTGGACCCCCGCACCGTCCATGACGGAACCTTCAGGAACTGAACCTTTCAGGAGAGAGCTGTGATGCGAGTCGTGACCTTTGATTTCGGAGCGGCGGCCCGCTGGGCTGCGGAACTGCTGACCCTGCCCCTGCCGGACGACGCCGCGCAGCTGGCGCGCGCGACGGTCGAGTGCGCCGCGCTGAACGTGACGCCCCCCACCGGCGACGCGCCCCCCGTACCGATCACCGGGTGGCTGGACCTCGACCCGGCGGCGCTGCTGGCGCAGGTGCGCGCGGCGCTGGCCGCCCCTGTTCCCGGCGTGCCAGACGAACTGGCCGGGGTGGTCGTGCCCGGCTGCGCCTTCGCCGCCTGCCGGGAGAACGACCTGCCGCTGGCGGGGGCCCTGCTGGAACTGCTGCTGCACTGGGGCCTCCCGCACGCGGCGGACGTCGCGGATTTCCTGGCGTTCCAGCAGCGTGCGGACGGCGCGTGCGGCTACCTGAACCCGCTGCGGCCCGCGCCGTACGCGCGGCACGAGGCGGCGCTGGCCTTCCACCTGCCCGCCACGCACGCGATCACCCGCGCCCTGGCGGCGTACGAGCTGGAGGTCCATCGTGCCCACGCTTGAGGTCCGGGACCTGCGGGTGCGGTTCGGGCGGACCGAGGCGCTGCGCGGCGTGACGCTGGACCTGCCTCCGGGCGTGACCGGGCTGGTCGGCGCGAACGGCGCGGGGAAAAGCACCCTGATCCGTACGCTGGTGACCCTGCAGCGGCCCGGCGCGGGCCAGCTGATCTGGGACGGGCAGGACGTCACGCGCCGCCCGGAGCGGCTGCGGCGCGTGCTGGGCTACGTCCCGCAGGAGGGCGGCGCGTACCCGCAGCTGAGCCCTACCGAGTTCCTGCAGTACATGGGCGCCGCCAAGCGCCTGAGCGCCCGCGCAGTGGACGCGCAGATTCCTCAGTTGCTGGACGCCGTGAACCTGGGCGCGCACGCGCACCGGCCCGTGGGATCGTTCTCGGGCGGCATGGCGCGGCGCGTGCTGATCGCGCAGGCGCTGCTGGGTGACCCGCAGCTGCTGATCCTCGATGAACCCAGCGTGGGCCTGGACGCCGCGGAACGCCTGCGCTTCCAGGCGCTGCTGCGTGAGCGGGCGCGGACGGCGTCGGTGCTGCTCGTCACGCACATCCGCGAGGATCTGGACGCGACCGCCGACCGCCTCCTGACCCTGGACGGCGGCGTGATCACCGGCGTGACCTGCCCGCCACGCCGCGCACCGCAGCCGCAGATCACAGTGACCCCGGCCAGCGCGTGGGGAGCCGCCCATGCCTGACGGGCTGGGCTGGGGGCGCTTCCTGATCCTGGAGGTCAGGTTGCGGGCGCGCCAGCGGGGCCTGCCGCTACTGCTGCTGGGCATGGTGATCGTCGCGGCACTGTACCTGCCCCCAGCGGACGCGACGTACCTGACCCTCAGCGTGAACGGTCAGCGTGGCGCGTACGACTGGGCGTGGGTCGGACTGGTGACCGGGGTGCTGGGCGCCCTGGCGTTCAGTCTGGCGGGATTCTTCCTGACGGGCCGCGCGCCACAGCGGGACGCGGCGGCGGGCACCCTGGCGATGCTGAACGCCGCGCCGGTCGCCCGCGTGGCGCTGCTGGGCGCGCGGGCCGCGGCAGACATGCTGTTGCTGTGGGCCCTGTGGGGCGTGGTGCTGCTGGGCAGCGTGGTCGTGGTGGCTGCCCGCGGCGAGGCGCCGGGCGCGCCGGACCTGGGGGCGCTGCTGCTGCCGGGCGTGCTGATCGCGTTCCCGGTGCTGGCACTGGTCGCGGCGCTGGGCACGCTGCTGGACGCCGTGATGCCGCGCGCCCGGCTGCTGCGGGGCGCGGCGGGCACGCTGCTGTGGACGGCGCTGGTGGGCCTGAGCCTGAGTGCGCCCGCGCCGGTCCCGGACCTGCTGGGCGTGCGGGAGCCGCTGCGGCAGGCGACCGTGGCCCTGACCGGGCCGGTCCCCGCGCCGTTCATCCTGGCCCAGAGTGGCGTGAATGTGGGCGTCACGACCCGCACGGTTCCGCTGACCCCGCGCCCCTGGTCGGGCCTGACCTGGACCCCGGCGGAACTGGCGCAGCGGGGGCTGCCGCTGCTGCTGGCAGCCGCGCTGATCGGCATGGCGGCCCTGTTCGATCCGCGCCGTGGGGAGGGGCGCGCCCGGCACGCCCCCCGCACCGTGCGTGACCGGCGGCCCTGGCCGCTGCCTGCCCACCCGGCGCTGCGGCTGGCCCTGCTGGACCTGCGCGCGGCGCTGCTGGGTGCGCCGCGCTGGGTGCCGCTCGCGGCACTGGGTCTGGCCCTGGCGGGCCTGGGGGCCGCCGTGAATCCGGCGACGCCTGTCCTGGCGCTGGCCCTGATCGCGGGCGTGCCGGTGGCGGCGCGCGTGGTGTTCCAGGACCGCGCCAGTGGCACCGAGGCGCTGCTGGGGACCACTGCGCGCTCCGGCCAGTTGCCGCTGCTGCGGACTGCGGCGGCCCTGGCAGCCCTGCTGCTGCCTGTGGGTGGCGCGGCGCTGACGCTGCTGCCGACCCGTCCGGACCTGAGCGGCGCGCTGGTCGTGGCGGCCCTGCTGGGCGCGGCGCTGCTGCTGACCCTGCGGGACCTGCGGGTCGGGGACGCGGCCAGCGAGAGCCTGCTGTTCCTGGCGTGGTACCTCGGGCCGTTCAATCACCTGGGGGCGCTGGACATCCTGAATCCCGCCCATACCGTGGGCGCGCTGGCCCTGTGTGCGGCGCTGCTCGCCGGGCACGCCGCCCGCCACTGGCCCCGCCCATCCCACGCACCGGAGGTACCCGCATGACCGCCCTGACCTTTCAGTCCGTCACTCCTCACGTTCCGGCCGCGCCGGGCGCACCGGGCCTGTACCTGACGTTCCTGGGCGCCGAACAGGCCACGCTGGACGGGCAGACCCTGAAGCTCCGCCGCCGCTTCTGCGAGATCCTGGTGATTCTCGCCACGAACCCGAACGGTGTGACGGGCGGGCAGCTGTCAGCCGCGCTGTACGGCGAGTGGAGCGACACGCAGAACCAGGCAGTCGAGGTGCACCGCCTGTCGAAACTGGTGGAACTGAGCAGCAAACCGTACCGGCTGGTCCCGGTGCTCGGCGCGGACTTCCTGGCCGTGCAGGACCTGCTGATGGAGGGCCGTATCCGGGAGGCCACGCAGCTGTACCGCGGCGAGTTGCTGCCCCTGTCCGACGCGCCGGCCGTCACCGAGTACCGCGAGTACCTGCACGAGAGCGTCCGGCAGGCGGCGCTGCTGTGCGGTGAACTGGACCCGTTGTGGACGCTGGTGGCGCGCTTCCCGGACGACCTGGAACTGATCGAGGCGCTCGATGAACGCCTGCCCGGCGGGGACGTCCGCCGGGGCATGGTGCAGGCCCGCATGCGCCTCGCGCAGCGCCGCCTGTGCGCCTCATGACCCGCACCTCCTGAACGGGGCTGCCACCGACCGGTCCGGCGCTGGGAACGCTGGACCGGTCGGTTCCGGATGAAGCCCGCTTCATGCCGCTCAGCGTCCCGGCGCATCCACGCACGCCAGACTGACGGTCATTCCCCTTCAGGAGGTGCCCCGATGACTGGACCGTACGACCGTCCGCCCGCCCCCGCATCCGAACCGACCGACGTGCCCACCCCGCTGCCCGAGCAGATGCCCGGCGCGGGCGACAGCGGCCCCATGATGGACCCCCCGGTGAACCCGGACACCCCCGGGATGCCCGAACCGCACCCCACGCCCAACCCCGACACGCCCGGCATGCCCGAGCCGATGCCAGCGATGTAGAGGTGGCTTAGGGTCTGAGGGTCGAAGAGTCCAAGGGTTGCATCTCCCTGAACTCTTCGACCCTCAACCTTTTGACCCTCACCGCCTTTGATCCTCAGAGGGTGTGCCCGTCCTCCTTGAGCCACGCGCGGTGCGTCTGCCAGTCGGGCATCAGGCGGGTGACGTGCGCCCAGTAGCGCGGCGAGTGGTTGAGTTCGAGGAGGTGCGCGGCCTCGTGCAGCGCGACGTAGTGCAGGATCTCGGTGGGCGCGCGGCTGAGTTTCCAGTGGAGGCGGATCACGCCGTCGGCGGAGCAGCTGCCCCAGCGGGTGCGGGTGTCGCTGACGTGCACGGCGCTCAGGCGGTCGGCGGCGCTGAGTCGCGCGGCGTACTCCTGCACCAGTTCGCGGTAGGGGGCGGCGCAGGCGCGGCGGGTCCAGGCAGTCAGGTGCGCCTCGGCGTCCTGCGCGGGCAGGTGCAGGGTGTCCCCGGTGCGTTCCGGGCGGGTGCGGGCCGCGTCCAGGTGCAGGGTCAGGTTCTGTCCCAGGAACGGGACGCGCTGCCCGCTCTGCGCTTCTGGGCGCTGCGGTGGGCGCGCGGCGTACCCGGCGAGGTGCCCGGCCACCCAGTCGCGGCGGGCGTCCAGAATGTCTCGCAACTGCGCCAGCGGAACGCGGGTCGGGGCGAACAGGGTCACGGCGTCCGGCGTGACCTGCACGGCGACGGTGCGGCGCCGCGCGCTGCGTTTGATGTGCACGGGGACGCCCGCGACCTCCCATCCGATCATGCCCCCAGGAAAGCGCATGGGGCGTCAGCGTGTGGTGAGCCCCGTCACGCAGCAGAACGGCGGGGCGGGCCGGGTCTCCCCTGCCGCGCCCCGCCTCCCGCTGCCGTTACAGCTGGTTGTAGTTCACGTTGAAGGTGTCGCAGCTGTTGGGATTGCCGCTCTTGAAGCCGGTCATGAACCACCGGACGCGCTGCGCGGCGCTGCCGTGCGTGAAGGAGTCCGGGGCGACGTAGCCCTGCCCCTGCCGCTGCAGGTTGTCGTCCCCGATGGCCTCGGCGGTCGCGACGGCTTCCTGCACGTCCGCCTGGGTGATCTTGGCGTCCTGCTGGGTCTTGTTGCCCCACACCCCCGCGAAGCAGTCGGCCTGGAGTTCCAGGCGGACGCTGTAGCTGTTCGCTTCGGCCTCGGTGCGGGCGCTGCGCTGCTTGCGGTCCACCTGATCGGCGATGCCCAGTTCGTTCTGGATGTGGTGGCCGACCTCGTGCGCGATCACGTAGGCGTACGCGAAGTCGCCGCCGCCGCCCAGCTGGCGGTCCATCTGCGTGAAGAAGCTGGTGTCGATGTAGATGGAGTTGTCCGCCGGGCAGTAGAACGGACCGACGGCGCTGTCCGCCTGCCCGCAGCGGGTCTGCGTGCCGCGCACGTAGCGGACGAGGCGGGGGTCGTTGTACGTGCGGCCCGCCTGCTGGAAGATGTCGTCCCACACGAGGTTAGTGTTGCGGTAGATCTGGTTGACGAACTGGTACGCCTCGTCGTTCTGGGCGGGTTGTTGCGTCTGGGACTGCTGGGTCTGCGAACTGCCGCCGCCCAGGATCGCACCTGGATCAACGCCGAGGAACATGGCGATCAGCGCGATGATCAGGCCGCCCACGCCGCCCACGGCGATGCCGCCGCCGGGCAGGCCGCCGCCCCCTCTGTTTTCTGCGTTCCCACCACTGCCGGGAAGATTCTTCCAGTCCATATCCTGCCCCTTTGACGCTCCTTGAATTCAGTGGAGGTGGCGTGTGCCCACGGTCGTCCGCTGTTGGTGTCGTCATTGTAGGAAGGGGCGCGTGCTGGACAGCTGATCTGACCTTTAGGCTTTGCAGTGGAGTTGCTTCAGCGTGGCGTGCCTTCAGGTCAGTCAGCGTAGGTACGTCTCTCCACGCGGGGTGAGGCGTAGCAGGTACGGGACAGGCTCGGGGCTATCGCCGACGCACTGCGGCAGGGGCCATGCCCTCGGCAGGGCGATATGGTCGGTGGGACGGTCAGCGGTCTTCGAGGGCCAGTTCGACCAGTCGGGTCACCAGCGCGCTGTAACTGAGGCCTGCCGCCTCGAACAGCTTGGGGTACATGCTGGTCGTCGTGAAGCCCGGCATGGTGTTCACCTCGTTCAGCAGCAGCTCGCCGGTCTCCTCGACGTAGAAGAAGTCCACGCGCGCCAGTCCGGCGCAGTCCAGCGCGCGAAACGCCCGCAGCGCCAGGGTCCGCACCTGCTCGGCCACGTCGGCGGGCAGCGGAGCGGGAATGTGCATGGTGGCGCGGCCCTCGGTGTACTTCGTCTCGTAGTCGTAGAAGTCCGCGTCGAACCGCAGCTCCCCGACCGGGCTGGCGATGGGCGCGTCGTTACCCAGGATGCCCACCTCGACCTCGCGGGGCTTGTGGGCGGTCATGGCTTCCAGGATCACGCGGCGGTCCAGGCTGAAGGCCAGATTCAGCGCGCCGTCCAGGTCCTCGGGGCGGGCGACCTTGCTGATGCCCACGCTGGAGCCCAGGTTCGCGGGTTTCACGAACAGCGGGTAGCCGAGCGCGGCGGCACGTTCGCGGACGGTGTCGGGGTCCTGCTGCCATTCGCGGCGCACGGCCAGCGCCCACGCGACCTGCGGGATGCCCGCCGAGGCCAGCACCTGCTTGGTCATGATCTTGTCCATGCTGACCGCCGAGCCCAGCACGCCACTGCCCACGAAGGGAATCCCGGCCAGGGTCAGGAGGCCCTGCACGGTGCCGTCCTCGCCCATCGGGCCGTGCAGCAGGGGGAACACGGCGTCGTAGCCCTCGGCACTGGCGGCGCGGTGCAGGACGAGGTCACCGCCGGTCGGGGCCTCGCCGGATTCCAGGGCGCGCTGCGTCTCGGTGGGGGGCAGCCAGCGGCCCTGCTTGCTGATCACGACGGGCGTCACGTCGAACTGGTCGCGGGGCAGGGCGTTCAGGACACTGCGGGCACTCATGAGGCTGACCTCGTGTTCGCCGGACTGGCCGCCGGCCAGCAGGAGGATGCGCTTCTTCACGCGGCGCAGTATGCCACGCGCCTGGGTCTACACATGACCCTCAAGGCTCTTCACTTGAGTGTGATGCTCAGCAGACGCCGCGTCCAGCCCGCCCGAACATGCATAAATATAGACAGGTGCGTTTTCTCAGCACAGCCACGAAGTATCTCTGATGCCCGGCCACGGCACCCGGATGAAAGTCACATCCGCCCGTCTATCCCTGCGCTATGATGCCGCCGATCAACCCCTAGACAGACCGTGCAAGACGCCCAGACAGGCGCCCTTGTACCAGATGTCAAAGTACCAACCCTGGAGGATCAATGAAAAAAGTTGCTGCTCTCGCCACCCTGCTGACCCTCACCAGCGCCCTCGCGGCCGCGCCCAAGGACACCCTGGTCTACCAGTCCTCCTCCGACATCCCCACCCTTGACCCCGGCGTCACCTACGACACGGCCTCCGGCGGCGTCGTCGAAAACCTCTACGAGACCCTCGTCACCTACAGCGGCGCCAGCCTCAGCAAGCTCGAGCCCCTGCTGGCCACCAAGTGGACCATCAGCAACGGCGGCAAGACCTACACCTTCGACCTGCGTAAAGGCGTGAAGTTCCACAGCGGCAACGCCATGACCTGCGCCGACGCCGAGTACTCCTTCGAGCGTAACCTGGTCACCAACAGCGCCGAGTCCGGCAACTGGTTCCTCGCCGAGAGCCTCCTGGGCACCGGCGCCAACGCCGACGACGACAAGACCATCACCTGGGCCCGCATCGACAAGGCCGTCGAGTGCAACAACGCCGGTCAGCTGGTCTTCACCCTGCCCGCCGTGGACCCCGCCTTCCTGGCCAAGCTGGCCTTCTCCGGCCAGAGCGTCGTGGACAGCAAGCACGCCGCCGGCCTGGGCGAGTGGAACGGCAAGGAAGCCACCTGGAAGGACTGGGTCGGCAAGGACCTGACCAACAGCAAGCTGAGCCAGAACCCCAGCGGCACCGGCGCGTACAAGCTGGTCCGCAAGGACTCCAACACCCTGCTGGCCACCGCGTTCGACGGCTACTGGGGCAAGAAGCCCGCGATCAAGAACGTCGTGATCCAGAAGGTCAGCGAACTCGCCGCCCGTCAGCAGGCCTTCCTGCGCGGTGACGCCGACCTGATCGACGGCGGTGGCCGCGCGGTCGACGAAGCCCAGGTCAAGGGCAAGGCCGGTGTCGACTGGATCGACAACCTGTCCAACACCGTCGCTCAGGCGTTCTTCATGAACCAGAACATCAAGAACCCCGCGCTGCTGGGCAGCGGCAAGCTGGACGGCCGCGGCATCCCCGCGACCTTCTTCAAGGACGCCAACGTGCGCCGCGCCTTCAGCTACGCCTTCGACTACGACAAGTACATCCAGGACGTGCAGAAGGGCAAGGGCAAGCAGCGCACCATGCTGCTCCCCGAGATCTTCGGCGGCTACGACGCCAAGGTCAGCAAGTACACCTACGACAAGGCCAAGGCCGAGGCCTTCTTCAAGCGCGCCTACGGCGGCCAGCTGTGGAAGAACGGCTTCACCCTGACTGCCAACTACCGCCAGGGCAGCGAGCCCTCGCAGAAGGCCATGGAAATCCTGAAGGCCAACGTTGAAGCGCTGAACCCCAAGTTCCGCATCAACATCCAGGCCAAGCAGTGGAGCGAGATGCTCAAGGACTCCAAGGACGGCAAGGAAGCCATGACCATCATGGGCTGGGCTCCTGACTACGCCGACCCGGACAACTTCATGTACACCTTCTACAGCAGCAACGGGTACTACAACCCCCGCCTGAACTGGAAGGACACCCAGATCGACAAGTGGCTCGAGCAGGCCCGCAGCACGGTGAACAACACCGAGCGCAACCGCCTGTACAGCCTGGTCGGCAAGAAGGCCTTCGAGCAGGCCCCGTACATCCTGATGCCCGCCGGGATCGGCTACATCTTCATGCGCGACAACCTGGTCGGCGTGAGCGCCAGCAACTACAACCCCATGATCTCCTTCAGCGCCACCGGCACCTTCTGGAAGGAACTCAGCAAGAAGTAACCCTTCTCTGAGCTGAACAGCGCAGGGCGTCCCGCCAGGGACCGCCCTGCGCCCCTGTGTTTCCCCCGACCGCGCCAAAACGGGCAAAAGCACCGCCCAGCCGACAGAAACGGTTCTTCATGCCGGGACGAACGACGGACGTCCTTTGCGTTCAACCCACCCTGTGCCCTAGTCTAGAGAGCGGACTACAGCTCAGGCGTCACCTTCCAAACCAACGTTCGTTCTTCACCCTTTCGCTCCGACCGCCAGAGCCCAGCGCGGCTCCAGGCGCGGACAGTCACTCACCCCGAGGCTCTCATGCTCAATTTCATCGTGAAACGACTCATCCAGATTCCTGTGGTGATGCTCGTTCTCTCCCTGATGATCGTCGGCCTGACCCAGCTGCTCACCCCCGAGCAGCGCGCTGCGCCCTACATCCGCAGCGAACAGCAGGCCGCCCGACTGGAACAGATCATCGAACAGCGCGGCCTGCGCGACCCCTTCCCCGTGCAGTACGGCCGCTGGCTGACCAGCACCCTGCAGGGCGACCTGGGCTACTCCAAGGCCAGCAACCAGGACGTGATCGTCACGATCAAGGAGCGCCTGCCGCGCACCGTCGAACTGACCATCCTGACCGCCATCCCGATCCTGCTGATCAGCGTGTGGCTGGGCACCCTGAGTGCGCTGCACAAGGACAAGTTCATCGACCAACTGCTGCGCGTGTTCGTGGTGCTGGGGTACTCGCTGCCCAGCTTCGTGGTCGGCATCCTGCTGCTGGCGGTGTTCTACGCCTACCTGGGCTGGCTGCCCGGCTCGGGCCAGCTAAACGTCATCAACACCTTCGCGCTGGGCGACATCAAGACCTACACCGGCCTGCTGACCGTCGACGCCGCCCTGAACGGCCGCTGGGACATCGCCTGGGACGCCCTGCAGCACATGATCCTTCCAGCCCTGACCCTGGTGATCGTCCTGAGCGCCAACATCATCAAGGTCATGCGCAACAACATGCTCGAAGCGCTGACCAGCGACTACGTGCGCACCGCCCGCGCCAAGGGCCTCGCCCCCAGCGTCGTGAACCGCAAGCACGCCCGCCGCAACGCCCTGCTGAGCATCGTGACGCTGGCCGGCTTCCTGATCATCGGCCTGCTGGGCGGCTCGCTGATCACCGAGACGATCTTCGCGTTCCCCGGCATCGGCCAGTGGGTCGTGCAGGCCGCCGTCGGCGTCGACCTGGCCGCCGTGCTGGGCTTCGCCATGCTGACCGCCGTGATCGTGGTCGTCGTGAGCACCATCGTCGACATCCTGTACGGCGTGATCGACCCGCGCGTGAGGTTCGACTGATGCCCCGCCCCACCACCCGGAGGACCGCATGACCGCTGCCGTCGCCCCCAAACGCGACCGTTCCCGCTTCCAGGAGTTCTGGACCAGCCCCGCCACCCGCAAGCTGCGCCGCAATCCGCTGGCCATCACGGGCCTGATCATCACCATCCTGTTCGGATTGATCGCGCTGTTCGCGCCCCTGATCGCCAAACCCAGCGGCAACTGCCTGCGTGACCTGAACATCACCAGTGCGAACGAGGTGTACAACCCCGCCGGGGGCGCCTTCTGGCGCGCCGTGTTCACCCCGCCTGCCAGCTGCTACAAGACCGAACGCCTGAGCTTCGCGCAGGAACCCACCAAGCCCAGCGCTGCCGCGCCCTTCGGCACCGTGAACGGCTACAACATCTTCTACGGCCTGATCTGGGGCACCCGCACCGCGCTGAAGATGGCGTTCATCATCGTGGCGATCACCCTGGGTCTGGGCGTGGTCATCGGCGCGATCAGCGGCTACTACGGCGGCTGGATCGACAACCTGATCCAGCGGTTCATCGACGTGCTGTTCTCGCTGCCGCCCCTGATCCTGACGGTCGTGATCCTGACCATCCTACGCGCCCGCTTCCAGAGTGGCGGCGGGGACTACGACCCGACCCTGCCGATCATCGTGGCGTTCTGCGTGACCGGCTGGGCCGGATACGCCCGCCTGATCCGCGGTGAGGTGCTGCGCACCCGTCAGCTGGAATACGTGGACGCCGCCCGCGGCCTGGGCGCACGCGACCCCCGCCTGATCCTGAAGCACGTCGTGCCCAACAGCGTCGCCGCCGTGTTCACCATCGCCGTGCTGGACCTCGCCACCGTGCCGCTGAGCGTCGCGGGCCTGTCCTTCCTGGGCCTGGGCTTCGAGTCCGGTTCCGCCGAGTGGGGTCAGATGATCGACTTCGCCCGCGCGTGGCTGAAACCCGAGTACTGGTACGTGCTCGTGTACCCGGCAACGTTCATCGTGCTGTTCAGCCTCGCCTTCAACCTGTTCGGTGACGGCCTGCGCGACGCGCTGGACCCCAAGTCCCGCTGAACACACCAGAATCCGGCAGAACGCCCCCCCGCAGACCAGAGCGGGGGGTTCTTCATGCTGTGCAGCCGGGTCAGCGGGGACGGGTCAGGACGAACAGGACCAGTGCCAGCGTCCACAGCAGCGCCGCGAACAGCGGCGTGGACAGGAACGCACACCCCACCAGGAACGTGAGCCCCGGGGCCGTGGCAGCCTGCATCGCCCCGGCCAGGGCGCGCTGCGGGGCGGGCAGCGTCTCATCACGGGCGGTGCGGCGAGACAGGTGCCAAGCGACACCCGCCAGCAGCAGGACCAGCAGCAGCACGCCCCCCTGTGTCGCCAGCCCCTCGACCCGCAGGGGCCTGAGCAGGGCCAGTAGCGCGCCCAGCGGCACGCCCGGAGCGGCCAGGGTCAGGAAGGCGATCAGGTGAGCGCGGCGCGCGGCGCGGAGGTACCCGGCGGCGTCCCCGGCGCGCAGGTCGCGGGTCAGGGCCTCAAGCATGCGCGTGGATCAGCGTGACGGTCGCCGCCTGCCCGGCCACCTGCACCCCGGCACCCTCCGCGAGTTCCTTGCGCAGGCGCGCCACGCTGCCGCTCCCCGCGTGCAGTCCGGCCTGACCGACGACCTTCCCGTCCGCCGTGATCTCCGCCCCGGCCTCCCAGGGTCCGGCGCCATCCAGTCGCACGAGGTGGTAGCGGGCGTTCCCGCGCGCCTCCAGGCGGGCCATGATCTCCTGCCCCACGTAGCAGCCCTTGCGGTAACTGATCGACGGCAGGGGCCCGGTGAGGTCCAGGCCGACCTCCTGCGGGAGGGTGCCGGTCAGGGCGTCGCGCGTGATGTCCGGGATGCCCGCCTGCACGCGCGCGGCGTCCAGCTCGGGCAGGGGCACCTCGGTCCCCGGCAGGGCCGCCAGCACGGCGTCCTCGTGCCGGGCGAGGTAGTGCAGGTCCACGCCCGGCGCGCCCGCGCGGTTCACGCGGCCCGCCAGCACCGTACTCCCGGCCAGGTCGAAGGTCTGCGCGTCCCCGCCGTCCGCCTGCCAGCCGCTGGGGACCGCGCCGGGCCAGACGTGCACGGTCCGCAGTTCATCAGTGACGTCCTGCACCTCCACCTGATCGAAGATGATGTACCGCCGCAGCCGCGCCGCCAGCGCCCCGGCCTGCCCGGCGTCCAGGTGCAGGTACACGTCCTGCTCGCGGCGGTACGCGCGGGCGAACTGCTCGATCTGCCCACGCACGTTCAGGAACGCGCAGGAGACGAGCCCCGGCGTGGGCGCCGCGCGGAGGTTGTTCGTCATCTGACCATGCACGAAATCCACGCGGTCGGCGCCGGTCACGCGCAGGCTGCTGGAGGGAATCCGGGTCCACATGCCGCCCAGGGTACGGGATGCGGCGCGCGGCATGTGGAACGCGGATGACACGCGGGAGGGGGATGTGGGCTCTGAGCTATGGGCAAAGGCCGGGGCTTGCTCAGAGCTCAAGACTCATAGTCCAGAGCTTCAGTCGCTGGCGAGGGCCAGTTCGCGCTGCCGGGCCTGCCGGGTCAGGTGCCAGCGGCTCAGGTCGGCGGCGGCGTCCCGGACGATGGCGTTCGCGTGCGGCAGCGCGGCGCGGCGGCTCTGCATGTTGCGCGCGACGATGCCGGTCAGGTCGTCGAGGTTGTGCAGGTGCGCGCCGGGCACCCCGGCGATGTCGGGATTCAGGATGCGCGGCACGCTGATGTCGATCAGGAACATCGGGCGGCCCGGCCGCTGCCGCAGCGCGGCGTTCACACCCCCGGCTCCCAGGACGTAGTGGGGGGCGCCGCTGGAGGCGATCAGGACGTCGGCCTCGGGCAGGACCTCTTCGAGGTAGTCGGCGGCGCAGGGGCGCCCCCCCAGTTTCTCGGCGAGCTGCCGGGCGCGTTCCACGGTGCGGTTCACGACGATGACGTCCTCGACCCCGGCGGCGCGCAGGTGCGTGAGGGTCAGTTCGGCGGTCTCGCCCGCGCCGATGATCAGCGCGGTGCGGCCCGCGAGGCTGCCCAGGGCCGCCTGGGCGAGTTCCACGGCGGCGCTGGACACGCTGACGATCTTGTCGCTCATGCCGGTCTCGAAGCGCACGCGTTTCCCGGCGGCCAGGGCGCCCTGCGCGACCTTGTTCAGGGTGGTGCCGGTCAGGCCGCGTTCGCGGGCGTCCATCCAGGCGCGTTTGACCTGCCCCTGGATCTGCGTCTCGCCAATGACGAGGCTGTCGAGGCCCGCGGCGACGCGGTACAGGTGCGTGACGGCGGCCTCGCCGGTGTGGACGTACAGGTGCTCGCCGAGGTCCTGAGCCCAGGCGCCCTCGAAGGCGGCGCGCGGGTCGCCGCTGACGCCCGCCATGTACACCTCGGTGCGGTTGCAGGTGGCGAGCAGCATGACCTCCTGCGCGTAGCCGCACAGGTGCGACAGGAGGGTGCCCTCGTGCCCGGCGCGCACCGCGGCGCGTTCGCGGACCTCGACGGGGGCGGTCTGGTGGTTCAGGCCGACGACCACGAAGTCCAGCGCCTGCGGGGCGTGCGTGCCCGTGCGGGTCAGCAGGGCGTGTGCGGTGGGGCAGGCGAGCGTCACGCGAGCCCCACGGACTGACGAATGTCGCGGCGCAGGGCGTCCAGGCTGGCGGTCCGCACGGCTTCGGGCTGGGTCAGGGCGGCCTCGCGCCGGGCGGTCCAGCCGTCCAGGGTGGCCTCGTCGGGCAGCAGGGCTGCGGTGCGTTCCGCGAGGGCCTGGGCCAACAGCGGGAGTTCCCGCCCGGTGGTCACGGCGACCTGCACGCCGGCGCGCTGCGCCTGCGCGGGGAAGCGCCAGTTGCCGCGCGTGGCGTCCCCGGCGTCGTTCACCAGGGCACCCTGCGCGCGGGCGTCGCGGACGACGGCGTCGTTCACGTCGGCGGACCCGGTAGCAGCGACGACCAGTGCCGCTCCGCTCAGGTCGCCGCGCCGGTAGTGGCGGGCCTCGATCTGCACGGGCAGCGCCGCGAGGTCCGGGTGCTGCTCGGGCGCGACGACCTGCACCTGCGCTCCGGCGTCCAGCAGGGTGCGAGTGCGGCGCAGCGCGACCTCTCCCCCGCCGACCACGACGACGCGTACGCCGCGAAGATCAAGGAAGGCAGGGAGGAAACTCATCTGCGGCAGCATAGCGTGCCGGGCGCGGGGCAGCCGTCCCCGACCGATCGGTAAGAAAGACGACTGGGACGCACTTGCAGCGAAGATCCGTCACTGGGTGCGGGACGCCCGTGGAGAGGCGGGAGGGGGCCGTCGTTCCACCGTCCATCCTCCAGCCCCTATTCCCCATCCCCCGTCCGCAGGGCGGCCTCGGCGGCGTCGGCCAGGGCGTCCAGCGTCGGCACGGCCGCCACCGTCACGCGCGTGAAGCCCGCCTCGCGCGCCGCGTCGGCCGTCTGCTCGCCCATCGCCGCCACGCGGAAGTCCGTCCCGGCCAGGGCCGCCAGGTGCCGCGCGGCGCTGCCGGACGCCAGGGTCACCACGGCCGCGCCGCGCAGGCGGTCCATGCTCAGGTCGTCGGGCCGGGCGGGTTCGGTACGGTACAGTTCCGCCCGCCCGTAGGGCAGGCCGCGCGCGGCCAGGGCGCGTTCCAGGTGATCCTCGGCCAGCTGCGAGGTGAGGTGCAGCAGCGTCCCCCCGTCCGGCGTGGCGGGAATCTGCGCGCCCAGGTGCCGCGCGCCCGCCACGGTCGGCACGAAGTCCGCGCGCAGACCCCGTTCGGCCAGCGAGCGGGCCGTGCTGGGACCCACCGCCGCGAGCCGCGTGCCCGCGAGGTGCCGGGCGTCCAGGCCCAGCGCGTCCAGGTGCTCGAACAGCGCCGCGACCGCCTGGTTGCTGGTCAGCAGCAGCCACGCCACGCCGCTCAGGTCCCGCAGGCGGGCGTGCAGCGCCTCCGGCTGCGACGTCGGCGCGAAGCGGATCAGGGGAACCTCCAGCACGCTCGCGCCCCGCGCCCGCAGCCGCTCGGACAGGTCGCTGGCCCCCACGCGGGTGCGGGTCACGGCGACCGTCTGCCCCGCCAGCGGCCCGCGCGCGCCCTGCGCCGCCTGGAACCACTGCAGCGGGTCGTGCAGGCGCACCACCTCGCCCACCACCGTGACCGCCGGGGCTTCCAGGCCAGCCTCACGCACCCGCGCGGCGATGGTCGCCAGGGTGCCGGTCACGCTGCGCTGCTGCGGCGTGGTGCCCCACTGGATGGTCGCGGCGGGCGTCCCAGGCGCGCGGCCCGCCTCGATCAGTTCAGCGGCGATCTGGTCGAGGTTGCGCACGCCCATCAGCAGCACCAGCGTGTCCACGCCCGACAGCCGCCCGTAGTGCGCGCCGCCGCCGCGCGTATTGCCGGTCAGGACTGCGAACGACTGCGCCAGATCGCGGTGCGTGACGGGAATCCCGGCGTAGGCGGGCACGGCCAGGGCGCTGCTCACGCCGGGCACGACCTCGAAGGGAATCCCGGCCTGGACGCAGGCCTCGGCCTCCTCGCCACCGCGGCCGAACACGAACACGTCCCCGCCCTTCAGGCGCACCACGCGCCGCCCACCGTCCCCCAGCGCCCGGCGCACCAGCAGGTCATTGATCTGCTCCTGCCGGATGTACTCGGAAAAGCCCTTCTTGCCCACGTAGATCGTCTCGGCCTGCGGGGCGAACCGCAGCAGGTCCGGGTTGGCGAGGTAGTCGAACAGCACCACCTCGGCCTGCTCCAGCGCCTCGCGGCCCCGCAGGGTCAGGAGGCCCGAGTCGCCGGGACCCGCGCCGACCAGGGACACGAACGCACGGGAGGAGGCAGGCACAGTCATGCGCCCCAGGGTAACGGCTGACCCGCGCCATGACAGTTGACCCGTTTAATCCACTTCTATGCAGGCCCGTGAAGGCCGGAACGGTCAGTCGGCGGCGCTGGCGTGCACGTCCCCGAGGTCCAGGTGGTGCGCGGACGTGTCGTGCAGGCCCGCGAAGCGCAGGTGCCGCTGACAGATGAACCACAGCTCGTCCCGGTCGTTCGGGAGGATGAAGTACGCGTCCGACGACTCGGACGGGTTGTACACCCCCACCACGCGGTACGCGCGGCCCTCGCTGAAGCCGCTGGACAGGGGCCGGGGCATCGGGGCGCGCGGCCCGTCGAGTTCCACGATGCGGACGAACAGGTGAGGGTGGAAGGCGATCATGACCCATGGTTCACCCGCGCCCCGCCCGGCAACCGGGGTATCCGACACAAGGTCAAGGCTGACCTAACGTTGTCCCGGCAGGGCGGCGGCAGGCGCTAGGCTGGCCCTCATGAACCCTCTCATCCGGCAGCTCGCGCAGGCCGAGGCTGCCGCCCACGGGCGCGGCGGCACCCGCGCCGAATTCGGCCCGCTCGTCGCCGCGCACCACGGCCCGGACCTGCCGCTGAACAGCGCCTGGCACGACGGCAGCGCGCCTCTCACGGAGGCGGACCTGCTGGACTTCGAGACGTTCAGTGCCGCTCACAGCGTGCCCGCCACGCTGCACCTCCTCGCCCCCAGCGTGAACGACGCCCTGCCCCTCCTGACCGCGCGCGGGTACGCCCTGACGTACGTCCTGCACGCCTACACGCACGACCTACGCGACCTCCCCCCCTCTCCCACGCTGGACGTGCGCCGCAGCGACGACCCGGACGGCTGGGCGGCCCTCTCCGCCCGGGGCTTCGGCCCCGGCAGCGAGGCGGTCATGCGGGTCGTGGCGCACCTGCCCGGCACGCAGTTGTATCAGGCGGAGGTGGACGGGCATGTTGCCGGAACCGCCGCGCTGAGCCTCACGGAGGGGGTCGCGGCGCTGTTCGGCACCTCCACCCTGCCCGGCCGCCGGGGCGTGGGCGCGCAGACCGCGCTGCTCGCCGCGCGCCTGCACGCCGCCCACGCGCAGGGCGCAGCGCTCGCCAGCGTGTTCGCCACGCCCGGCAGCGACAGCGAACGCAACATCCGCCGCGCCGGATTCGGGCTGACCACCCTGCGCCTGACCTTCACGTGTAACAGCTAGCGCACGCCCACGCAGGTCCGCAGCTGCGCCAGCGCGACGCGGTCCACCGGACCCAGCCCGTCCGGCAGGGCGTCCAGCGGCCAGAAGCGCAGCTCGGTGCCTTCCAGCCCGTCCGCGCGGGGCACGCCCTCCCAGCGGCGCACCACGTACACGGCGGACACCTGATAGAACTCGTCCCCGTTCGGCAGGCGCACGAACGTATCCGGCCCGCTGACCACCGTGAACAGGAGGGGGTCCAGCACGGTCAGGCCGGTCTCCTCGTGCACCTCGCGCCGCAGCGTGTCCTCCAGGGACTCGCCGGGTTCGCACAGGCCGCCCGGCGTGCCCCAGCCGCCGGTGTCGCCGCGCCGTTGCAGCAGGACCTCCTCGTCGCGCAGCAGCAGCGCGCACGCGCCGGACAGGATCAGTGGCATCGGGCCGGTGCGGGCGCGCAGGTCGCGGACGTACGTCACGCGGTCCACGCGCGTGCGGCTTGGCCCAGGCGGGTCAGCGGCAGGTGCGGGAGGTCGGCGCGCGGGAAGAAGCGCAGGTCGGCGAGTTCCTGCCCGTCGGGCTGCGGAGTACCGTGCCAGCCGGTCACGCGGTACGCGGCAGTGTACGCGTAGAACTGGTCGCCGTTCGGAGCCTCGCTGAGCTGCGCGGGGCCGAGCAGGTCAAGCAGCCGGGCGTCGGTGACGGTCAGGCGGCTCTCCTCTTGAACCTCGCGGCGCAGGGTGGCGTCCGGTGATTCGCCCAGTTCGCTGAGACCCGCGATGAGGCCCCAGCGGTCGGCATTCACGCGCCGCGCGAGCAGGATCTGCCCGTGCGGGTCGGTAATGAGTGCCGCGACGCCGATCAGGTTGACGGGGCGCGGGCCGATCAGCGCGCGGAGGTCACGGACATACCCTTCTCTGCTCATGTGAGCATGTTACACATCATACTGCCATCAAGAGGTCGGATTTGAGCACCGCACCGCGTCCCGCACCGCCGCGCACACCGCCTCCTGCACCAGGGCGCCCAGCAGCATGGGGTCGGCGGCCGGGAGCGTCCCCGTGCTGACCATGAACGCACTGTCTCCGTCCCAGAAGGTGTGGCTGGGGTGGATGACACGCGCCAGCGCCGCCTGCGCCGCGTCCGCCAGCCGCCGGCACTCCGCCTTGCTCAGGGTGTGCTCGGTGACGACCGCGACGAGCGTGGTGTTCTCCGCGTCGCCCGGCGTGAACGCCGCCGCGCCCGGCCCCACGCCCGGCCCGGCCAGCACGCCGCCCCGCTCGTCCAGCACGTCCCCGATGGGGTTCACGACCGCCAGCGCCCCCACCCGCACCCCGTGGCGTTCCAGCAGCACGCTGCCCAGCCCGCCCGGCACGGCACCCCGACCCAGGTACTTCCCGGCGGTCGCCCCGGTGCCCGCCCCGACCAGACCACGCGGCACGGGGTCGCTGCTGGCGGCCCGCGCTGCCTGTTCTCCCTCGGCGTCGCCGGGGCGGACGTCCGCGCGGCCCACGCCCAGGTCGTAGATCACGGCAGCGGGCACGATCGGCACGCGCGCCCAGGGCGTCTCATGGCCCACGCCGCGTTCCTCCAGCACCCGCACCACGCCCGACGCCGCCGCCAGCCCGAAGGCACTCCCGCCCGTCAAAAGCAGCGCGTGAATGCGCTCCACCTTCTTCTCCGGGGCGAGCAGCACGCCCTCTCGCGTGCCGGGGCTGGGGCCCAGGAACGACGCGGACGCCACCGCGCCCGCCGGGGGCAGCAGGATCACCGTGCAGCCCGTGCGGGCCTGGGCGTGCGTCCAGTGGCCCACGCGCACGCCAGGAATGGCGGTCAGGGTGAGGTTCGGGGTCATGCGGGCATTCCAGCACCTCGGCGCGCACCGACGCCACTCCCGGCCGGGGCACTCACTGCGGGGCCGCCCTCGGCATGACTCCTCACCACAGCGCGCGGCGCAGGCGGCATCATCCGGGGCACACATGAAACGCGGTCCCCTGCTGCCGACCCTCGTCCTGTCAGCGTCCCTGCTCAGCCCGGGCGCGGAGGCCCTCACGATGACGTACCCGAACTCCACCACCACCATCCACGAGCAGCCCGGCGACTGGGCCGGCGGCGAGGGACGCGGCGCGGTCGCGGGCGCCGCGGGCCTGAGCCTCACGTCCGGCGCGACGAGCGGCACCTGGACCTCCGCCCCCATCCGCGTGCCCGCCTTCGACGAACTGGTGCCCTCGTGGAACGCCGTGACGCCGGCCCGCGGCAGCGTCAGCGTGGAGGTCCGCGCGCAGAACGCGGGGGGCTGGACCCGCTGGTTCAGCTTCGGCACCTGGAGCGACGCCGGGGACCGCGCCAGCCTGGACGGTCAGAAGGACCGCGCCGGGCAGGTCCTGACCGACACGCTGCGCCTGACCGCCAAGGCCAGCGCCGTGCAGTACCGCGTGACGCTGCGCGGCGCCGGGACCGCCGTGCGACTGGTGGCGCTGAACACCAGTGACCGCGCCCGCCGCAGCGAGGCACTGGGTGCCCCCGGCAACCGCGCCGCGTGGGGCAGGGAGGTCCGGGTGCCGCAGCGGTCCCAGATGCTCTACCCGGACGGCGGGGAGGTCTGGTGCAGTCCCACCAGCGTCTCGATGATCCTCGCGAAGCACGGCGTGAACGTCACGGTGCCCGACGCGGCGCGCGGCACCTTCGACCGCACGTACGACGGCACCGGCAACTGGGCCTTCAACGCCGCGTACGCCGGGGCGCGCGGGATGCGCGCGGTCGTGCTGCGCCTGCCCAGCCTCGCCGCCGCCGAGACGTTCACCGCGCAGGGCACCCCGCTGGCCGTCAGCCTCGGCTGGAAGGCCGGGGAGCTGCCGGGCGCGCCGCTGCCCACCTCGGGCGGGCACCTGATGGTCCTGACCGGCTTCGACCCGCAGGGCAACCCGGTCCTGAACGACCCCGCCGCGCCCAGCGACGCCCTCGTGCGCCGCACGTACCCGCGCGCCGCGTTCGAACGGCTGTGGCTGGGCCACTCGGGCGGGCTTGCCTACCTGATCACGCCCCGCTGAGCGCCACCCCCCGCCCCCCCTGTCCGGGTGTGTACCTGAACGGGGGATCACTGCCTGATGTGTGGTGTTTTCCACACCACGGCGGGCTTACCGTGGGGTCATGCACAGGTCAGCTCAGCTGCGGCTCGGGGCGCGCGACCAGGGGGTGGCGCTGGTCGTCACGCTGCTGTTCACCGGCATCGTCCTGATGATCATCGTGATGACCAGCGCCACGCTGGTCACCGGGGCGCGCAGCGGCGGCGCCGACGAGCGCCGCGCCTACCAGGCCCTGCTGGCCGCCGAGAGCGGCCTGAACACCGTCATGGTCCGCGTCAACCGCCGCCTGAG
The DNA here is from genome assembly GCF_013337115.1 of Deinococcus sp. JMULE3. Taxonomy (NCBI): domain Bacteria; kingdom Thermotogati; phylum Deinococcota; class Deinococci; order Deinococcales; family Deinococcaceae; genus Deinococcus; species Deinococcus sp. JMULE3. The sequence goes on from NZ_SGWE01000004.1 coordinate 979,752, forward strand.
CACCACGCCGTACACCGGCAGCACCCAGGCGGCCCTGCAGGCCTGGCTGGCCGGACTGAACACCGACCCCGACGCGGCGCTGTTCCCCGCCACCCTGACCTTCACCCCGAAAAGCGGGGACGTCTTCACCGTCGAGTCGCGCGGCGCGGCCAGCGGCGCCGTGAAGGTCGCCCTGCAGGACTTCCGGCTGACCCCGGTGTTCCTGTCGGGCGGCATGCGCCTGCGCGCCGCGCTGACGTCCCTGCCACGCATCAACGCCAACGGCAGCTCGAAGATCACCGGCACGTCGGGCCGCGGCCAGATCACCACCCTGGCCACCGGCCTGACCGCCGCCCTCGGCAGCGCCGGAGTGACCGCGACCGTCAAGGACGCCAGTGGACTGCGGACCGGCGACTACGTGCAGGTGCCATCCACAACCGGGCCGCGTTTCCGCGTGACCGGCATCAACGGCACGCAGGTGAACCTGACCAGCGTGCCCGGCACGCTCGCCACCGCCCTGGTCGCCACCGCCGGGACCGGCGTGGACCTGCTGCTGAACGCCGCGGCGCAGACGACCACCAGCGTCACCGATCCCCTGACGCAGCGCGTGTCGAACGCCACGGACTTCACGGTCGGCGAGACTGTCACCGTCGGCGGATTCAAGGCGAAGGTCACCGCGCTGAGCAGCAGCGGCAGCGCGCCCGACGGGCTGGTCCTGGACTGGCTGGCCGGACAGCCCGCCAGCATCCCCGAAGGCACCGAAATCACGCGCGACCTGTCCGCCATGCGCAGCGCCAGCACCATCGAGGTCAAGGACGCCCAGAACGCCCTGGACAGCTTCGGCATGGACGGCAGCAACGACTGCCAGCTGGTGGACAAGAAACTCGTGAACTGCGAGGGCGAGGGCGACCCCCTGCTCACGAACGGCTCCTCGCTGGAAGCCGACAGGTTCTTCACGCAGCAGTTGCTGGGCCTGAGCGACGAACAGCTGAACGACCTCGTCCCCATCTCGTATCCGGACGCCAGCGGGAACTTCCCGCCCATGGTGAACGCCCTGCGCCGCATCCGCGCGCAGGACTTCGACGCGATGCTGAAAAACGGCACGTCCAGCGGCGTACTGATCGTGGACGGCGACATCAACTCCAACGTGAACGGCAACACCACCTTCGACGGGTTCATCTACTTCCGGGGCAACCAGGGCGGGAAATTCAACGGGAACCTCACGGTGAACGGCGCGGTCGCCGTGCGCGGCGGTCCCATCGAGGGCATCACCACCGATGACGTCGTCACGGACATCACCGGGAACCTCACCGTGAACTTCAACGCCGTGAAACTCCGCCAGATGCTCATGACCACCCGCGGCGGCCTGCACCTGAGCGACACCCAGGGCACCTGGAGGCAGCGGTGAAGGCCGGATTCACCCTGCTGGAGGTGCTGATCGTCCTGGTGATCGTGGGCATCCTGGCCGCGCTGGGCCTGGGCAGTTACACCCGCTGGCGGGCCAGCAGCGCCGTCGGCGAGGGCACGCAGGTGTTCACGCAGGCCGTGAATGCCGCCCGCACCGGCGCCAAACGCCTCAACACCTGCCAGGAGATCCGGCTCACGGCCACCAGCGCCAGCCCCTCCCTGACGCTGCGCGCCTATCCCGGCAGCAGCTGCAGCGGCACCCCCACCACCCGCACCCTGCTCCTCCCGGCCGGGGTGCAGGCCAGCCTGGACAGCGGCGCGAACAGCCTCGCGTTCACCGCGCCGTACGGTTCCACCGACGCCTCCCCGGCGCAGTTCCAGGTGTACTGGGCGGCAAATCCCAGCATCACGCGGCTCGTGCGGATCACGGGCATCTTCGGGAAGGTGATCGTCAAATGAACAACGGACCCCGCGAGGCGGGCCTGACCCTGATCGAGGTCCTGATCGCCCTGGCGATCTTCACGGTGCTGAGCGTCGCCGTGCTGGGCGCCCTGCCCATCCTGTTCAAGGTGAACCGCAGCACCCAGAACGACCAGGCGGTCACGGTCGCCGCCAAGGCCTTCATGGAATCCGTCCGCACCGGGTACAGCACCCAGGGCACCTTCGACGCGGGCACGCTGCCCGCCTCGCCCGACACCAGCCTGATGGGCGGCCTGACCTGCGCCGCCACCCAGAGCAACCCGGTCGCGGCGTGGGTGTCCCCCAGCGGCGGGCCGATGCTGCGCCGCGTCACCCTGACCTGCAAGGGCGCCGGGCAACCGGACTACACCTTCACGCTGGACTTCGGACGGCCCAGCTCATGAGGCGCGAGGCGGGCCTGACCCTGATCGAGATCCTGATCGCGCTGGGCATCATGGGCGTCGTGATGGTCCTGATCACGAACTGGCAGACCGACACCCTGAACCTCACCACCCGCACGAACGCCACCGGGCGCGGCCTGACCGAACTGAACGACCTGACCGGCTACGTCGGGGACCGCGTGCGCGCCGCGCAGCGCGTCCGGGTCGCCACGTCGGGCCTGAGCGTGAACAGCGGCAGCGGCAACGCCTGCTCGACCCTGAACCCGTGCCTGGCGGCCGTGCTGCCCGACACGGACCTCATGACCGGCACCGTCACGCGCTACGTGCTGTACGTGTACCGCCTGGAGAAACGCTCGGTGGTCACGCTGGACAAGACCCCGGACGACTGGGCGGAAAGCAACGTGCAGGTCCTGCGCGAGTACCGCAGCGGCGACACCGCCACCACACCCGTGAACTGCGTGCCTGCAGCCGGGCAGACCTTCGAGACGGCGACCGGCGCGGGCTGCGCGGACATGCGCAACCTCGCCGGGCTGACCTCGGTGGGAGGCTTCAACCCGTACGTCGTGGCGGATTACCTGACGCCCGCCGACCAGCTGCCCGGAGGCGCCGCCCCCTTCGAGTGGAACGCCGCCACGAGGTCCGTCACGCTGCGCGTCCAGTTCCGCCAGCAGGCCGGTGGGCGCGTCACGACCCTGCCCCCCACCCAGGCGTACGCCCTGAACGTCCGCGCACGCAACGTCCCCTGAGAGACTGTCCGGCAAGGGGTTCGAGGGACTGGCGAGCACGGCGTCCTGTGTTCACAGACTCGGCACCGACACTCCCCGAGCGGTGCCAGCGCCGCTGAATGGACCATCCTCAGCCCCATGAACACGGGATTCATATGGGATTCAAGTGATTTCAAGTCATTCGGAGTCGACGGGTGGCCCCCTCACCCTTCCGTCGCTTCGCTCCTCAGCTGCGCAGCTCTGCGAGTCCCTCCCTCTCGCACATAGGGAGAGGGGACAGCGGAACGCAACCACGTTGGGACTCGCAGGGCTGCCCCGCAGAGAAGGAACGGGACGGGTTCCGGGTGTGATACGGGATTCAAGTGATTCCAAGTCATTCGGAGTCACCCGGTGGCCCCCTCACCCTTCCGTCGCTTCGCTCCTCCCTCCCTCTCCCACCAGGGGAGAGGGGACAATGGAACGCGATCACGTTGCAAGCAAGTCAATTTTATCCCGTATGAAGTGGTCCGGACAGCGCCCTTTCCTGAAAACGGTTTCAGGTGTACGCTGCCAGGGATCACTGAACCGTTTCAGCTTCCTGCCCTGTTCTCCCGAGGTACCCCATGACCCAGATGCCTGCCCTGACCGATCTCGACGCTCTGCTGGACCAGTTGACGCTGGAGGAACAGGTGGCCCTGCTGTCCGGTGCGGACGCGTGGCGCACCGCTGCCGTGCCGCGCCTGAACATCCCCCCGCTGAAGGTGAGTGACGGACCGGCGGGCGTGCGGGGCGGCGGGCCGCTGATCGGCGGGCGGCGCACGGCGGCGTACCCGGTGGGGATCGCGCTGGGCGCGACGTGGAACCCGGACCTGCTGCGCGAGGTCGGAGCGTCCCTGGCGCGCGAGGCACGGGACAAGGGCGCGACGGTCCTGCTCGCGCCGACCATCAACGTGTTCCGGTCCTCGCTGAACGGCCGGAACTTCGAAAACTACGCCGAGGACCCTGTCCTGACCGGTCGGCTCGCGGCGGCGTACGTGCAGGGCCTGCAGGCGGGCGGGGTGGGGGCCACGCCGAAGCACTTCGCGGGGAACGAATCGGAATTCCAGCGGGGCACCATCGATTCGGTGATCGACGAGCGGACGCTGCGGGAACTGTACCTGCGGCCCTTCGAGATCGTGGTGAAGGAGGCACGTCCCTGGGCGATCATGACGGCGTACAACCGCCTGAACGGCCCGTACTGCTCGCAGCACCCGTGGCTGCTCCAGAAGGTGCTGCGGCGCGAGTGGGGCTTCACGGGGCTGGTCATGAGCGACTGGGGCGGCACGCACTCGGCGGCCGAGGGCGTCCTGGCGGGCCTGGACCTGGAGATGCCCGGCCCGGCGGTGGCCAGAAAGCCGCTGCTGGAGCAGGCGCAGGCGGACCCGGAGGTCCGCGCGGGCGTGCGTGAGCGGGCGCGGGCAGTGCTGCACCTGCTCGCCCGCACGGGTACCCTGACCGAGCCGCTGGACGTCGCGGACGACCACGAGCGCGACACCGAGTACCCCCAGACGCGCGCCCTGATCCGCCGCGCGGGGACCGAGGGGCTGGTGCTGCTGAAGAACAGCGGCGGCGCGCTGCCCCTGCCCGCCGGGGCGCGGGTGGCGGTGATCGGCCCGAACGCCGAGGCGGCGCAGGTGATGGGCGGCGGCAGCGCGCAGATGAACGCCCACCGCCGCGTCTCCCCCGCCGAGGGCCTGCGCGAAGGGGGCCGCGTGAGCGTGGTCGGCAGCGCCGAGGGCACCGGGCACGAGCGGTACCTGCCGGTGCCGCAGGTCGAGACGCGCATCGAGTACCGCGATCAGGCGGGCGGCCCGGTGATCGGGCAGGACACGCGCCCGCAGGCGGAGGTGATGTTCTTCGGCCTCCCGGACGGAGTGAACCCGGACGCGTTCCACGCGACCATCACCGTCACGGTGGACGCCCCGCACGACGGCAAATACGAGGTGAGCCTGGGCAGCGCGGGCCTCAGCCGCCTGTCGGTGGACGGCCAGCTGACCGTGAACAACTGGGAGGACTGGAGCATCGGGGAGCTGTACTTCTCGTTCGGGTCCGGGGAGCGCCGCGCGTCCGTTCACCTGAGTGAGGGGCGGCACACGCTGAGCGTGGAGTACACGCCGCACGTCATGGACATCGGCATCACGCCCTTCAACGCGGTGCGGGTGGGCTTCCGCGCCCGTCCGGACGGGGACCGGTTGGCCCGCGCCGTCGCCCTGGCCGCGCAGGCGGACTGGGTAGTGCTGTGCGTCGGCACGACCGGTGAGTGGGAAACCGAGGGCGTGGACCGCGCAGGCCTCACCCTGCCCGGCGATCAGGACGCGCTGGTGGAGGCCGTGCTGGACGTCAACCCGAACGTCGTGGTGGTCCTCCAGACGGGCGGCCCGGTCGAGATGCCGTGGCTCAGCCGCGTGCCCGCCGTGATGCAGGCGTGGTTCGCGGGGCAGGAGGTCGGGCATGCCGTCGCGGACGTCCTGACCGGACTGGCCGAACCCGGCGGGCGCCTCCCGCAGACGTTCCCGCACTCCCTGGTGGACGACCCCACCCACCCGCTCACACCGGACGTGCAGTACCCCGGCGAGGACGGCCGCGTCGAGTACCGCGAGGGCCTGTACACCGGGTACCGCCACGTGGACCGCTCGGGCGTGACGCCGCTGTTCCCGTTCGGCTTCGGCCTGAGCTTCACGACGTTCACGCTGGGCGCCGCGCAGCTGCACGCCCCGGCCTTCCCGCAGGAGGCGGCGACCGTGACGGTCCCGGTCACGAACACCGGAGCACGGCCCGGCAGCACCGTCGCGCAGCTGTACGTGCAGCCCCCACAGGGCCGCGTGGACCGCCCGCTGAAGGAACTCCGCGCCTTCGCGAAGGTCCACCTGAACCCCGGCCAGACCGGCGACGCCGTGCTGACCGTCACGCCGCGCGACCTCGCGTACTTCGACGTGGCCGCGCAGGCGTGGGTGGCCGACCCCGGCGAGTACGTCCTGCACGTCGGGCAGAGCAGCGCCAACCTGAGCACGCAGGTCACGCTGACCCTCGCGCAGGAGTGGCGCGAGGCCCTGCCCGACGCCGACTGACGGTCACAACGAGGGGGGGGCACGATGCCGAAGCAACCGCGCCCCCTCCTGCTTATTCCTCGTCGTCCCGTTCGGCGGGCGTGGGGTCGAGGAGGTCCGCGCTGCCCGGCACCATCGCGTAGTCGCACAGCGCCAGGAATGCCGCGTCGCCCGGCAGGGCGCTGACGCCCAGCGTGAACTCGGCGTCCAGCTGCGACAGCAGGTAGTTCACGGCGAGTTCCGGACGCAGGTCGCGCGGCAGCAACCGCAGCGCGTCCGGGGTGCGTTCCAGGCGCAGGGTGTCCCGCAGGGGTCCCTCGGCCAGCCAGTCGTTCAGTTCCCGCTCGGCCTGATCGAGCGGGCGGGGCAGGCCGTACGGGTGGCGCAGTTCCACGCGCAGCAGCCGCCCGTGCCGCTCGGTGCGGGTCAGGTCCAGGTCCAGCTGCGCCAGGGCGCTGACGTGCCCGGCGGCCTGCGCGGCCAGTTCCAGCGCGCCCTGCGCGGCGTCCAGCGTCTCCACGGTCAGGCGGCGCCACGCGGGGTCCTCCGCGCCGTCCGGGTCGAGCAGCACCGCGCCGTGCAGCAGCACCTGCCAGGACGTGAACGCGGCGGGCACGTTCAGCAACGCCTCCTCGTCCAGCGCCGTCACGGGAATCAGTTCTGCGGCGCGCAGCAGGCTCGACAGGCCCGACGCGACACGGTCCAGCTCGTCGGACCCGGCGTGCAGCAGGGTCCCCTCGGGATTCAGGAAGGCGGCGATCATGCCCGCCACTGTACGGCCCCCGGCGCGCCCCCCCTGCTCAGGGCGGCGCGGACCACCTGGCTCCCCTTGAGGGGAGCTGGCCGCGCAGCGGACTGAGGGGTTCAGCTGGGCGTGAGGTACCGCGCGGGGTCTTTCAGGAAGCGGGCCTTGCAGTGCGGGCAGCAGAACGCGTAGGTCACGCCCGCGTGGTCCGCCGTGTGTCTGGCGGGCAGGGTGACGGTCATGCCGCACACGGGGTCCACGGCGCTGCCCGCGTCGGTGGGTTCGGCGTTCAGGACGGTCAGGGCGGGCAGGTCCATCACCTGTGCCAGCAGCGCGGACGGCATGGGGGACGGGTCGGCGGGGGTCGGAACGGGCGCGGCCGGTGCCTGTTCAGCGGCGGGAACGGGTCGGGTGGGGCCGGTCGCCTGCCGGTCGAGTTGCACGAGTTCCGCCAGGACGCTCAGCGCCACCTCGTGCGGGGTGCGGGCGCCCAGGTGCAGGCCTGCGGGCGCGCGGATACGGTCCAGGTCGGCGTCGGTGAAGCCGCTGAGCATGGCGAGCGTCTCGCGGACGGTCGCGGCGCGCCGCGCGCTGGCGAGCAGGCCCACCGGGTTCGGCTGTGCGCGCAGCAGCGCCTCCAGGGCCGTCTCGTCGTAGTGTCCCTGGGACGCCACGACGCTCCGCACGCGGGCACGCTGCGCGGCGGGCAGGGCCGACAGGCGCGCCGTCAGGGCACCCAGCGGCACAGCGTCCGGTTCGTCCGGCACCTCGTCGTCGTCCAGCACGCGCCACACCCGGTCACCCATCAGGCCAGCGTGCGCCGCGATGGCCCGCGCGACCGGCGTGCGGCCCACCACGACCAGCAGCCGCGGGGGCAACAAGGGTTCCAGGAACACCTCGCTCTGCCCTTCCGACGCGCAGTTCATCGGCACCGTGACCCGCTCGGCGAAGGCATGCTCGGCGTCCGGCACGGCACCCGGCACGATCCGCACCAGCCGCGCCTGCCCGCCCTGCAGCGCCAGCAGCGCCTGCCGCCGCACGATCTCGCGGGAGCACGCGCCACCCACGAACCCCTCCATACGGCCGTCCGCGTGAATCAGCGCCTTGTCACCCACCTGCGCCGACACCGGCGCGCGGCGCGACACGACCGTCGCCACGACCACCGCCGCGCCCTCACGCGACAACTGCGCCAGCCGCTCGGGCAGGTCCGGAATGAATTCGGTGTCCCCGGTGGGACGCTGGGGATCAGAGGTCATACGGTCTCCTTAGCAGCGGTGTCCAGTTCCGTTGAAGGGCAGACGGCACGCCGTTCAACTCCACTTCCAACCGCTGTTGTGCGCGGGTGCTCGCACTGCTCGTTTCAGGAAAACTGAGAAATCCACTCAGTCCCCCTGAACACCGCTGTCGGAAGCTGCGAGCTCTGAGCCATGAGCTGTGAGCGCCTCTGCTCATAGCCCACAACTCAGAGCTCATCGCCCCTTCCTTCAGTCGCTCGCGGTGGCGCTCTGGGCGTCGCGGACGGCGCGCCAGACTTTCTCGCGGGTCAGGGGCATGTCGATGTGCGTGACGCCCAGGGGCGCGAGGGCGTCCATGACGGCGTTCACGAACGCGGCGGGGCTGCCGACGTTGGGGCTCTCGCCGACGCCTTTGGCGCCGATGGGGTGGTGGGGGCTGGGGGTGACGGTGCTGCCGGTTTCCCAGACGGGGGATTCGACGGCGGTGGGGATCAGGTACTCCATGAAGTTCGGGGCGAGGTTGTTGCCCTGTTCGTCGTAGGGGATTTCCTGCATGAAGGCGATGGCGTAGCCCTCGGTGAGGCCGCCGTGGACCTGCCCCTCGACGATCATGGGGTTGATGACGGTGCCGCAGTCGTCCACGGCGAGGAAGCGGCGGACCTTGACTTCGCCGGTGTCGGCGTCGACGTCCACGACGGCGATGTACGCGCCGTGCGGGAAGGTCATGTTGGGCGGGTCGTAGTACAGGCTGGCTTCCAGGCCGGGTTCGTTCCCTTCGCCGGGGTTGGTGTACGCGGCGAACGCGACGTCTTTCATGGTGACGGAGCGGTCGGGGGCGCCCATGACCTGGAACTTGTGGTCGGTCCATTCGATGTCGTCGGGGGACGCTTCGAGGAGGTGCGCGGCGACTTTCTTCGCTTTCTCGCGGACGCGGCGGGCGGCGAGGGCGATGGCGGCTCCGGCGACGGGGGTGCTGCGGCTGGCGTAGGTGCCCAGGCCGTAGGGGGCGGTGTCGGTGTCGCCTTCTTCCACGAGGATGTTCTCGGCGTCCAGGCCGAGTTCCTCGGAGACGATCTGCGCCCAGGTGGTCTCGTGGCCCTGGCCCTGGCTCTTGGTGCCGGCGCGGACGATGCCGGTGCCGGTGGGGTGGATGCGGATCTCGGCGGAGTCGAACATCTTGATGCCGAGGATGTCGAAGTGTTTGCTGGGTCCGGCACCGACGACTTCGGTGAAGGTGCTGATGCCGATGCCCATGTACTCGCCGCGGGCGCGTTTCTCGGCCTGTTCCTTTCTCAGCTCGGCGTACCCGATCTGGTTGAGGGCCTTGTCGAGCGTTCCGGCGTAGTCGCCGCTGTCGTACGTGAAGCCCAGCGCGCTCTGGTACGGGAAGGCTTCTTTCTGCACGAAGTTCTTGTGGCGCAGTTCGGCGGGGTCCATGTCGAGTTTGCGGGCCAGGATGTCCATGCCGCGTTCGATGGCGTAGCTGGCTTCCGTCACGCGGAACGAGCAGCGGTACGCCACGCCGCCGGGGGCCTTGTTCGTGAAGTACGCGTCGAGTTCGGTGAACGCGACGGGGAAGTCGTAGCTGCCGGTGACGATGCCGAACATCCCGGCGGGGTACTGGGTGGGGTCGGCGGCGGCGTCGAACGCGCCGTGGTCGGCGACCGTCCTGACTTTCAGGGCGGTGACGGTGCCGTCCTTCTTCGCGCCGATGGTGACGTCCATGTGGTAGTCGCGGGCGAAGCCGGTGGTGGTGAGGTTCTCGGTGCGCGTCTCGATCCACTTGACCGGGGTCTTGAGGATCAGCGCGCCGACGATGGCGCACACGTAGCCGGGGTACACCGGGACCTTGTTGCCGAAGCCCCCGCCGATGTCGGGCGCGACCACGCGGATCTTGTCTTCGGGGATGCCGGTCACCAGGGAGATCGCGGTGCGGTACACGTGCGGGGCCTGACTGGTCACGTGGAAGTGCAGGCGGCCCATGGCGTCGAACTGCGCGACGCAGCCGCAGGGTTCCAGCGGGGCGGGGTGGCAGCGCGGGGCGTACACGCGTTCGTTGACGGTGATCTCGGCGCCGTCCAGGGCGGCGTCGGTGCCGCTGCGGTCGCCGCTTTCCCAGTGGTAGATGTGGTTGGTCTTGTTGTCGCGGTCGTCGCGGAGGATGACCTCGTCCTTCATGGCGTCGAAGGGCGTGGTGACCGGGTCGAGGGGCTCGTAGTCCACCTCGACGAGTTCGGCGGCGTCCAGGGCGGCCTCGCGGGTGTCAGCGAACACGGCGGCGACTTCCTGGTGCTGGAAGAGGACCTTGCCGACGGCGAGGACCATCTGCTTGTCGAAGCCGTGGAAGGTGGGCAGCCACCCGAGGTTCGCCGCGACGAGGTCCTCGCCGGTGATGACGGCCTTCACGCCGGGCACGGCCAGCGCGGCCGTCTTGTCGATGGAGCGGATGCGGGCGTGCGGGTAGGGGCTGTGAACGATGACCATGCTGAGCATGCCGGGCAGGCGGATGTCGTCCACGTAGTTGCCGTTGCCGGTCAGGAAGCGCGGGTCCTCCTTGCGTTTCATGCTGCGGCCCACGCTGTAGCACTGCTTCTCGCCGCTGCCGTTGCCGTTGCTGTTGGTGTCGGTGCTCACTGGGCGCCTCCCGTGGCGGTGTCCTGTCCGGTGGCGGCGGCGGTCAGGGCGTCCAGGGGGCTGCCCTGGTCCTCACGCATGACCCGCGCGGCCTGCTGGACGGCCTTGACGATGTTGTTGTAGCCGGTGCAGCGGCACAGGTTGCCGCCCAGGAACTCGCGGACCTCCTGATCGGTGGGGTCCGGGTTGTGCTCCAGCATGGCCTTGGCGGTCATGAGCATGCCGGGCGTGCAGTACCCGCACTGCAGGCCGTGCTGGTCCCAGAACGCCTGCTGCAGGGGGTGCAGGTTGCCGGGCGCGCCGAGGCCCTCGACGGTGGTGATCTCGCGGCCCTCGGCCTGCACGGCGTACATCGTGCAGGACTTGACGGGGGTGTCCCCGTCGAGCAGCACCACGCAGCACCCGCACGAGGAGCTGTCGCAGCCGACGTGCGTGCCTTTCAGGCCGGTGTCGCGGATGGCATAGGCGAGCAGGGTGCGCGGCTCGACGCTCTGGGTGTGGGTCTGGCCGTTGATGGTCAGGGTGACGGTGGTCTTCGCTCCGGTTTCGGCGGTGGTCATGCGGTGGCTCCCAGGGTGACGTTCAGGCGCCCGGCGGCGCGGCGCAGGCCACGCGCGACGAGCACGCGGGCCATGTCCTTCTTGTACTCGGCGCTGCCGCGCGTGTCCGCGAACGGGTCGCTGGCCAGCCGGGCTTCCTCGGCGGCGGCCTGGATCAGCGCCTCGGTCAGGGTCTGCCCGACCAGGATGCGTTCGGCGGCCTCGACGCGCACGGGGCGCGGTCCGGCGGCGGTCAGGGCGACCCCGGCCTCGGTCACGCGGCCCTGCTCGTCCAGCGTGAGCTGCACGGCGGCGGCGGCGGTGGCGTAGTCGCCGACCTTGCGTTCGATCTTGCGGTACGCGCCGTGGGTGCGTTCGCCGGGCGTGGGGAAGCGGACCTCGGTCGCCATCTCGCCCTCGCGCAGGTCGGTCTGGAAGGAGTCCACCAGCCACTCGTCGATGGGCACCTCGCGTTCACCTTCGGGGCCGCGCACGATGACGACGGCGCGGGCCGCGAGGGCCGCCGCGCCCCAGTCGCCGCTGGGGTCGTTGTGGCACAGGCTGCCGACGACCGTGCCGGTGCAGCGCACGACCGGGTCGGCGACGACGTCGCCGGTGTCGGTCAGGAGGCTGTAGCGGGCGCGGACGTTCGCGTCGCGTTCCAGGGTCACGTCGGCGGTCATGGCGCCCACGCGCAGGTACCCGCCCTCTTCCCGCAGGTACTTCAGTTCGCTCAGCGGGCCGATGTCGACGAGAACGGTGGGACGGGCCAGCCGGTAGCGCATGGCCGGGATGAGGCTCTGCCCGCCGGCCAGGATGCGGGCGTCCGCGCCGTGCCGGGCCAGGGCCGCGAGGGCTTCGTCTGCGGAGTGGGCGCGGATGTAATCGAATGCAGCTGGAAACACGTTTTCCCCCTTGAGGACCGGCGTGAGGGCCGGGCGCGCGAACGGCGGGTTGGTGAACTGTACGTTTGACCTTAAAAAGTATGAACCCTTCCTGAAGGTTCGTACAGCAGGAATGACTACAGGACGCCCGGTCAGCAGGCAACGGGCCGCACAGAAAAAACCCACCCCGGTCAGGGTGGGTCTGGGTTCAGGTGAGCGGAGGTCAGTCGTGCGCGCCGACGACCATCTCGCGCGAGGGGGTCTGGTCGCCCCCGGCGGCGTTCGTGTGCGTCTCGGTGAGGATGCCGCTCAGTTCCGGGTGCCCCTCGGCCTTCTTCTGCCTGATGCCGTCGCGGACGTTCCCGGCGAGTTCGCTGGACACCTGTTCGAGGTGGCCGATGAAGCGGTCGGCGATGAAGGCGGGCACGTCGGCCAGCGCGCCCGCGAAGTTCATGGCGAGGCGACCGCGTTCGCCTTCGCTCATGACGCGGTACAGGTCGCGCGGCTGACCGTACAGGTCGGTGTCGTCCTCGGGCCAGCCGTAGCGGTCGGCGAGGCTGCCCAGCGGCATGGGGGGTTCCTGCGGGGTGCCGTCCGCCACGGCGGGGCCGCCGTAGGAGTTCGGTTCGTACACGGGCGTGCCGCCGAAGTTCCCGTCGAAGCGCGTCTGGCCGTCGCGGTGGTAGGTCATGACCGGGCACGCGGCCTTGTTGACGGGCAGCGCGGCGTAGTTGATGCCGATGCGGTAGCGGTGCGCGTCGGCGTAGCTCATGAGGCGCGCCTGGAGCATCTTGTCGGGGCTGGCGCCGAAGCCGCGCGGCATGTTGCTGGGCTCGAACGCGGCCTGCTCGATCTCCGCGAAGTAGTTCTCGGGGTTCTCGTTCAGTTCGAACTCCCCGACCTGCATCAGCGGGTAGTCCGCGTGCGGCCAGACCTTGGTCAGGTCGAAGGGGTTGATGTGGTACGTCTCGGCGTCCTTCTCGGGCATCACCTGGATGCTGACCGTCCACCTGGGGTGCTCGCCGCGTTCGATGGCGTCGAACAGGTCCTGGAAGTGGTAGTCGGGGTTCGCGGCGGCGATCTTCGCGGCGACCTCCTCGGTGAGGTTCTGCACGCCCTGCTGGCTGTGGAAGTGCCACTTCACGTAGAAGCGCTCGCCCTGCTCGTTCCACAGGCTGTAGGTGTGGCTGGAGTAGCCGTTCATGAAGCGGTAGGAGCGGGGCAGGCCGCGGTCGCCGAACAGGTACATGACCTGATGGAGGCTCTCGGGGCGCAGGCCCCAGAAGTCGAACTGCATGGCGTTGCTGCGCCGGCCCGTGACCGGGTGGCGTTTCTGGCTGTGGATGAAGTCCTGGAATTTGATGGCGTCCCGCACGAAGAAGATCGGGGTGTTGTTGCCGACCATGTCCCAGTTGCCGTCCTCGGTGTAGAACTTCAGCGCGAAGCCGCGCGGGTCGCGGACGGTGTCGGCGAAGCCCTTCTCCCCGGCGACGGTGCTGAAGCGGGCCAGCATGCGGCACTCGGTGCCTTCCTTCTGGAAGAGTTTCGCGGCCGTGAGTTCCGGGATGGCGCGCGTGACGCGGAAGGTGCCGAAGGCGCCGCTGCCCTTGGCGTGCACGACGCGTTCGGGCACGCGTTCGCGGTTGAAGTGCGCCATGCGTTCGAGCAGGTGCCAGTCCTGCAGCAGCACGGGGCCGCGCTGTCCGGCGGTCAGGCTGTTGGTGTTGCTGGGGACCAGATTCCCGGAGTGGTTGGTCAGGGGCGCGCCGGGGGCCTGGGGCGCGGTGGTCTGCATGTCGGGGGATTCGGTGGGGGCGTAGGACGCGGCGTTCTTCTCGGGCATGGCGCACTCCTGGGTTCGGTGGGGGCGAGGTGGCATCGGACCCCCCAAACTTAATAGGAATGCTTCTCAATAAAGTGAGGGGGACGTCAGACTTCCATGAAGCTCTCCCTCACGCCGTTCTCACGGACGCCGTTCGATCACGTACGACCGCCCACCCTGCACACCCACCGTCACGCGCGCCGCACCGTCCTCCACACGCACCTCGCACGACTGCGCCTGCGCGGGCAGCGGCCCCGGCACGGCGTCCACGCACGCCTGCGTGAACCCCACGTTCGGCGACGGCTTCCCCGCCAGCACAGCGTCCGCCACGCGCGCCGCGTAATCCCGCACGCCCCGCCCCTGCCACGCCAGCGTCGCCACCACCACACCCACCAGCGCGAAGAACACCACCAGCACCGCCACGAACGTCCGCAGACTGCGCGCCCGCATCTCCGGAGTCACCTCGCGCAACTGCCCATCCCCACGCAACCCCGGCCCCCCCGGCTGAGCGGTCGGCTGGGCAGCTGGCTTGGCGGACGGTCTGGCAGGCGGGCGGGGACGCGGACTCACCCCCTCACCCTAGCGCCGCGGGCAGGCAGGGTACACTGACCCCCATGAGCAAGGTCATCATCATCGGAGCGGGCGGCGTCGCCAACGTCGTCGCCAAGAAATGCGCCCAGAACGACAGCGTCTTCACCGAAGTGCTGATCGCCACCCGCACCGTCGCCAAGGCCGACAAGATCGTCGCCGAGATCAAAGAGCACATGCCTGACAGCAAGGCCGTGTTCACCACCGCCACCGTCGACGCGGACAACGTCCCCGAACTCGTCAAGTTGATCAACGACTTCGGCCCGAAGATGGTCATCAACGTGGCCCTGCCCTACCAGGACCTGACCATCATGGACGCCTGCCTGGAAACCGGCGTGCACTACCTCGACACCGCCAACTACGAACCCAAGGACGTCGCCAAGTTCGAGTACTCCTGGCAGTGGGCGTACCAGGACCGCTTCCGCGAGAAGGGCCTGATGGCGCTGCTCGGCTGCGGCTTCGACCCCGGCGCCACCCAGGCGTTCACCGCGCACCACGCCAAGCACCACTTCCAGGAAATCCACTACCTGGACATCGTGGACTGCAACAACGGCAACCACGGCAAGGCCTTCGCCACGAACTTCAACCCGGAAATCAACATCCGCGAGATCACCGCCAACGGCCGCTACTGGGAAAACGGGCAGTGGGTCGAAACCCAGCCCCTGGAAATCAGCCAGGACATCTACTACCCCAAGGTCGCGACCCGCAAGAGCTTCGTGCTGTACCACGAGGAACTCGAGTCCCTCGTCAAGCACTTCCCGACCATCAAGCGCGCCCGCTTCTGGATGACCTTCGGTGAGGCGTACATCAAGCACCTGAACGTCCTTGAAGGCATCGGCATGACCTCGATTGAACCCATCGACTTCCGCGGCATGAAAGTCGCCCCGATCGAGTTCCTGAAAGCCGTGCTGCCCGCCCCCGAAAGCCTCGCCGCCGGGTACAGCGGGCAGACCTGCATCGGCGTGCAGGCCAAAGGCATCGGCAAGGACGGCCAGCCGAAGGTGCACTTCGTGTACAACGTCAAGGACCACGCCGACTGCTACCGCGAGGTGCAGGCGCAGGGCGTCAGCTACACCACCGGCGTGCCCGCCATGATCGGCGCGATGCTGATGCTTCAGGGCGAGTGGATGCAGCCCGGCGTGTGGAACGTCGAGCAGCTCGACCCCGATCCCTTCTTCGACGCCATGAACAAGTGGGGCCTGCCCATCAGCGAACTGGCCGACATCGAACTCGTCAAGGACTGAACCGCACCGTCAGGACCGTGCGCCGCTCCCTCCCCGGGCGGCGCACGTCCTTTTGTGCCCCCGGTACACTGCCCGCATGCACTTCCTGCTGCTGTACCGCGACCTCGTCCCCGACTACGTCACGCGGCGCGAACCGCTGCGGGCCGCGCACCTCGCACACGCGCAGGCCGCCGCCGACCGGGGCGAACTATTGCTGGCAGGCGCGCTGGCCGACCCGGTGGACGGCGCTGCCCTGCTGTTCCAGGGCGACACCCCGGACGCCGCCGAGCAGTTCGCCCGCACCGACCCGTACGTGCTCGGCGGCCTGGTGGGCACCTGGGAGGTGCGGCGCTGGCACACGGTGATCGGGGCGGGCGCCGCGCACCGGCCCTGACGGCTATTCCAGCCGGTCGAGGCGCTGCCAGCCGGTGCGGAGGCTGAAGTACGTGCCGAGGACGGTGGCGAGCAGCAGGCCGATCAGTCCGAGGATGCCTTCGAGGGTGGTCAGGGCGCTGTAGCCGGGGAACAGGTCGGGGCGCAGGACGCTGCCGGCGGCGGGCCGGGCGAGCAGGAGGAGGCACAGGACGGAGTACGCGAGGCTGAGGCCCATGAAGGCGAGGCCGCCGGGGCTGACGCCGATCTCGGCGGGGTTGTCCGCGTCGAATTTGGGCGCGGCGGCGCCGAGGCCGACGCCGAGCGCGGTGATGACGAGGGCGTTGCTGACGCTGACCAGCGCGCTGAGCAGGTAGAGGGTGGGGCCGAGGTTCATGGCGGCGGCGCTGGCGAGGCCCATGACGAGGCCGACGGTCAGGGTGACCGGCAGGACACCCAGGAATTTGCTGAGGACGATCTGGCGGGGCTGGATGGGCGCGGTGCGCAGCAGCCAGTAGCCGCGCGCCTCGGTGCTGACGGCGGGGAACGCGAGTCGGACGGCGATGCCCGCGATGATGAAGCCCTGGAAGGCCAGCTGGATGTACCCGAGGATGCCCCGGAACTGCGGCACGGGGATCGGGACGGCCTTGACGCTCACGAGGTACACCCCGGCCAGCGCGACGACGACGAGCAGCTGGCTCCACTGGGTGGGGTCGCGCATGGTGACGCGCAGGTCCTTGCTCGCGAGCGCGCCGCCGGAGCCGAGGCGGGTCAGGAGGCGTTCGGTGAGTCCGGCGCGGCGTGGGCGCGGGTCGAGTCTGGGGGTGCTGGAGTCCAGTGCGCGGGCCCAGCCGTCCTGGTAGGCCTTCGCGGCGAGGAGGGTCGCGCCGAGGAGCAGCGTAACGGTGAGCAGCAGCAGCGGCAGCAGCGGCGCGGCGAGCTGGCCGTGCGCGGCCTGCCAGATGCCCTGCGCGGCCCAGGACGGGGGCAGCAGGGGGCTGCTGGGTCCGGCGAAGTCGCGCAGCAGCGCCTCGACCTTGGTGGGGTCCTGGAGTTTTTGCACGAGCACCTCGGGCCGCAGGGCGCGGATGGCGTATACCAGCGCGGCGCTGATGACGACGCCCAGGCCGGTGCTGACCTCGCGCACGCGGCCAACGGGGGCGACCCGCATGAGCAGCACGGCCAGCAGCGCGCCCAGCCCGACGGGCGCGGCGAACACCAGCAGCGTGGCGAGGATCATGACCGGGTACGCCCAGACGGGCGCGTGGAAGTACGCGGCGACCGTCAGCAGCAGCGGCACGGTCAGGAACACGGGGACCAGCGCGGCATTCAGGAACGTCTCGGTGACCTTCAGCGCGAACACGCGGGTGGTCCTGATGGGCTGGGTGAGCAGGAAGTTCAGGTCGTCGCTGAGGTACAGGGTGCTGATGGCGGCGGTCGTGGCGCTGAAGGTCACGCCGCTGGCGAGGGTGATCAGGCCGATCTCCAGCACGCGGGAGAAGACGTTCAGGCCGATGTCGCCGAAGCGGCCCAGGAACGTCAGGGCCTTCCAGGTGCCGACCACCTCACCGATCACGAGGAGCAGGGCCAGGGTACCGACGAGCGCGTAGCCCCACTTCGGCGCCTTGCGGATGGTGTGGCCCAGCGCGCGGAGTTTCAGGGCGCTCAGGCTGGGCGGCGCGGTGCGGGCGGGTCGGGGGGCGGGCGTGACGGTCAAGCGCCCACCCCGGCCACCCCGGTTTCCTCGCGGGCGCGGCGCTGTTCCTCCAGTTCGTCCTCCAGCAGGCGGAAGAAGATGCGTTCCAGGCTATCGCCGTGCACGCCGCCGGCCTCGGTGCCGGTGCGGGCGCGCAGGTCGTCCATGCTGCCCTCGCCGAGCACCTTGCCGCGGTCCAGCACCACGAGGCGGTCGCAGACGGCCTCCGCGACGGGCAGCGAGTGGGTGGTCAGCAGCACGGTGCGGCCCCGGTCGGCGTGCGAGCGGAACAGGTCGCGCACCTGCCGCGCCGCGTGCGGGTCGAGCCCCACCATGGGTTCGTCCACGATCAGCACGGGCGGGTCGGGCAGCAACGCGGCGACGATCGCCACCTTCTGCCGCATGCCGTGCGAGTACGTCTCGATCAGCTCGTTGCCGAAGTCGGTCAGGCGGAAGAATTCCAGCCAGCGGTCGATCTCGCTGTCCGCGTTCGGCACCTGATACAGCTGCCCCACGAAGCGCAGCAGTTCCCGCGCGGTCAGCTTGCCGTACAGGTACGGGCGGTCCGGGATGTACCCGAACGCCGCCTTGGCCTTCACCGGGTCGCGCCACACGTCGAAGCCCGCCACGCGCACCGTGCCGCTGCTCGGGCGGGTCAGGCCGACCAGCGCGCGGATGGTCGTGGTCTTCCCCGCCCCGTTGCTGCCCAGCAGGCCGAACACCGCGCCGGGCTGCACGGTGAACGACAGGTTGCTGACGGCCTCGTGCCGCCCGTAGCGTTTCGTATACCCACTGACCTCGATCATGAGAGGCAGCGTACGCCCGCGCCTCTGACGCCGCAGTCACATTTGCCGGGAGGAGGGGCAGCGCACCCGTCCCCCCTCCCGGCCCTGGTCAGTCCTGGCGGCTCAGCCAGCCGGCCAGCCACGGGAGCTTGACCTGCACCTTCTCGCGCAGGCCGCCCCAGTAGCGGCGTGACCAGCCGTCGAGGTTGCGCTGCTTGCCGCGCGCGACGGCCATGGCGCCCTCGGGCACGTCGTCGTGGACGGCGCTGCCCGCCGCGATGAACGCCGCGTCCCCGATGACACGCGGGGCGATCAGGGTGCTGTTGCTGCCGATGAACACGCCGGCGCCGACAGTGGAGCGATGCTTGTTCACGCCGTCGAAGTTCGCGACGATGGTCCCCGCGCCGACGTTGGTTTCCTCGCCGATCTCCACGTCACCCAGGTACGCGAGGTGCCCGGCCTTCACGCCCTGGGCCAGCCGCGCGTTCTTGGTTTCCACGAAGTTCCCGATGTGCACGCCGCCCGCCAGGACGGTGCCGGGACGCAGGCGCGCGAAGGGCCCCACGTCACTGCCGGTGCCGACCACCGCGCCATCCAGGACGCTGTGGGCCTTGATGGTCACGCCCTCTTGCAGGGTGCTGTCGGTGATCACGCTGTACGGGCCGACGGTGACGCCCTCTGCGATGCGGGTGTCGCCGCGCAGGATCACGCCGGGTTCCAGCGTGACGTCCCGGCCGATCTGCACGGTGTCCTCGATGTACACCGTCTCGGGCATGTGGATGGTCACCCCGGCGCGCATGTGCTCCTGCGTGATGCGCGCGCGGATGATGCTCTCGGCCTCCGCGAGACCCGTGCGGTCGTTGGCGCCCATGACCTCGCCGGGGTCGGTGAGTTTGAAGGCGTGCACCTCGGCGCCCTCGGCCTTGTACAGGCCCAGCAGGTCGGTCAGGTAGTACTCGCCGCTGGCGTTGTCGTTCGTGATGCGGTGCGCGAGGTCGGTCGCGCGGGCGTCCATGAGGTACACGCCGCTGTTGAATTCCCGCACGGTGCGTTCCAGCGGCGTGGCGTCCTTCTGCTCGACGATGCGTTCCACGTTCCCCTGCTCGTCGCGGATGATGCGGCCGTACCCGGTGGCGTCCGCGAGTTCCCCGGTCAGGACCGTGAAGGCGCTGCCGCGCGCGCGGTGGTCCCCCAGCAGGGCGGCCAGGGTGTCGGGGCGCAGCAGGGGCGTGTCGCCGTACAGGACCAGCACGTCGGCGTTCGCGTGGTCGTCCAGCGCGTCCAGACCCTGGATGAAGGCGTGCCCGGTCCCCAGCTGCTGCTCCTGCCGGGCGAACACCACGCCGCTGCCCTGCAGCGCGGCCTCGACCCGGTCGGCACCGTGGCCGGTCACGACGACCACGTTGCGGGCACCCAGGTCACGGGCGGTCTTCACGGCCCAGGCGACCATCGGGCGGCCCGCGACGGGGTGCAGGACCTTGGGCAGGCTGGATTTCATGCGGGTGCCCTGCCCGGCGGCGAGAATCACGACGTCCAGCGGACGGATCTGTTCAGTCATAGCCTGCCCACTGTACCAACCCGCCTGTCAGGACGCGTGCGGCCCCGCCTGACCCCGCCAAGAGGAGGAGGGTGACCCCGGACGTGGGATCACCCTCCTGGCATGCCGTGGGGAATCAGGCCGTGACTTCGGCCGGGGCCGTCTGGGCGGGCGCGCCCCGGCGGCGCAGGCGGATCAGCATCCAGATGCTCACGATGATCAGCGGAATGCTGATGATGTGCGTGTCCGTGAACAGGCCGATACCGGGCGCGTCCAGGCCCTGGTTCAGGTACGCCCTGGGCGACAGGGGGTTCAGGCGGAAGGTCTCTTCCCACCCGGCGCGCAGGATGGAGTACCACAGCCAGAACTGCCAGAACGCCCAGCCGGGGATGCGGCTGCGCAGCCAGAAGTACGCGGCGACCGACAGGATGATGCCGATGATCACGCCGTACAGCTGCGCGAAATGCACGGGCGCCGTCATGACGAGCTGCCCGCCGATCTGCTGGCAGTACTGCGACAGGTCCATGTCCGGGTTGGCGTTCGGGACGCACATGCCGTCATGGAAGGCGCGGGCGCTGGCGGGCCACTGGTACCCGATGGGCCAGCCGGTCACGCGGCCGACCGTGTCGGTGCCGTTCATGATGTTCCCGATGCGCCCGCCGATGATCCCGAACGCCACGCCGGGCACGCACAGGTCCGCGTAGCGGTAGAAGTCCATGCCCTTGCGGCGGGCGTAGTACAGCATCACGAGAATGCCGCCGATCAGGCCGCCGTGAATGCTGATGCCGCCCTGGCGGAGGTTCACGATGTCCAGCAGCACGCGGGGGAAGGGGGTGTTCTCGAACTGGTTCCAGGACGTCGCGACGAACACGATCCGGGCGCCCACGAGGCCCCAGACGATCATCCAGAGGATCATGTCGTTGAAGAGGTCGACGTTCAGGCCGCGTTCGCGGGCCATGCGCGTGCCGACCCACACGCCGGCCACGATGCCCAGGGTGATGAGCACGCCGTACCAGGCAATGGTGAAATTGCCGATTTGCAGAAAGATGGGATC
Organism: Deinococcus sp. JMULE3; assembly: GCF_013337115.1. Classification (NCBI taxonomy): domain Bacteria; kingdom Thermotogati; phylum Deinococcota; class Deinococci; order Deinococcales; family Deinococcaceae; genus Deinococcus; species Deinococcus sp. JMULE3. Next base: position 1,000,902 of record NZ_SGWE01000004.1, read on the forward strand.
CATAGGTCGCCTCGCAGTGTAGAGCCTGCGGCACCGGAACGCGGCCCGCCTGTCACAGGACAGGGGGCCGCGCAGGACGGGATGGTCAGAAGGTCAGGGGGGCGGGCGTCTCGGTGTCCTCGGTGGGCACGACGCGGAACACGCGCGACAGGATGACGCTCAGTTCGTACAGGACGTACAGGGGCACGGCGACGAGCATCATGTTCATCGGGTCGGGCGTGGGCGTGATCACGGCGGCGGCGATCATGATGACCACCAGCGCGATCCGCCACCCGGCGCGCAGCATGGTGTGGTTCACGATGCCGATGCGGGTGAGGATCACGGCCAGGATGGGCATCTCGAAGGCCAGCCCGAACGAGATCAGGAACGTCATGACCACCCCGATGTAGTCGCGCAGGTTCAGCAGTGGCGTGACGGTCCCCGCCAGGAAGTCCAGCAGGAAACCGACCATGGTGGGCAGCACCAGGAAGTACCCGAACACCGCGCCGCCCAGGAAGGACAGTCCGGCGCCGATCACGAACGGCAGCGCCCAGCGGCGTTCCTGCGGGTACAGGCCGGGCGCGATGAAGCCCCACACCTGCCCCAGGATGAATGGCAGGGCCACCGCGAAGCCCGCCCAGAACGAGAGGCTCAGGGAAAGCAGCAGCTGGTCGGTCAGGCCCTGGGTGACCACCTGCACGACATTCGCGCGGTACTGCTCGCTGGCCTGGAGGGGCACCTTGACGGCCTCGATCAGCTGCACGCGGAACTGGAACGCGACGATCAGGCCGACGGCCAGGAAGATCACGCTGATGATGATCCGCTTGCGCAGCTCGTCCAGGTGATCGAACAGCGGGGCGCTGCTCAGTTCTTTGGTGGGGGTGGACATCACGCGCTCCTTGCCGGGGCTCAGCGGCGTTCGCTGACGGGATCGCTGACCGGGGTGACGGGCGTGGCGGTCACGGGGTCCAGGGGGCGCGAGGGCACGTCGGTGACGTCGTCCTTGTGGTGCGTCTCGCGTTTGAATTCCTTGATGCCCTGCCCGAGCCCCTTGCCGAGTTCCGGCAGTTTCTTGGCTCCGAAGATGAGGGCGATGACGGCGATGATCAGGATGATTTCCAGGGGTCCGAAGCTCATGGTGTACTCCTTGGCTGTCCGGGTCGGATCAGCAGTGTGGGGTCTGCGGGGTGGGGTGCGTCTCACCCTGAAGGTATGCGAGTCCGGGCGGATTGGATGGAGGACAGCTCACCTATCAAACCTTAATGGCACTTGGTCAAATGACGGTGAAGGCGCCGCGCTGCCCCCAGCGTGCCCCGGCAGGCGCGGTCCAGATGCCCCGGCCCTCCCCCTGCGCTGCATGGATTCCGTCTGTTTCTTTGACAACCCGGAACATCACCGGGTCGTCAACTCCACGCCCGGACTCCTCTCTGTTTCTCCTCTGCGGGGCAGCTCTGCGAGTCGCATCCGCTCGGATGGAATGGTCCTTGCGAACCATTCCATCCGAGTCCGTTCAGATGCTCCAGCCGCCGTCCACGAGGATCTCCTGCCCTGTGATGTACGCCGCTTCCTTGGTGGCCAGGAACGCGACGGCGGCCCCCACCTCGTTCGGTTCGCCGAAACGCCGGGCGGGAATGCGAGCCTTCAGGCGCTCGGCGTCGGCCGGGTCGGCGTGCAGGGCGTTCAGGCGTTCGGTGGCGGTGTAGCCGGGCGCGACCGTGTTGCAGGTGACGCCGTCGGCGGCGACTTCCAGCGCCAGGGTCCGCAGGTGGTTCGTGACGGCGGCGCGCATGGCGTTGCTGACCGGCAGGTTCAGCGCGGGGCGGCCCACGGTCAGGCTGGTCACGGCGATGATGCGGCCCCAGCGGCGCTCGCGCATGCCGGGCAGCACCGCCGTCGCCAGTCGGGCGGTGCTCAGGAACGTCGTCTGGAAGCCCTGCCCCCACGCTTCCTCGGTGACGGCGCTGGGCTGCGCGGGGGGCGGCCCGCCCGCGTTGCTGACGAGGATATCCACCTGCCCGGCAGCCTCCACTGCCGACGCCACACCTTCCTGCGTGCTCACGTCCGCCACGACCCAGCGCGCGCCGATGGCGTCGGCGGCGCGGCGCAGCACCTCCTCGTTGCGGGCGGCGAGCATCACCTGCGCGCCCAGGCGGATCAGATCGTGCGCGGCGGCCAGTCCGATGCCGCGGCTCCCGCCGGTCACCAGGGCGCGTTTCCCGTTCAGCTGAAAGAGGCTCATGCGCCGAGGGTACACCGCGTGGGCCGCCCACACGGCAGGCGGAACTGGCATGCTCGGGGCTATGGGCTGCGACATTCACGAGTATTACGAGATCCGCCGGAACGGCGTGTGGGAGCCAGCCGACCTCAACCCAATGCCGGACACCAGCGGAATGAGCCTGGAAGAGGAAAACCGGCTCATTGAAGCCCACTGGGCGCACCCGCTGGAGCTGGGCCGGGATTACGACCTGTTCGCGCTGCTGGCCGGCGTCCGCAACAGCATCGAGATCGAGCCGATCGCCGCCCCGCGCGGCCTGCCGGGCGATCTCAGTGCCGCCCTCCAGGCCGCCTGGGCAGAAGCGGAGATCTGGTGTCACCACCCGTCGTGGCTGACGCTGGACGAACTGCTGCGCTTCGACTGGGATCAGCCGCTGCGGGATCTCGACCTGAGCGAGGTGAGCGTGAACCGCCGCCGGGAACGGGAGGTGCGCACCTACCGCGACCTGGGGCAGGCCACGGGGCTGCTGAGCCGCGTCGTCCCGTACCTTCAGACTCGGGTGGCGGACCCGGCGGACCTGCGGCTGGTGTTCTGGTTCGACAACTGACCGGCCCGGACGCCGGGCAACGGTGCCCCTCTCGCCATGTGGCCTGCGGGGGGCGGCTATCCTGCGCGGGATGCGGGCTCAGAATGTCCTGAAGGGAACCGGGTCGGGGGCGCTGCCGCCGATGCTGGAGCAGTACGTGCGGATGCGGGACGAGGTGGCGGCGCAGCTGCCGCACGCGCTGCTGCTGTTCCAGGTGGGGGATTTCTACGAGACGTTCGGGGAGGACGCCGAGCGCACCGCGCGGCTGCTGGGGCTGGCGTTGACGCACAAGAGCAGCCGGGATTTCAGTACGCCCATGGCGGGCATTCCGCTGCGGGCGCTGGACAGTCACGTGGAGCGGCTGCTGGGGTGCGGGGTGTGCGTGGCGGTGGCGGATCAGGTGGAGGAGCCGGGCTCGGGCCTGATGGACCGCCGCGTGACGCAACTGCTGACGCCGGGCACGGTGACCGAGGAGCGGCACCTGGGCGCGGACGAGAATTACCTGGCGGCGGTGGCGACCGGGGACGGGTACGCGCTGGCGCTGCTGGATGTGAGTACCGGGGAGTTCCGCTGCGCGGCGTTCCACACGCGGCTGGCGCTGTACGACGAGCTGGGGCGCTGCCGGGCGCGGGAGGTGCTGCTCGCGCCGGAACTGTCCGGGAACGCCGCGCTGCTGGCGGATTTCCAGGCGCGGTTCCCGGTGATGCTCTCCCCCGCCAGTTTCGAGGAGGCGGACGCGCACGAGGCGCTGCGGGTCACGCTGGGCGAGGTCCCGGCGAGTCTGTCGTCGGGGGCGCTGCGGCGGGCGTGCGGGGCGGTGCTGGGGTACGCGCGGGTGACGCAGCAGGGGCGGCTGGACATGGTGCGGCGCGTCGTGCGCTTCGAGCCGGGCGCGCACATGCGGCTGCCGGACGCGGCGGTGCGGGCGCTGGAGCTGTTCCAGGCGCAGTCCCCGCAGGGCCGCACGCTGACGGACGTGCTGGGGCAGACGCGCACGGCGGGCGGGCGTCGGCGCCTGCGGGCGTGGCTGCGCGCGCCTCTGCTGGACGAACTGAGCATCCGCGCGCGACTGGACGCGGTGGAGGCCTTCACGCGCGCGCCGGACCTGCGCGGCGCGGTGCGGTCGCTGCTGTACCGCGCGCACGATCTGGAGCGGCTCTCGGCGCGGGTCTCGACCCGGCGGGCCGCGCCGCGCGAGGTGGCGGCGCTGGCCCGCACGCTGGACCTGCTGCCCGAGGCGACCGAACTGCTGGGCGCGCAGGGGGGCCTGCTGGGCGGCGTGCGCGATCGGCTGTCGGCCCTGCCGGACGTCGTGACCCGCATCCGCGCCGCGCTGGTGGACGAACCGCCCATCCGCGTGGGAGACGGCGGCCTGATCCGTGACGGCTTCCACGCCGAGCTGGACGAGCTGCGCGCCGCCGCGATCGGGCACCGCGCGTGGCTGGCGGACCTGGAGGTCACCGAGCGGCAGCGCACCGGGATTGGCAGCCTGAAGGTCGGGTACAACAGCGTGTTCGGGTACTACCTGGAGGTCACGGGCGCGCACCTGGGCAAGGTGCCCGCCGATTACCGGCAGGTGGCGACCCTGAAGGACCGCGCGCGCTTCACCCGCCCGGACCTGCGCGAACGTGAACGTGAGATCGCCCGGCTGGAGGCCGCCGCGAGCCGCCTGGAGCAGGAGGTCTTCACCGAGCTGCGTGACAGTCTCGCCGCGCACGCCGAGGCGCTGGCGGACGCCGCCGGGGCGCTGAGTGAACTGGACGTCCTGGCCGCGCTGGCCGACGTGGCCGCCGAGCACGGCTGGATCCGCCCCGTGACCAGTGACGGTCCGCTGCGGCTGGTGCAGGCGCGGCACCCGGTCGTGGAACGCAGCCTGGGCGGACGGTTCGTGCCGAACGACGTGCACCTCGACCCGGCGCGGCGCGCGGTGCTGCTGACCGGACCGAACATGGCCGGGAAAAGCACGTACCTGCGCACGGCGGCTCTGTGCGCGCTGCTGCATCAGATCGGCTCGTTCGTGCCCGCCGACCACGCCGAACTGCCCGTGTACGACGCCGTGCACACCCGCATCGGCGCGAGTGACGACCTCGCGGGCGGACGCTCCACGTTCATGGTCGAGATGAGCGAACTCGCCGCGATCCTGCACGGCGCGACGCACGCCAGCCTCGTGATCCTCGACGAGATCGGGCGCGGCACCAGCACCCTCGACGGGCTCGCCATCGCGCAGGCGGCGCTGGAACACCTGCACGCCGCCGGGGCGCACACGCTGTTCGCCACGCACTACTTCGAACTCACCCGCCTGGAAAGTGACCTGCCCGGCCTCGTGAACCTCCACGTCGCCGCCGAGGAGGACGCCGCCGGGAGCGGGGGCCTGACCTTCTACCATCAGGTCGTGCCCGGCGCGGCCCGCCAGAGTTACGGCGTGGAGGTCGCCCGCCTCGCCGGACTGCCCGGCGCGGTGACCACCCGCGCCGCGCGCCTCCTGACCGCGCTGGGCGCGCAGGGGGCCGACACGCGCCTCACGCGGGAACTCGCCACGCTGGATCTGGCGCGGCTGACGCCCATGCAGGCGCTGGACCTGCTGCACCGCTGGCAGCGCGAGGTCACGGGAGCAGAGACCACACCGGGCTGAGGAACACGCAGGCGCAGAATGGGCGCATGACGACAACCGGTCTGGGTGGGGCGGCGCTGGGGGCGTTCCGGGCGCGGTTCGGGGAGGCGCTGAGCACGGCGGACGCCGCGCTGGACGCCCACGGGCGGGACGAGAGTGGTCTGGAGGTCGTGCGGCCCGGCGCGGTGCTGTTCGCGCGGACCGAGGCGGACGTGGTGGACGCGCTGGCGCTGGCACGGGAGTTCCGGGTGCCGGTGGTGCCGTTCGCGGCGGGCAGCGGCCTGGAAGGGCAGCTGATCCCGCCGCCGGGCGCGCTGAGCCTGAACCTGAGCGGCATGACGCGCGTGCTGGAGGTGCGTCCGGGGGCGTTTCAGGCGACGGTGGAACCGGGCGTGACGTATCCGCAACTGAACCGCGCCGTGCGCGCGCAGGGGTTGTTCTTCCCGGTGGATCCGGGCGCCGAGGCGACGCTGGGCGGCATGGCGTCCACGAACGCGAGCGGCACGGCGGCCGTGCGCTACGGGACGACACGGGAGAACGTGCTGGCGCTGCGGGTGGCGCTGATGGACGGGCGGGTGCTGTCGCTGGGCAGCCGGGCGCGCAAGAGCAGCGCCGGGTACGACCTGCGGCACCTGTTCCTGGGGGCGGAGGGCACGCTGGGCGTGATCACGGAGCTGACGGTGAGGTTGTGGCCGCTGCCGTCGGCGCGGCTGGCGCTGCGCTGCGCGTTCCCGGACGTGCCCTCGGCGGCGTGGGCGGCGACGGCGGTGATGGGCGTGGCGGCGCAACCGGAACGGCTGGAACTCATGGACGCGCGCGGCCTGCGGGCCGTGAACCGCCACCTGGGCCTGACTGAGCCGGAGGTGCCGACCCTCTGGATCGAACTGGCCGGTGCCTCGGCGGGGGCGCTGGAGGACGTCCGGGCGCTGTGCGAGGAGCTGTGCCGCGACGCGGGCGCGCTGAACGTGCGGGTCGCCCGGCAACCGGAGGACCTGGAGGCCCTGTGGCGGGCGCGGCACCACGCGTTCTACGCGCTGAAGGCGCTGTATCCGGGCGAGGCGTTCCTCAGCACGGACCTGTGCGTGCCGCTGGACGCCCTGCCGGAGATCCTGACCTTTACCGAGGACGGGCTGCGGGCAGAGGGCCTGGACGCGAGCGTGCTGGGCCACGTGGGGGACGGGAACTTTCACGTGCTGTTCCACGCGCCGCGCGGCTCGGGCGACTGGGCGCGGATCGAGGCACTATACGCGCGGCTGGTCGAGCGGACGCTGGCGCTGGGCGGCACGTGCAGCGGCGAGCACGGCGTGGGCCTGCACAAACGCCGGTTCCTGCGCGCCCAGCACGGCGACACGGTGGAGCTGATGCGCGAGGTGAAGACCATGCTGGACCCGCTGAACCTGCTCAATCCGGGGAAGGTGCTGCCCGACCCGGCCTGATCGCGACCTGGGGCGGAAAGTGTCGGCCCGTGACCCGCTACCCTGACCGGGTGACCTCGCCTGATATCCATGTTCTTCCGGCTCATGTGGCGCGTCTGATCGCGGCGGGTGAGGTGGTGTCGCGTCCGCTGGACGTGGTGCGGGAACTGGTGGACAACGCGCTGGACGCCGGGGCGACCCGCGTGGAGGTTGAGGTGGACGGCGGGGGTCTGCGGCTGGTGCGGGTGCGGGACAACGGGGGGGCATCCCGGCGGGGTCGGTGGGGCTGGCGCCGCTGCGGCACGCGACGAGCAAGCTGTCGCCGCAGGCGCGCTCGGTGGAGGGCGTGACGACGCTGGGGTTCCGGGGCGAGGCGCTGTGGGCGGCGGCGCAGGCCGGGGAGCTGCATGTAGTGTCGCGTCCGGCGGCGCAGGTGGGGGCGTGCGAGGTGCTCGCGCAGGGCGAGGACGTGCAGGTGGCGCGGACGTCCGCCCCGGCGGGAACGACGGTGACGGTGCGCAACCTCTTCGCGCGGCTGCCGGGGCGGCTGCGGACGCAGGTTCCGGCGGCGTCGGAGGTGCGGGAGGTGACGGCGCTGCTGGGCCGGTACGTGCTGCACCATCCGGGCCTGCACTGGCGGCTGACGGTGGACGGCGAGGTGCGTCTGACGCACGCGCCGAGCGATCACCGGGGCGCGGTGGCGAGCGTGTACGGCCCGCTGAGCGCGAACCGCGTGCTGGCCGTCTCGGGCGAGGGGGTGCGCGGGGTGGTGTCCCGCCCGGAGTTGACGCGCGCGCGGCGGGACCGGATGCATGTCAGCGTGAACGGGCGGCCGGTGCTGGCCCCGCCGGAGCTGGAACGCGCGGTGATCGAGGGCTTCGGGGAGCTGCTTCCGGCGGGCGTGGCGCCGCTGTGCGTGCTGGACGTGACGGTCGCACCGGAGGATCACAACCCGAACGTGCATCCGGCGAAGCAGGTGGTGGCGCTGGCGGACCTGCCGGGCGTGGCGGCGCGCGTGCGGGCGGCGGTGGCGGCGGCGCTGGCGGCGCATCCGCTGGCGCGGGCTCTGCCGGAGTTGCGCCCGGCGGCGGAGCCCGCCCCGGCGCCGGGGCACGCGGCGTTCCCGGCCTTGACGCTGCTGGGCGTGTACCAGGAGCTGTACCTGCTGGCGCAGGGCGAGGGGGACCTGTGGGTGGTGGACGCGCACGCCGCGCACGAACGGGCGCTGTTCGAGCACCTGACCCGTGCGCTGGCCGCTGCCCCCCCGGCGGACCTGCCCGAGCCGGAGCTGCTGCACCTGACCCCCGAGCAGCTCTCACGCCTGCATGAGCGCGGCCCCGAGTTGCAGGGCTGGGGCCTGACCCTGGAGGACTTCGGGGCGGGGCTGGCGCGGCTGCGTACCCTGCCGGCCGCGCTGGCCCCGCTGAACGTGCCCAGATTGCACGAGCAGATCGTCGAGTGCGCGCTGGGTGACGGTCCGGACCCGCGCCGGGACGTGCTGGCGCGGCTGGCGTGCGCGCCCGCGCTGAAGGCCGGGATGCTGGACCTGGGGCGGGGGCAGGCGGTACTGGACGCCCTGGCGGCCTGCGAGCACCCGTGGGCGTGCCCGCACGGGCGGCCCACCGTGCTGCGCCTCAGCGAGCGGGATCTGGCGCACGCGTTCGGGCGGCGGGGCGCGCGGGACGTACCGCGCGGGCGGGACGCCGCGCCCAGTGCCCCGCCGGAGGTCAGCGGGTCGTGAAGGCGCTGCGCTGGCCGCTGAACAGCGTGGGGAAGGTCGCGCGGGCGTCGCGGCTCAGGACCGGCTGCACCCAGTAGGGCAGGTTCACGGTGGCGTTCATGACCCTGAACTGCCCGTCGCGGTTCTCGGTGGTCACGCCAGTCCAGCCCTGCCGCAGCGTGAGGTCGTAGGAGGTATTCAGGCCCGCGCAGCGCCCCCGCAGGGTGACGGTCCGGTCGCTGTACACCCACTGCCCGCGCCGGGTGGCGACCGTGGGGTGATCGGCCTGTACCAGGGTCGCCACGCTGTTCGAGGTGGCGTTGAACAGCAGCAGCGTCTCGGCGGTGTACGTGCGGGCCCCGGCGGGCTTCACGCTCACGCCGTCGCACACGTCCAGTGGCTGCACTGGGGGCCTGAAGTCGGTCGGGACGACCACGTTGAACCGCGCGCCGTTCAACGGTCCCATGCCGAGCAGCCACCCGCCGCTCAGGTTCGTCAGCAGGACGGTCAGGCGGCCACTGCCGAGCGGGCGGGTCTGTTCCGGGTTGCGCAGCTGCCCTCCCAGGCTGAACGAGGACGCCGGGGCGAGGGACAGGCTGGCGAGCAGCAGGGTCGGAATCACGCGGTTCACGCGGGGAATGGTGCGCTGACAGCGTCAATGCCGTGTCGGCCAGCGTGAAGTTCATCACGCGCGGCCCAGACGACCCGGTATCGGCGGGGGGTCAGCCGCTTCGGAACCTCAGCCCTGCCGCCCTTCAACTCCACTTTCAACCGCTGTCTTCCTCAGGTGCTCGCGCTGCGGCGCAGCTCTTCGAGTCCGCTCGATTCATACGGGATTCAAGTGATTCCAAAACATTCGGAGTCGCCCGGTGGCCCCCTCACCCTTCCGTCGCTTCGCTCCTCCCTCCCTCTCTGCTGCGCAGCTCTCCGAGTCCCACAGGGGGAGAGGGGACAACGGAAGGCAATCACGTTGGAAGCAAGTCAATTTCATCCCGTATCAGAGGTATCGAGAGATACCTTCAACACCTCTGAATGCTGGGGTCAGAAGTGCGTGCGGAACACGCTGGCGCGTGGGGCGGGGCGGCGTTCGCCGTGCCGGGAGGGGTTGTGACGGGTGACGTCCAGGTACACGAGGCGCAGCAGTTCCCAGCGTTTCAGGCCGGGTTTCTGGCGTTGTTTGCCCAGGACGTGGCGTTCCAGCGCGGCGCGGTTGCCGTTCAGGGCGGCCAGGACGCGCGCCTCCCAGTACACGTCCTGCGCGGAGTCGCGGCGGCCCGGTCCACGGGGGATGCGCTGGTAATCGTGTTTGCCGCCCAGCACGCTGCGCAGGAGGAGCGCGGCGGCAGTCAGGACGACAACCAGCAGCAGCGTTGTGAGGATCATTCGCGTACTGTACCGGGCTGTGGCGCGGCGGGTGACGAAGTTTGTCACGTCGTCAGCTTCGGTTCAGACATCCCCCGTTTGGGGGCGAGGTTGGATCTGGTCAGCGGTAGCGGGCGATGTCGCGGTTGTGTTCGGCGTAGGTGTGGTTCACGTAGATGTTGCCGTTCAGGCCGTGCAGGAAGTACACGGCGTCGCGCCCGTCCGGGAGGGTCCGTTTGGGGCTGAGGACGGCGAGGAGCGCAGCCTGTCCGGGGTTGTTGATGGGTCCGGCGGGCAGTCCGGCGCGGGTGTACGTGGAGTACGGGGTGTCTTTCGTGAAGTCCCCGGCGCTGCGGTCGAGTTCCGGGAGGTCCTTGCCCAGGCCGTAGGCGACGGTCGGGTCGCTGCCGAGGGTCATGCCGTCGCGCAGGCGGTTCAGGAACACTCCGGCGATGACGGGCATCTCGGCGTCGTTGGCAGCCTCGGCCTGGACCATGCTGGCGAGAATCACCCAGTCGCGGACGTTCAGGCCAAGCTTTCTGGCGCTGGCGACGCGGTCGGTCGTGAATTCCTGGGTCATGCGGTCCAGCAGGGTCTGCACGATCTGGGTGGGGGTGGCCTGGGGGCGCAGGTCGTACGTGGCGGGGAACAGGAATCCTTCGAGGTTCTGCTGCTTCCCGGCCGCGTAGGGACTGAGCGCCGCGTCGTTCAGGACCTTCAGGATGGCCGCGCCGTCGAATCCGGCCTTCTGGAAGATGGCGGGCAGGTCCTGCACGCGCCTTCCTTCGGGGATGGTGACGCTGACGGTGGGGATGCGGGCGGGCCCGGCGAGTTTCTGCGCGACCTGCTCGGCGGTCATCTGCCCGTTCAGGTCGTACAGGCCCTCTTTCAGGCTTCCGGCAGTGCCGCTGCGGCGCATCAGGAAGCGCAGCACGTCGCCGTTCTTCACGATCCGCTGCGCCTGCAGCGTGCCTGCCACGCCGGCCAGGGTGTCGCCGGGTTTGACCTCCAGGGTGTAGGCGGGGCCGCCCGCTGGCCCCAGCAGGCTCCGCACGTACCACAGCGCGCCGCCGACGGCGCCGAACAGCAGCAGCGTGAAGACCGCCAGGACGCGCAGGCACCCGGCGCCGCCGCGCCTCACGCGGCTCCCGCGCCGTGCGTAGCGATGCGGGTCAGGAGGTCCTCGTCGGTGGGGGGGCGCGCCCCGAAACGGGACACGACCCAGCCGCCGACCTGCACGGCCAGCTGCGCGGCCCGCACGGCGTCCCCGTGGGCCAGCCAGCCGGTCAGGAACGCGCCGCCGAAGGCGTCCCCGGCGCCCGTGGCGTCCACGGCGCGGTCGTTCGTGGCGGGCACCTGCACGCGGGCCTGCGCGGGCCCCTCGATCAGGACGCCATCCTCGTCGAGTTTCATGACGATCAGCGCGTCGGGGAAGCGGGTGCGGAACCAGTCCATGGCGTCACCTCGGTCGCCGCGGCCGCTCATGGCGCGGGCCTCGTCGTCGTTGGGGAACAGGACGTTCATGGGCAGGCGGTCCAGGATGCGCAGGAACACCTCGCGGCCCATGCTCTGGATCATCTGGAAACTGCCGGGGTCGAGGCTCAGGGTGGCGCCGCCCGCGCGGGCCAGTTGCGCGGCGTGCAGCGCGGCCGCGCGGGGCGGGTCGCGGAACAGGCTCCAGGCGGTCAGGTGCAGGTGCCCGGCACGGCGCAGCACCTCGGCGGGCAGTTCACCCGGCAGGAGTTCCCAGTCGGCGCCCTGTCCGGTCAGCATGGCGCGCTGGCCGCGGCGGTCGATCAGGCCCAGGATCACGCCGGTGGGATGCTCGGCGCTCTCGATGACGTCGGCGGCGACGCCCTCGGCCTGGAGTTCCGCGACGGCCAGTTCCCCGAAGCGGTCCTGGCCGATCTTCCCGACGAAATGCACGGGGCGCGCGGCCCCGGCGCGGCGGGCCCACACGGCGAGGTTCGCGGCGCTGCCGCCGCCTGACAGTTCAATTCTGCCCGTGCTGTCCCCACCGGGCAGCAGCAGCGTGTCCGGCTTCGCCAGCACGTCCCAGGTCAGGTCCCCCAGCGAAACCAGCGGTCGTTCAGTCATGTCCGTGCGGCAGCATACCGCGCCCCGGCCCCGCTTGAGCGTCCCGGTCCGGACTCGCTAACATGCGCGGCGTGTTTCCCGCACACGTCCGCACGCTGCCGGGCGGCGCCTGCCCGCGCCGCGCTCTGGGTGCGGACGCCACCGCCTTCCTTCCGTCTCCTCTGGCGTCCGTCCCGGGTTCCGTTTCCGTTCTCTCCTGGCTGCGCGGCGCGCGGAGGCCGGGGTCGTCCGTGTGACCGAGCAGGACCGCGCGCCCGTGTGGGACCTGACGCGGCACAGCCGCGCGAACCTGCTCATGGCGCTGCTGCCGATGCTGCTGTCGGTCGCGTTGACTCTGGTGGCGTTCCAGCCGGCCCAGCGGGCCCTGTCGTTCAACGAGGAGACCTGGGGGACGCCGAAGTACCGGCAGTTGCGGCTCAGTCTGGCCGAGTACGCGGCGCTGGAGTTCCGCCCGGATGTCCCGGCCGTGACGCGTGACAGCGCGCGGCGCAACGTGCTGGCGCGACTGGGGGACAACCCGGACGGGTACCCGGGCCTGGAGAACCGAGAGAAGGAGGCCAAGGGCACTCTGCGTGACATCCGGCGGCTGATCGAGCAGCGCAGCCCGGCGGCGACGCTGTCCGCGTTGCGGATCGCGGCGGCGCTGGAGGACCGGCACGACGCCCACCTGACCAGGCTGCGCACCGACCTGCGCCGCCACCTGCGCGTCATGGAGAGCACGGTGCTGCTGGCCGGGATGCTCAGCGGGCTGCTGTGCAGCGCCCTGATCCTCACGGCGCTGACCCGCGCGGGGCAGGAGCGGCACACGCGGGAACGCAACGAGTCGCAGCAGCGTGAGGCGCTGGGTCTGGCCGCGCACGAACTGCGGCGCCCCATGCAGGCGCTGCTGCTGGCGACCGACGCGCTGCGGCACACCGACAACGTCCGCGCGCGCGAGAAACTGCTACGCAGCATCGAGGTTTCCGCCGAGCAGCTCGCCAGCCGCAGCGAACTGGAACGCCTGGACGCCATGTACGTGCAGATGACGGCCCTGCCAGCCCCGACGGACCTGACGGCGCTGGTCGCGCGGCACGAGAATCTGCGGGTGCGGGTGCGCCGCCCGTCGGGGCCGCTGCTGTGGATGGTGGACGCCTCTCAGGTGCAGCAGATCCTGGAGAACCTCGTGGAGAACGCCCTGAAGTACAGCGAGGGTCAGGTCACGGTGACGCTGGATCCACCCACGACGCTGTGGGGACCGGTGATCCGCGTGACGGACCACGGCCCGGGTCTGCACCCCAGCCTGCACGAGCAGGCGTTCCAGCCCGGCACGCGCCTGGCGACGCATGTGCCGGGGCGGGGGCTGGGGTTGCCGCTGGCGCGGCGGCTGGCGCAGGTGAACCGCGCGGAGATCACGCTGCACGACACGCCGGGCGGTGGGCTGGACGTCCGGCTGGCGTTCCACATTCCGGACTGATCGGCCGCCCGCGCCGTGATCGCCGGGCCACTGCCGGGCGCGACGCTGCGCCCCGAGGCACGCGGCCCGGGTGGGCTGTCATGCTGGGGCATGACGGTTCGAGGCTGGATGTGGGGGGCGCTGGCGCTGCTGGGCGCGGCAGGCGCCGAGGGCGCAGGTGCGCAGGCGGCGCACGCGGGTCCGCCGGAGTTCCTGGTGCAGCTCACGCTGCTGCTGATCGTGTCGGCGGCGGCGGCGTACGGGTCGTTCCGGCTGCGGCTGCTGCCGATCATCGGCTTCCTGATCGCGGGGGTGGTGGTGGGGCCGGGCGCGCTGGGATTGATCCGCGACCCGGAACTGATCGCGGCGGCCTCGGAGATCGGGGTGATGCTGCTGCTGTTCACGATCGGGATCGAGTTCAGCCTGGAGCGTCTGGCGCGGATCGCGCGGCTGATCTTCCTGGGTGGTGGGCTGCAGGTGGGCCTGACGGTCCTGGCGGCGGCGGGCGCGCTGCTGGCCTTCGGGGTCGGCGCGGCGGACGCGGTGTTCACCGGGTGCCTGCTGGCCCTGTCGAGCACCGCGATCGTGATGAAACTGCTGGGCGAGCGGGGCGAGACGAACGCCCGCACCGGGCAGGTCAGTCTGGGCATCCTGATCTTCCAGGATCTGGCGGTGGTGCTGATGGTCCTCCTGATTCCCATGCTGGCCGGGCAGGGGGGCGGCGCGGCGGGCGTGCTGATCGCGCTGGCGAAGGCGGGCGGGATCATCGCGCTGGTGCTCGTCGCGGCGCGGCGGGTCGTGCCACCCCTGATGGAGGTCGTGGCGCGGACGTGCAGCACGGAGATCTTCCTGCTGGCGGTCGTGGCGCTGTGCTTCGGCACGGCCAGCCTGACGGCGCTGGCGGGCGTGAGCCTCGCGCTGGGCGCGTTCCTGGCGGGCCTGCTCGTCAGTGAGAGCCGGTACGGCGCGCAGGCGATGGGTGAGATCCTCCCGCTGCAGATCCTGTTCAGCGCGGCGTTCTTCCTGTCGGTGGGGGTGCAGCTGAACCTGGGGTTCGTGCTGGGCAATCTGGGGCTGGTGCTGGGCGCGGCGGCGCTGATCGCGCTGCTGAAGGTCGTGGTGACGTCCCTGAGCGTGCGCCTGCTGGGCGAGGACTGGCGCACGGCGCTGCCGGTGGCGCTGCTGACCGGGCAGGTCGGGGAGTTCTCGTTCGTGCTCGCCACGACCGGCGCGGCCCTGGGCCTGAGTTTCGCCGGGCTGGGCGAGCGGGGTTCGGGCGTGTTCATCGCGGCGACGGTGCTGCTCATGGCGCTGACCCCGGCCCTGGCGGCTCTGGGCGGGCCGCTGCTGGCACGCCTCCCCTCCCCCGCCCCGGCGCCCAAGCCGGACGCCGATCCGGACGCGGACGGCAGCGGGCACGGCCTGCCGGTCGCGGACCGCGTGGTGTTCCTGGGGTACGGCGCGCACGCCCGACTGTCCGCCCGCGCCCTGAGCCGCGCGGGGCAGCCTTACTCGGTGGTCACCCGCAGCCCGGACGGCGCGAGTGAACTGCAGGGGCGGGGCGCGCCGGTCCTGATCGCGGACTACACCCGCGCCGCACTGCTGAGAGAACTGGAGATCGACTCGGCCCGCGCGGTCGTCATCGCGGACGACGACACCGAGATGACGGAACGGACCCTGAGCGTCCTGCGCACCGTCGCGCCGCAGGTGCGGGTCATCACGCGAGCCACCAGCGCCGAGGGCTTCGCGGGGTTGCAGGCGCTGGGCGCCCAGCACGTCCTGAGCGCGCACCGGGAGGTCGCGGCGGGCATCCTCGACCTGCTGACCCCGCCGGAGGTCACGCGGGCGCAGCTGTCCCGCCACCTCGCCGAGCACCCGCCCGTGACCCTGAACGCCACGCAGCGCGCCCAGTGTGAGCACGCCGCGCACAACGCCGGGCCGGTCACGCCCGAGGCGGACGTGTGCCTGGAATGCGTGGCTGCCGGGGACACCTGGGTGCACCTGCGGGTGTGCATGACCTGCGGACACGTGGGCTGCTGCGACTCCAGCAAGAACCGCCACGCGACCCGCCACGCGCAGGGCCAGGGGCACCCGGTCATCCGCAGCGCCGAACCCGGCGAGGACTGGGCGTACTGCTACGAGCACCGCTGGACGAAGTGAACCTCAGCAGGACACCGGCCGGTGTCCTGCCTGCGTGTTCCGGGCGGTCAGTGCGCGGCGGTGTCCACGCCGGGGCTGCTCAGGCGCTGGAAGAGGGTCGCGGAGGCCTCATTCAGGCCCACAAGCACGGGCGGGTGGCCCTGACGGGTGAATTTCGTGGTGACCTTGTTCAGTGCGGCGGCGGCGGACCCGTCCCACAGGTGCGCGCCGCTCAGGTCGATCACGACGGGGCCCGCGTGCGTGAAGTCGAACTGCCCCAGGAAGTCGTGCGTGCTCACGAAGAACAGCTGGCCCTGCACGTGGTACGTGCGGACGCCGCCTTCGTCGGTGACGGTCACGCGGGACGCGCGGGCGACCTGCCGCGCGAACATCAGCGCGCTGAGGATCACGCCCACCAGCACGCCCCGGCTGAGGTCGTGCGTGAAGACCGTGACGGCCACGGTGCTCAGCATGACGATCGCCTCGCCGCGCGGCGTCGCCTTCAGGTCGCGCAGGCTGCGCCAGTCGAAGGTGCTGACCGACACGACGATCATGACCGCCACGAGCGCCGCCATGGGAATCTGCACGAGCAGCGGTTGCAGCAGCAGGATCAGGATCAGCAGGCCCAGGCCCGCCGTGAAGGTGGACAGCCGCCCTCGTCCGCCGTTCGTGACGTTGATCATGCTCTGGCCGATCATGGCGCACCCGGCCATCCCGCCGAAGAACCCGGTGATGATGTTCGCGGCGCCCTGCGCGCGGGACTCGGTGTTCTTGTCGCTGGTGGTGTCGGTCCGCTCGTCGATGAGCTGCGCGGTCAGCAGGCTCTCCAGCAGGCCCACCAGCGCCAGCGTCAGCGACACGGGCAGGATGATGTTCAGCGTCTCCAGCGTCAGCGGCACCTGCGGCAGCACCAGGGGCGGCAGCGCGCCCGGCAGGGTCCCCATGTCCCCGACGGTGCGGACGTCCGCGCCGGTCAGGACGGACACGACCGTCAGGGCGACGATGGCGACCAGGGCGCTGGGCACCGCGCGGAACACGCGGGGCAGCAGGTAGATGATCGCCAGCCCGGCCGCGAGCATCGCGTACGTCGGCCAGGTCGCGCCGAGCAGTTGCGGCAGCTGCGCCAGGAAGATCAGGATCGCCAGGGCGTTCACGAAGCCGGTCATGACGCTGCGCGGCACGAACTTCAGGTAGCGGGCCAGGCCCGCCCAGCCGAACGCGACCTGAATGAACCCGGTCAGGACGGTTGCGGCGAACAGGTACGCCAGCCCGTGGTCCTTGACGAGCCCGGTCATGAGGAGTGCCATGGCGCCGGTCGCGGCGCTGATCATGCCGGGCCGCCCGCCGATGAACGCCGTGACGATCGCGATGATGAACGACGCGTACAGGCCCACCTGCGGGTCCACGCCCGCGATGATCGAGAACGCGATCGCCTCGGGAATCAGGGCCAGCGCGACGACGGTTCCGGCCAGGATGTCCGCGCGGGGGTTGGTGATCCACTCGCGCCGGTACTGCTGCGCGCGGGTCAGGGGTTGTGTGGTCATGTGCACCTCGTGGGGTGCCGTGACAACCGGCGGCGGGCGCACGGGCCTGCCGGGGTGGGAGGGGGCGCGCGTGCAGAACGCGGGCCGGGTGCTCCGGGTGGGTCGGTTGTCGTCGGGGGCGTCTCTCGTGGGACGCCGCGCCCGCGGCCCGGCCAGTATGCCGCACGGGTGGTTGCTGGGGCAACATGGGCAGAGTGGCGACGGCGCCCATCTGCGCACGCCCCTTCCTGCCCCGGACCGTAGACTGCCGCGCATGACTGCTCCCAGCGCTGTGCCCGCCGAGATCGTCACGCCCCGGTTGCGCCTGCGCCGCCCGGACCCGGCGGATGCGGAGGCGCTGGTGGCGGCCGTGAACGCCTCGCTGCCGCAGCTGCGCGAGTGGATGGTGTGGGCGCAGGCACCCATGACGCTGGAGGCGTCCCGCGAGAACCTGACGGGCGCCGCCGAACGCTTCGATTCGCGGGAGAACCTGCGCTACCACGTATGGAACGCTGACGGCACCGAGCTGGTGGGCAGCACCGGGTACCACGCGCTGGACTGGCGCGTCCCGAAGGGCGAGATCGGGTACTGGATCGCCACGGCGCACGCCGGGCAGGGCTATGCGCGCGAGGTCGTGCAGGCGCTGACGGACCTGGCCCTGACGGACCGCGCGGCGGGCGGCCTGGGCCTGCGGCGCCTGGAGATCCGCTGCGATCCCGCCAAC
Source organism: Deinococcus sp. JMULE3 (assembly GCF_013337115.1). Lineage (NCBI taxonomy): Bacteria > Thermotogati > Deinococcota > Deinococci > Deinococcales > Deinococcaceae > Deinococcus > Deinococcus sp. JMULE3. The sequence continues at coordinate 1,018,705 of NZ_SGWE01000004.1, forward strand.
GAGCGCAGCGCCCGAATTCCCCCGGCGCTGGGTTACACGCTGGACGCCCGGCTGGTGAACGACGACGTGTCGGCGGACGGCTCGGCGCCGCGGGACACGTTGATCTTCAGCCGCGTCCGCTGACGTTCAGGGCGTGATGCGCGTGCCGGCCTCGCCGCGCGCGGCGGCGGACAGCGCCCCGGCGTGCATGCCGCTGGCGATCACGGCGAAGGGCGCGCCGCGGTCCAGGGCGTCCAGGGCCGCGCGGACCTTGGGGATCATGCCTCCGGCGATCCAGCCGTCCTGGATGCCCCCCTCGACCTCGGCGCGGGTGAGGTGCGCGGCGCGGCTCTCGGGGTCAGGGTAGGTGCGGTACACGCCGTCCACGTCGGTCAGGAACACGATGCCCTCGTTCAGGGCGCCCGCGACGGCCCCGGCGGCGGTGTCGGCGTTCACGTTCAGGGCGTCCCCGTCCGGGCCGACGGCGACGCAGCCCACGACCGGCGTGAGGCCCGCGCCGATCAGGGCGCGCAGCACGTCCGCGTTGACGCCGGTCACGCGGCCCACGCGGCCCAGCGTGGGGTCGAACACCTCGGCGCGCAGCAGGTCCGAGTCGCGGCCCATCAGGCCGACGGCGTGGCCGACGTCCTGGCTGAGCTGCTTGTTCAGCTGGCACAGGGCCATCTCCACGACGTCCATCGCGTCGGGGGTGGTGACGCGCAGTCCGGCGCGGAACTCGCTGGGGATGCCACGCGCGGCGAGTTCCCGCTCGATGACGGGGCCGCCGCCGTGCACGACGACGACCGTCTGCTCGGCGCGCAGCGCGGCGATTTCGGCGGCGACGGCGCGCCGCAGGTCCAGGCTCTTCATGGCATTCCCGCCGTACTTGACGATCACCCCCGGAGTGTAGCGCCGGGGGTGACGGAGGTCAGGCTGGGGCAGTTCAGCTCCAGTTCCAGAGGGTCGGTTCGTACTCGAACGAGCCGGGCGCGAGGCGGCGCAGGTGCCCGATGGCGGGGAACGGGAAGTGGTACCCGCTGACCCAGAGTTTGCCGTCGGTGATGCGCGAGAAGACCTCCTGGCGGGTGCGGGCGGCCTGCGCGCCGTCGGTGTCGAAGCCCACGTACGCGCCCTCGTGCTTCAGGGAGATCAGGAAGTGCCCGCCGGCGTCCCCGAGAATCAGGGCACTCTGGTCGCCGCTCTGCGCGAGGACACTGTGGTGGTTGGCGGTGTGGCCGGGCGTGGCGACGGTCAGAACGCCGGGCACGATCTCCTCGCCGCTCTTGAGGAGCTTGAACTGGTCCTTCAGGCCGATCAGGTTGTTCTTCACGGCGTCGTTGGGGTTGGCCTGCGTGACCCAGAAGTTGAATTCGGCCTCGTTGATCATGTGCTGCGCGTTCGCGAAGGTGGGCTTGCCGTTCGTGGTCAGGCCGCCGATGTGGTCGCCGTGCCCGTGCGTGATGAACACGACGCTGATCGTGTCGGGTTCGATCCCAGCGCGGCGCAGGTTCGCGACCAGCTGCCCGTTCGCGCCGCCGCGGCCGGTGTCGATCAGGATGCGTTTGCCGCCGATCTCCAGCAGGACCGGGTTGAAGTGGTTCACGGTGTTCGTGGCGGGCACGCTGTACTCCGCGAGGGTCGCGGCGAATTCGGCCTGCCGGTCGGGGTTGGCGCCCCAGGTGGGCAGCACGGCGGCCAGGGCGGCGGTACCGTCGCTGACGGTGGTCAGGGTCATGTCGCCGATCTTCTGGCGGTAGAAGCCGCTGCCGTTCATCGCCATGGCGCCGGAGGCGGCGGCGGGTGTGGCCGGGGTGGCGGGCGCCGTCTGGGCGCGGGCCAGGGGCGCGGCGGCCAGCGCTGCGCCGGTGGCGGTCAGGAAGCGCAACGTGTCGCGGCGGGCGGGACGGGGGGCAGTGCGGTCGTCTTGGGGCATGCGTGAACCTCCGGGGGGTGAACTGTGGAAAACGCGTTCACGTTAAGCGACCCGGGCGGGCCGGAGATGTCAGCCAGCCCGCCATTCCCACCCCCGGCCTTGAGTGATCCTTCACGGGCCCTGCGGCCCTGTCGGGAGACTGCACCAACCGTTTTCTGCCCCTGCGCCCTGATACGAGATTCAAGTGATTCCACATCATTCGGAGTCGCCCGGTGGCCCCCTCACCCTTCCGTCGCTCCGCTCCTCCCTCCCTCTCCCACAAGGGGAGAGGGGACAACGGAACGCGATCACGTTGCAAGTAAGTCAATTCAATCCCGTATGACAGGAGTCGGCGGGCAGGTCGAGTGCCCTGCCCGCCGACCGCCCCTCCGTCCGGTCAGTGCTCGCGCAGCCAGCTGATCAGGTCCGGGCCGGACAGCGGGGGCGTGATGGCGTAGCCCTGCGCGGCGTCGCAGCCCAGTTCGCGCAGGATGCCCAGCTGATCGGCGGTTTCCACACCGACCGCCACGACCTGCAAGCCCAGGTTGTGTGCCAGGTCGATGGTGCCCTGCACGAGCGTCAGGGATTTCTCGTCGCCGGGCAGGCGGGCGGTCAGGGTGGGGTGCAACTTCACGGCGCTCAGCGGGAAGCGGGTCAGGGCCGCGAGGCTGCTCGCGCCGTCCCCGAAGTCGTCCACGCTCAGGCGGGCGCCCAGGGAGCGCAGCTGTTCGAGCAGGCCCAGCGTCTCCTGACTGTGGTCCAGCAGGCTCCCGGCGCTCACCTCGATGTCGGGCGCGCCCTCGGTGGACAGCAGCGGCAGCAGGCGGCGCAGCCCGGCCGAGCGGCGCAGCTCCTCCAGGCTCAGGTTCACGCTGACCGTCCAGTTCGCGTGGCGGTCCGGCAGCGCGGCGCGGACCGCCTGACGGCCCAGCACGGCCTCCTGCACGACCCACTCGCTGACGTGCGTGATCAGTTCGCTGCGGCTGGCGAGGTCCAGGAAGCGGGCCGGGCCGAGCAGGCCCAGGGTGGGGTGGTTCCAGCGCAGCAGCGCCTCGGCGCTGAAGGCCCGGTCGCGTTTCAGGGACAGTGCGGGCTGGTACAGCAGCGTGAACTGGTCCTTGTCCAGCGCGCCGCGCAGCGCCTCTTCCAGTTCGAAGGCGCGGGCGACCTCGTCGCGCAGGGCGGGCTGGAACACGCTGCGCTGCGCGCGGCCCTGCCGTTTGGCGTGCTGCATGGCGACCTCGGCGTTGGCGAGCACCGCGTCGTTCGCCGCGTCGTCCGGGCGGTCGGCGACGCCCAGCGCGGCCGTCAGCTGCACGTCGCGCTGCCCGACGCGCAGCGGGCTGTCCAGCACGGCCTCAGCGCGGTTCAGGGCGGCGGCGGCGCCCAGGTCCGGCAGGAACACCATGAACGAGTCGTCGGCCAGCCGGGCGGACAGGCCGTGAGCCTCGCTGCTCAGGTCGTTCAGGCGGGCCGCGACCTGGATCAGCAGGCGGTCGCAGGCGGTGCGGCCCAGCGCGGCGTTCAGTTCACTGAACCCGTCGAGGTCCAGGCAGACGGCGGCGCCGCGCTCGCCGGTGCGGCCCAGCGCCTCGCGCACCCCGGTGCGGTTCAGCAGGCCCGTCAGCGCGTCGTGGCGGGCGTCGTGGCGGATCTTCGCCTGCGCGCGGCGCAGGGCGGTCAGGTCACGCAGGGTCAGCAGGACGCTGCCGCGCGCGCCGCCGGCCTCGCCGCCCACGCCGGTGGCGCGCAGTTCCATCTGGCGGACCGTGCCGTCCGGGAGGGCCAGCAGCACCTCGCGCCGCATGGGGAGGGGAATCTCCTTCCAGTCGGGCAGGGCCAGCGGTTCCCCCTCGGGCGTGAAGATCTTGACGCCCAGTTCGGTCATGACGCGCGTGACGGCCAGCCCGACCAGCCGCGCGGCCTCCACGCCCAGCAGCGTCGCGGCGCGTTCGCTGACCAGCTGGGCGCGCCCGGCGTGATCCACGAGGATGGTGGCGTCCTCCGAGAGGGCCAGCACCTGACTCATGACGCCCAGCGGGGCGCGGCCGTCCCGGGCGGCGGCCTCGCCCTCGGCGACGAGCAGGCCGGGTTCGCTGGTGCGCCGCACGCGCAGGTTCAGGCTGCCGCCCCCGGCGAGTTCCACGTCCGCGCGGGCGGCGCCGCCGGTCGCGGCGAGCCGCACGAGGTCCCGCACGGGATCGCTGGGCACGTCCGCGAAACACGCCCAGGACCACAGGGGCGCGCCGGTCACGACCGGGGCCCCGGCGGGCAGCAGGCTCAGGAAGCCCTGGCTGGCCTGCAGCACCGCGCCGGACTCCGAGAGCAGCGCGGCGGGCGTGTCGGTGTCCAGCAGCGCGGAGACGCGCGCGGCGCGTTCGTACTCGCCCGTGACGTCCTGCAGGGTCAGCATGACCCCGGCGGCGGACGCCCCGAAGTACGGTCTCGCCTCGCCGCGCACCCACGCGGCGTGCCCGGCGTGCGTGATCTGCTCGTCCGGGAGACGCACCGAGCGCCCCGCACCCGCCTGCACGAGCGCCTGCACGAGCGCCGGGCGGTCCCGGAACACGTCCTGCACGGGGCGGCCGGTCACGTCCGGTTCGGCCAGGGCGAACAGTTCCAGGAACGGGCGGCTGACCTTGCGGAACACCAGGTCGCCGGTCAGCCACGCGGTCGCCACGGGCAGCTGCGTGATGAGCACTTCCGTCTCGCGGTGCACGCCGTCGGCGCGGGCGGCGGCGAGCAGCATGGTCAGGACCTGCACGGCGGCGTCGGGCGGCGGGCCGTCCTCCTGCCACAGCAGGCCCAGCAGCGCGCCGTCACGCGTGAGCCAGGTCATCTCGCCGCGTTCGAACCACTCGTCGGGCGGTACGAGGTCCAGTCCGGCCCGTTCGGGGGGGTGTCGGCGCGGACGCGCAGCACCTCGTCGCCCAGCGAGGCGAGGAGGGTGGCGCGGGGCGTGTGGACGCGCATCAGGTCACTCAGGGCCGCCTGCACGGCGGTGAAGGCTGCGGGAGTCACGATGGGGTACCTCTGACCAGCGGAGTGGGGGCGGGGGTGAGGCGCATACGCCGGGAATCCTGACACCTGGACTCTTACCGCCATCATTCACCATTTGTGACGGACGTGAGGTTCTTCCTGACCACCCCCCCGGTCGCCCCCCCGGCGGTAACCTGTGACGCATGAAGCTCAAGCTTTCCACTCTGGTCGCCCAGGCGCGCGGCGGGCGCGTGATCCGCACGCCGTTCCTGGACGGCGACGACATCGACCGCCGCCTGCTGAACGACCCCGAAGTCCGCCACAAGCTCGCCGGGGGCTTCCCGGACGCGCGCCGCGTGGTCCTGACGCTGCACCCCGAGCACATCCCCGAGGTGGACGGCGGCGTGACCGTGTACCGCGTGACCCCGCACGAGGGCGGCCCCGCGTGGGACGCGCAGGACTTCGCGGTGCAGCTCAGGCGCCTGGGCCTGGACGAAGACGGCCTGGGTGACCTGCGCGAGGACCGCGGCAGCTTCCTGATCGCCGCGACCGGCAAGGCCGCGCAGCAGGTCGCCGACCTGACCAGCCTGGGCGGCCGCGACGTGGACGTGGAACCGGTCGGCGAGAGCGCCGGGAAGGGCAGCAAGCTGCGCGAGGTCGTGGTGCCCAGCATGCGCGTGGACGTCGTGGGCGCCAAGGGCTTCGGCGTGAGCCGCGCGTACTTCCAGCAGGGCATCGACGGCGGCAAGGTCCGCCTGAACGGCCAGCCCGCCCGGGCCAGCAGCGAGATCCGCGAGGGCGACAGCCTCGCCGCCGACGGCCTGGGCCGCATCGACTTCAAACGCGTGGTGAACGAGACGCGGCGCGGCAACTACAAGGTCGAACTCGACGTCCACCGATGAGCCGGAATCCGTTCCTTCTCGCGTCCGCCCGGGTTGCAGGGCAGACCTCACCCCTTCGACCGGAATCGGCATGATCGACCTGCTGTCCCGCAATCCCAGCCTGGACCCGGAGGCCCTGACGGCCGAACTGGCCCCCACACCCCGCTACCAGGGCGTGCGCTTCGCCACGTACCACCCGAACGCGGCCTACCCCAGCCAGGAGGAGGCGCGCGTGGCCACGCAGGCGTTCCTGAAGGGCGCGCAGGTGCGGCCCGGGGGCTTCCGCCTGTTCCGCCGCGCCAAGCCCGAGGGGCGCGGCCTGTACCTCGACGGGGGGTTCGGGGTGGGCAAGACGCACCTGCTGGCCAGCGCGTGGCACGACGCGCCGGGCCGCGCGGCCCTGATGAGCTTCCAGGACCTGATGTACATCATCGGGGCGCTGGGAATGACCCGCGCCGTGGACGCGTTCCGCGGGCACGACCTGCTCCTGATCGACGAGTTCGAACTGGACGACCCGGGCAACACGCACATGGCGAACACGTTCCTGGGTCAGCTGATGCCCGGCGGGACCAGCGTGATCGCCACGAGCAACACCGAACCCGGCGCGCTGGGGCAGGGGCGCTTCAACGCCAGTGACTTCCAGCGGCAGATCCAGGCGATCGCCAGCCGCTTCGAGACGCACCGCATCGACGGGCCGGACTACCGGCAGCGCGGCGTGCGCCCCGAGGACGTCCTGACCCCAGGCGAGTTCACCGAGTGGGAGGCCCGGCAGCAGGGGGCCACGCTGGCCCGCCTGAACCACCGGGAACTGAGCCGTCACCTGCTGCAGGTGCACCCCAGCCGCTTCAGCCGCCTGCTGCAGGGCGTCAGCGCCGTCGCCGTGACGGACCTGACGCCCATGCCGGACCAGAACGTCGCGCTGCGGTTCGTGCACTTCATCGACAAGCTGTACGACCTGGGCCTGCACGCCGCGTTCACCGGCACGAACCTCAGTCATCTGTTCAGTGACACGTACCGGCACGGCGCGTACGCGAAGAAGTACAGCCGCTGCCTGTCCCGCCTGTCCGAACTGCTGAAAGAAGCCCGGCAGGACCGGTAAGAGGTGGAGGGCCGAAGACTCTGAACAGCTGTTCCCCCCGCGGTCACGCGCGCACCTAACGCCCGTTTGGGTAGCATGCGCGCATGACGAAAGCGGGCGTGGAGTTACAGGAACTGATCGCGGCAATGGAGCAGCGCCGCACGCGGGTCGAGCAGGGCGGCGGCCCCGAACGCCTGAAGAAACAGAAGGCCGGAGGCAAACTCACCGCCCGCGAGCGCATCGAGGCGCTGCTCGACCCCGGCAGCTTCCTGGAGATGGGCACCTTCGTCGAGCACCGCGGCGGCCGCCTGATGCAGGGCGTGGACGCCCCCGGCGAGGGCGTCGTCACCGGGCGCGGCACCATCGACGGGCGGCAGGTGTTCGTGTTCAGCCAGGACTTCACGGTGCTGGGCGGCTCTCTGGGCAAGATGAACGCCGCGAAGATCACGAAGATCATGGACATGGCCGCCAAAACGGGCTGCCCGGTGATCGGCCTGAACGACAGCGCCGGGGCGCGCATCCAGGAAGGCGTGGACTCTCTGAGCGGCTACGGGGAGATCTTCTACCGGAACGCGATCTACTCGGGCGCGGTGCCGCAGATCAGCGCGATCCTGGGCCCCTGCGCGGGCGGCGCGGTGTACTCCCCGGCACTGACGGACTTCATCCTCATGAGCGAGGGCAGCAGCTACATGTTCATCACCGGTCCCGAGGTCATCAAGTCCGTGACGCGCGAGGACGTGACCTTCGACCAGCTGGGCGGCGCGGACGTCCACACCCGCAGGAGCGGCGTCGCGCACCTCGCGTACGACGGGGACGAGGCGGTGCTGGCGGGCATCCGTGACCTGCTGGGGTACCTGCCGCAGAACGCGCACGAGAAGGCCCCCGCGCACCCCACCCAGGACCCCGCCACCCGCACGAACGAGCGGCTGCTGGACATCGTCGTGCCCGACCAGCGCAAACCGTACGCCATGCACGACGTGATCCACGAACTCGTGGACGACGGCACCTTCCTGGAAATCCAGCCGAACTGGGCGAAGAACATCGTCGTGGGCTTCGCCCGCCTGAACGGCGAATCGGTCGGCATCGTGGCGAACAACCCGCGCGTCATGGCCGGCACGCTGAACATCGACGCGTCCGACAAGGCCGCGCGGTTCATCCGCACCTGCGACTGCTACAACATCCCCATCCTGACGCTGGTGGACGTCACGGGCTTCCTGCCGGGCGTCGCGCAGGAACACGCCGGGATCATCCGCCACGGCGCGAAGATGCTCTACGCGTACGCCGAGGCGACCGTCCCCAAGGTCACCCTGATCACCCGCAAGAGCTACGGCGGCGCGTACCTCGCCATGAACAGCCGCGACATGGGCGCCGACGTCGTGTACGCCTGGCCGACCGCCGCCGTCGCCGTCATGGGCGCCGAGGGCGCCGCGAACATCGTCTACCGCCGCGACATTCAAAGCAGCGACAACCCCGACGCGACCCGCGCGCAGAAGATCGCCGAGTACAAGGACGCCTTCGACAACCCCTACGTCGCCGCCAGCAAGGGCTACATCGACGACGTGATCCCCATGGAGGACACCCGCCGCGTCCTGATCCAGACCTTCGAGATGCTCCGCGACAAGGAAGAGGCCCGGCCCTACAAGAAGCACGGCAACATTCCGCTGTAAACGGGCAGTGGGGAGTGGGAAGTAGGGAGTGGGTCGGGGCCAGCGTCCCATCCATTTCCCACTTCCCACTTCCTACTTTCCATTACCGTCCCGGCGTCCCGGCGCGCCTAGACTGCCTTCATGACTGAGAAGCCGTTCGTGAAGCCGTCGGATGCGGAGCTGCGGGAGCGGCTGACGCCCATGCAGTACAGCGTGACCCAGCACGAGGGCACCGAGCGGGCGTTCACCGGGGAGTACTGGGATCACACGGAAGAGGGCATCTACGTGGACGTGGTGAGTGGCGAGCCGCTGTTCTCCAGCCTGGACAAGTACGACGCGGGGTGCGGCTGGCCGAGCTTCACCCGGCCGATTCCCAACGTGGCGTTGACGGAGAACACCGATTACAAGATCGGGTACGCGCGCACCGAGGTCCGGTCGGCGGGGGCGGATTCGCACCTGGGGCACGTGTTCCCGGATGGCCCGCGCGAGCACGGGGGGCTGCGGTACTGCATCAACTCGGCGGCGCTGCGGTTCGTGCCGGTGTCGGAACTGGAGGCGCAGGGGTACGGGGAGTTCCGGGCGCTGTTCGGGTGAACGGCAAGGATTGAGGGGAAGGCTGCAACTGGCCTCCCCCTCCCCTGTGCTGATCGTCAGCGGGCGCCGAAGTCCTGCACCCAGTAGTGCTTGTAGGTGCTGGTGGTGGTGTACGCGTACCCGACGCCGAGTTCCTTGAAGGCGGGGTTCATGATGTTGCGGCAGTGCCCCTCGCTTTTCAGCCAGCCGTCCACGACGGCCTGGGGGGTGGTCTGCCCGGCGGCGATGTTCTCGCCGATGGTGCGGTACGGGGTGTACCCGGCGTTCGTGATGCGCTGCGAGAAGGTCCGGCCGTCCTTGCTGGTGTGGCTGAAGTAGTTCTGGGTGGCCATGTCGGTCGCGTGGCCCTGCGCGGCCTGCGCGAGCGCCGCGTTCCAGGTGAGGGCGGGGGCGGCGGCGTAGCTGGTGGCGCCGCAGCTGCGGGGCACGGCGCGCGCGGCGTTCGTGAGGTCCAGGACCTGCTGCGCGAAGGCGCTGGGCGTGGTGGGGGCCGGGGCGGGCGCGGGGGCGCTGGCGGCGGTGACGGTCACGGGGAAGTCGATGAACGACGCCGTGTTCGTGGCGAGTGCCGCGCGGATGGTGGCGCTGCCTGCCGAGACGGCCGTGACGAGGCCGGTCTGGGTGACGGTCGCGACGGCGGCGTTGCTGGTGGTCCATTTCAGCTGGCCGGGCTGGGCCGGCTGGCCGTTCACAGTGACCTTCAGTTGCAGGGTCTGCCCGGTGGTCAGGGCGACGGGGCTGGCGACAGCCTGCGCGGCCAGGACGGTGGTGCCGGGCTGGGTCGCGCCGGGCTGGGTGGTGCTGGGCGCGTCCGCGCTGGGGGTGCCGGTTCCGGGGGTGCTGGTGCTGCCGCAGGCGGCGAGGGTGAGGGCGAGCAGCGCGGCGGCGCTGCCCCGCAGGAATGCGGTGGGCATGCGGTCATTAAAGCCGGTTCAAGACCGCATGAACATGAGAGTTTTTTGATGTCTTCTCACGTCGGTCCGGGTGTCGTCCCTGCCGGAAGAAACCTCCTGTCGTGGAGGAATCCGACTGTGTTTCTCTCACACTTGTCGCGCGGATGGTGGCTCATGAGGAGAGAAATCTCACAGTTGCAGCAGGGTGTAGTGAACAACCTCACCTGCGGACCCGACCACCGGCTCATGCTCCTGCCTAGACATGATCAGGGACGGAGCAAGCGCCGCCGCCGCCCGCAGCAGAGCCACCTCCACCCCCGCGTCCGCCGCGCCCCACAGGTGCGCCGCCCCCCCACCCACACGCGCCTGCCACAACAACGCGCCGACCACCTCGCCGTCCCGGTACGCACTCAGCGGCACGAAATCCCGGTCCCCCTCCAGCCGCGCCGCGAACTGCCGCGCCAGCCCCTCACCCCAGCCCGGCGTGCCATGCGTGCGCGTCAGGGCCTCCGCCCACGGACGCAGGTGCAGGCGCGACACCTGCTCGACCACCACGCCCTCCCCTGCCGACGACGCAGGCTCGGCGTGACCCACGCGCACGCGGGCCACCTCCCGCCCCGGCAGGCCCACCAGCGGCCCCACCGTCGCCACCAGCGGCGGCACGCCCTGCCCCTCATGCCAGTCGAGCACCGCCGCGATGTCCACCCCGCGCACATCCGCCGGGAGGAACGTCGCGTTCAGCGCCAGCACGTTCACGCCCGGCGTCAGCAGCGTCACCGCGCCCCCCTGCTCGCGCTGCACGGCGGACAGCGGCGCGTGGAACTCCAGCAGGTCACTCAGCGTGGGGGGCAGCATCCGCCCAGCGTACCGCCCGCCCCGCGCGGCATAGTGGGCCGCACATGCTCAGCGCCACCACCGACCGTTTCTTCGGGTACTACCCCGGCACCGTCGCCCTGATCACCGCCGCGCACGCCGGGCAGCGCAACGTCATGGCCGCCGGGTGGCACACCGCCCTGAGCGCCGACCCGCCCCTCTACGGTGTCGCCATCGGACGTGAACGCGCCACGCACGCCCTGATCCGCGCGGGCGGCACCTTCGGCGTGAACTTCCTGCCGCTGCCCCTGGCGGACGCCGTGCAGGGCGCGGGCCTGCACAGCCTGCACGGCGGCGTGGACAAACACGCCCTGCTGAACCTGGGCACCCTGCCCGGGCAGCCGCTCGCGCTGAGCGGCGCGTACCTGCACTACACCTGCCGCGTCACCGCCGTCACCCCAACCGGCGACCACGACCTGTTCGTGGGTCACGTCGAGCAGGTTCACTTCGACCCGGACGCCTACGACGACGCGGGCCTGCTCATCGCGCCGCCCGCCATCTACCTGGGCCGCAGCACCTACACCACCACCGCACTCGAACGCGCGGAACATGGCCGCTGAACCCAGCCCGCTGGCCCTGTGGAACACGCGGGGCGAGGTGTGGCGCACCCCGGCGGGTGACCTGCCGACCCTGAACGTGCCGGACGCAGCGGCCCTGCCGGACGTGCTGCGCGCGGACCTGCCGCCCGGCGCGTGGCTGCTGCACGACGGCGGGCTGGGGTTCGGGCGGCGCGGGCCGCTGCACGTCCGCCTGACCGGCGGGCCGGAGGTCACGTGGCCCGGCGACTGGAGCACGCACCTCCCGGACGTCCTGCCCGGCGCGCGGCCCTGGCAGCGGCCCGACTGGCCGGAGGTCGCGACGGCCAGCGTGGACGCCCGACTGGGTGCCCTGGGCCTGACCCGAGCAGGACCGGTGAACCCCGGTTTCAGTCACGACCTGATGGGCATCCACCGCGTGCCGCTGGGGGACGGCCGCCGGGCGTGGCTGAAGGTCAGCGTGGACGGCCGCGAGGCGGCCCTGACCGCGCACCTCGCCGCGCGGCATCCGGAGCTGCTGCCGCCCGTCCTGCACGCCGATCCGCAGAACGCGACGCTGCTGACCCTGGACGGCGGCGCGCTGCTCGACGGGGTGCCCGACGCTGCCGCCTGGGATGAGGCTCTGACTCGACTGGCCGCCTTTCAGCGTGCGGCGAACGCCCCGGCCCTGGCCGACCTGGGCGCGCCCACCCTGACGGTGCCGGACATGGCGGCGCGGGTGGACGCCCTGCTGGCCGACCCCGCCCCCCTGCGCGCCTGGGGCCTTTCCCCGGACGAGGTGACGGCGCTGCGCGACCTGCGCCCAGCCGTGGCGGCCGTATTCCGTGACCTGCACGTGCACGGTCTGCCCAGCCTTCCCGCGCACGGGGACGCGCACCCCCGCAACGCCCTGCACGGCCCGGAGCGGGGCAGCGTCTGGTTCGATTGGAGCGAGGTCGCCCTGGCGCACCCGTTCATGGACGCCGGGTGGTTCCTGGGGTTCACCCTGCACCCCGCCCGCGCCGCGCTGCCCGTGCGCTCGGGCACGCCGGACCTACCCGAACGGCTGGCCGGAGCGTACCTGCGCGCCCTGGGCGCCGGGGACGCGGCAGGGCTGCTGTGGCGGTCGCTGCCGCTGGCGCACCTGCACCGCGCCGTGCTGTTCGACGCGGCGTACTGCGACTGGGTGGGCACCGTGCCGGGCATCCGCCCGAACTTCACGCCGTTCTCGCTGCGGCAGGCGTTACGGGAGGCTGTCAGGCTGTAACCCGTAGATCTCCAGGAAGCGCCGGGTGCGGGCGTCCAGGGTGGGCAGCGGCGCGACCTCGCCGCATACCCAGTCCGGCTGGTAGCCCCGGCATACAGGGGGCCGGGTGGCGTAGATGGCGCACAGGTGCCCGCAGCCCTGGTCGGGGCCGAGGTTCACGCAGGGCACGCCGAGGGGTTTGTTCAGCGCGTGGATGTCCGGCGCGGCGCAGCACGCCCCGCACGCCGTGCAGTCGGTCGTGACGGGACTGCGCGGCGCGTACTCGGGTGGATGCACGAAGCGGGCCTGCTCGTCGGTGGTCAGGTGGAGCGGCCCGCGCGGGATCATGTCAGGTCGGCCAGCGCGGCGAGCAGCGCGTCGTTCTCGGCGGGCGTGCCGATGGCGACGCGCAGGCAGCCGGTCAGTCCGGGGAGGCTGTCCTGGCGGCGCACGACAATGCCGCGTTCCAGCAGGTGGGTGTACGCGGCGGCGGCGTCGGGGGTGCGCAGCAGGAAGAAGTTCGCCTGACTGGGCAGCGCCTGGCAGGTGGGGTGGCCCGCGAGGGCCGCGAGGACGCGGTCGCGCTCGCGGATGCCCTCCTGCACGCGTTCCTGCACGTAGCCGGGTTGTTCCAGGGCGACTTCCAGCGCGGCCTGCGCGAGGGTGCTGACGTTGAAGGCGGGCACGAGTTTCTGCAGTTGCCCGGCGAGTTCCGGCGTGGCGAGCGCGTACCCGAGGCGCAGTCCGGCCAGCCCCCAGGCCTTGCTGAAGGTGCGCAGGCTCAGGCGGTTGCCGCCCGCGAGCACGAGGTCCTTGTGGTCGGTGTGGCTGTACTGGTGGTACGCCTCGTCCAGCACGACGACCCAGTCCCCGGCGGCGTCCACGAGGTCGCGGATGGCGGCGTCGGCGTCCACGTGGCCGGTGGGGGCGTGCGGCTGGGTGATGTACAGCACGCCCGGCTGGTGACGCTTCAGTTCGGCCTTCAGGGCGTCCACGGGCAGGCTGAAGTCGGGGTTCAGCGGCACCTGCACGAGGTTCGCGCCGAGCAGCTGCGCTTCCAGGGTGTACACGCTGAAGGTGGGGCTGACGGTCAGGACGGTCTGGGAGATCCCGGCGAGTTCGGTCAGCAGTTTGATCAGGACGTTGCTGCCGGGCGTGACGACCACGCCGTGCTCGTCCCAGTTTTCAAAGGCGGCGATGCGGCGGCGCAGTTCGTCGGCGTGCAGGTCCGGATACCGGTTCCAGGGGCGCGCGGCCATGCGGCGCAGCGCCTCCTGTTTCAGGGCTTCGGGGAAGTCGTAGGGGTTCTCGTTCTGGTCGAGTTTGGTGGGGACGTCCAGCGGCGTGAACGGGTAGGCGGGCACGCCGCGCACGGCGGCGCGCACCCCGGCGGGCGCGGCGGCAAGAGGCTCGGTGGTCATGTCGTCCGTTCTACCACCCGCGCGTGAAGGGCCGTCCAGTGATGGGAAACCCGCGCGGGTGACCCGGGGTTGTCCAGCACGCACCCATCCGGCCCTAACGGTCGTTTGGGTGGGGCGTGGTAGGCTGTGCCCAATAGGCCGAATCGGCCCCTCCCCCACCATGACTGACACTGCCAAACCCCGCCGCGAGCAGATTCTGGACTCGGCCAGCCGCCTCTTTTCCGAGCGTGGGTACCACGCCACGAGCATGCGTGACCTGGCGGGCGAACTGGGCATGCAGGGCGGCAGTCTGTACGCGCACATCGCGTCCAAGGAGGAGCTGCTGATCGAGATCGTGAACCAGGCGTCGCGGCAGTTCGACGAGGCGCTGTTCACGCTGCGTGGCGAGCCCATGCGCGCCGACGAGAAGCTGCGCGAGGCGATGTTCCGGCACATCCGGGTGGTGGCGGACAACATGGACAGCGCCACCGTGTTCTTCCACGAGTGGAAGCACCTGTCCCCCGAGGCGTACGCCCGCGTGACCGGTTGGCGCGACACCATCGACGGCTTCTACCGCGAGCTGGTCACGCAGGGCCTGGAGGAAGGGACGTTCCGCGCGGATCTGGACGTGAAGATGACGGCGTACCTGATCCTGTCGGCGGTGAACTGGGCGTACACGTGGTACCGCCCGGGCGGCTCCATGAGCCCGCGTGAGGTGGCCGATCAGTTCGCGGAGATGCTGCTGTCGGGACTTCGCGCATGAGCAACCCGACGGTGACGGTCCCGATCCGCGAGGCACTGCGGTACGCGCAGGGGCGCGCCGAGCGGCTGGCGCGCACGCAGCAGCTGGAGATCGGCGAGGACCTGTTCATCCGGATCGCGCCGGGCGGGCGGAAATTCCTGCTGTTCTGCCTGGACGGCGAACCGGACCGGGGCGTGGCCGAGGGCATCGCGGCGGCGCTGGGCCTGCGCCACCCGGCGTATGGCTGGCATCAGGGCGCGACGCTGCGGTCCCTGACGGTGATCGAGGAGGGCGCGGCGGACGTGCCCGAGGCGCCGGCCGACCCGAACGATCCGGACGCCGCCTGAGTGCAGCGGGCAGTTCGGAAGCAACCCGGCCCATGGCGGGAAAGGGCGGACGTCGCATGAGACTTCGTGAGAAGTCAGTCAGCTGACCCTCACACATACTTCACACCTGCCCCCTAGGGTGAGCAGCATGAAGAAAGCTGCCCTTCTGCTGCTGCCCCTGGCCATGGCCTCCTGCAACTACCTCGGGATTCCCGACGGTGACGTGTCCGGCAACATCCTCGGCACCCAGCCCGGCGGCACCATCCGCATGGCGCTGCGCGGCATGACCCTCAGCGGCGTGCAGACCCCCGCCCTCGACCAGGGCAACCTCGGCACGCTGAACCCCGAGAAGCGCGTGTACGCCATCAGCTTCCCCAACACCCCCGAGGACGGCGCGTACGAACTGTTCGCTTACGTGGACGGCGCGGGCAGCACCCCCAACCGCTTCGACAGTGGCGAGCAGCGCTCCAGCGTCCGCACCTTCGTGTACTCCCAGAACGGCGCGGGGGACAAGAGCGGCAAGGACCTCCTGAACCTCAAGCCCGGCTGGACCCTCATGAACGGCCTGACGCCCGGCAAGAACGGCGCGCCCTTCACCAGCATCGACCTGACCTGGTAAGGAGCGCACAACAGGGAGGGGCCGGTCACTGAACGCGACCGGCCCCTCGCCCGTTCACGTCAGTTCTTGGCGCTGCCCTCGAAGGCGGCCTTGAACTTCTGCAGGTCCTCGGCGATCTGCTGGCTGGGTTCCTCACCGAACAGCTTGGCGACGGCGGCGCCCAGCGGCCCGGCGGGCGGACGGTAGGACAGCGCCACGTGCACACGCGTGCCACCGTTCGGCAGGGACTCGAACTGCACGCTGCCCGCGTTGTCCACGGTCGCGCCGGGCAGGGAGTGCCAGCCGATGCGCTGGCCGGGCTTGTCGTTCACGATCTCCGCTTCCCACTCGACGTGCGTGCCCAGCGGGGCCTTCGCGACCCAGCGGCTGCGCTTCTCGTCCAGCGCGGTGACGCTCTCGAGGTGGCTCATGATCTGCGGCAGGTTCTCCAGCTTGCGCCAGAAGTCGTACACGGCCTGCGCGGGGCGGTCGATGACGACGCTGTGCTCCACGAAGATGGGCTTGGCAGCCACGGCGTTGCCGCTGAGCCCGGCGGCGGCCATCACGGGGTCGTTGCCGGTCGCGGCGCGGTAGGCGAGGTACCCGCCGACGGCGGCCATGCCCAGGCCCAGCACGCCGCGTTTACGCAGGCCCATCAGCAGCAGGGCGCCTCCGGCGGCTCCGCTGATCATGCGGTTCTGATCCATTCCTGTGGTGTTCGTCATGGTGATTCCCTCCGTGGGGGCAGTGTATGAAGTGCAGTGTGGGCGCGCGTGAAGCCTCACCCAACGAAGATTAAGGCCCGCCTGCGGACCGGGCGGGGGCAATTGACCTTACGGGAATTCAGCCCGGGTGGTTCCCGCCGTCATGCGCGTGCTGATCGGTGATGGCGTCGGTCGCGGCGCGGTCCTGGGGGTTCGCGGGACCGCCCACCACGTCGGGCGTCAGGTTGGTGTTCGCGCCGTGCGTGGCGTGATCGCTGCCCGTGTGGTCCTGCGCGGTTTCGGGCGTGCTCTGCGGTTGTGGATCGGTCATGCCTCATCCTTCGCGCATCGGCAGCTGAGCGGGTGTGCCGGGCCTCAGGGCGCGTTTAGACCTGCGCGGACCGCGTGGACCGAAGGGCGGCGCGGGACGGATCGTCTGCGCCGATGCCGCGCGGGGTGGGGGCTGCTCTATGCTGGCCGCCATATGCGTGCTCCCGCTGCTGGCCGTCTGGATCCGTTGTCGCTGGGGGCCATCCTGGTCACGATCGTGTTCTGGGCGTCGGCGTTCGCGGGGATCCGCGCGGGGCTGGAGGCGTTCTCGCCGGGGCACGTGACGCTGTACCGCTTCCTGGTGGCCAGCTTGGCGCTGGGCGTGTACGCGCTGGCCGCGCGGATTCCGCTGCCCCCGCTGCGGGACCTGGGGCGGATCGCGGGGCTGAGCTTCTCGGGCATCACGCTGTACCACGTGTGCCTGAATTTCGGCGAGGTGACGGTCCCGGCAGGCACCGCTAGCCTGATCATCGCGGCGGGGCCGGTCATCACGGCGCTGCTCGCCACGCGCTTCGCCGGGGAGCGGCTGAACGCGCTGGGCTGGCTGGGCACGCTGGTCAGCCTGGGGGGCGTGGCGCTGATCGTGCTGGGCGGCGGGCAGGGGCTGAGTTTCACGCGGGGGGCGCTGCTGATCCTGGCGGCGGCGCTGTTCACCAGCCTGTACTTCGTGTTTCAGAAGCCGCTGCTGGCGCGGATGAATCCGCTGCATTTCACGGTGTGGTCGCTGATCACGGGGACGGTACCCATGCTGGTGTTTCTGCCGGGGTTCGGGGCGGAACTGCGCGCGGCGCCGCTGGACGCGCATCTGGCGATGGTGTACATCGGGCTGTTCCCGGCGGCGCTGGCGTACCTGACGTGGACGTTCGCCCTGTCGCGGGTGGGGGCGGGCGTGACGACGTCCTTTCTGTACGTGTCGCCGGTGTTCGCGGTGCTGATCGCGTGGGCGTGGCTGCGCGAGGTGCCCACCCTGCTGACGCTGGTGGGGGGGCTGGTGGCGGTGGCGGGCGTGGTGCTCGTGAACACGCGTGGTCGGCCCGCGCCGGTACCCGTTCCGGACGCGGCGCGTGAGGTGAAGGCGTGAGCGGGGAGCCCGTCACGGACGCCCCGCTGGCCGTGCAGGACGTCACGGTGCGACTGGGCGGCGAGGTGATCCTCGGCGGCGTGACGCTGGACGTCCGCCGGGGCGAGTTCCTGGCGTTGATCGGCCCGTCGGGCGGGGGCAAGAGCACGCTGCTGCGGGTACTGGCCGGGCTGCTGCGGCCCGAGTCGGGGACCGTGCATATCGGGACGCCGCCCGCGCTGGTCTTCCAGGATTACCGGCTGCTGCCGTGGCGCACCGCGCTGCGGAACGTGCAGCTCCCCGCCGACCTGGGGGCCGGGGGTGGCCTGACTGCCCCGGAGGCCCTGAAACTGGTGGGCATGGACGCGTACGGGCCGTACTTCCCGGCGCAGCTGTCGGGTGGGATGCGGGCGCGGGTGGCGCTGGCGCGGGCGCTGGCGCAGAGCGGGGACGTGCTGCTGCTGGACGAGCCGTTCGCGGCGCTCGACGCGCTGGTCCGCGAGCGGTTCAACGCCGAACTGCGGCACCTGCACGAGAAGACGGGCCGGACGACGGTACTCGTCACGCACTCGATCCGCGAGGCGGTGTGGCTGGCCGACCGCGTGGCGGTGCTGCGCGGCGGGCGGATCGTGGAGGTGCTCGATACGCGCGGCGAGGGCCGCGTGAGTGCGTACACGGACGGGCTGGAGGCGCACCTTCGCGCCGTGCTGGGCACCGGGGATTCCACGCGGCTGCGGGTGGACACCCGCGCGGAGCGCAGCGTGACGTGGCTGCTGCCCGCGCTGGCGGTGGCGCTGGCCGGGGTGGCGTGGCAGTTGGGCGCGTCGGCGCTGAACCAGCCGTTCCTGCTGCCCACGCCGGGCGCGGCGTGGCAGGAGGGGGTCCGCACGACCCCGGCGCTGCTGGCGGCGTTCGGGGTGACCGTGAAGACGGCGCTGATGGGGACGCTACTGGGCGCACTGGCGGGTGTGCTGATCGGGTACCCGCTGGCGCGCTGGCGGGCGCTGGAACGCTTCCTGAGCCCGTTCATCGTGGCGTCGCAGAGCACGCCGATTGTGGTGCTGGCGCCGCTGCTGGTGTCGTGGCTGGGCTTCGGGTTCCTCCCGGCGGTGATCGTGTCGGCCCTGAGTGCCCTGTACCCCATGCTGGTCGCCACGCTGGTCGGCGTGCGGGAACTGGAGGCCACCTTCCACGAGCTGTTCAGCACCCTGCGTGCCTCGCGCTGGCAGCGCCTGACGCGCCTGGAATTTCCCGGTGCGCTGCCCGTGCTGCTGGGCGGGCTGCGGCTGGCGGCCAGCCTCGCGCTGATCGGGGCGGTCGTGTGGGAATTCGTGGACCCGAACCAGAAGGGCCTGGGGCTGGCGGTGCAGGTGGCCGGGACGTACCAGAACAAGGCCGGGCAGTTCGCGGCCATCGCGCTGCTCATCGGGTACGGGGTGCTGGTGTACGCCGTGATCACGGGCCTGGAACGGCGTGTGATGCGCCGCCGGGGTCGGTAGGCGTTCACCCTCACGCGCGGGCGTGGCGGGCGGTACGCTGGCGCGCATGGAGAGACCGCTGGTGTGTGTGGGAGCGCTCGTATGGGGCCGGGACGGCCGGGTGCTGCTGGTCCGCACCACGAAGTGGCGCGGACTGTGGGGCGTGCCCGGCGGCAAGGTCGAGTGGGGCGAGACACTGCTGGACGCCGTGCAGCGCGAATTCCGCGAGGAGGTCGGCCTGCGCCTGGAGGACGTGCAGTACGCGCAGACGCAGGAATCGGTGCTCAGCGAGGAGTTCCACAAGCCCGCGCACATGCTGCTCGTGGACTTCCTGGCGACGACCGGGGATCACGACGTGAAACCGAACGAGGAGATCGAGGAGTGGGCCTGGGTGCACCTGCACGAGGCGCACGACTACCCGCTGAACGCCGTGACCCGCTCGCTGGTGGCCCTGGCCCTGCGGCAGGGCGAGGCGTGACCGTCCCCCCCGGCACGGCGCTCGTGACGGGCGCGGCGCGCGGGATAGGGCGGGCGCTGGCGGTCGCGCTAGCCGCCGAGGGCCTGGACGTCGCCGTGCACTACCGCGCCAGCCTCGCCGACGCTGAGGAAACGGCGCGCCTGTGCCGCGAGCGGGGCGTGCAGGCCGTGACGCTCCGGGCGGACCTGACGGTGCCCGCGCAGGCCCGCACGCTGGTCCGCGACGCGCACGCCGCGTTCGGGTCGGGGCTGGCGGTCCTCGTGAACAACGTCGGGAACTACGTGAAAGCCCCGCTGCTGCACACCACCGACGAGCAGTGGTCGGACATGCTGAGCAGCAACCTGACGTCCGTGTTCGCCACCAGTCAGGAGGCCGCGCCGCTGCTGCGCGACCGGGGCTGGGGCCGCATCGTGAACCTGGGGTACGCCGGCGCGTCGGCGGGCGTGGCCCGGCCCGCCATCGTGCCGTACGTGATCGCCAAGGCCGGGGTGCTGCACCTGTCGCGGGCGCTGGCCCTGACCCTCTCGGGCAGCGGCGTCAGCGTGAACGTCGTCAGTCCCGGCGTGATCGAGACGAGCGTCAGCCAGCCAGTCCGGGAGATCCCGGCGGGACGGGTGGGGACGGTCGCGGAACTCGTGGAGGCCGCGCTGTTCTTCGTGCGCAGCAGCGACTACGTGACCGGGCAGGAACTGGAGGTCGCGGGCGGCTGGCACCTCTGATACGGATTCCGTTCGTTTCGCCGACAGATCGGAACACCACCGATCTGCCAACTTCACGTCCGGAACCCGTTTCTCTCCTACTCGCTCTGCTCTGGTTGAAAGTTCTTGCAAACCTTTCAACCGGAGTCCGTATGACCCGGACTCCGGCGAAGCGGTCTGCCTTCTCGTCCAACCAGAGTTCAGGTCCGGGGGGCACGCACGGCATTCGAGTGATTCCAAAACATTCGGAGTCGCCCGGTGGCCCCCTCACCCTTCCGTCGCTTCGCTCCTCCCTCCCTCTCCCACAGGGGGAGAGGGGACAACGGAAGGCAATCACGTTGGAAGCAAATCAATTTAATCCCGTATGAGAGGCAGGGGGTCGAGGCCGCGCATGAGCCGCGCGAGGTCGTTCAGGGTGCCGGGGCAGGTTCCTCATCCACCCGGTGGGCTGAAGTGCTGGGGCAGCGTGTTCTGAGTCCGACCTCAAACTTTGCTCATGATCGGAAGATATTGGCTTGCAATTGAAATGCCAGGTGCCAGTTTTTTGATCACATGCGCGAATAATCGTCACCCGGTCAGATGAGAGAAATGAGTTGGCTATCGAGAAGCTGGAGGATTTGCGCCAGCGTCCCGATATAGCAGACGGGTCTTTTTATCGTCCGGTTGTCAGTTTTCTGTCATTTTTGTACTCCCGACTGACAGAATTCACCCAGCCGCCTTGACGTTCATCCAAGACGGACAGACCTGCGCGTATCATCTCTGAAGTTCCCAATATCGCTTGACAGCGCCATACCCGCCGTGCACAGCACGGCACTACTCCCATACTGTCTCGGTCCCGGAACTGTCCCAGGAGGTCGCCACCATGAACGCACGCACCACTACCCTCGGTACCCTTGCACTGACCCTGCTCCTCGCCGCCTGCGGCAGCCAGCAGGCCGCCCCCACCACCGACGTCATCTCCCGCGGTCAGACCAGCGCGCCCCTCCTGGGCACCACCAACCCCGAAGCGATCCCCGGCCAGTACATCGTCGTGTTCAGCGACGGCGCCGCCGCCGACCTCAGCAGCCAGAGCGCCAGCGGCCTGATCAGCAGCCTGGGCCTCGACGCCCAGGGCGTGCAGGTCCTGCAGGTGTACGGCGCCGCCCTGAACGGCTTCGCCGCGAAGCTCAGCAGCCAGAACCTCGCCCGCCTGCAGGCCGACAAGCGCGTCAAGTACATCGAGCAGGACGCCAGGATGCACATGACCGCCACCCAGACCGGCGCCACCTGGGGCCTCGACCGCATCGACCAGCGCAACCTGCCCCTGGACAGCAGCTACACCTACAACAGCACCGCCAGCGGCGTGAAGGTGTACATCATCGACACCGGCATCAACACCGCGCACACCAACTTCGGCGGGCGCGCCATCTGGGGCACCAACACCACCGGCGACGGCAACAACAGCGACTGCCAGGGCCACGGCACGCACGTCGCGGGCACGGTCGGCAGCAGCACCTACGGCGTCGCCAAGGGCGTCACCCTGGTCGCCGTGAAAGTCCTGGACTGCAGCGGCAGTGGCACGAACAGCGGCGTGATCGCCGGCGTCAACTGGGCCGTGACGAACAAGGGCACGGCAGCCGCCGTCGCCAACATGAGCCTGGGCGGCGGGGCCAGCCAGGCTGTCGACGACGCCGTGAACAGCGCCGCGGGCAAGAACCTGATCATGGCCGTCGCGGCGGGCAACGAGAACCAGAACGCCTGCAACGTCTCCCCCTCCCGCGCCGCCAGCGCCATCACGGTCGGCAGCACCACGAACACCGACGCTCGCAGCTCCTTCAGCAACTACGGCAGCTGCGTGGACCTCTTCGCGCCCGGCAGCAACATCACCAGCACCTGGATCGGGTCGACGACCGCCACGAACACCATCAGCGGCACCTCCATGGCTACCCCGCACGTCGCGGGCGCCGCCGCGCTGCTGATCGCCGCCGGGAACACCACCAACAGCGCCGTGACCAGCGCCATGATCAACAACACCACCCCCAACAAGGTCACGGGTGCCGGCACCGGCAGCCCCAACCGCCTGCTGTTCACCGGCAGCGGCACGGTCACTCCCCCCACTGGCACGACCACCACCTACACGGGCACGGTCAGCGCCGGCACGGCGAGCTACAAGCCCGGCACCGCCGGCTTCAGCTACGCGGGCGGCACCCTGAAAGCCACCCTGAGCGGCCCCTCGGGCACCGACTTCGACCTGTACCTGCAGAAGAAGAACAGCTCCGGCACCTGGAGTGACGTCGCCGCCAGCGAGAGCGGCACCAGCAGCGAGAGCATCAACTACGCCGCCGCCAGCGGCACCTACCGCTGGGAAGTGTACGGCTACAGCGGCAGCGGCAGCTACACCCTCGTCGAAACCAAGTAATCCCTCCAGTCGGGGATCAGGTGTACGCGCCTGATCCCTGATTCGCGTCCCCCTTCCATTCCCTTTCCCGGAGGTTTCATCATGTTTAAACCCCTGCACGCCGCGCTGACCGCCCTGGGCATCCTGGCCCTGAGCGCCTGCTCCACCCAGACCGCCCCGCAGGCCACGCTGCCCGAGGAGACCCTCACGGTCACCGGCACCGAGAAGGCCTTCACGGACACCATCGGCAGCCAGATCGTGTACGGCACGGTCACGAACGTCACCAACCGCCCCTATCAGGTGAGCGTCACGCCCAGCACCGAACTGTCGGGCGGCTGGTGCGGCGGCACGCTGATCAGCTCCACGTGGGTCCTGACCGCCGCGCACTGCGTCGCGGGCTACAGCGCCAGCCAGATGCGCGTCCGCGCCGGCATCAACGACCTGACCACCACCAGCGGTCAGCTGCGCACCGCCGCGCAGATCGTCCGTCACCCCAACTACAACAGCAGCACCTACGCGTACGACATCGCCCTGATCCGCGTGGGCACCGCGTTCACGCTGGGCAGCACCGTGGCGACCGCCGCGCTGCCGAACAACACCACCGAGAGCGTGCTGGACGTGAACGGCAAGTCCGCCACCGTCAGCGGCTGGGGCAGGACCGAAACCGGCGCGTACAGCAACCGCGCGCTGCGCGAGGTCACCATCCCGATCACGCCCACCGGCAGCGACTGCGGCAGCCGCCCCAGCAACACCATCTGCGGCAAGTACGACGCCGGGAAGGACTCCTGCAACGGCGACAGCGGCGGCCCGCTCGCCGCGCGCTACAACAGCAAGTTCTACGTGCTGGGCATCGTGTCCTACGGTCCGGCCGAGTGCCGTGGCTACGGCGTGTACACCCGCGTGAACGGGTACATCAACTGGATCAACAGCTACACCGGCGTCACCGCGCAGTAACGACTCTGACATGCAGGCCCCCACCGCGCGTGGGGGCCTTCGCCGTGCCCGCGCGGGGCGCTCTATGCTCGGGGTATGGATTTCCCGACGACCTGCCCGCAGTGCGCGCACGTGAACCGCGCGGAGTTCGCGGACAGCAGCGTGCACGACCTGCGCTGCGCGCGGTGCGGCGCGCGGTACTGCGTGCTGGTGCGCAAGCAGAAGTTCGAGGTGCTGTTCGACCTGGGCACGCGGGCGCTGATGGACGGCTACGCGCGGGAGGCGGTCGCGAGTTTCGCGGCGGCGCTGGAACGCTTCTTCGAGTTCTACGTGCGGGCCTTCGCGCTGGAGCAGGCCGCCGGGCGCGAGGGGTCGTTCGAGGACGCCCTGTCGGCGCTGGACGGGACGTGGCGGCACGTCTCCAGTCAGTCCGAGCGGCAGCTGGGCATGTTCGCGCTGGCGTACCTGCTGCGCGAGGGCCGCGAACCCGACTTCCTGACGCCCAGAGGCCTGGGGACCGATTTCCGCAACCGCGTGATCCACCGTGGCGCGCTGCCCACCCGCGCGGAGGTGGACGCCTACGCGGCGGGCGTGTTCACCCTGATCGACCGGCTGCTGACCGAACTGGGCACGGGCGCGGCGCACGCGGAACTCGTACAGGAGCAGACGTTCGCGGCGCACATCCGGGATCTGCCACCGGGCGTGACGGTGGTGTTCGAGGAGCATCCGGGCATGTTCCGCGCGCGGCGCTTCGGGACGCTGTCCCCCATCCCGAAGCCGGACAAGGCGCAGCTGCAGGCGTCGCAGTCGGGGTCGGGCGTGAACGACGCCCGCGCGTTCCAGCAGGCGCTGTTCGAGCGGGCGCTCGCGGAACGCGGCTCGCTGCTGCGCGGCTTCAAGAGCTCGACCTGATCCGCCGCTGGCAAGCGTGCCGGTGTGTCATCTGCGCGCGGGCGGCGCGGGACCGGGGGGTATGCTGCCCGGGTGACCCTGTGGACAGTGCTGATTCCCGTCGCGGCCGGACTGGCGCTGGCCGCCCTGTGGTGGGTGGGCAAGGCCATGCTGGAGGGCGCGCGCGAGGGCCTTCAGGAAGCGGACGCCGAGCTGGCGCAGGAACGGGCCGAGCGGGACGCCCAGGCGGCCCTGGAGGCCGACGCCCGGCGGGCCGAGGTCGAGGCGGCCGCGCTGGCCCTGAGTGACGCCGACCGCTTCGCGCTGAACCTGCGGGCGCCGTTCACGTCCCTGTGGCTCGACATCTTCGAGACGGCCACGCACCGGCCCGCGACGTACTTCTATCAGGTGACGCCGCCCGGCGAGACTCCGCAGGCCCGCCAGGAGGCCCTGCGGGAACTGGCGGCGTCCCTGGAGTCCGGGTGGGGCGTCACGGATCACGCGTCGGCGATGTCCAGTCTCGCGTGGCTGCTCGGCGGGGGCGGCCACCACGAGCCGTACCAGCAGGTGCGCCGCGCCCTGCACGGTCAGGACACGGCGGGCCTCGATCGGCGGCACGTGAAGGTCGTCCGCCAGTGGGAGCCGGAGGTGGGGGACGTGGGCGGCCTGGCCTTCGACCTCGCCCGGGCGGCGGACATCGCCGCGCAGGGCGTGGCGCTGGGGTACCTGAGCGACCGGCAGGGCTGGCAGGTGCTGGGCCAGTGCCGTCAGGTGGCGCGGGAGGCGCCGTTTCGCGACTGGGCGCACTACGGCCGGAGTTTCCAGGCGGGCGCGGCCTTCTGGAACGCCAACCCGGTCCGCAACCGGGGGTACGCCGACGCGGTGAAGGCGCTTCTGACCCGTGACGACAGCCCCTGGCGCCGCGACCCCTGGCCGCCGCCCGGCCAGCCGCTCGACCGGGGTCTGGCGGCGGTGGGCACGGGCAGCGAAGCCTCGGCCCTGAACTGAGCCCCGGGGCCGGGGTTGGCGTGGTGCGGACGCTTCTCTACACTGCGTCATGGTTGGAACCGGGGAAGATCGGCGTCGTCTGGTGCGCGTGGCGCGCGGTGAGGAGCGGGGCGACCTGCTGGTGCGCGGCGCGCGGGTGGTGCAGCCCGCCACGCGCGAGGTGTTCGAGGCGGACGTGCTGGTCGCGGACGGGCGCGTGGCGGCGCTCGGGGGCGGGTTCCAGGCGGCGCGGGTCGTGGAGGCGCGCGGGGCGTTCCTGGCGCCGGGCTTCATCGACGGGCACGTGCATATCGAGTCGAGTCTGCTGACCCCGGCGGGGTTCGCGGGGGCGGTGTTGCCGCGCGGCACGACCGGGGTGGTGGCCGAGCCGCATGAACTGGTGAACGTGCTGGGCGCGGGCGGCCTGGAGTGGATGCTCGCGGCGGGCCGGTCGTCGGGCCTGCGGGTGTGGGCGTCGGCGCCGTCGTGCGTGCCCGCCAGTGAGTTCGAGCGGGGCGGCGCCGTGATCGGGGCCGAGGAGACCGCGCGGATGCTGCGCGTGCCGGGCGTGCTGGGCCTCGCGGAGATGATGAACTATCCGGGCGTGCTGGGCGGCGATCAGGGCGTGTGGGCCGTGCTGGAGGCCGGGCGGGCGTCGGGCCTGCGGCTGGACGGGCACGCGTCGGGCGTGCGGGGGCGGGACCTGATGGGGTACGCGGCGGCCGGGCTGCACTCGGATCACGAGGCGACGACGCCCGAGGAGGCCCGCGAGCGCCTGCGCGCCGGGCTGTGGCTGATGGTCCGCGAGGGCTCGGCGGCGCGGAACCTTGGCGCCCTGCTGCCAGTGCTGCGCGACCGCCCGCGCCGGGCGATGCTCGTCAGTGACGACGTCAGCGTGGACGAACTGCTGGAGCTGGGGCACCTGGACCGCCTGCTGCGGATGTGCGTCTCGGGCGGGCTGCACCCGGCGGACGCGGTGGCGCTGGTCACCTGCAATCCGGCCGAGTACTGGGGGCTGCACGACGTGGGGCTGGTCGCGCCGGGGTATCACGCGGACTTCGTGCTGCTGCGCGACCTGCAGGGTTTCGAGGTGCTGGAGACCTTCGTGGGTGGTCAGGAGGCCCGCGCGGGGACCGTCACCCCTCCCCTGCCGGGCGGCGGCGTGAACCTGGGGGCCGGGTGGGCGGCGGCGACCTTCGAGGTGCCCGCGCACTGGCCGGTCATGCAGGTCAGCGCGGATCAGATTACGACCGGGGTGGGCGCGCCGGGCAGCGGGGACGCGCGGCTGGTCGTCGCGGACCGCTATGGGCGCGGCGAGTGGTCGGCCTGCCTGACGTCCGGCACCGGACTGCGCGGGGCGACGCTGGGCATCAGCGTGCTGCACGACGCGCACCACGTGGCGTTCCTGGGCGGATCGGACGACGACGTGCGCGCGGCGGGCCGGGCGCTGGAGGCGCTGGGCGGCGGGATCGTGCTCGTGTCGGGCGGCGAGGTCCGCGCGCAGCTGCCCCTGCCGTTCGCAGGCCTGATGACGGACCTGCCCCCCGCGCAGGCGGCGGCGGCGCTGGGCCGCGTGACCGCCGCGTGCCGCGCGCACGGTTGCGTGCTGCCGTACCCGGTCACGACCCTGGCGTTCCTGGGCCTGACGGTCATCCCGGCGCTGAAGCTCACGCCGCGCGGGCTGCTGGACGTGACGGCGTGGCAGCTGCTGCCCCGTGACGCCGCGCCGCTGACCTGACCGCCGCGGACTGCTTCGACCCGGCGGGAAGGAAGCGGCGCTGTCCAGTTCCCCCGCCTGTCGGGGGATAGGTGAGCGCCGGGTCAGCCTCTAGACTGGCCTGCCTTGCGCGCCCGCACCTCCCGCACATCCGAACGCCGCATCACAACCCGCCGCGCGGCCCGCCAGCCGCTGAAGACGCGGCTGTGGCTGCTGCTGGCGCTGCTGCTCACGCAGGGGCTCACGCTGCTGGTCGCGCTGGTCGGGCAGCAGCAGCTCAGCGGTCAGGCGCAGCGGGCGCAGGCGCAGGCGGCGCTGGAACAGCTCGTGCGGGTCACGTCCGACAACGTGCAGGGGTACCTGCGTTCGGCAGCGCAGATCGTGCAGGTGAACCGCACGAACGTCCAGTCGGGCCTGCTCAGCGCCGACGACCCGTCGGGCACCCTCACGAACTTCCACGCGCTGCTGGACAACGTCCCGCAACTGAATGGCATGCTGGTCGGCCACGCGGACGGCCGCTTCACGTTCCTGCGCCGCGACGGTCCCGGCGACACCGGCCGGTACTCGCGGGTCATCGAGGTCCGCCCGCAGCGGCGCGTCACGACCACCCGCTACGACGCGCGCGGCCTCCCCACCAGTCAGAGCAGCGCGCCCAGCGACTACGATCCCCGCACGCGCCCCTGGTACCGGCAGGCGCAGGCGCAGCCCGGCAGGCTCGTCTGGACGGAACCGTACGTGTTCGCGTCGTCGCAGCAGCCGGGCGTGACGGTCGCCGCGAGTGCCGCCGCGCCCGGCGGGACCGTCGTGGTGGGCGCGGACGTGCAACTGCGCCAGCTGGCCTCGTTCCTGCAGGGCCTGCAGGTCAGTGCGCGCGGCCGGGCGTTCGTGACCGACGCCGGCGGGCACGCCATCGCCGCCAGCCGCGAGTGGCCGGTCACGGTCCAGGGCCGCGTGCCGCTGCTGCGCGAGGTGGCCGACCCGGCCCTGCGCGCGCTGCTGGACGACCGCAGCCGCCTCACGCCGGGGCGCGGCACGCACTGGTTCCAGGTGGGCGGCGAACCGTACGGGGTGGTCCTGCAACCCTTCGAGGTGCAGCCCGGCGTCACCTGGACCGTCGGGGTGTACGCCCCCACCGCCGACTTCCCCGGCCCGGCCCGGCCGCGCCCGCTGGCGTTCGTGCTGCTGATCAGTCTGGCGGGCAGCCTGCTGGCGTGGCTGCTCGTGCTGCGCGCCACGCGGCCCATCGAGGCCCTGCAGCGGCAGGCGACGACCGACCCGCTGACCGGCCTGCCCAACCGCGCGAGTTTCCTGGCGCAACTGGAAGAAACCCGCGCGGGCGGCGGGCTGCTGGCCGTGGCGATCTTCGACCTGGACGGCTTCAAGAGCGTGAACGACACCTTCGGGCACCACGCGGGGGACGAAGTGCTGCACGCGGTCGGCGCGCGGATGCTCGCGGCGCTGCGCGCCGGGGACACCCTGGGCCGCCTGGGCGGGGACGAGTTCGCGCTGCTGGTGCAGGCCACCTCCCGCGAGGAGATCCGCCTGCGGGTCGAGGGAGCGCTGCAGGCCATCGCGCGGCAGCCGGTCGTGGTGGACGGCGTGCCGCACGACCTGAACGCCACGGCCGGACTGGCCTTCCACGAGGCGGGACGGGGCGGCACCGTGGGCCAACTGCTGGCCCGCGCGGACACCGCCCTGATCCGCGGCAAACGGCGCGGGAAGGGCCGCGTGTGGCTGGACGGCGAGGTCACCATGCCCACCCTGTTCCGCTGACAGCAGAGCGAGCACCTGACAACACCAGCGGTTGGAAGTGGAATTGAAGGGCGTGGTGTTGGCCCCAGGGTGGAACTGGAAACCGCTGTGAACGCCCCGCCCCCGCGTGGCATGCTGGGAAGCATGACGCAACAACTGACGGTGCAGGTACAGGGCTTCGGAGAGATTCAGGCGAACGCCGGGGAGCGGCTGGTGCTGGCCCTGGAACGGGGCGGCGTGGACGTCCTGCACCGCTGCGGCGGCGTGGCGCGCTGCACGACCTGCCGCGTCAGCTTCCAGGAGGGCGAACCGGACGCCATGACCGCCGCCGAGTTCGACAAGCTGACCGAGAAGGACCTGCTGGGGCAGGCGCGACTGTCCTGCCAGATCGAGTGCGTGCCCGGTATGAGCGTCACGCCCCTGCAGACGGCCAGCAGCAGCGGCCTGGAGCCCGGCAAGGCTCCCGCCGAACAGATCGAACCGGACCCGGTGTGGACCACCCGGCCCGGCGCGTCCACCGAGGGCTGATACGGACTCCGTCTGTTTCGTTCATAGATTGGAACACCACCGATCTGCCAACTCCACGCCCGGAACCCTATGTTCTCCTCCTCGCTCTGCTGCGCAGCTCTATGAGTCCGCTCGGGTTGAAAGTTCTTGCAAACCTTTCAACCGGAGTCCATATGATCACCCGGCGGTCGGGACGTCCCGGTCGGTCGCGGGGGGGCCAGCGGGTCGGTGGTGGCCGACGTGAAGCGGTCACTGCCGCACGCGCAGGCCGCCAGTGCGCCCGCGTCCTGCTGTCCCGACGCGTCGCGGGTGGTGCCGCAGCCCAGGCACGCCAGTGCGCCGCTGACGGCCTCGCCAGGCTGCACGATCCTGGGGGGTTCGAGGTCCCAGGGCGGCACGACCGGCAGTCCCGGCGGGGCGTCCTGCGCGTGGGTGAACACGGTGAGGTTGCCGTCCTGCTCGAAGTACGCGCGTTGCACCTCGCCCAGCTGCCGGACGCCCTGGGCACGCAGGCGTTCGAACAGGTCCTCGCGGCTGAGGTTCGACGCGCTCAGCGCGCGGCCACTGAGCACCCCGTCCCGCACGAGTTCCACCGGGACGCCCTCCATGAAGGTCTCGACGCGTTCACTGCGGATCACCAGCCGCGCCATCAGCGTCTGGAAGCCCACCACGACCGCCATGACCAGCATGGCGTGCAGCAGCGGCACCTCCGGGTAGAACATCGGGTCCCCGGCAGCGGACCCCAGCCCGATCACGATGGCGAGTTCCAGCGGACTCAGCTGCGCCAGTCCACGCTTCCCGGTGAAGCGCAGCAGCAGCAGCAGCCACCCGAAGATGACGGTCGTGCGGAAGACGATCTCCAGCAGGAACAGCGGCGGTGTGTCCCCCAGGAACATCCGCGCCCAGTCGAAGGGCACCACCTCAGCGCTCATCGGCCCCCCCGGTGGGCAGGCCCAGCCCGGCCAGGATGCGGGCGCGGTCCCAGCCGGTCAGGTCGGCCAGCCGCGCCAGGGTCCGCTCGAAGTCGGGGCCGGGCCCGGCGGTTCTCAGCTGCTGCCACAGGGCGTTGCGAAGCCGCAGCCGGTCGGTCTGCGTGCGGAATTCCATGCGGGCAGTGTAGGTCGCGCGCCCCGCACGCGGCGCCGGGGGAATCCTTCATGCCTGCCTTCACCCGGCGCCCACATGCGGCGGGAGGGAAACGGCCCGTGACCACTCCCCTCCCTCACCGGTGTGCCCCGGATCAGTTGTGCTGCGAGGCCTGCCAGCGTTGCGCGGCGGGCGCGGCGTCGCTGCTGGCGAGCAGCGCGACGAGCTGGCCGTCGCGGTGGGGGCTCAGGAGGAGGGTCTGCCCGGCGTAGCTGAGCAGGATGCTGCCCAGGTCCCCGCGGTTCAGGTGGTGGCTGGCGGTGGCGGCGGCGGTCACCATGAAGCGGGCGTACATCGCGAAGCTCTCGGACAGTTCCGGCCCGAAGTGATCCTGGCGGTCACCGTCGGCGTCGTACAGCGTGGCGCCCAGCACGCCGCCGACCCGGTCGAGTCCGGCCAGCGGACCGCTGTGCGCGGGCGCGGTCGGGGCGGGCGTGAACGCCGGCTGCGCGGGGGTGCCCGGCGGGGGCTGGAATGCGGCGGGCTGCGCCGGGGTCGGCACGGGCGTGGGCTGCACCGGGGTGGACGGCGCAGGAGTGGGCTGCGTGGGGGTGGGTGCGGGCTGCGCCGCCACCGGGACCGGCTGCGCGGGCGCGGGCTGCATCGGACTGGGCTGCACTGGGCTGGGTTGTGCTGTGCTGGGCTGGGCTGGCGCGGGCTGCGGTGCGCCCGCCTGCGCTGCTGGGGCGGCCCCGCCACGCTGGGCGCGGGCGTCCAGGGCCGCCATGACCTGCGGTTCGATGGCGGGCAGCAGTTCAGCCGGCGTGAAGGGCTTGCGCAGCACGCCGCGCGCTCCGGCCTGCTGCGCGTCGCGCTGCGTGACCTCGTCCACGATGCCGCTCATGAGCATCACGGGGACGTTCAGGCCGCGGTCGCTCATGATCCGGGTGAGTTCCAGACCGCTCATGCCGGGCATCAGGATGTCGGCCAGCACGAGGTCCGGCAGGGGTTCGAGGCTCTCCAGGGCGTTCTCGGCGCTGTCGGCCATGCGGATCAGGTAGCCCTGCGGGGCCAGGATGCGTTCCAGGGCCTTGCGGACGCTCACGGAGTCGTCCACGACCAGAACGGTGATGGGTGGGTTGATGTCAGCTGGGTTCATGAGGCCTCCAGGGCGGATTGGTGCGGAGCGGCGTGGGCGTGGTCCTCGTGCACGGCCGCCTCCATGAGCAGGCGGGCGGTGGGGACCGTCACTCCCCGAGGGTACGCGTCCAGCGGGTCCGGGGACATGAGATGAAAGCGGAAGCTGCCGGGCGCGCGGGCGCTGAGCAGGTGCGTGACCGATTGCGGAGCCGTGCGGTCGCCGCATTCGGCGTCGATGATCTCACCCCGGCGCAGCACCAGGTGGGCGGGTTGCGCCGCGTCGATCAGCAGCAGACCCGAGAGTTGCAGGTCCTGCGCGCACAGCAGGATGTCGGTCAGGGGCAGGGTGCTCAGTTCGCCGCTCAGCGCGGCGGCCTCCGGGTCGTGCCATCGGGGCGCGGTCGCGCCGCCCAGCACCTGCAGGGCGCGGGCCAGCGCCTCGGGCGCGGTGCGTCCGGCGGGGACGGGCACGTCGAAGGGTCCGCCGTAGCGGGCGGGGCGCTGCGCGCCGGGAATCAGGACGATGGTCTGCGCGGTGGCGGGGTCGTCGCGCAGGATTTCGTGCAGGTCGGCGGGGCTCAGGTCTTCCAGGGCCGGGTCGATGGTGACCAGGACGGGTTGCTCCCGTTCGATCTGCGTGAGGGCGTGCAGGCCTCCGGCGGCGGTGGTGGCGCTCCAGCCTGCGGCCTCGATCAGCGCGGCGTGCGACAGGGCGCGTGACAGGTGGGGGGACACCACCAGGCAGGCGGCCCCGTCGCCCAGGGTCATGCGCGGACCCCGGCGGCGAGCAGGGCGTCGAGTCGGCGGTGCAGCAGGCGTTCCTCGGCGGGTTTGGCGAGGTAGTCGTTCGCGCCGAGTTCCATGGCGAGCTGCTGGTGTTTCTCACCGGCGCGGGTGGTCATGATGACCACGGGCAGCCCGGCGTGGGCGGGGCTGGAGCGCACGGCGCGCAGCAGTTCGAAGCCGTTCATGCGGGGCATTTCCAGGTCGCTCAGGAGCAGGTCGGCCTGCTCGCCCGCCAGGAGGCGTTCCAGGGCTTCCTGACCGTCGCTGGCGGTGGCGACCTGGTACCCGAAGCGTTCCAGGCTGCGGCCCACGTGGCGGCGCACGCTGAGGCTGTCGTCGACGAGCAGGATGCGTCCGGCGCTCTGGGTGGCGGCGCTGGTCGCGGTGCGCTGGGCGGCGCGGGCGCGGCGCAGTCCGGCGGGGTTCAGCACGGCGACCGGGTACGCCTGGCCGTGCTCGTCGTTCAGGGTGGTCATGCCGCTCAGGTACTCCAGGGGGCTCAGGAGGTTCCCGGCGGGGCGCAGCACGATTTCCTCGATGCTCTGGAATTCGTCCACGATGACGTGCAGGGTGCCGCCGTCCGCTTCGGGGACCGACAGGCGGGCCACGTAGCGGGTGGGGGCCGGCGTCTCGCCCCACAGGGCGCTGAGGTCGACGCTGCCGTGCGGGGCGTCGCCGTCGAGGACGGTCATGCCCTGCACCTGACTGGCGAGCACGGCGACGCGGGCATTCCCGGCGCGCAGGACGAGCACGTCGGTGATCTGCTGCGCGACCGGGACGTGCAGGGTGGTGGCGGTGCCCTGGCCGGGAGCGCTGCTGATGCTGACGCGGCCGCCCAGGCGGGTGATGGCGTCGCGCACGGCGTCCATGCCGACGCCGCGTCCGGCTTCCTGCGTGACCTGCGCGGCGGTGCTCAGGCCGGGCAGGAACACCAGTTGCGCGGTCTGCTCGTCGGTCATGACGTTCAGTTCCCCGGCGCTGAGGTGCCCGGACTGCAGGGCGCGCTGGCGCAGCGCCTCGAAGTTCAATCCCCGTCCGTCGTCGCGCACGGTGACGTGCAGGTGCCCGTCGGAGACGTGGGCGTCCACGCCGACCTGCAGCAGGGCGGGTTTGCCGTGCGCGGCGCGTTCCTCGGGGCTCTGCGCGCCGTGCACGGCGGCGTTGGTCAGCAGGTGCAGCAGCGCCTGTCCGAGCGGCGCGGCGTACTGCGCGTCGATCAGGCTGTCCTCGCCGGTCACGGTGAGTTTCAGGTCGTCGCGGCGTCCGGCCCAGCGGTGCAGGGGCGCCGTGACGCGCTCCAGCGGGACGAGGCGGGCGCGGCTGAGTTCCACGCGCAGCTGACGCGTGAGTTTTTCCAGGCCGGTCAGTTCGTCGCCGAGCGTGCTGATGGCCTGCGCGGTCTGCGCGCGGACCTCCACGAGGTCGGCGCTCAGCTCGGTCACGGCCCGCGCGAGGATGTTCAGGTCGTCGTAACTGTCGAGTTCCAGCGCGCCGAAGTCCGCGAGTCGGTCCTGCAGTCCCAGGTCCGTGCCGGGCCTGGCCTGACCGGGCAGGCGGTCCAGCGGCACCCCGGCGCTGGCCCCGCCGGGGGTCAGGTTGGGGTTCAGGTAGCGTTCCTCGAAGTCGCGGACGGTGCGCTGCACGCGTTCGTGCGCGGCGTCGAGGCTGCGGGCGATCTGCTGCTGGCGCAGCAGCACGCCGTTCAGGCGGGCGCGGGCGGCGACCAGTCCGGCGACGTCGTCGAGCATGCCGTCCAGGCGGCCGCTGTCCACGCGGACGCTCAGGCGCGCCTCGGGGACGGGCGTGACTGCCGCCTCGGGCGTGGGGATCAGCGTGGCGGGGTCCTGTCCGCTGAGCAGCGCGGCGACGGCGGCGCGGTAGCCCTGGATGCGCAGCTGCGGGGATTCCCGGACCTGTCCCTCGGCGTGCGCGAGCACGAGATCCACGACGTTCAGGCCGTCGTCGATCAGGGGCAACGCGCGGTCCAGGGTGACGGCGTCCTCGCGGGCGGCGCCCAGCAGGTCCTCCATGGCGTGCCCGACCTCGGCCATGTCACTCAGGCCCACCATGGCGCTGCTGCCCTTCAGGGTGTGCGCGGCGCGGAACAGCGCGGTCAGGTCGGGCGTGTCGGCGTGCAGGCCGCTGCGCAGCGTGGCGGCCAGTTCAGCCGCTTCCGGACCGAAGTCCTCCCAGATGGCGGCGTTCACGACCGCGAAGGGCGGTTCCTCCTGGGTGTCGCTGCGGGCCTGCCGGGCCTGCAGCGCGAAAGGCTGGGTGCGCAGCAGGTCGGTCACCTGGGCGGGGCCGCCCAGTTCGGCGAACAGCAGGCCCACGTCGCCCTCGCTCTGGCCCTGTTCGATGCGGTTCAGGGCCTGCCCGAAGCAGGTGTTGGCGCGTTCGAGGATCTCCGTGAGGATCGGCACGGCGTCGTCGGTGTTCAGGTGCGCGCGCCCTTCCATCAGGCGTTCGAGCAGCGCGGCGAGCGCGGCGGTCTGCGGGTGGCCGTACAGGCCCGCCGTGCCGTGCAGGCGGTGGCTGAGGACCCACAGGGTGTCCAGGGCGCGGGGGCGGTCGTCGGGGACCCACAGGTCGACGGTGGCGTCCTCCAGCCCGGCGGCGACGCTGCGGGCGTCCTGCAGGTAGGTGGCGGTCAGTTCCGGGTCCATGACCGGGGAGTTGAGGGACGTCACATCGGCTCCTTAGGGACTCAGCTGGGAATCTTGAAGCGCGAGAGGCTCTGCAGCAGGTTCTGCGCGAGGTGCTGCAGGCGGCGGGCGGCGGCGCGGCCCTGCTCGACGCTCTCGTTGGAGCTCTCGGCGACCTGTCCGATCTGCTGGACGGCCTCGCTCACCTGTTCGACGCTGCGCACCTGTTCGGTGGTGGCCGTGTTGATGCGCTCGGCGAACTGCGCGGACTCGGCGGCCAGTTTACCCAGCTGCTCGATGCGTTCCCCGGCGACGGCGGCGACGCGGTACCCCTGTTCCACCTCGCGGGTGTTGTCTTCCACGCTGGTGACCACTTCCGTGATTTCCAGCTGCACCGTGCGGATCAGGCTGGCGATGCGCGCGGTCGCCTGCGCCGAGGAGTCTGCCAGCTTACGCACTTCGTCTGCGACGATCGCGAAGCGGCTGCCGGCGGCCCCTGCACCGGCCGCCTCGATGGAGGCGTTCAGTGCCAGCAGGTTGGTCTGGCTGGACAGGCGGGAGATGGTGTCGACGATTTCCTGAATTTCCAGCGAGCGTTCCCCGAGGGTCTTGATGCGCCGGGCGACGCCCTGCACCTCGCGGCGGATGTTCTGCATGCCGTCCAGCGTCCCGAGCACGGCCTCGCGACCCTGCTGGGACGCTTCCAGTGCCTGCCGGGCGGATTCGGCGCTCTGCTGGGCGGCCTCGGCCATCTCGCGGAAGCCGTCGGTCACGGCGCGTACCTGGTCGGCCACGCGGCGGGTTTCCTGGGTGGTGGTGTCGGCGCCCTTCACGATCTGGTCGGTGGTGGAGAGCATGTCGCGGCTGGCGTCCGTCACGGACATGGAGGCCTTCTGCACTTCCCCGAGCACCTGCCCCAGCTCGTCGACCATCAGGTTGATGGAGTCCACGACGTTGCCCAGCACGTCGTCGGTGACGACGCCACGGCGGGTCAGGTCGCCGCCCGCGATGTCCATGGTGACGTCCAGGAACGAGCCGATGTTGTTCTGCAGTTTGGCGGCCTCGTC
Organism: Deinococcus sp. JMULE3; assembly: GCF_013337115.1. Classification (NCBI taxonomy): domain Bacteria; kingdom Thermotogati; phylum Deinococcota; class Deinococci; order Deinococcales; family Deinococcaceae; genus Deinococcus; species Deinococcus sp. JMULE3. The sequence goes on from NZ_SGWE01000004.1 coordinate 1,055,003, forward strand.
ACGTTCGGCGACGTTCTTCTCCTCGTTCACGCGCAGCTGGCTGGTGGCGTTGTTGAAGGTGTAGGCCATGTAGCCCAGCTCGTCGCGGGTCTGCACGGGCACCACGACGTTCAGGTCCCCGCCGGACACGGCGCGGCTGGCGCGGGTCAGTTCCGAGAGGGGCTTGACGATGGCGCGCGACAGGCGGATCAGCAGCGTGAACGCGATGACCAGCGCCGCGATGATGGCGATCAGGGACAGCAGACGCTGACGCTGGGTGTCCTGCACGCGCTGCTGCAGCTGGCTGGCGAGCAGTTCGTTCCCGGTGTTGAACGCGGCCCCGACCTGCAGCAGCGCGCTGTTCTGGATGCCCTGCAGGTCGACGCCGTTCAGGTTGCCGGCCTCGATGGCGCCGCCCAGGTCGGCCAGGGCGGGGGTGACGGCGTCACTGAGTTTCTGCGCGACCTCCCCCATGGCCTTGCCGGTCTCGGGGTCGGCACGGATGATGCGGTCCACGCTGGAGTTGTAGGACGACAGGGCTTCCTGCAGGCTGACGTTCAGGTCGCGCAGCACGTTCAGGTAGGCGCTGTCGTCACCGGCTTCACGGCGTCCGGCCTCGGTGGTCAGCGCGGCGAGGTTCATCCCGGCCGAGAGGCGCGGCAGGATGCGCAGGGTGGCTTCCATGGTGTGGAAGGACTCCGCGACCGGGTCGAGCATCAGGCCGGACTGGGTGAGGAGGTCCTCGCTCAGGTCGCGCTGGTAGGTGTTGAGCAGCTGCGCGTACGTCTGCAGGATGGCGAGGTCCGGCTGCGTGCCGATGGAGTCCGGGAGGGTCTTCCAGTCGCGGCGCAGCGCCTGGACGCGTTCGCGGTATTCGGGGGCGACCTGCGCCTCGAGCTGGTCGATGGCGCGGTCCACCCGGCGGCGGCCTTCTCGGCGCCGGCCTGGTCACCGCGCAGCGCGGTGGTGACGAACCCCGCGAGGTTGTTGTTGATGTCGCGCAGGGGCGCGAACTGCTGCAGACCGCTCAGTTCGCGCTGCGTGAAGCTGATGTTGCCCTGCTGCGTGACGAGCAGGCTGCTGACGAGCACGGTCAGCGGGATCGAGAACGCGAAGGCGGCCAGTGAGAGTTTCTGACCCACGCGCAGCTGTCCCAGCCAGCCGACACGCTGGGCGTTGGTCTTGCGGTTGGCGCGGCGCTGCGCGCGGTTGACGGGGACGGTTCCTTGCATGGGTGAGCCTCCGGACGGGGAGCGGGGAGAGGGGCGGGAAGGGGGGGGGCGGTGGGGGGGGTCAGCCGAGGTGGTCGCGCAGGTCGCGGGCCAGGGCGGCCGGGTTCAGGAGGGGGCCGCCGGGCACGTCGAGCAGCAGGGACGAGCCGGGGGGTGGGGTGGGGACGCTGCTGACGCCGTACACCTCGTCGACGAGCAGCGCGACGCGTTCGCCTTCCAGGCTGGTCAGGACCATCAGACGTGCGGTGGTGGCCGGGTGGCCGAGCAGGGGCGCGAGGTCCAGCAGCGGCACGGCGCGGCCCTGCAGGGTGGTCAGGCCGCGCAGCAGCGGTTCGCCGTGCGGGAGGGGGGCGAGGGGGCCGACCTCCGCGATGGTCTGCTCGCCCGAGAGGGGCAGCGCCAGGCGGGTGTCCTGCACGCGGACGAGCAGCGCGTCGGGCATCAGCCGATCAGTCGGCTGACGACGCCGAGCACCTGTTCGGGGGTGTAGGGTTTGACGATGTAGTCGTCGGCGCCCTGGCGCAGGCCCCATTTCACGTCGGTCTCGTTGCCCTTGCTGGACACGAACACGACCTTCAGGGCTTCCATGCCGGGCTGGCGGCGCAGGCCGCGCACGACCTCGTAGCCGTTGCGGCCGGGCATGACGACGTCCACGAGCAGCAGGTCGGGGCGCAGCTGGTCGGCGACGGCTTCCACCTGGGCGGGGTCGTTCAGCGCGGTGACGCTGTGGGGGGTGCCTTTCAGGGCGGCTTCCATGAATTTCAGGTCGGCGGGGGAGTCGTCAACGATCAGGATTCGGGCCATGGTGGGTTCCTTTCCGGGCGCGCGGGGTGAGGTGGGCGCGCCGCAGGGTGCAGAGGATACGGGAGGTTCGGGGTGAGGGGGGGTCAGTCTGCGGCGCTGCCGAAGTCGAGGTCGTCGAGGTCACCGCCGCGTCCGGCGTCCATGAGCACGCTGGTGAGGGCCAGGCCCAGCAGCAGGAAGGACACGACGCCGATCACCAGGGCGAGCAGGGTGGTGTCGATGCCGTCGGCGGCAATGCCGACTTTCATCTCGTCCACGACCTTGTACTGCAGGGCAGCCATGCCGGTGTAGTGCATGCCGGTGATGGCGACGCCCATGACGGCGGCGGCGCCGGCCTTGACGAGGTTCAGCTGCGTCTTGGTCTGGCGTTTGGCCCAGTCGCTGGTGAGCTGGTGGAACAGGAACAGGGCGGCCATGCTGGCGCCCACGGCGATGACGACCGAGGCGATCAGCGCGAAGAAGTTGATCTGCAGTTCGGTGCCGGGCATGCGGTAGGCGGCCATGCCGCTGTAGTGCATGGCGACGATCCCGGCGCCCGCGATGGCGCCCGCGATGCCCAGTCGGCGCAGGTTGAACGCGCCGCTGTGCAGCACGAGCAGCGCGGGGTACACGAAGGCCACGGCGATCAGGCCCGAGAGGACCGTGATGGGGTAGTTCAGGCTGGTGGCGGCGTTCACCTGGAAGGCCATCATGCCAACGAAGTGCATGGCCCAGATGCCGTAGCCGAGCACCAGGGCCTGCGCGATCAGCCAGAAGCGGCTGGCGGCGCTGGTGAAGACGCGTCCGGCGCGTCCGGCGAGCTCCAGGGACATGTAGGACGCGGCGACGGCGATCACGTACGAGAGGAGGATGTATGAACCCATCCAGTTGTGGTGCAGCATCTCATGTTCCATCGGTGTTCCTCCTGTGGGGCGCGGGCAGGGTCGGTGCCCGGAGTTTCGATATCCAAACATAGGCAATACGAACTCACATAAAACTTACTGATTCCTGCGTCATGGTGCGGAATTTTTCGCATCGGCACTCATGAGAGCAGGCAGCAGGAAGGGCGGACTCCGGCCACCGGGGTGGGAGTCGCCGCGCTGCGCTGGATGCCGTCCAGTGTATGCCATGAGATTCATGACACGGCATGAAGTTGCCGCCCCGCCCGGATCAGGGGCGGAGCGGCAGGAGTGCGCGGCGAGACAGCGTCAGGGGGGGCTGCTGGCACTGCGCGGCTCTTCATTTGCAGGGGCGAGACGGTGGTCAGTGACCGTTCAGGGCCGCGCTGACGACGTCGCGGGCCTCGGTCATGACCTGCCTGAGGTGCCCTTCGCCGCGGAAGCTCTCGGCGTAGATCTTGTACACGTCCTCGGTGCCGCTGGGCCGCGCGGCGAACCACGCCTGATCGGTGGTGACCTTCAGCCCGCCGATCCCTGCGCTGTTGCCGGGCGCGCGGGTGAGTTTCGCGGTGATGGGGTCGCCGCCCAGCGTGGTGGCGGTGACCTGCTCGGGGCTGAGGCTGGACAGGATCTTCTTCTGTGCGGCGTCGGCGGGAGCGTCCTGGCGGTCGTAGGCGGTCTCGCCGTAGCGCGCGGTGAGGTCCGCGAAGCGCTCGCTGGGCGTCTTGCCGGTCACGGCGGTCATCTCGGCGGCGAGCAGGCCGGGGATCAGGCCGTCCTTGTCGGTGCTCCAGGGAGAGCCGTCGAGGCGCAGGAAGCTCGCCCCGGCGCTCTCCTCTCCCCCGAAGCCGAAGGAGCCGTCCAGCAGGCCCTCGACGAAGTACTTGAAGCCGACCGGGACCTCCACGACGCGCCGCCCGATCCCGGCGCCCACCCGGTCGATCAGGGCGCTGCTGACCAGCGTCTTGCCGATCGCGGCGTCGGCGCGCCAGCCGGGGCGGTGGCTGAACAGGTACTCGATCATCACCGCCAGGTAGTGGTTGGGGTTCATCAGGCCCGCGCGGGTCACGATGCCGTGCCGGTCGGCGTCCGGGTCGTTGCCGATCGCCACGTCGAAGTCGTCCTTCAGGGCCAGCAGGCCTGCCATGGCGTACGGGCTGGAGCAGTCCATGCGGATCTTCCCGTCGCGGTCCACGCTCATGAACGCGAAGCGCGGGTCGATGTCCTCGTTCACGATCTGCAGGTTCAGGCCGTGCTGCGCCTGGATGGCCTGCCAGACCGGGAGGCTGCTGCCGCCCAGCGGGTCCACGCCGATCCGCACGCCGCTCTGGCGGATGGCGTCCAGGTTCACGACCGTCCCCAGCTGCGACACGTAGGGCGTGATGAAGTCGAAGTCCGTCAGGCCCGCCAGGGCGTCCTCGTGCGAGACGCGCTGCACGTCGCGCAGTTCGTTCTCCAGGATGGCGTTCGCGCGGGCCTGCACGGCGCCCGTCACGTCGGTATCGGCCGGACCGCCGGAGGGGGGTTGTACTTGAAGCCGCCGTCCTGCGGGGGGTTGTGACTGGGCGTAATCACGATCCCGTCGGCCCAGTCATGGTCGGGTCTGCCCTCGCGGCCGGGGCGGTTGTGTTCGAGGATCGCGTGGCTGACCAGCGGCGTGGGCGTGAACGATCCGGCCTGGGCGCGTACCTGCACACCGTTCGCGACGAGGACCTGCAGCGCGGTCATCCAGGCGGGTTCGGACAGCGCGTGGGTGTCCAGGCCCATGAACAGAGGCCCGGTGATCCCGGCGGCGGCGCGGTGCTCGGCGACGGCCTGCGTGACCGCCAGGATGTGCGACTCGTTGAAACTGCCGTTGATGCTGGTGCCACGGTGCCCGCTGGTTCCGAAGGCGACGCGCTGGAGGGGATCGTGCACGTCGGGGCGGGTCTCGTAGTAGTGGGCGACCAGTCGGGGGATGTTCGTCAGCAGGCTCTGCGGCGCGCGTTTACCGGCCAGGGGGCTGAGGGTCATACCCGCCAGTGTACGGACTGCGCCTCGGCGCGGCGGCCCAGGGGCAAGACAGCGTGAAGGCGCACCCGGTCGCGCGGGCGGGCGGCTGCTACCCTGGGGACGTGAAGGAGTTCCTGAACGACTGGTGGCGGCTGCTGAAGCTGATTGTCGGCTCGCTGGCGATCCCGGTGGTCCTGTGGTTGCTGCTGGTGTGGGCCGGCGTGCTGCGCTGACCTGATTCCCCGCCGGAGTGACACACCAATCACGCGCTGGAACCGCTCCCGGAAGTGGTTTTTTCACGCTGCGTGTTACGTTAACGGCATGACGGTCAAGCGGAAGCAAGGCGCGGAGAGCCGCGTGGACACCAACCACTTCGAGCACGCCCTGGTCCTGGAAACGGCCCGGGTGACCGAGGGCGCCGCCCTGGCCGCCAGCCGCTGGATGGGCATGGGCGACAAGAACGCCGTGGACGGCGCGGGCACCGAAGCCATGCGCGAACTGCTGAACAGCCTGGATATCCGCGGGACGGTCGTGATCGGCGAGGGCGAGATGGACGAGGCCCCCATGCTGTACATCGGCGAGAAGGTCGGGCAGGGTCAGTACGAGGTGGACATCGCTGTGGACCCGGTCGAGGGCACCAGCGTGACCGCCAAGGGCCTCCCGAACGGACTGGCCGTGATCGCCCTGTCCGAACGGGGCGGCCTGATGCACGCGCCGGACTGCTACATGGACAAGCTGGTCGTGCCGCCCCCCGCCGCCGGGAAGGTGAACCTGGACTGGCCGGTCGAGGCGAACCTGAACGTCCTGGCGCAGAGCCTGGAACGCGACGTGGACGACCTGATGATCACGATCCTGGACCGCGAGCGGCACGCGGACCTGATCCGCCGCGTGCGGGCCGCCGGGGCGCGCGTGAAACTGATCGGGGACGGCGACGTGGTCGCCAGCCTGCAGGTGGGCGTGCGTGGCACGGGCGTGCACGCGCTGATGGGCTCGGGCGGCGCGCCCGAGGGGGTCCTGTCGGCGGCGGCCATGAAGTGCCTGGGCGCGGAGATCCAGGGCCGGTTCATCGCGGAGGACGACGCCATGCGCGAGCGCTTCAAGGCGATGGGCGTGGATGAGAACAGGGTGTACAAGACCAATGATCTGGCCCCCGGGAAGCAGATGGTGTTCAGCGCGACCGGGATCACGTACGGCGAGCTGCTCAGCGGCGTGCGGCGTTTCGGCGGCGGGGCGCGCACGCACACGCTGGTCATGGGCTACGCGACGCGCGTGGTGCGCTTCATCGATACGGTGCACCTGGAGGACGACGGGGCGCGCGTCACGATCCGCGTCTGACCGTTAGCGGGAGGGGCACCCGGCAGTGACGCTACGCCGGGTGCCCCTCCCCTTTCGCGGATGAGAATTCGCTCAAGGCAATCCAAATACTTCAATATTGAATGAATGCCCGGTCAGGCTTACGCTCCCCCCATGACCACACCCAGCCCCGTCAAACTGGCCATCGTCTACTACTCCACCTACGGCACCAACCACGCCATGGCCGAAGCCGCCGCCGAGGCCGCCCGCGCCGCTGGGGCTGAGGTCCGCGTCCTGAAAGTCCCCGAAACCGCCCCCCAGGCCGTCATCGACACCCAGGACGCCTGGAAGGCCCAGCAGGAGCGCAGCGCCGACGTCCCCACCGCCACACCCGCGGACCTGGAATGGGCCGACGCGTACCTGTTCAGCACCCCCATCCGCTTCGGCGGCGCCGCCAGTCAGGTCCGCGCGTTCATCGACACCCTCGGTGGCCTGTGGGGCACCGGGAAACTCGCGAACAAGACCTTCAGCGCCATGACCAGCGCCCAGAACCCCAACGGCGGCCAGGAAACCACCCTCCAGACCCTGTACGTCACCGCCATGCACTGGGGCTCGATCATCGTCGCGCCCGGCTACACCGACCCGGCCATCTTCGCGTCCGGCGGCAACCCCTACGGCGCCAGCGTCACCGCGGGCGGCCAGCCCCTCTCGGCCGAGGACCGCGCCACCATCGCCCACCAGGCCCGGCGCCTCGTGGACGTCACCGCGAAACTCAAGAGCTGACGGCTCCCATGAGGAGGCCCGCACGGACATGACGTGCGGGCCTCCTCTCTGTACCTTCCCGCGCGACGCTACTCGTTCTCCCAGCCCGCAATGTTCAGCACCCAGTACGTCCCCGCCGCGCCGTCCACCCGCGCCACCGCGCCGTTCCCGATGTTCTCGAACAGCGCCCGGCAGTGCGACGGGCTGTCCTTCCACGCCGCGATCACCTCGGCAGGGTCCGTGAAGCCCTCACCGGCCGCGAGGCTCTCCTCGAACACCCACTCCACGTTCGCAGGCGGCACCGGCCGGTACCCGGCGTCCACCATCCGCTGCGACGGCACCCGCCCGTCCCGCACGCTGCGGTGCGGCACCTCCATCCGGCCACTGTCCGCGAGTTCCTGCGCGTACCCCCGCGCCGCCTTCATCAGGTGCCCCTCGAACACCAGGGGCCGGGCCACCGGGAACCGCGCGCCCCCGCACGACCCGCCCCGCGCGCGCTCCACGTTGATCGCCGCCAGCATCGCCGTCTCCGCCACGGACGGCTCGAAGCCCGGCAGTGGCGACCGGAGCGGCCTGAACGACGCCGACGTCGTATACGAGAAGTCCACGCCGTAGAACTTGTCCTTCACCGTGACCGTCACCGGCCCGACTGTCTCCGCCTCCGGGTCCGGCGCACCACCACCACCACACCCCACCAGCACCGCCGACACCAGCCCCACCACCCACCACGCACGCGTCATGCCCCAGCGTAGGCACACCACACCCCGCCCCGCTGCCTGATTTGACCACCCCGGGGGCGCACTCCCCCCCACCGCATGAACCCCGCATCCCACCCCACCGGACACCGCCGCGCGCCCCCACCACCCCCAGCCGCTACCCTGCCCGCATGACCACAGCCCAGCTCACCGCGCCCGGCGCGTACCCCGGCCTGACCCTCCAGCTGCACGACGGCGGCATCCTGGAGGTCGTCATCCGCAGCGACAAGACCCTGAACAGCGTCAACGCCGACGCGCACCGCGCCCTCACCCGCGTGTGGCGCGACATCGACGACACCCCAGGCATCCGCTGCGTCCTCGTACGCGGCGACGGACGAGGGTTCAGCAGCGGCGGGGACTTCACCCTGATCGAGGAAATGAGCAGCGACTTCACCGCCCTCACCCGCGTCTGGAAAGAAGCCCGCGACCTCGTGTACAACGTCATCAACTGCAGCAAACCTATCGTCAGCGCCATCCACGGCCCCTGCGTCGGCGCCGGACTCGCCGTCGCCCTCCTCGCCGACGTCAGCATCACCGCGCACACCGCCCGCCTCCTCGACGGCCACGTCCGCCTGGGTGTCGCCGCCGGAGACCACGCCGCGATCATCTGGCCCCTCCTGTGCGGCCTGAACAAAGCCAAATACCACCTCATGACCGGCGAACCCGTCAGCGGCATCGAAGCCGAACGCATCGGCCTCGTCAGCCTCACCGTCCCCGACGACGAACTCATGGACCGCGCCTGGAAAGTCGCCCGGCAACTCGCCAGCGGCAGCCCCACCGCCACCCGCTGGACCAAATACGCCCTCAACAACTGGCTCAGACAGGCCGGACCCACCTTCGACGCCAGCCTCGCCCTCGAATTCCTCGGCTTCACCGGCCCCGACGTCCGCGAAGGCCTCAGCAGCCTCCGCGAAAAACGCGCACCCAACTTCGCGGACGACGCGCCGCTGTAAAAGGGAAGTGGGGAGTGGGTTGTGGGAAGTGGGAAGGAAGACTGCTGCGCAGCGGGAAAAGACAACACAACTGCTTCGCAGGACCCCTCAGTCGCCTACGGCGACAGCTCCCCTCCCTGCGGGCTCTGCGAGTCAAGGGGAGCCTTGGACACATGCTTCTGCCGAAGCGAGAACAGTCGATCAGCCGACCACAGCGTCCCCCACCACAGCTGACCGCTGACTGCCCTCGGCCGTCGTGCGCGCAGCGCGCGGGCCTGCGACGGGGGCGAAGGCTGGCGTCGAAGCCGGACCCGTCACTGCCCGCAGCAACTCCGCCGCGCCGAAAGAAACTCTTGCCCAGTGCAACGTAAGCCCCCCCGTCCCCCCTGGGGATGGGGGCTGGGGGGTGGGGCTGCCCGCTGCGAGGCGCCCACCAGCCACCGAGCCTGTCCCCGTCCGGGGAACTTTTCCCTCAATCAGCCCGCCGCGCGTTATCGTGAGCCGTAAAACCATCCTCAGGAGGGATACCCATGACGACCAAACAACCCGTCCGCGTTGCCGTTACCGGCGCCGCTGGCCAGATCGGCTACAGCCTTCTCTTCCGCATCGCGTCGGGCGACATGCTCGGCAAGGACCAGCCGGTCATCCTGCAACTGCTGGAGATCACGCCCGCGCTGAAGGCCCTGAACGGCGTCGTGATGGAGCTGCGTGACTGCGCGTTCCCGCTGCTGGCGGACATCGTGACGAGCGACGATCCGATGGTGGCGTTCAAGGACGCGGATTACGCGCTGCTGGTCGGTGCGATGCCCCGTAAGGCGGGCATGGAGCGCGGGGACCTGCTGGGGGCGAACGGCGGGATCTTCAAGCCGCAGGGTGAGGCGCTGAACGCCGTGGCGAGCCGTGACGTGAAGGTGCTCGTGGTGGGGAACCCCGCGAACACGAACGCGCTGATCGCTCAGCAGAACGCGCCCGACCTGGACGCGGGGCAGTTCACGGCGATGGTGCGTCTGGATCACAACCGCGCGATCAGCCAGCTGGCGGAGAAGACCGGGAAGCCCGTGAGCAGCATCAAGAACCTGACCATCTGGGGCAACCACTCCTCGACCCAGTACCCCGACCTGAGCCAGGCGACGGTGGATGGTCAGCCTGCGCTGGATCAGGTGGACCGTGACTGGTACGAGAACAGCTACATCTCCACGGTCGCCAAGCGTGGCGCGGCGATCATCGAGGCGCGCGGCCTGAGCAGCGCCGCGTCCGCCGCGAGCGCCGCGATCGACCACATGCGCGACTGGGCGCTGGGCACGCCCGAGGGCGAGTGGGTCAGCATGGGCATCCCCAGCGACGGCAGCTACGGCATTCCCGAGGGCCTGATCTACGGCTTCCCCGTGACCTGCAAGAACGGCAAGTACGAGATCGTGCAGGGCCTCCCCGTCAGCGACTTCAGCCGCGGCAAGATGGACGCCACCGCGCAGGAACTGACCGAGGAACGCGACGAAGTGCGCAAACTCGGCCTCGTGAAATAAGCACAGGCTGAATCGGGGAAGCGGGTGGCCTGCGGGTCGCCCGCTTCTTCTGTGCAGGTGCGGCGGCGTGCCCGGTCACCGCGTGCTCTGCTGCGGGGCGTGATACGGATTCCGTCTGTTTCGTTCACAACCCGGAACCACACCGGGTTGCCAACTCCACGCCCGGAACCCGCTTCGCTCCTTCTCGCATCCGCTCGGGTTGAACGGTTGAGGCAAACCGTTCAACCGGAGTCCGTATGAGTGACGCGGCGTGGCGGGCGGGACTGGAGGAGCGTTTTGTGCGGTGGCTGGAGCAGGACGTGACGCACCTGCTGCCGCGCGGACCGCACGCGGACGTCCAGGTGCGGGTATCGGGGCGGCTGCGGGCGGCGTGGGTGCCGGACTGGTCGGGCGTGACCGAGAACTACGGGGGGACGGCGGGGCATCACGCGGCGTTCCTGCGGTCGAAGCTGGCGTTCGCGCAGGCCGTTCACGCGGGAGCGGACGCGGCGGAGGTTTCGCGGCCGGAACGCGCGTGCCTGGACGCGGCGGGGGCGTTCTGGCGGGAGTGGGCGGGCTACCACCTGACGGCGCGGGCGGGCGCTTGACGTGCAGTCGACTGCACGTTCGACACTGATTTTCACAGCGGTGTCCAGCTGCACCCTGGAGCGAACAGCACGCCCCAGGGCTCCGCTTCCCACCACTGTCATTTCAGGCACTCGCTTCGCTCGATTCAGAGGTTTCGAGGGAGACCCTCGCCACCTCTGAACTCTGCTCAGGAGGCACCACCCCATGTTCAATGCGCTGCATACCGACGCCCTGACCGCCTATTCCGACGCTGCTCCCTTCTCCGACCGGCTGACCGAGTGCCGTGAGGCGGCCCGCGCGGCCCGTCTGAGTCGCCTGAACCACCTGCTGAGTGGGCGCTGGACGCTGCCACGCTGGCACGTGACGGTGACCGTGCGGAGACTGGCGTGAATGAACTGACCGAGGCGGCGTTCCGGCAGAGTGTCCGGCAGTTCCGGGCGTTGATGACGTCCATGCCGGAGGCGCAACGCGCGGACGTGGCGACCATGTGCGGCGGCCCGGAGGTGCTGGACGCCCTCTTCGAGGAGCGGGGCGTGGGCATCGGGCGGTTCGCGGCGTTGATGGGGTTGCCCGCGACGACGGTGCGGCACCTGCTGCGCGAGGACCTGCTGCATCCCATGCGGGTGAACGGGAAGTTCCGGTTCCTGCTGCACAACGTGATCGAGTTGCGGGGCGTGCAGCAGTGGCAGGCGGTGGGGCTGACGCTGGAGGACACGCGGGCGTTCCTGGACGCGCAGGGTCTGCTGGGGCTGGTGGCGCAGGGCGGCACGATGTTCTCGGTGCAGCGCGAGGTGCCGGACCCGGCGTCCCTCCCGGTCCTGAAGGCGGACGTTCTGGCGCGGCTGGGCGGCGCGATCCGGTCGCTGGAGGACCGGCACGCGGCGCTGGGGCAGCAGCTGGAGCGGGCCCGGGCGCTGGAACGGCTGGTGCAGGAGAACGCGTTCGGGCAGTCCGGATCGGCCACGCCGCCCACCTGATGTTCACCTGATCTTCACCGTCGTGTGCAGAAGTGATCCGGTTTCCGGCGGGGTGCATAGGACTGTTCAGAGCGACACGATCCGCAGGTCCGGGGCAGGAATCCGCCTGATCCGGCAGGGGTGTCCTCGTGTCCGAACCGCTTCTTTCACCTTCTGGAGGGATCAGCATGTCCAACGCCATGAATCGCCGTAAGTTCCTGGGGGCCGCCGGGGCCGTCACCGCCACTGGTCTGCTCGCCGGGTGCACGCCCGCCATGAGCGCCACCCCCAAACCGAACCTGGACGCCACGATCTTCAACTTCGCGCTGAACCTGGAGTACCTGGAAGCGGCGTTCTACCTCGCGGCCGTGGGTCGCCTGCAGGAACTGGACGCCGCGGGCGGTGACAGCAGCAAGGTGATCCTGCCCGCGGGCTTCACCGGCAAGAACGGGAACGGCGTGCCGTTCGCCTCCGCCGAGGTGCGCGCCTACGCCGAAGAGGTCGCGACGGACGAACTGAACCACGTGAAGATCATCCGCAAGGTCCTGGGTGCGGGCGCCGTCGCGCAGCCCACCCTGGACCTGGGTCCGGCGTTCGTCGCGGCGGGCAAGGCCGCGTCGGGCGGGGCGATCGACAACTTCAACCCGTTCGCGAACGACCTGTTCTTCCTGCACGGCGCGTTCATCTTCGAGGACGTGGGCGTCAGCGCGTACAAGGGCGCGGCGCGCCTGCTGAGCGACACGAAGCCGGGCGGCAACCTGGAGAACGCGGCGGGCATCCTGGCCGTCGAGGCGTACCACTCGGGCATGATCCGCACCCTGCTGTACCAGCAGCGCAACACGGACGTGACCTCCACCCTGAAGGTCAGTGACGTCGTGCAAGCGATCAGCAACCTGCGTGACAGCGTGGACGGCGCCAGCGACATGGACCAGGGCATCGTCGAGGGCGGCAAGGCGAACATCGTCCTGGCCGACGCGAACGGCATCGCGTACAGCCGCACGCCCCGTCAGGTGGGGAACATCGTGTTCCTGTCCGTCGGCGCCACGAAGGGCGGCTTCTACCCCGACGGTCTCAGCGGGAACTTCGCCTCGATCCTCGCGCTGTAAACCCAACCAGCAGGGGGAGGGTGGCCGTGACCGGCTCCCCTCCCCCCTTTCTTTCTGCTCTTTACAGCCCCTCGATGACCCATTCACCCGCGCGCATGAGCGGTTCGCGGGTACCGTCATGGGTGATGCCGTCCACGTCGGTGGCGGGCGTACCGATCATCCAGTCCACGTGGATCAGGCTGTCGTCGTTGCCCCCGGCGTCCTTCAGCGTGGCGGGGTCGGTGCCGCCCTGCACGTTCGTGGGGTAGCAGCGTCCCAGCGCGATGTGTGACGCGGCGTTCTCGTCGAACAGGGTGTTCAGGAACAGCGTGCCGGTCTGCGCGACGGGCGCGCTGGCGGGCACCAGGGCCACCTCGCCCAGGCGGGCGGCGCCGTCGTCGGTGGCGATCAGGGCTTTCAGGGTGTCCTCGCCGCGCGTGGCGCTGACCTCGACGGCGCGGCCTCCCTCGAAGCGCATGCGGATGCCCTCGATCAGCTGTCCGCGCGCACTCAGGGGTTTGCTGGCGACCGCCACGCCGTCCACGCGGTCCCGGTGCGGGGCGGTGAACACCTCGTCGGTGGGGAGGTTCGGCACGCCACGCACGCCGTTCTGCGCGGTTTCCGCGCCGCCCTGCCACACGTGGTTCCGGGCGAGGCCCACGGTCAGGTCGGTGCCCAGGTCGCTGCGCAGGTGCACGGCGGCGTACTGCCTGCCGTTCAGGTGGGTGGTCAGGCGCTCCAGGCGGGTCAGGTGCGCGTCCCACGCGGCGACCGGGTCGGGCTGATCGGCGCGGGTGACGGTGAAGATGTCGTCCCACAGGCGGGCCACGGCCTCCTCCTGCGGCAGGTCCGGGTACACGCGGGCGGCCCAGGCGGGGGTGGCCATCGCGCCGACCGTCCAGTTCACGCGGAAGCTGCCGCTCGCCTCGCTGACCCGGCGCATGGCCTGCGCGGTGGCCTTGCTGCGCGACGCGATGCGCCCCGCGTCCACGCCTGCCAGGAGGGACGGGTCCTCACCGATGATCCCGATGGCCGCGTACCCGTCCGCGACCATCGCCTCGGCCTCCTGCGCGAACCACGCGGGCAGGTACTGCACGGCGTCGTCGGTGCCGTCCTCGTACAGCGCGAGGTTCAGGTGCGGGTCCAGGTACGTGACGCGCACGTCCTGCGCTCCGGCGCGGTAAGCGGCGCGCGCCACCAGCCGCACCAGTTCGGTCGCCTCGACGAGCGCGCTGATCCGCACCCGGCCACCCTGCGGGAGGTTCACGCCGGTCCGGACGAGCAGTTCGGCGTAGCGCGCCAGTCGCGTCTGAAAATCACTTGAGGTCATGCCTGCCACTCTAGCGGGCGTCCCCCTGGGACGAGGGGGCGGTGTCCGGCTCAGGCCGCCAGTACACGCCCCGTTCGCGGTTCAGGACGCCCAGACCGATCATCTCGCGGCGCAGGGTGGACACGTCGGCGTACACGTCGAGCAGGACGGCGTTCACCTCGGCTTCCGGGTAGTGGCGGCCGTGCTCGAACAGGGTGACGAGTTCGTGCAGGATGACGTCCTTCTTCTTGCGCTGGGCGGGCAGGGTGGTCAGGCGACCGCCCTTGAGAAAGGCGCGCAGCACGCGGTCGCGGTAGGGGTCGTCGGGGGTGGGGGCGGGGGCGGCGCCGCGCACGACGTCCGCGAGGTTCAGGTCCAGCGCGGCCGCGTGCGCGCGGTGCAGGCGGTGGTGGCCGTCCTGGCGGGTGAGGATCAGTCCGGCCTCGGTGAGCTGCGCGAGGTGGTGGCTGACGGTGGCGGGCGCCAGGTTCATCAGGCGGGCGAGTTCGTCGCCGCTGGCCTCGCGCGTCCAGACGAGGCGCAGGAGGCTGAGGCGCGCGGGGTGGGACAGCGCGCGGAACAGGCCAGCGCGGGCGGTGAGGTCGGCGCTCATGGGCGGGGTTCGCGCGGCCAGGGGGGCGTGCCGTGCGCGGCGCGGCGGGCGCCCTCGTAGATGCCCAGCGCGGTCTCCAGCGTGTCGAGGCGGGCCTGCGCGCGGGCCTGATCGGCGGCGTTCCCGGCGGCGCGGGCGAGGCGCAGGTCGCGTTCGGCGTTCGTGCGGATGCCCGTCACGAGGCGGTGGTACAGGGCGGTCATGCGGCCCTGTGGGGTGGGGTCGGCGGCTTCGGTCATTTCGATCCTCCTCGAATCATCATGACCGATTCGATCCCCGTCGAAATGAGCCGAATGGCGCAGTGCCCCCACCCGGTCCGGGACGAGCTTTACCAGCCCTCGATCTGCCGCCCCGCCTCGAATGCCGCGACGCCCGCCGCGACACTCAGGTTCAGGCTGCGGCCCCCGCCCGGCTGCGGCAGCTTCAGCTTCGGCAGCGCGTCGCGCAGCCACGCAGGCAGCCCGCGCGATTCCGGCCCGAACAGCAGGTAATCCCCCCGCGCGAAGCCCGCGCGGGTGTGCAGCTCGGTCGCGTGCGTGCTGAACGCCCACACCCGCGCGCCCGCGCCCAGCGTTCCCTGGAAGGCCGTCCAGCTGGCGTGCTCGTGCAGGGTCACGCCCTCCAGGTAATCCATCACCGCGCGGCGGAACTCCCGGTCATGCAGGTGGAAGCCGAACGGGCGGATCAGGTGCAGGTCCGCGCCCAGCACCGCGCACGTCCGCGCGACGTTCCCGACGTTCCCGGCCTTCTCCGGCTCGAACAGCACCACGCGCAGCAGCGGCCCCTCCCCACCCGGCGCCGCGTCACTCACCGCTGACCCCCGGCGCCGCTTCCACGCGGGCCAGCAGCACCGTCGCGCGCGTCTGCACGTGCAGCGGCGCCAGGCCCTCCGACGTCTTGAAACTGATGCCCACGTCCCCCTCGGGCAGCGAGAGCAGCGCCGCGACCGACCGGGCGATCTCCGCACGCAGCGGCCCCAGCTTCGGGCGGTCCAGCGTCACCACGACCGCCACGTTCACCGGCACCCAGCCCCGCTCCTGCACCAGCGCCAGCGCCCGCTCCACGATCACGCGCGAATCCATCCCGCGCCACTGCTCGGCGGTATCCGGAAAGTACTGCCCGATATCCCCCATCGCCAGACCCGACAGCAGCGCGTCCGCCACCACGTGCAGAACCGCGTCCCCGTCACTGTGCGCCACCGCACCCAGCTCCGCGTGCGGGACGTCCACGCCGCCCAGCACCAGCCGCCGCCCCGCCTCCAGACGGTGCGCGTCCTCCCCGAACCCAACCCTGAACGGCCACGAACTCATCCCCGGAGTGTAGCCCGCCCACACGCGCGCCCCGGCACGTCACTCCCTGACGCGCCCAGGGCGCACCATCGGCATAACGCCCCGTTAACGCCCGCCCAGGCATGCTGCACACCACGACCTTCCCACCCCCTCCGCCCCCAGGGAGACCCGGCATGACCCACCCCCACCTCGAAGACGACCTGTTCCACCTGCTCCCCCTGCCCGGCCTGCGCTGGCCCGCCCACGCCCCCACCCACGCCCAGCCCAACCCCGCCTACCAGCGCACCTACCACCCCGGCGCCCTGCCCGCCCCCGTCACCACCTGGGCGGACGGCACCCACCAGACCCGCCTGCTCACCCACACCGGCGAGCGGCGCGTGTGCCGCCTGAACCTCCGCAGCCTCCCGAACGGGGACCGCATCCTGCTCCTCGAGGACGTTCACAGCTACCACCTCGACCCCGTCACGCACCTGCCCGACCGGGACGCGCTGCTGCACGACGCCGCCCAGACGCACGGCGTCACCACCCTCGCCACTCTGCGCCTGCCCCCCCTGCACGACCACCGCCGCCAGCTGGGCGACGCGCCCGTCGATCAGGCCCTGCGCCGCGCCGCCCGCGAACTGAAAACCGCCGCGCGCGACTGGAACGCCAGCGCGTACCGCACCGGCACGCACGACTTCACCCTCCTGAGCCCTCAGGCTCTCACGCCCGACCAGCTCGCCCCGGTCACGCGGCGCATCCACGAGCACCTGAGCGCCCTGGGCCGCACCCCCGAACCCAGAGTCGGCCTGAGCGACGCCCCGCACGACGGCCGCACCCTGGCCGACCTGCTCGCCGCCGCGCAGGACCGCGCCGGAACCCACCCCACCCGCCGCCCCCTGGACAGCCTGAAACGCCTCCTGAACCCCACCCCCACCCACCCCATGCTCGCCCTGTAATCCTGTCACGGAGCCCCGCATGACCCACACGTACCCCACGCCGCACACCCGCCGCCTCGGCCAGCCCCTGCCCCCCGCCGACCTGCACCACCTGAGCCCCGACGGCCCGCACCTGAGCGTCCACACCACGCGCGGCCCCCTGCCCGTCTACCGCTTCACGCCCCTGCAGATGGCCCTCCTGACCGGCGAGTGTGTCCCCAGCGCCTCCCACTGGCCCGAACACCTCAAGGCGTTCCTGTACCAGTACGTGCCGCTGCCCACCCTGCCCCCCGGCCCCCACCCGCTGCCCGGCACGGTCCACGCACAGGGCCGCGACCCGCACGGCCTGCGCACCTGGGACCACACCACCTACCAGGGCTGGCCCCTGTACCTGTACGCCCACGACCACCCCGGACAGCCCCCCTGCGGCGACGTGCCGCACCTGTTCACGCCCGTCCGCCTGGATCAGACCCCCCTGCCCGGCCCGCACCACCGCCCCCACGGCCCCTAAACTGCAACACGCACCACACAACGGAGGTTCCATGACGCAACCCGAGCAACCCCTCGACTTCCTCGCCATCACCGTCTTCGAGAACAGGCTGTACGCCATCACGAAAGCAGGTGTTCCGCTGGCACTGTACGTCTACGCGCCACTGGCCCAGGCCTACACGGGCCGCTACAAGGTACCCTTCGCCCCCGCCTGGCCGCAGTACGCGCAGGGCCTGCCCCTGCAATACTCGCCCATGCCCGTGCTGCCCCCCGAGCAGCTCCCCGACATGCTGGAAGGTGACATTTCCCAGCAGAGCCGCGAGGGTGACGACACTCGCCCCTGGGAACAGCTGACATACCGGTACTGGCCCCTGTACTACGTGGCCGGCGAACAGCCCAGCGCCAGCAGCGACGCCCAGCCCACCATGTTCACGCCCGCCACGGTCGACATGAACCCACCCAGCGGCGTCAGCGAACCGGATGACAGCGAGGGCTGGCCGCCCACATGCTGGGGCCCCTGACTTTAATTCCGGAAGCTGACAGGCGTGACTCCGACGGGAAACTGAAGGCGCAGCCACAGCTGTAAATGATCTGTATCCAGACTTTGGCCCGGGGGCAGGCCAGACTCATCCCTGTCGCCCAGCAGCACCCGCGCTTCACGCTGCTGCTGGGCATGCACGTTCACCGCACCTGTGATCTGCGTCAGCCAGGCATCCACCTCAGTGCTGCCGCGGCTGCGCAGGTCGGGGACGACCAGCAGGACCAGTTGCACGAGCTGCCAGGGTGTCGGCGGCCGTACCGGGTCGTTCAGAATCTGCGCGACCTGCTGCTGTGCCTGCTGCGTCCTGGCCCTGGCGTAGAGGAGCTCGACCGTAAGCAGAGGATTGACCCGCAGGTCGGGATTCTTCCGGACAATGTTCGCTGCGCGCTTCAGCAGGTCTTCGGCGTGCCGCCACTGCCTCAGTCGGAAGGCCGTGGTCACAGCCATCTCGACGATCTCGACTGAGATGCCGGGCAGCCCACTGCTCTCTGTGTACTGCGCAATGACAAGCGCCTCGGCCTGCAAGGCAGCCTGATCCTCACCGGAGGTATAGAGGCGTGCACCCAGAAGAGCCAGCCGCACCTGCCACGCCACCATTTCGGGCAGGTGCGGCAGTCGCCGTTCGATTTCACTGAACTGGACCCGAAGCATCACCTCATCTCCCAGGAAGGTCAGATGCGTCAGCAGATTCAGCCGGTAATGCAGCTGCCGGACCTCATCCCCGAGTTCCACAGCGACGTTAAGCGCCTGCCCGATCAGATCGGTCGCTCCCCGGATCTGCCCTTGACGACCTCTGACAATACCAAGCGTGTTCAGGACTTTCATGCGGCTGGTGGGGTCGGCGGCCAGTGGTCCGGCCAGGAAGTGTCCGGCGAGCGTCTGGGCGTCCAGCAGGCGTCCGGCGCGGTACGCGAGCCACATGCTGGCGATCTGCGCGGCGGCCTGCACGCTGTCCGGGGCGTGGGCGTCCTCGGCGGCGTCGGCCAGGGCGGCGAAGGTGTCGGTGCCGCTGGCGTGCAGGCCGCGCCGGTCGTGGTGGGCCAGGAAGTGGTCGATCTGGGCGGCGGTGGCGTCGCCGCGTTCCAGCGCGGTGTGCAGGGCGGAGGTGATGTTGTCGCGTTCGGCGTCCACCGGGGGCGATTCGGGGGGCTGGGCGGTGAACCACGTCAGGTAGTGGCGGGCGTGGTCCGCGCGGGCCTGCGTGATCAGGTCCGGGTGCGTGGCGGCCTGTTCGGTCAGCAGGCCGCGCAGCGCGGGGTACAGGCGCAGGCGTTCCGTGCCGGGCTGGTGCGCTTCGAGGAAGTTGTGCGTGAGCAGCTCGTCGATGAGGTGCGCGGGGACGCCCAGATGGGGTGCGTCCGCGGGGTCGAGGTCGCTGGTGACGCTCAGGCGCAGCGCCGCGTGCTGCTGTTCGGCGGTCAGGAGGTCCCAGGAGCGGCGGGCGACGGCGTTCAGGCCGCGCCGTCCGTCGCTGCCGCCACCCTCGGGGGTGAGCTGGGCGGCCTCGGTGAGGACGCGGGCATACACGGCTTCCAGGTGCTCGACGCGCAGCCAGGACGCGGCCAGGGCCAGCGCGAGGGGGTGGCCCTGGAGACGGCGGGTGATGCCGGCGATCAGGGCGGCGTTGGCGGCGGTCAGGGTGAGGTCGCGGCGGGTGCGGGCCGCTTCGCGCAGGAAGAGCTGCGCAGCGCTGCTCGCGGCGATCTGCGCGAGGTCCGCTTCCGGCGGGGCCTGCGGGAGGCCCGCGAGGGGCAGCAGCAGGTCCCCTTCCCCCAGCAGGCCGGGGGGGCTGCGGCGGCTGCTGATCACCCAGCGCACGCCGGGCAGGTCGCGGCGCAGGGCGCGCAGCAGGTCCGGGAGGTCGTTCAGGGCGTCCGCGCCGTCCAGCAGGACCGTGGCGTGCGGGGGCAGGTGGTCGCTCAGGGCGGCCAGGGTGGGCGGGGCGGCCTGTCCGCGGGTCAGGGTGGCGGCGAGGCGGGCGCTCAGTTCGGCGGCGCTGGCGGCGCCCTCGGCGTCCACGAGGGTCGCGGGGCGGTCCAGGCGGCTGAGTTCCCGCAGGAGTTCGCGGGTCAGGGTGCTCTTGCCGATCCCGCCGGGGCCGGTGATGAGGGCCGCGCCGCCCGCCGGGGGGTCCGCCTGCGGGGCGAGGGTCCAGGCGAGCAGCGTGTCGAGTTCCGCCTCGCGGCCCAGCATGCGCGCGGCCGCGCGGGCCGGGCGGGTGGGGGCCGGGGTGGGCGTCCCCTCGTCCAGTTCGCCCAGTTCCGCGCGGATCTCCGCCTCCAGCGGCGAGCCGGGCAGCGTCAGCGGCAGCGCGCGGCGCAGCAGGTCCGCCTCGGGCGGTGGGGCGCCTGGGGTGCGGTGGGCGCGGGCGGCCCAGTCGGCGGCGCGGGCGGGGTCGGCGGTCTCGGCGGCGCGCAGGGCTTCCTCCTGCACGTGCCGCGCGAGGCGTTCCCGTTGCGTTTCCACCCATTCCTCGAACTCGGCGGACACGCCGGTCAGGGGTACGCCGTGCAGGAACGGACCCGCGTAGGCGTCCCAGGCGGCCTCGCCGCGCAGGGTCAGCAGGCGCGCCGCGTCGCTGGTCACGGGGGTGCTCAGACGGTCCTCGCCGCCCAGCGCGCCCGGGTGCACCTCGCGCAGGGCGTGCAGGGCGACGCGCAGGCTGCCTTCCGGGCGGGCCGCGTCGGGCCACAGCAGGGTCGCCAGGGTGCGGCGGGGCGTGGGGCCTTCCAGGGTCACGTACACGAGCAGCAGCAGAGACTTGACCTTCCGGAAACTGCCCAGTTCCAGGCCGCCGAGCGTGATCAGTGACGGGGTCATGGGCGCGGGGGTGAGTGTGGGGGCACGTTCAGTCAAGGTCGGTCACCGCCGCGCCGCGCGTCGCGTCCCGCAGGGCCGCCGCGAAAGCCCCGGCGTCCTCGGGATAGAGGTGCACGTCGAGTTCCACCCCGCCCGCCGTGTACGCCTCCTCGCCGCGCGTGACGTCCCAGGTGCCCAGCAGGTGGTACAGGCCGCTGACCGCGTCGAACGGAACGGCGACCCGCACGGTGCGGCGCGGGCGGACCTCCAGCCGCTCGGCGGTCCGCAGGCACTCGGCGGCGCCGCCCCCGTAGGCGCGAGCAAGCCCGCCCGTACCGAGTTTCACGCCGCCGTAGAAGCGCACCACGACGACCATCACGCGATCCACGCCCTGACCCTCGATGGCCCGCAGGATCGGCGCGCCCGCCGTGCCGCCCGGCTCGCCGTCGTCATTGAAGCGGTACGCACCCCCGATGCGGTACGCCCAGCAGTGGTGCGTGGCGTCCGGGTAGCGCGCCCGCAGCGCCGCCAGCTGCGCCAGCGCGTCCTCGGGCGTGTCGGCGCGGTCCGCGAAGGTCAGGAACTCGCTGTTCTCGATCACCGCATCGAAGCGGTGAGGTCCGGCCAGGGTCGTGAACGGCGCGGGCAGTTCGGTGTCCGCCACGGTCAGAGCAGGCCCCGCCCGGCCAGCACGGCCCGCGCGTGCCACATCGCCAGGCTGCTCGACCCGTCGAGGATCTCCCCGGCGTCCAGGCGGCGGTACGCCTCGGCCAGCGGCACGACCACGCGCTCGATGGTCTCGGTGTCCTCGTGGTGCATGTCGCCCAGCGTGACGCCCAGCGCCAGGAACGGGTAGAAGATCACGCCGCTGATGCTCGGCTGCGGGTAGAAGCCGGGCAGCGGCACCCACTCGGCCGCCACGCCCCCCACCTCCTCGTGCAGTTCCCGCTGCGCCGCCGCGAGGAGGTCCTCGCCGCGTTCCACGCCGCCCGCGACGACCTCGGTGACGGTCGCGCGCAGCGGGTAACGGTACTGGCGGATCAGGACCGCCTCGCCCTGAGCGGTGACGGGCAGCACGAACACCGCGCGCGGCCCGCGCGGCCGGTACTGGTAGGTGGTCTCCACACCGCTGGGGAGGCGCACGCGGTCCTCGAACACCGTGCGGAACCCCGACACGATCTGCCGGGACTCCAGCGTCTGCCACGGCTGCGTGTCGTCCTCGACCAGCGCCGCCCAGTTCGGATGAATCATGCCCGCAGGCTACCAGACCACCCGTTCAACGCAGCTGACGCCGCGAGAGCCGCCAGCCCATCGAGCGCGACGCGCGGATTCCACTGGGACGTTCAGGGTCATCAGGCGGGCAGTCTCCCCCACCCCGGCGGGCGGGCGCATCCGCCAGATGGACACCCGGCCCTAGGACCGGGGTGGGTCATACGGATTCCGTCTGTTTCGTTAACAACCCGGAAGGGCACCGGGTTGCCAACTCCACGCCCGGAGGGGCGTTTCGCTCCTGCTCGCTCTGCTGCGCAGCTCTCCGAGTCTGCTCGGGTTGAACGTTGTTGCACACCGTTCAACCGGAGTCCGTATCAGCGGTGACCGCGCCGGGGGGCGTCCGGGCTGGGGGCGCCCTGCAGGACCTCGCGTTCCACCTTCTTCCAGAAGCCGAAGAAGCGCCGCACCGGCCCGTCATACGACGTCAGGCGTTCGGGCTCGTGCACGACCACCCGCAGGTCCGGGTGCGCGGCGCGCACGCCCGCGAGGATGCGCGTGAATTCCGGCGTGCAGTTCCGCGTGACGTGCAGTTCCGCCGCCCCGTACGTGCGGGCGAACGCCGCGAGTTCCCCGGCGACCGCGCCCACCCGCGCGTGTGTGGGTGCGCGGCGCGCGGCGGCGATGTCCCGCACGCCCTGGTACATGAACGCCAGCCGGGGGAACGCGATGGGCGTCCCGGACAGGAACGGCCGGTCGAACACGAACAGCGCCGGGGCGTCCGGGCAGGCGCTCAGGGCCGCGTCCGTCACGGACAGGCCGTCCCCGTGCACCCAGACCACGCGCGGGGAGGTCGACCCGGTCGGCTGGATCGGCGCGGGCACCACCTCTGCTGCTGGCTCCTGTGCTGGCGCGGCGCGGCGAGGGGTCCCGGCTTCACCGGACAACGATTCCCCGAGCGGGCGGCCGCTGAACAGTCGCGCCTCCAGCTCCTCGTAACTGCCCCGGAACGGGCAATTCGCGGTGCAGGTGCGGCACCAGCGGCCCCCGCTGAAGCGCTCGACGTTCTCCTGATTCATGAAGTACGGCTTGCCACTGAACGTACTCGCCACCCACTGCCACGACAGCGCGTTGCTGGCGATATCCCCGTCCAGCAGGTGCTCGCGGAAGAACGCGTACCCGGCCCGCCAGTGCACCGCGCGCCAGTGGATCAGGTACGCCGCGAACCACAGCCGCTCGTGGTTGTGCAGCCACCCGTCCCGGATCAGGTGCGTGACCCAGGCGTCCACGCAGGGCAGCTCCGTGCGCGCCGCGCGGACATCGTCCGGCAGCGCGTCCGTCCAGCGCGCGGGGTACTTGGGCTCCTCCAGGTTGTCCAGCACGCGCGCGCCCTCCTGCCGCAGCACCAGCCGGAAGAACTCCCCCCAGGTCAGCTGCCGCAGGAACTCGTCCCGCTCACGGCCCCGCAGGGCGTGCCGGGCGTGCGCGGCGACCTCGCGGATGCCGATCATGCCGTGCCGCAGGTACATGCTCAGGCGCGACACGTTCCCCGACAGGTGGTTACGCTCGCGGTACCCGGCGCCCGTCCAGGCGTGCAGCGCCGCCAGTCCCGCCGCTCGCTCGCCGGGCCGGGCAGGCAGGCGCGGCTCGCCGGTGTACAGGCCCGCCAGGGCCGCGCCGAGCACACCGGGCAGCTGCGCGTCCGGGAGGTCCAGGGGCAGGTCGGCGGGCGGGGCGGTCATGCGGTCAGCATGGCAGGGCGCCGCCCGGTCAGACCGTACGGTCGCGTGCAGAGGTGGCGGCAGGCGACCCCGCGCTGAACCACCCCTGCACCTGCGCGTAGCTGGGGCCGGGCGTGGCGGGGGGCGTGCCGCTGCCGAGCAGGTCGCGGGTGAGGGTCAGGGTGTGACCCAGCGCGGCGAGCATCAGCGCGGGGCCGGTGCTGACGCGGCTGGCTCCGGCGCGCAGCAGGGTGGGGGCGTCCGGGCCGCCGGGCAGGAGCATCACGCTGACCGGGCCGCCCAGTTCGCCGCGCAGTTCGCGGATGGTGTCGGGGTCGGTCAGGCCGGGCACGAACACGCTGTCCGCCCCGGCGTGCAGGTACGCCCGGCCGCGCCGGACGGTCTCCGCGAAACGCTCGGCGGGGGTGGTCCCGAACCCGGCGAGGTACGTGTCGGTCCGGGCGTTCAGGTACGCGGGCACACCCAGGGTGTCGGCGGCCTGCCGGGCAGCGCGCAGTCGCAGGACCTGCTCATCGACGGGGCGCAGCGTGCCCGCATCGGTGGCGTCCTCCAGGTTCAGGCCCGCCACGCCCAGCCCCAGCGCGCGGGTGACGATCCGCGCGACGCCGTCGGGGTCGGGGGCGTACCCGCCTTCCAGGTCGGCGGTGACGGGCCGGGAGGTGGCCCGCACGATGCGCGCCAGGGCGTCCATCAGGTCGTCCACGGGTGCCATTTCACCGTCGGGGTACCCAAGTGCGAAGGCGATCCCGGCGCTGGTCGTGCCGGTGGCAGGTGAGCCCGCGTGCTCCAGGGTGCGGGCGCTGGCGGCGTCCCAGGCGTTCGGGAGGATCAGGCCCTCCCGGTCGGGGGCGTGCAGGGCGTGGAGGGTGCGGGCGTGGTCGGGTCGGATCATGGGTGGGCTCCTGGCGGCATGGGGGAAGGTCGTCCGGTGCCACGACGGGCCGGACGGCGAAGGCGAATGACGTTACGTGGGGTCGAGGGCGGCGTGCCACGCGCGCAGCACGGCCTGACTGCGGCGCGGCGCGTGCGGGTGCAGCAGCGTCTGCACCTGCGCGGGCGTGAGCTTTGCGGGCAGGGCGTGGGTGCGGCGCAGGCTGGCGGCCAGCGCGGCGTCCCCCTCGGGCACGACGTCGGGGAAACCCAGGACGCGCAGCAGCACGTAGTCCGCCGTCCAGGGGCCGATGCCGGGCACGGCCAGCAGCGTGCGGCGGGCCGCGCCGACCGTGCCGCGCGCCAGGGCGTCCAGGTTCAGCTCATGCCGCGCGACCCGCCCGGCGAGGCGGCGCAGCAGGGCGGCGCGGGCGTCGGTCAGGCCGCAGGCGCGCAGGTCCGCGTCGTCCAGTGCGGCCAGCTGCGCGGCGGTGGGCGGCGCGGTCAGGCCCCCTGCGACGGGCGTGCCATATCGCCCGGTCAGCGTGCGGCGCACCCGGCAGGCCTGCGCGAACGTGACCTGCTGGCCCGCCACCGCCCAGATCAGCCCGTCGAAGGTCTGCGGGACCAGCGGGACCGGCCAGTCGCCCCCGGCCAGGGGCGCGTACAGGCCCAGCGCGCGGACGGTCAGCGTGTGCAGCGCCTCCCAGTCGGCGGGCGTCAGGGCCTCCGGGGCGTCCGGGTGCACCTCGACCTGCCCGGCGGTGACGTGCAGCGTGACCCGCTTCGGCCCGCCGGGGAGGGTCCACGCGAAGGCCGCGCGGCCCGCCTGCGCCTCCACCCGCTGCGTCACGGAGTCCGGGTCGCGGCCCAGGTCACGCCACACGACCTCTAGCGGGAACCCCGCCGGGAGGTTCAGCGTGAGCCTGCCTCCCGTCCCGGCGTGCCGCCACGCCTGCGGCGTCAGGTGCATCACGCGCCGGAACTGCGCGCCGAACGCGGACAGGCTCCCGAAACCCACCGCGAACGCCACCTCCGCCACGCTGCCGCCCGTGTCCCGCAGGGTCCGCGCGGCCAGCCGCACCCGCTCGCGGGCCAGCCACTCGCCGGGCGTCACCTGAAACAGGTCGCGCCACTGGGCGTGCAGGGCACTCCCGCCCAGGTGCAGCGCGTCGGCCAGCGCCCGCACGCCCGGCACGTCGGGGACGCTCACGCCGCCCAGCGCGGCCAGCAGCGCCGCCTCGGGCAGCGGCACGCCCCGGTACGCGTCCGGGTGGCAACGGCGGCAGGCGCGCAGCCCCGCCGCGCGCGCCTCGCCGGGCGTCGGGTGGAACTCTACGTGTTCCGCGCGGGGTTTGCGGGCCCGGCAGGACGGCAGGCAGTAGATCCCGGTGCTCGTCACGCCGGTGTAGAACAGCCCGTCGAACGCCGCGTCCGCCGCGAACATGCGGCCCAGCATGAAGTCACGCGCATACGGCAGGGTCATATGGATTGCGGTTGAATGGCGGCACACCATTCAACCCGAACGGACGTGAGAGGAAATCGGAGGGAGTCCGGGCGTGGAGTGGGCGGAGTGGTGTCCTCCCACTCCGTCAACGAAACAGACGGACTCCGGTTCATGGCTGCATTGTGGAGTGCGTGGCGGGGGCGCCTCTACCGGAAAGCTCCGGGGGAATTTTTTTTGGGGGGAATTTCCTGGCGGGGGGTCAGGCCTTGGGTGGGTCCTTGCCGTCCATGTTCCAGAAGTCCAGGTCGTCCAGGGCGCTGCCCAGTCCCTGGAGTTCCTCGCGTTGCTCGGCGGTGACGGGCGCGTGGCTGGTCAGGTCCTCCTGTCCGATGGCGCGGCCCAGGACGTCCTCGGGCACGGCGGCCATCAGGCGTTGCAGCTGCGCGGCGTCCACGTCGGCGAGCATCTCGCTCTGCGCGTCGTGCAGCAGCGCGGCGCTCTCGCCGGGCATGACCAGGGTGGGCGCGGTGGGGCGCACGTCCTGCGCGGGCAGGGGCGCGTGCACCTCGGCCGTCTGCGGTGCCGGGGGGGGCGGGGGGCGGCGCGTGACCCGCCACGCGAACGCGGCGGCGGCCAGCAGCACGAGAATCAGCAGGACCAGCATCGCGTTTCAGGGTAACGCGCCCGGCGCGGGGTGGATATCCCCGTTCCGGGCGCGCTGCTGTGGTGTTCTTCACGCCCCGGCAGGGGTCACGGGGCCGGGTCCGGCCAGTGGCCGCCGCGCCGGGCACTCAGGTCCAGTTCCCAGGCGAGGGCGTCGTACAGCGCGCCGGGCACGGCGGGCCACGCGGCGGCGGCGTCCAGCGCGCGTTCCAGGGTGGGTTCGTCGTGCGTGAGTCCGTTCAGGTCCAGGCGGCCGGCGCCGCTGCGCAGCAGGTGCACGCGCAGGTGCTGTCCGTCGGCCTGGACGTGATAGAGGGTGCGGCGGACGTCGCTCACGTCAGCGGGGGCGCAGGTGGTAGAGCTCCAGGCCCAGCATGGTGCGCGGCGCGAAGCCCTTCCAGGCGGCGGCCCCGCTGGCGTTTGCGGCGATGGGCGTGGGGACGTTCAGGTACGCGGCGGCGCCCGCGTCGCCCTTCAGGTTCAGGTTCAGGAACGCGGTCACGAAGTGCTGGTTGATGTTGTTCAGGCGGGCGCTGTCCCACACGGGGTCGGCGTAGTGTTCGTGGTCCGCGAAGCTCAGGTCCGGCAGGGTGGGCGCGGGGTTCGGGGCGATGTTGTGCCGGGCGTTCTGGTACACCAGCAGGTACCGGTCGGCGTTCACGGCGTTCTCGAAGAGCGGTTTGACACCTTCCTCGAAGCCGGACACGTCGTCGTGGTCGCCGACGACGAACAGGGTGGGGACCTTCAGGCCTTCCAGGCCCCTGGCGTCCCAGAAACCGTACTCCCCGGTGGGGACGCCCAGGCCGCGCGCGGCGCTGGGGCCGCCCCACGGGGCGAAGGCGACGGCGGCGCGGATGCGCGGGTCCGGCGTGAACGCGCCGGTCTGGCGGGGGGTCAGGGTCCCGCCGGGCAGCAGCGCGGCGACCTTGGGGGCGTACCCGGCCCCGGCGGCGTTCAGCGCGCCGTACCCGCCCATGGAGTACCCGATCACGGCGGTGCGGCTGGCGTTCACGACGCCGCTCAGCGGGGAGCCGCTGCCGGGCGCGCCGAGCTTGGCAAGCTGGTCGAGGGTGAAGTTGATGTCCGGCGCGCGGTTCACCAGGGTGCTGTTGAACGGTCCGCGGTTGTCGTGGGTGCTGTCGGTGTGGTCGATGGCCGCCACGACGTACCCGCGGCTGGCGAGGTGCTCGGTGAGGTACGACATCAGGACGCGGCTGCCGGTGTACCCGTGCGACACGATCACCAGCGGGAACGCCTGCCCGCTCAGGGGCTTGGCGTCGCGCGCGGCGCGGCCGTCGAAGGTGAAGGCCTTGCCGCTGGTCAGGGTGTCCGTGTAGGTCACGGCTTCCCTGGCGCCCTTCGCGGTGGGGTACCAGACCTCCACGGTCAGGCGGCGGTCGGCGCGCGGCACTGCTCCGCCCTGGGGCGCGCGGGCGAGGTCCGGCTGGCCCGGGTTGACCAGCGTGACGGTGCGGACGCCCACCGCGAAGCTGCCGCGCGCGGCGAGTTCCGGGGCGTCGGGGCGGGCGTCGCCGGGCAGGAACGGCGCGGCGGTCTGGGGGGTCTGGGCGGCGTGGGCGGGATCGGCAGCGGTCATCAGGGTCAAGCTAAGGCACAGGGCGAGTCGGCGCATGGGGTGTTCCTCCGGGGGTGGCGGAATCGCGCGGGGCGTTTCCGGTGATACGAACTCCGGTTGAAATGTTTGCAAAAACGTTCAACCCGAGCGGATGCGAGAAGGAGCAAAGCGGGTTCCGGACGTGGAGTTAACAGATCGGTGGTGTTCCGATCTGTTGACGAAACAGACGGAATCCGCATGAGGGGTGTTCCGGTCAGGGGCGTTCAGCGGCTGCGGTCGCGGAGGTACTCGTCCCGGACGTGGCGCAGCAGTTCGGCGCGGCTGGCCTGCGGGTCGCGGCGGCGCTGCGCGGTCACGCCCCGCTCGATCGCGCCGCGGTTGCCGCGCGTCAGGCGCAGGAGTTCCTCCTCCAGTGCCCGTTCGGCGCGCGTGCCGCTGCCCTGCGCCCGGCCCGACCGGGGGCCACCCCGGCGCAGGCCCCGCGTGAAGTGCAGCAGCGCCCATACGAACGCAGTCAGCAGCAGGATCAGCAGCAGCGCGTCCATGCGGGGCCTCAGCCCATCTTGATGAACATGGGGGGTTTCACGCCGATCATGCGGGCCATCAGCCACACCTGCCCCTTGTGGTGCGCCTCGTGCGTGATGATCGTGTCGATCAGCGCCGCGACCGGCATCTCGCGGCCCCCGAAGGCGGGCACGCGGCGGGACAGGTCCTCGTCGGACAGGGCGCTGATGGCGCTCAGGGCGCGTTCCTGCGAGTCCCACAGGCGGCCGCGCGCCTCGGTCAGCGTGGCGCTCGGCTCGGGCATCGCGCCGGGCGCCTGGCCCTGCACCATGTTCAGGAAGCGGTCGGCGCTGGCGGACAGGTGATCGGACAGCCCGATGAAGCTCATGCCGCCGTCCCACGCGGCGAACGTGCCCTGATCCTCGGGCAGCTGCTCGAGGAGGTCGAGCAGGGCGGAACGGTGGGCCTGGAAGGTGCGGGCAAGGACGGCGCTGCGGTTCATGACCGGCAGCATACCCAGCCGCGCGGCGCGGCGTGCGCGCAACCCGCCGGGGACCGGGGAACACTCACGTTTCCTTCAGCGCTCCTCACGCAGCGTCAGCCCGCGTGGCGAACAGTGAAGGGCATGACCCTGCGATTCCTGCTGACCGCTGCCGTCCTCACGTCCTCGCTGGCCCAGGCGCAGACGACGATCTTCAACATTCCCGCCCTGCCGCCCCGCAGCAGCGCGCCCGCCACCCCGGCCCCGGCCAGCCCGGCCCCCATGGCGAGCAGCCTCCCCATGACGCTGCCCATGCTGGGCCTGGCGCACAGCGCGAACCTCAGCGGCCCCGGCAGCCTGCGCGCCGGGGAGGCCACCACCTGGACGTTCACGCTGTCGAACCTGGACGAGCAGACCATCGACCTGCAGCACGGAGCGTGCGACGTGCGCTTCGAGGTTCTGGACGCCGCCGGGAAGGTCGTGCGCGCCAACCCCACGAACACCGTGTGCACCATGCAGCTGGTCATGACGGACGTCGCGCCCGGCGAGACGATGGACGTGCAGGACATCCGCTGGGACGGCCGCAACAGCGCCGGACGCGCCCTGCCCGCCGGGGAGTACACCATCCGCGCGGTGTTCAGCGGGGCGGGCGTGCGGATCATGGCCGAGGAGTTCCCGGTCACCATCGAGAACTGAAGCGGGACAGAAGAGGGGCGCGGCGGAGTTCTCTCCCCGCGCCCCTTCGCTGTGTCAGCCGCGCAGCCGGGCGAGTTTCACGCTGTCCCAGCGCTGCCCCGCCCACGCGCGGGCCTGGGGGATGCGGGCGCACTCGTGGAAGCCCACGCGGGCCGCCGCGCGGATCATGCGTTCGTTGCCGCCCCAGGTGGTCAGCGTCAGGACGTGCGCGTCCGTCTCCGCGAACGTCGCTGCCGCCCACAGGTCCAGCGCCCGCGTGCCCAGCCCGCCACCCCAGTGCCCCGGGTCGAAGATCAGGATGCCCAGCTCCCACCACCCTCCGCCCGCCGGGGCTTCCTCGGCGCGGCTGACCTGCCCGATACACGCGCCGTCCAGCGCGATCACCCGCAGGTTGGGGCTGACGGGGCGGGCCAGGGTCTGCTCGCGGTAGGTCTCGAAGGGCAGCGGCTCCGGCTGTCCGGTGTGGAAGTACGGGGCGTCCCAGCGCTGCCACTCGGGGTCCCGCTCGGCGTGCATCCAGCGCCAGAGGACCGGCAGGTCGTCCGGGAGGCGCCCACGCAGGGTCAGGCCGGGCAGGGTCAGGCCGGGCAGGGTCAGGTCAGGCAGGGTCAACCCGTGAGTGGCCCCGGCCCGGCCGCTCACCAGTCGGCCCGCACGCGGTACTGACCGCTGACGGTCACGTTGCCCAGGTTCGCGCTGAACTCTCCGTCCCGCCCGGCGGTCCACGGCAGCGTGAACATGCCGCTGCGGGTGCCCTGTGCCGGGCCGATCAGACTGACGGGCGGCGCGCCGCCCTCGCCCGGCAGGGTGACCAGCACGAACGTCCGGGGGGCCTGAGGTGCAGGCGTGACGGTCACGTTCCGGTACTGCACGGGCTGCCCGGCGGGCGCGACGTTCGCCTGCACCGTCTGCGGCCCGGCAGGGTCCGCGCCGATCACGATCAGGGTCAGGGTGGCCTGCCCGTCGGTGCTGCGGCAGGTCAGCGCGACCTCGCGGTCCAGCGTGACGGTCTGACCGCTGCGGCGGGCGTCCTCGACCGGATTGCAGGCGAACTGGAAGGTGCCCTGCGGGCCGCGCGCGGTGGCGCTGAGCTGCGCGTCGCTGGCGCGGATCACGGTCGGCGCGCACGCGCACAGGGCCAGCAGGGGCAGAACAGAGAGGAGTCGCATGGACAGCAGCGTAGCGCCGCGCCCACCGCGCCGCTGCCGCACCTGCACACGGTCACGGGTGCCCCGCCTTCGCTGGCCCCCGGCGGGATGCGCCTTTTGCCGGATGCAACCCGGCCCGCGGGGGGCGCGTAATGGGGGGCATGAGTGATGGAACCCCCGGACCGCTGACGCCGCCCGATTCGATGCTGAAAGCGCCGGAGGCCGTCCCGAGCGTGCAGCCCGTGCAGGCGCCCGAGATGGTGCCCCTGTCCCCCGAGGACCGCGCGCGGCTGGAGGCGATGGCGCAGGCCTTCGCACAGGACGTCCTGAGTGCGGGGGCGCACAGCCCGGAATTCAAACGCAAACTGGACGCCGTGCACGAACTGGGCCTGCCCGAGCAGCGCGCCGCCGCGCAGAGCAGCAACCGCATGCTGGACCGCCCGCTGCGCGCCACGCGGGCCGGGGCACTCGCGGAGGGCAGCGACATCCTGCGCGGCCTGACCGACCTGCGCCGCACCGTCGAGGACCTCGACCCCAGCCGCGCGCCCACGCCCCGCCGCCTGTTCGGGAAGCTGCCCGGCGGGAAGAAGGTGCAGAACCACCTCGACCGCTACCAGAGCGCGCAGTCGCACCTGAACGGCATCCTGGAGGCGCTGTACCGCGGGCAGGACGAACTGCGGCGCGACAACGCCACCATCGAGACCGAGAAGGTCCACCTGTGGGACACCATGCAGAAACTCCGGCAGTACGCGCACGTCGGCAAAGCCGTGGACGAGGCCCTGACCCGCCGCCTGACCGAGTTGCAGGTCACCGACCCGGAGAAGGCCCGCATGGTCAGCGAGGAACTGCTGTTCGCCGTGCGGCAGCGCGTCACGGACCTCCTGACGCAGCTGGCCGTGAGCATCCAGGGGTACCTCGCGCTGGATCTCGTGCGGCGCAACAACATGGAACTCATCAAGGGCGTGGACCGCGCCACGACCACCACCGTCAGCGCCCTGAAGACCGCGCTGATGGTCTCTCAGGCGCTCGGGACGCAGCAGGCGGTACTGGGTCAGGTCACGGCACTGAACGACACGACCGGGCGCATGATCGGCTCGACCGCGCAGCTCCTGAAGCAGCAGAGCACCGAGATCCAGCGGCAGGCGGGCAGCGCCACCGTGGACCCGCAGATCATCCAGGCGGCGTTCCGGGACGTGTACGGCGCGCTGGACGCCATCAGCGCGTACCGCACGCAGGCCCTGGACCGCTTCCGTGAGACGATGACGGTACTGGACAAGGAGGTCGCGCAGGCGCAGACGTACCTGGACCGCGAGCGCCAGAACGCCGCGCGGGAAGTCGCGCAGGGCCTGAACGTCACCGAGAAGGGTGACCTGAAACTCTGAACGCGCTGCAGGGACCGGACCGGGAGGATGTCCTGGCGTGGCTCGCGGCCCGCTGGGCGGCCCTTCCGGCGCACCCCGTCGCGCGGGTGGCGGTGGACGGCGTGGACGGAGCGGGCAAGACCACCCTGGCCGACGAACTGGCCGGGCAGGTGCGGGCGCTGGGGCGGCCCGTCATCCGCGTGAGCATCGACGGCTTTCACCAGCCCCGCGCGGCCCGGTACGCGCGGGGGCGCACGTCACCGGAGGGCTTCTACCGCGACTCGTACGATCTGACAGCGCTGGTGCGCGAGGTGCTCTCTCCCCTGTCGCCCGGCGGGACCCTGCGCTACCGCCCGCAGGTGTTCGACGTGACCCGCGACGAACCCGTGCCCAGCCCGGACCTGGTGGCCGAGCCGGGCAGCCTCCTGATCGTGGACGGGCTGTTCCTGCACCGCCCGGACCTGCGCGACTGGTGGGATGACTCACAGCGGTTTTCGGGTGTGTTGCGGGGTTCCCAGCACACCTGAAACGAGCGGAGCGAGAAGCCGTCAACATCAGCGGTTGGAAGTGGAGTTGAAGGGCGTGCCCTTGGCCTTTCAACGGAACTGGAAACCGCTGTCGGTGTTCCTGCGCGTGCCGTTCGCGGTGTCGGTGCCGCGTGGCGCGGCGCGCGGGCCGGGCTACGGCTCGCCCGACCCGGCGGCGGACAGCAACCGCCGCTACGTGGCAGGCAACGAACTGTACTTCCGCGAGGCGGACCCCGAAGCGCGGGCGGGCGTGGTGCTGGACTACACCGACCTGAACGCCCCCAGGGTAGTCACGAGCCGATGAATACAGTCGGGGGCCGCCTCCAGTTGATGGCGGCCCCTGATCGTGGGTGTTCAGTGCTGGTCGGCGCTGACGCTCTGGGTGTCGCTCATGTCGTCGGCGGGGCTGAAGGTCATGCACTGGGCGGCCTGGCCGCTCATGCTGATCTCGACCTGCCCGGCGGTGCAGTTCATGTCGTCGTTGAAGCGGCAGGTGGTGGCGTCGCAGCGGCTGACCATGCTCTTGTCGTCGTTCATGTGGGCCTCCGTGACCGTCAGCGTGCCTGCCCCGGCGCGGGGGGAACGTGAGGCCCGCTGCAAGGTGAAGGGAGGCTTCAAAACCGGAGTGCACCGCTCCGGTTGCGCGGTATCAGGGCGTGGAGGCCGTCCTGATCGGGGTCCAGTCCCGCGCAGGCAGCCGGACCTGGGGCGACGAGCCTCAGCGCACACTCACTCGTACGGATTCCGTCTGTTTCGTTAACAACCCGGAAGGGCACCGGGTTGCCAACTCCACGCCCGGAACCCGTTTCTCTCCTTCTCGCATCCGCTCGGGTTGAAAGATTTTGCAAACCTTTCAACCGGAGTTCTTATCAGTTGAGCAGTGTGGCGCGGATGCCCTGGGCGCAGGCGACGCGGTGCGCGATCTGCGCGGCGTCCAGTTCGCCGTGTTCGCGCAGTCCGGCGGCGATGACCTGCACCTCGCTCCAGGCGCGGCGCAGCCTCGCGCGGGCGCGGCCCTGCAGGACGTTCAGGTACGCGTCGAGGGTCTCGCGTTCGTCGGGGTCGGTCAGGGCGCAGTCCAGCAGCATGCGCGCGTCGCGTCCGGTGGTGGGGGCGGGCGTGCCGGTCAGGGCGGCGGCCTCGCGGGCGGCCAGGGCGACCATGACGACGTCCTCGGCCAGGGCGCGGTTCAGGCGCAGCGCGGCGGGGTCGGGCGCGCAGGTGTACGTGACGCCGCTCAGGGTGACGCGTTCCAGGCGCAGTGGGGCGCGGGGGTGGGTGTGCGCCAGGTAGGTCTCGGCGGCCCAGGTCAGCGCGGAGGTTCCGGCGTCGGGGGCGGTGTCGGGCGCGTGGAGGGTGAGGTGGGGGCTGGTCATAATCCTGACGTCCGGACTCAGGATAGGGCGGGGGACGTGAGACGCATGACCCGCTGTCCAGAACAGTGGGACCCCGCCATCAGGCGCCCGGGGTCAGCCGCCCTTCGCTTCCACCTCGGCCTGCTTGGCACCCCAGGCCTCCATCTTCGCTTCCAGTTGCACTTCCAGGTCGTGCGCCGAGCGCCCCAGCGCCACGAAATCCGCGTCGGCGGGTGCGGCGCTCAGCGCGGCCTGCGCGGCCTCCAGTTCGCCCTCCAGGCGGGCGATGTCGGCCTCGATGGCCTCCACCTCGCGCTTGAGGTGCCACAGGCCCTTGCCCTTCGGCGCGGCGGGTTTCGCGCTGACCTTCGGCGCGGCGGCCAGCGCCTCGGCCTCCAGTTCGGCGGCGGTGCGGTGCTTGGCCTTGTAGTCCTCCCAGCCGGGGTACTCGAAGAACTGCCCGTCCTCGATCAGCCAGATGCGGTCCGCGAGGCCCTCGATGAACGCACGGTCGTGGCTGACCATCACCAGCGTGCCCGAGAAGTCGTCCAGCGCGGCCTCGAGCGCCTCGACCATCTCCATGTCGAGGTGGTTGGTGGGCTCGTCCATGATCAGGAGGTTGTGGTCCTCCTGCGCGAGTTTCAGCAGCGCCAGCCGCGCCCGCTCGCCGCCCGAGAGGATGCGCGCCTGCTTGTCGTGCTGGTCGTACGGGAACATGAACGTGCCCAGCAGGTCGTGCGCTTCCGGGTCCTTCTGGGTGTAGGCGCGGGCCACGTCGTACAGCGTCTCGCTGGGTTCCACGCCGCGCAGCGCCTGATCGTAGTACCCGACCGTGACGCGCGCCCCGGTCAGGATGCGGGCGCGCGGGTCGTCGCTGGGTTCCAGGCCCAGCAGGGTGCGCAGGAACGTGGTCTTGCCCGCCCCGTTGCGTCCGATGATCGCCACGCGTTCCCCCTGGCGGATCTGCACGTTCACGTCCCGGAACAATTGCCGCCCGCCGGGCAGCACCCGCGTGACGTGCCGGGCGTCCAGCACGACCTCGCCGCTCTCGGGGGCGTGGAAGGTGATGCGGGTCGTGCGCTGCTCGGGCGGCGGGGCATTGGTGGCGCGGGCCTGCATGCGGTCCACGCGCGCCTGCATGGCCTTGGCCCGGCGGGCGAGTTTGCTCATGCCCAGACCCCAGATCTTCATGCGGTCCGCACTGGCCTGCAGCGACGCGATCTGGCGGCTTTCCACCGCGAAGCGCGCCGCCTGCTGCTCCAGTTCGGCGGCCAGCGTCTCGCGGAACGTCGTGTAGTTCCCGGCGTAGACCTTCATGGTCCCGCCGCGCAGGTACGCCGTCTCGCGGGTGACGGTGTCCAGGAACGCCCGGTCGTGACTGATGACCAGCACCGCGCCCGGATAGCGGCCCAGGAAACCTTCCAGCCACTCGACCATCACGATGTCCAGGTGGTTGGTCGGTTCGTCCAGCAGCAGCACGTCCGGGTTCTCCACGAGGAGCGCCGCCAGCCCCAGCCGCGTACGCTCCCCGCCGCTGAGGCTGGAGGCCAGGTCGGCCTCGCGGCCCCGGAACCCGAACGCCAGGGTCACGGCGTCCTTGCGGCTGCGCCGCTCGAAACCGCCGCGGCGCTGGTAGTGCTCCAGCACGGCCTCGTGGTGCAGGATGCTCTCGGGCGTGCCGCTGCTCATGGCGTCGGCGGCGGCGCTCAGTTCGGCCTCCAGCTGATCCAGGTCGTGGAACGCGGCGTCCAGCACGCTGTCCACCGTCGCGCCCGCCGGGAACACCGGGTCCTGCTGGAGCGAGCGCACCCGCACGCCCGGCGCGCGCTTCACGACGCCCCCGTCCGGCGTCAGCTGCCCGGTCAGGAGTTTCAGCAGCGTGCTCTTCCCCGCCCCGTTGCGCCCCACGAGGCCCACCCGGTCGCCGGGCTGCACGGCGAAGGTCACGTCCTGCAGGACGGTCAGCGGTCCATATTCCTTACTGGCGTCCACGGCGGCAACAAGCACGCCCCGCAGTATAGGACGCCGCCCGGAAACGATGCCCTCTCCAGGGCCGGACCCGTTATGAAAAATGTCAGGTTTCTCTCTTAGACTGAAGATCAGATGATGTTCCGCGCGGCTCCCGTCCACCACCTCCTGTCACTCGCCCTGCTGTGCAGCGCGTCCGCCCTGGCGGCCCCCACCGTGCAGGGCACGCAGGGCCGCGTGGAACTCCAGCAGCCCGGCGGCACCTGGGCGCCCGGCAGTGGCGAGGTGACGCTGGGCCTGCGGACCGGTGCGGGCCGCGCCGAACTGCACGACGGCGCCGGGCGGATCACGGTCGGCAGCGCCTCACGCCTGCGCCGCTACCGCGACGAGGCCGACCTGCTGCAGGGCCGCTTCTACCTGCGCGGCCCGGTCGCCGTGCACGTCCAGGGTCAGCACCTCGTGATGGACGGCGCGGGCAGCCTGCGCGTGGACCTCGACGGTCCGGTGCGGCGCGTCGCGGTCATCACCGGGCAGGTCCGCGCCGACCTGAGTGGCCGGGTCGTGACCGTCCGGGGCGGGCAGCAACTCGACCTGCGCAGCGCCGCCCTGAGCGCCTTCCGCGAGACCGACCCGTGGTACGCCGCGCAGTTCCGGGGTGAGGGCAGCGCCACCGTGCAGGCCACGCGCGGCGCCGTGCAACTGAACCGCGCCGGGCAGGTGCGCGGCGCCGCGAGCGGCGACACCCTGGAGCCCGGCGCGGTCCTGAGTACCGGCCAGGGCGCGTGGGCCGAGGTCGGCTTCACCGGCGGCGGGTACCTGCGGCTGAACGAGCAGAGTGAACTGAGCGTCCTGAGCGTGGACCGCACCGAACGGGGCCGCGAGGTCCTGCTGAAACTCGCGCGTGGCACCGCCTGGAACG
Source organism: Deinococcus sp. JMULE3 (assembly GCF_013337115.1). Taxonomy (NCBI): domain Bacteria; kingdom Thermotogati; phylum Deinococcota; class Deinococci; order Deinococcales; family Deinococcaceae; genus Deinococcus; species Deinococcus sp. JMULE3. The sequence continues at coordinate 1,092,184 of NZ_SGWE01000004.1, forward strand.
TCGTGGAGAAGGGCCAGGGCGGGTACCGGATCGACACGCCGGTCGTGAGTACCGCCGTGCGCGGCACGGTCTTCCGCGTGGACGCGGCTGGCCTCGTGAAGGTCTTCGAGGGTCAGGTGGCGCTGCCCAGCAACGCCGACCAGGCGGTCAGCGCCGGGCAGCAGCGCAGCGAGACGGGCACCGTCGGCACGCTGGTCCTCGACGCCACGGACCGCTTCAATCAGGCGCGGGACGCCGAACGCGCCCAGCCGCTGAGTCTCACGCTGCCCCGCGCGCCCCTGACCCTGAGTGAACTGATCCTGAATGCCCGCAGCCTCCCCGACGCGACCCTGAGCGCGCAGGTGGCCGGGCAGCGCGTCCCGCTCAGCGCCGACGGCAGCAGCTTCCGCCTGAGCGCCACGCTGCCCGAGGGCACCTACCCGGTCGCGGTGACCGCCGAACGGTTCGGGCAGACCCTGACGCGCGCCGTGACCGTCACCGTGGACCGCAGCGCCCCCCAGGCAGACCTGCGCGCCGAGCGCCGCGGCCACCTGCTGCTCCTGAGCGGCGTCGTCACCGACAACGTCAACGCCGGGGTGATCCTCACCACCAGGATCGGCACCCGCACGTACGCCCGCACGGTCACGCCCGGCCAGCCCCTCGCGTGGGCGCTGCCCCTTCCCGACACGGCCGCGCCGGTCCACGTGACCGTCCGCGACGCCGCAGGAAACGAGCGAGATGTCACGCTCCGCTGAGCGGTCCCTGGCCCTGATCACCGCGCCCGTCGCGGCGCTGCTCGCCGCACTGCTGGCGCTGCTGATGCCCGCCAACCCCCGGCTGAGCGACGCGCTGAACCGCGCGCTGCCCGCCCCCACCGACCGGCGCGTGGTCCTGGTCGGCATTGACGACGCGTCCCTGCGTGATTACGGGCGCATCGGCAGCTGGCCGCGCGAACTGTACGGGCAGGCGCTGCGCACCCTGGAGCAGGCCGGCGCGACCGCCGTCGGCATCGACGTGCTCCTGACCGACCCCACCCAGAACGACGCCCGCCTGAAGGACGCGTTCAGCCGCGCCAACGTCGTGCTGGCCACCGCGCCCGGCGAATCCACCCTGCTTGCCAGCCCCGAGTGGCGCTCCCCGACCGGGATCAGCGCCCTGAACGTCAGCCGCGACGGGATCGTCCGCTCGTTCCAGACGGCGTACCCGGACGCCGCCGGGGACCTGCAGCCCAGCTTCGCGCGTCAACTGGCGGTCGCCGCCGGGAGGAACGTGGACCTCAGCACCCAGCCGCGCCTGCTGCGCTACGCCGCGCCCGACCAGGACCGCCTGCCGGTCATTCCGTTCCGGGACGTCGTCAGTGGGAACGTCCGCTACGGGGACCTGCAGGGCAAGATCGTCCTGATCGGCCTGACCGCCAGCGGGACCGCCCCCGGCACGGTCCGCGACGTGACCGGTCAGACGGTGCCCGGCACGGAACTGCAGCTGCGGGCCGTGTCCAGCCTGCTCAGCCCGCCCTTCACGACGCTGCCCACCTGGCTGATCGCGCTGCTGTCGGCCGTCATCGCCGTCGCGGCGGTCCTCGCGCGCGGCCTGTGGGGCTTCGCGCTGGCGATGGCCGCGCTGCTGGCCGCCGCGCCCCTGTGGCTGGGCAACATCCTGCTGCCCGGCGTGACCCTGTCCCTGGCCGCGATCATCGGCACGGCGCTCGTCGCGGCGGAACGCTGGTGGAACCTCCGGACCCTGGCGCTGCGCGACCCGCTGACCGGTTTCGGGAACCGCGTGGCGTTCACGCGCGCCCTGGAGCAGCGCTGGGCGACCCGGCAGACCCGCCCGCTGGGCCTGCTGCTCGTGGACCTCAGCGGCTTCCGGAAGGTGAACGAGGTGTACGGCCCGCACGCCGGGGATGAACTGCTGCGCGACCTGTCCGGGCGGATCATGCAGCAGCGGCGCCGGGGCGACCTGATCTTCCGCTGGGGCCCCGACGAGTTCGCGGTGCTGCTCGATCAGGCCAGCGCGCACGAGATCACCGATGTCGCGCGGCGCGTGCAGGAGTCCCTGGACCGCATCAGTTACCGCGACCTGCCGCTGCGGGCCAGCGTCGGCGCGGCGCGGACCGGCGAGGACATCCAGACGCCGGTGGATCTGGTCGAGGCCGCCAGTCGCAGCCGTTACCGCGTGAAGTACCAGCGGGAACAGCGGGGGTAGTGAGGAGTGGTGCATCGTCCAGATGACTTAGACCGCCATCTATATTGACAACCACCTATATAGATGGCAATCTATGGGTGTGCCTGATGGACCCCCGTTCGACCTGCTCCTGAGCCGCCTGCGCGCCCTGGGCGACCCCACCCGCCTGCGCATCGTGCAGCTCATCGGCCAGTCGGACCCCGACCACCCCCAGGCACGCCCGGACGCCGGCAGCACCCCCCCGATCAGCATCTCCGCCACCCTGGGCCTCACGCAGCCCACCATCAGCCACCACATGAAGGTCCTGATCGAGGTCGGCCTGATCACCTCCGAGAAGAAAGGCACCAAGGTCTACTACAGCCTCAACCCCGACGGCTTCCGCGACCTGACCACCTTCTTCGAACCGCTCGCGACCCCCTGCACCGAACCCGACCTGCCCTGAACGCCCCGCGCGTTCCCCCTGGCCCCCGCGACCCCGCTGACCTGCCCGCCCACGGCGCGCAGCCGCCCCGCCACACCCCGACCGCGTCCCGAACAGATCGGAACACCACCGATCCGTCCACTCCACGCCCGGAACCCTCTTTTCTCCCACTCGCATCCGCTCGGATGGAACGGCTTCATCAGCCATTCCATCGAAGTCCCTCTCATCCTCCGGAGGACCGTATGCACGACCTGCACCTGAAGGAAGTCGTCGACGCCCGCACCGCCCAGTACGAACAGGTCCGCGACCAGCTGGCCCTGGAACGGCAGCTGCGCGCCACCCAGCCGCAGCGTCCCACCCTGCGCGCTGCGCTGGCCGCCCGCCTGCGCCGACTGGCCGATCAGCTCGACCGGCCCTCCGCGCCCGCCTGCTGCTGAAGACCTGTTGCGCAGTAGTTGAAGGATCAGTGGGGAGCCGATTCGCGGCTCCCCACTGATCTGTCCCTACGCTCAGGGCGTGCAGAGGTGGTGGCGGCGTTGCCAACGGAGATTGACGAGTCCGGCGACACACCCCCACATCACGCCGTGCTGTGAGGTCCGATTCCTGAAAAACTCCTTGCAGACGCGAAATTTCTTGATGCGGCCGATGGCATTCTCAGCGCTGATCCGCACCTTGGAGATCAGCCGATTCAGCTCACGTTGCTCCTTGCTCAACTCGCCGTTCTTCGGTCGTTTGGCGGGCACGATGGTTTCCCAGTCCGGATAGACCTTCTCCATTCCGGTATAGCCCCGGTCTCCCCACACCCGGACGTGCCTGGGCAGTCGGTTCATCAGTCGGGAACGTCGCAGCACCTTCATGTCGTGGGTGCGACCGCTGGCGGTCGCACTGAGGTGCACGATCTGTCCTTCGGGCGTCACCGCCACCTGGGTTTTCAGGGTATGGGTCCTTTTCTTGACGCTGTAAAAGCGCTTCTTGTCCTTGGGCCGCCCGACCGCCTTCTTGCCGGGGTTCTCCCCCTTCTTCACTTTCGGCTGCCCGCGAGGTTGCTCAGTCCCATCCACGATCACGTCGGTCAGTTCGGGGAAGATCTCCAGAAACTCCTCCAGAGAGCGTATTTTCCTCGGGTTCCTGCTCGCCCCTCCAGGAGCCTCATCCGGCTCGGCCTGGAGCGTCCGGGGACGGAGGGGAGCAGGCAACGCCTGCTCCAGGACCGGCAGCAGGGCATGGATGTTCCGGCAGATGTTCGCCGCGTCCAGATCGAACAGGATGCCCAGAACATGCATGGTGAAGTACTGTCGCAGATAGAGCAGCGTGACCAGCAGTCGCTGGCTGAGGTCGAGCTTGAAGGTGTTGCCCGCTCCGATGCGCCGGACCCGTCCGGCGCGGGAAAGGGAGCGGTGATGACTCCGTTCCCACAAGGGCTCCAGTTCAATCAGCAGCTGGTCAAACTCGGCAGGACTCAACCCCACCAGCCGTTCAAAGGACCGCCCCCTGGATTTCAGCTTCTCAAGCCGCAACACCCTTGAACCTACCTGCTCCGACCTCTACTGCGCAACAGGTCTTGAAGTCCACCGGAGGAAGTCCCATGTCCACCCCGCCCACGCTGCTGCTCATCGACCTGCAACAGGGATTCACCGATCCCCGCTGGGGCCCGCGCAACAATCCGCACGCGGAGGCGAACGCCGCGCGGCTGCTCGGCGCGTGGCGCGAACACGGCTGGCCCGTGATTCACGTACAGCACGTCTCGCGTGAACCTGACTCGCCCCTGCGGCCCGGGCAGCCCGGCGTGGAGTTCCTGCCCGCCACCGCCCCCCGACCCGGCGAGGCGACCGTGCAGAAGCACGTGAACAGCGCGTTCATCGGCACCGACCTGCACGCACGACTGCAGGCGCTGCGGGCGCAGGACCTCGTGATCGCGGGCCTGACCACCGACCACTGCGTGTCCACCTCCACCCGCATGGCCGGGAACCTCGGCTACCGCGTGCGGCTGGTCGGGGACGCCACCGCCACCTTCGACCGGGTCGGCCCGGACGGTACCCTCCACCCGGCGGCGCAGCTGCACGCCGCGCACCTCGCCAGCCTGCACGGCGAGTTCGCCAAGGTCGTCACGACCGCCGGACTGCTGGACGACCTGCGCGCTCCTGCCTGACGGGGGCGGCAGAAGGAGGCCCGACCGGGATCAGGTCGGGCCTCCTCGTCTGGCGTTTCCGTTCAGCGTCCGGCGAGCATCGCCCAGATGTCGGGGTGCGCCACGAACGCGTACCAGAGGTTCGGCAGCAGACCCAGCACCGTGACGCCCGCCACACCCAGCGCGACGGCCAGGGTGGTGGGGGGCCGCTGGCCGAGGCCGTGTTCGCGGGCGGGGGTGCGGTCGGGCATGAACATCAGCATGGCGGGCCGCAGGTAGTACACGAGGGCGGCGACGCTAGTGAGCGCGGCGAGGATGCTGATCCACGCGTAGCCGTTCTGGAAGGCCGCCTGGAACACCAGGTACTTCCCGAAGAAGCCCGCGAAGGGCGGCAGGCCCGCCAGCGAGGCGAGGCACACGGCCAGCGCGACGGCGTAGCCGGGATGGCGGTAGTACAGGCCGCGCATGTCGGTGATGCTGAAGCCCTCCTCGCTGCGCTGCAGGGCGGCGACGATGGCGAGCGCGGCGGCGGTCATCAGGGTGTACACGAGCAGGTAGTACCCGAGGGCCGCGCCGCCCGCGGCGGGCGTGCCGAGCAGCGCCATGCCCAGGAAGCCCGTGTGCGCGACCGCCGAGTAGGCCAGCATGCGTTTGAAGTTCAGTTGGCGCAGCGCGGCGAGGTTCCCGATGATCAGCGTCGCGGCGATCAGGACCGCCAGGACCGAGTGCCAGCCGGGGACGTTCTCCAGCGCGCCGGAAAAGACGCGCAGCATCCCGGCGAACGCGGCGACCTTCACGACGGTGCTCAGGAACAGGCTGACGCTGGTGGGCGCGCCGCCGTACACGTCAGGCGTCCACTGGTGGAAGGGGGCCAGGGCGACCTTGAAGCCGAAGCCGCACAGCATCAGCAGCGCCCCGCCGACCAGGATGCCCACGTTGTCGGGGTTCAGGGTGCTCGTCTTCTCGGCAATGACGGCGTAGTTCAGGCTGCCGGTCGCGCCGTACACGAACGCCAGGCCGTAGATCAGCACGGCACTTCCGGCGGCGCCGAGCAGGAAGTACTTCAGGCCGCTTTCCTCGGCGCGGCGCGAACCCTGCAGGGTGGCCAGCACGTAGGAGCTGAGGCTCATGATTTCCAGGCCGATCAGCATGACGATCAGGTCGCCACTGAAGGCGATCAGCAGGCAGCCGGTGACGGCGTACATGAGCATCGCGTCGAATTCGGGGAAGGACACGCGGGCGCGCCACGCGGTGTCCAGCGTGACGAGCAGCGTCATGAGGGTCCCGGCGAGGATCACGAAGCCCAGCAGCAGCGCGGCGTGGTCGGCGCGCAGGCTGCCGCCGAAGGCGGACAGGTCGCGGTTCCACAGCACGCCGAGACTGACCGCCGAGGCGACCACGGCGCCGATGTTGATGAACGTCAGGGTGCGGCGCTGGACCCAGAAGCCCAGCAGGGTGCTGCTGATCGCCCCGGCCAGAATGAGCAGGACGGGCAGCAGGGGCAGGAGTTTCACATCGGGCGGCTGGAGCATGTCAGTTGCCTCCCAGGGCGCTCAGGACGGCGCGCACGGCGGGCTGCATCAGGTTCAGGGCGGGGGTGGAGTACACGCCGAACAGCACCAGGATCGCCAGCGGGATGCCCAGGATCAGCCACTCGGTGTGCACGAGGTCACGCACGGTGACGGACCCGGCGGGCCGCGCCTGCCAGAAGGTGTGCTGGAAGGCGGTCAGGGCGTACGCGGCGGCGGCGATGGTCGTGATGCCCGCGATGAACGTCAGCCACGGCTCGACCTGGTACGCGCCGAGCAGGATGCTGAACTCGCCGATGAAGCCCGCCAGTCCTGGGACGGCGATGCTGGCGAACCACAGGGCCATGGTCAGGCCGCCCAGCGCGCCCGCCTGGGTCATGACGCCGCCCACACGGGTCTCCAGGCTACCGATGCGTTCCTGCAGCATGCCCACCGACAGGAACAGCGCGCCGGTGTAGAGGTTCTGGAAGGCCAGGAGGTACATCGCGCCGATCACGGCCGTCTCGTTCAGGGAGAATACGCCCAGCGCGACGAAGCCCATGTGGCTGAGGCCCGCGTAGGCCAGCAGGCGTTTCCAGTCGGTCTGCCGGAACGCGATCCACGCGGCGTACAGCGCGGTGAAGGCCGCGAGGCCCATCAGGATGGGACGCAGTTCCAGGCTGGCGTCGGGGAACAGCGGGATGGCGAAGGTGAAGATGCCGTACCCGCCGACCTTGTACAGGGTGCCCATGACGTCGGGCACGCCGCTGTCGTGGTTCTGCTCGTGGAAGTCCGGCAGCCACGCGTGCAGCGGCCACAGCGGCAGCTTGACGGCCATGGCGGCCAGGAAGCCCAGGTACAGCCACGTCTGCGCGCTGCCGGTCACGAGGTTCTGTTTCAGGTCGGTCATGGCGAAGCTGGGGCTGCCGCCCAGGTAGCGCACGCCGATGATGCTGACGAGCATCAGCAGGCTGCCGAACAGCGTGTACGCGGCGAATTTCACCAGGGCCGCCATGCGCCCCGACTTGCCGTACATGGCGAGCATCAGGAGGGCCGGGATCAGGGCGTCCTCGAAGAACACGTAGAACAGCATCAGGTCCTGCGCGGCGAAGATGCCGATCAGGCCCGTCTCCATGGCCAGGATCAGCGAGAGCATCGGGCCGGGGTTGGGGATGCGGCGCGCGGCGTACAGGATCGCGATGAACGACATCAGCGCCGTGACCAGGGCCAGGGCGAGGCTCACGCCGCCCAGCTGCACGGAGTACGTGATGCCCAGCGGGGGAATCCAGTCCCAGCGGAACAGCTCCGAGCCGCCGCCGCGCCAGATGGCGAGGCCCGCGCCGAGGGTCAGGGCGGCGATGAAGCCCGCCACCTCGTCCCGGAAGGTTTTCGGCGTGACGAGCAGCAGCAGGCTGCCCGCGAGGGGCAGGAAGATCATGAGGGTGGGGAGCCAGTCGGTGAAGGAGTTCATGCGCCGCTCCCGATGGTCTTGAGGGCCCAGTAGCCGATGATGGCGGCGGTGCCGAGCAGCATGCTGACGGCGTAGGCGCGGACGAAGCCGCTCTGCCACAGCGTGAACAGCCCGCCGGGGCCGCTGGCGTTGCGGGCGACGCCATTCAGGGCGTCGTCGGTGCCGCGGTCCACGGTGTCCAGCGCGCCCGCGATGGCGCGGCTGGGGGCCGAGACGACGTTGTCGTACAGCGCGTCGAGGTACAGGCTGTTGCGGCTGAGTTCACCCAGCGGCCCGGTCGCCAGGGCGCCGCGGCGGTGCGCCAGGAATGCCCAGCCCAGCCCCAGCACGCCCGCGAGGACGGCGAAGACGGTCAGCATCCACTCGGTGCTGGCGGGAATCTCGTGCGCGTGCAGCGGGATCGCCCGGCCGATGTAGTTGTCGAAAGCGTGCTTGCCGCCCAGGAACGTGGGGATGTTCAGGAAGCCCGCCAGGGTCGCCAGCGCGGCCAGCACGCCCAGCGGGATCTTCGTGAGGGTGTCCGCCTCGTGCGGGTGGCCGTGCCCGCGGTACGCGCCGCGCCACACCAGGAAGTACCAGCGGCCCATGTAGAACGCGGTCAGCAGCGCCACGCCCAGTCCGATCAGGTACAGCGGGAGGCTCTGCTCGTACGCGGCGGCCAGGATCGCGTCCTTGCTGAAGAAGCCGCTCCAGATGGGAATCCCGGCGATCGCCAGCACACCCGCCACGGACACGAGGTGCGTGAACGGCATGAATTTGTGCAGGCCGCCCATCTTGCGCACGTCCTGCTCCTCGTGCAGCGCGTGGATCACGGCGCCCGCCGCGAGGAACAGCAGCGCCTTGAAGAACGCGTGCGTGAGCAGGTGGAACACGCCCGCCGAGTACGAGTGCAGGCCCACCGCGAGGAACATGTAGCCCAGCTGCGACACGGTGGAGTACGCCAGGATCTTCTTGATGTCCGACTGGTTCAGCGCGGACAGCGCGCCGTACAGCGCGGTCAGGCCGCCCACCCACGCGACCCACAGGCTGGCGTTCGGCGCGAGGTCGTACAGGAAGTGGCTGCGCGCCACGAGGTACACCCCGGCTGTGACCATGGTCGCCGCGTGGATCAGCGCGGAGACGGGCGTGGGGCCCGCCATGGCGTCCGGCAGCCAGGTCGTCAGGGGCAGCTGACCGCTCTTGCCGACCGCGCCGACGAGCAGGAACAGGCACGCGAGTTCGATGCCCGCCTGCGCGACCTGCGCGCCCTCGACCCGCTCGGCGAGTTCGGGGATGCTCAGGGTGCCGTACAGCTTGAACAGCAGGAACATGCCCAGCATGAAGCCCAGGTCCCCGATGCGGTTCATGATGAACGCCTTGCGCGCCGCGTTGGAGTTGCTGACCGCCTCGGCGTCGCTGGCGGCACGCACCTGCGCGTCACTCGCCTCGCTGTTCCGGCCACTGAACCAGAAGCCGATCAGCAGGTACGACGCCATGCCCACCCCCTCCCAGCCGACAAACATCAGCGGGTACGAGTCGGCCAGCACCAGGATCAGCATCATCGCCACGAAGAAGTTCAGGAACGCGAAGAACCGCGTGAACTTCGGGTCGTGCCCCATGTACGAGATCGAGTACAGGTGAATCAGGAAGCCCACGCCCGTGATGATCAGCGCCATCAGGGCCGAGAGCTGATCGAGCCAGAAGCCCACCGACAGGTTCGCGTTCAGCGCCATGTTCGGCAGCCACGGCCACAGCACCTCATGGGCGGGCGCGCCCTGGTTCAGGTAACGGATGACGGCGATGACGAACGCCGCGCCGACCATCCCGGTCGCCAGCCAGCCACCGGTCTTACCGGCAAACCAGCGGGGCCTCAGGCGAGGCAGGATCATCAGGATCGTGAAGCCCAGCAGGGGCAGCAGCGGCAGCAGGTACAGAGCAGGAAGACTATCCACAGGTTGCCACTCAGCCTTTCAATGCCGCGAGATCGTCCACGTTCGTGGTCTCGCGTTTACGGAAGATCGCGACGATGATCGCCAGCCCGATCGCCACCTCGGCGGCGGCCAGCGTCATCACGATGAACACGGCCGTCTGCCCGGTCGGGTCGCCCCACGACCGCGCGAACGCCACCAGCGCGAGGTTCGCGGCGTTCAGCATCAGTTCCACCGACAGGAACACCATGATCGCCGTGCGGCGCGTCAGCACGCCCACCATGCCCAGCGCGAACAGAATCCCGGACAGGCCCAGGTAGAAGGTGGTGGGCACCATCAGGCACGCACCTCCCCTTCACTCATGAGGGCCGGGGCGGCCCCACGCGGCGCGGCGACCCGCTCCTCACGCGCGGCAACCACCGGTTCCTCCAGCTCGTCCGGCACGCCGTCCGGCTGCGCCGCCGGGCGCTGCACGAGCGCCACCGCGCCCACGATCGCCACGAGCAGCAGGATGCTCACCGCCTCGAACGGCAGCAGGAACCGCGTCAGGAGGGTCTCCCCCATCACCAGCGCGGACCCGCCCCGCAGCGCCTCGGCACTCTCGGCCAGCGGGCGCGGGTCCTTGTACGTGAAGGCCAGCACCACGAACGCCCCGGCCAGCAGGGTCCCGCCGATCCCGGCGAGTTCCCGCACGTACGGCACCGGGTCACGCGACGTGACCGGCTGGTTCGCGTTCAGCAGCATGATCACGAACAGGAACAGCACCATCACCGCGCCCGCGTACACGATCACCTGCGTCGCCGCCAGGAACGACGCGTTCAACGTAGCGAACAGACCCGCCACGCACAGCAGCGTCCCCACCAGCCCCAGCGCCGCATGCACCGCGTTCCTCGCAGCAATCGTGATCACCCCACCCACGATCGCCAGCGCGCCCAGCAGGATGAACGCCAGCATCATGGGCGGCCTCCGGCCACGGGTTGTGGGAAGTAGGAAGTGGGCAGTGGGAGGGACACCGGGCGCGGGGCGCGGGGCGCAGGACAACCATCAACTTTCAACCATCGACCATCGACTCTCACGGGTACTTCACTCCTTCCAGTTCCGCGCGGGGCTGCCCTTCGAGCTGGAAGCCCAGGCGGACGGGTTTGCCCTTGCGTTCGGCCTCGCGGCGCTGCGGAATGCTGCCGGTCACGCCGACGAGCATGTCTTCCTTGGCGTACACGAAGTCGCGGTAGCGGTAGTCGGCCATCTCGAACTCGTTGCCCATGACGACCGCGCCGGTGGGGCAGGCTTCCTCGCACATGCCGCAGAAGATGCAGCGCAGCATGTTGATCTCGTACACCTTCGCGTACCGCTCGCCGGGCGACACGGGCGCGGCGGGGTCGTTCTCGGCGGCTTCCACGTAGATGGCGTAGGCGGGGCAGGCGGCGGCGCACAGGCTGCAGCCGATGCACTTCTCCAGATTCGTGCCGGGGTGGCGGGTCAGGACGTGCCGCCCACGGAAACGGGGTTGCAGCGTCGCGCGCTGTTCGGGGTAACTGACGGTCACGGGTTTCTGGAACAGTTTCCCCAGCGTGACGCCCATGCCCTTGGCAATCTCAAGAACGCCCATGGTTGGCTCCTTTGGTGGGGTAGGTGGAGGGCATCAGTCGCCTCCGGCGCGGACGATGTCGCCTTCGGGGCGGATGCTGGGCTGGTTCCACAGGACGCGCACGCGGTCGCTCATGACGAGCAGTGCGAGCACACCCGCGAGGCTGAGGACGCCCAGGAACCACAGGCCGCCGGAGCCGCGGAACGCGAGGAACGCGGCGGTCATGACGGTGTTGGCCAGCGCCAGGGGCAGCACGAGTTTCCAGCCGAAGCGCATCAGCTGGTCGTAGCGCAGGCGGGGAAGGGTGGCGCGGACCCAGATGAACAGGAACAGGAAGAACGCGATCTTCACGATCAGCCAGACCAGCGGCCAGTCGCTGACGCCGGGAATCAGGGCGTTGAGGAACTGTGGGCCTTTCCAGCCGCCGAAGAACAAAGTTGCCATGACGGCGGACGCGGTGATCATGTTCACGTACTCGGCCATCTGGAACAGCGCCCACTTGATCGCGCTGTACTCGGTGAGGTACCCGGCGACGATCTCCTGCTCGGCTTCCGGCAGGTCGAAGGGCGTGCGGTTCGTCTCCGCGAAGGACGAGATGAGGAACAGCACGAAGCCCAGCGACTGGAAGAGGATCATCCAGCCGTTCTGCGCCTGCCAGCCGACGATGCCGTGGAAGGAGGTGGTGCCGACGATCATCAGCAGGCCCAGCAGGCTCAGGCCCATGCCGAGTTCGTAGCTGATCATCTGCGCGCTTGACCGCAGTCCGCCGAGGATCGGGTACTTGCTGCCGGACGCCCAGCCGCCCAGGAAGATGCCGTACACGCCCATGCTGGTCAGCGCCAGCAGCGCGAGGATGCCGGTGTCGAGGTTGTACACCCAGGGGTTCTCGCCGAAGAGGCTCCCGGCGGGTCCGGCGGGCAGGCCCCCGAAGGCGGTCAGGGCCATGCCGATCGCGATGATGGGCGCCAGGGTGTACACCAGCTTGTCGGCCAGGGTGACGGTGACGTCCTCCTTGAAGATGCTCTTGATGGCGTCCGCGGCGGGTTGCAGCAGGCCCATGGGGCCCACGCGGTTCGGGCCGGGGCGCAGCTGCATGCGGCCCAGCAGGCGCCGCTCGATCAGGGTCATGTACGCGAAGGTGGTCAGCAGGCCCAGGACGACCAGCACGGCCTTGAGCAGCGAGATCAGGAGTGTGGCGAGCCAGTCGGGCATCAGTCGTCCCCTCCGGGTTGAGGTGCCGCTGGCGCGACCGGCAGCGTCCAGCCGCCCTCCACGAGGTCGTGGATGCGCTCCACCCAGTCGCGGTCACGGGAGCGCATGCGCTCGGTCCAGAGTTTCGGCGTGTGGGGCGCGGCGGGGGCCACGAACGTGCGGGCGAAGGTGTGCAGCGCGCCGCCCGCCTGGATCCCGGCAGTGTTCACGCCGACCCGTTCGGTCAGCAGGGTCTGCGCGCCGCGCTGCCCGCGCGCGGGGGCCTTCACGCCCAGCGCCTCGGCCAGGGCGGTCAGGGTGCGGATCAGGTCGGCCGCCTCGCCGCTCTGGATCGCGGCGGGGTTCAGGGGCAGCAGGCGCCCTTCCAGGTTCTGGACGGTGCCGCGCTTCTCGTAGTTCGTGACGGCGGGCAGCACCACGTCGGCCTGCTGGGCTGTGGCGGTCAGGTGCGTGTCATGCACGACCGTGAAGCCACCCGCGCGCGTGCCGGGGTCCAGACGGCTGATGAACGCGGCGGGCACCTCGCCCAGGCGTTCAAGGCCCATCCCGCCGGTGCGGGGCACGAGGTTCAGCGCGGCCAGACCGGTGCTGTTCGGCCCGGCGGGAATCGCGATGACCTTCGCCCCGGTGCGTGACGCGAGGTCGGCCAGCAGCGCCGCCGCCGAGCCGCTCGCGCCGCGCAGGGCGTCCGCGCCCAGGATCAGCACGGGCCGTTCGGCACTGTCCAGCAGGGCGCGTACGGCCTTCAGGTCCTCGGTGTCCGGGTGGGCGAGGCGGGTCAGGGCGTTCTCGCCGTTCGCGCTGACGCGGTGCCCGGCGTGCCCCCACAGGCGCGACTCGCCGCCGATCACGGCCAGCCGCTCGGGCTTCCGGGCGGGGCGCTCCACGAGGCGCAGGTCGGCAATGGCGGTGCCGTGCGCGAACTCGGCGGGGAGCAGGCCGCCGCGCAGCATCTCCAGGATGCGCAGTTCCAGCACCGGCGCCTCCTCGCCCAGGTCCGCGCCCAGCACGACGACCGCGTCGGCGGTCGCCACGTCCGTCAGCGTGGCGGTCGGCGCGATGAACACCGAGTGACGCGGGAAGTGATCCACGTGCCGGGCGTTCAGTGCGTCCGCCAGCGCCGCCAGCGCCGCGCCCTCCTCCAGCGTGGCGTCCGCGCCGACGAACAGGCCCAGGTCCGCCAGCGGCAGGCCCAGCAGCCCACGGTTGATCGCGGTGATCGCCTCGTCCCAGGTGGCGGGGACCAGCGCGCCGTCCTCGTCGCGGATCAGGGGGGTGGTCAGGCGTTCCTCGCTGGCGAACGGGTGCCCGAAGCGGCCCGCGTCGCAGATCCACGCCTCGTTCACGTCACGGTTCTCGCCCGCCACGATGCGTTCCAGGCGGCCGTTACGGGCGTCCACCGTGATGCTGCACCCCACCGGGCACAGCGTGCAGGTGGTGGGCGTGTGGTCGTACTCCCAGTTGCGGCCCCGGAAGCGCGCCACGTTGTCCAGCAACGCCCCCACCGGGCAGATGTCCGTGATGTTCCCGCTGAAGCCCGTGGGCAGCCCGCCCTCCTGCGTGTCGATGAAGGTGTGCCCGCCCCGCTCGATGAAGTCCAGCACCTCCTGGCCCGGCACCTCCTCGAAGTACCGCACGCAGCGCTTGCAGTGAATGCAGCGCTCCTGATCCAGAATCACGAAATCAGACAGCGGGTAGTGCTTCTCCGCGTGGCGGCGGTCGAAGCCGAAGCGGCTCGCGCCGTACCCGTACTCGAACGCGCGGTCCTGCAGCTCGCACGCGCCGCCCTTGTCGCAGGTGGGGCAGTCCAGCGGGTGGTTCAGGAGCGTGAACTCCATCATGCCCGCCTGCGCCTTCGCCACGACCTCACTCGTCTTCGCGGTGCGGATGTGCATCCCCTCGGTCGCCTGCATCGTGCAGGACGCCATCGGTTTGGGGAACCAGAAGATCTTCGGCGTGGCCGCGTCCCCCTCCCCTTCCATCACGAACGATCCGTCCGGATTCTTCCGGGGCGAGCCCGACTCCACGAGGCACATGCGGCACGCGCCCACCGGCGAGAGGTACTTGTGCGCGCAGAAGTACGGCACGTCCCCCCCCGCCGAGAACACCGCGTCAATCGCGCTGGTGCCTGCCGGGAGTTCGACTTCGATTCCATCCACATGAACTTTCATTTCCGCACCTCACGGCGGGTGTTGATGGGTGATGGTTGATGGATGATGGAACACCCATTACGCCGCGCCCTCTCCATCAACCATCCTCTATCGACTATCCTCATCAGCTGTCCTTCCAGCGTTTGCGCGCGGGGTACAGGGGCTGCTGCGTCGTCGCCAGGGCGTCGTATTCCTCGCGGAACAGTTTGATGCTGCTCAGGACGGGACCGAGGCAGGCGTCGGCCAGCGCGCAGAAGGAGCGGCCGCCGATGTTGTCACTCATGTCGAGGATGAGTTGCACGTCGCCGGGCTGCCCGCGTCCGGTGACGAGTTTCTGGTACATGCGGGTCATCCAGCTGGAAATGCCTTCGCGGCAGGGGGTGCACTTGCCGCAGCTCTCGTGGCCGTAGAAGCGAACGAGGTTCCAGGTGGCGTTCACGATGCAGTCCGCCTTCGGGATCAGCGTGACCCCGGCGGTGCCGAGCATGCTGCCCGCAGCGGCGACGGACTCGTAGTCCATGGGCGTGTCGAGGATCGCGTCGGTCCAGGGCAGCATGGGGCAGCTGCTCCCGCCGGGAATGATGGCCTTCATCTCCTCGAGGGGGCCGCCGGCCCAGTCGTAGATGAGTTCGCGGAAGGTGGTGCCCAGCGGCAGTTCGTACACGCCGGGCCGCGCGACCGGGCCGGAGATCTGGAAGAGTTTCATGCCCTTGCTCTTCTCGGTGCCCATGCCCGCGTGCCAGTCCGCGCCGTAGCGCAGGATCTGCGTGGCGGCGCAGAAGGTCTCGACGTTGTTGATGGTGGTCGGCAGGCCGTACAGGCCCGCTGCGGCCGGGAACGGGGGCTTGAGGCGCGGGTTGGCGCGCAGCCCCTCCAGCGAGTTCATGAGTGCGGTTTCCTCGCCGCAGATGTACGCCCCGGCCCCGCGGTGCACGAACAGCTGGAAGTCGAAGCCGCTGCCCAGGATGTTCTGCCCCAGCAGTCCGGCTGCACGCGCCTCGTGAATCGCGGCCCACATGCGTTCGGCGGCATGCACGTACTCGCCGCGGATGTAGATGTAGCCCACACTGGCGCGCATGGCGTACGCGGCGATGATCATGCCCTCGATCAGCTGGTGCGGGTCCTCGCTCAGCAGGTAGCGGTCCTTGAAGCTGCCGGGTTCGGACTCGTCCGCGTTGCAGATGATGTAGTGCGGTTTGCCGTCCTTCAGGGGCATGAACGACCACTTCAGGCCGGTGGCGAAGCCCGCCCCGCCGCGCCCGCGCAGGCCGGACTTCTTCACCTCGTCGATCACGGCGTCCGGACCCATCGCGAAGGCGCGTTTCACCGGCTCGTACCCGCCGTTGCGGCGGTAGTAAGGAAGCGTCCAGCTCTCTGCCTGACCGACGTGCGCGTACAGCGTCGGCGCGAAGCGCGGGTCCTTCGCGCTCGTGATCGGCTTCGGGGGGGTGGGGGCCGTGGCGGTCACGCCTCACCCCCGGCCTGTTCCGGCAGGCGGTGCAGGCCCGTCACGCTCGACCCGACCGCCTGCCCGGTCGCCAGCACCTGCCGCCCGTCCGCACCAACCGTCACCGGCACCGGGTTGTCCGGCAGCGGTTGCAGGTCGTTTCGCAGCGACTCCAGAATCCGCGCGCACTTGCCGGGGCCCACGTTCTCGTAGTACCCGTCGTCGTTGATCTGCATCATCGGCGCGGTGCCGCACGAGCCCAGGCACTCGACCTTCTGCACGCTGAACCGCCCGTCCGCGCTGACCTCGCCCGGTTGCACGTCCAGCGTCTCCACGAGGTGATCCCACAGCTCGTCCGACCCGGCCAGCGCGCACATCAGCGTGCTGCACACCTGCAGGTGGTATTTGCCCGTGGGGAGCGTGTGGTACGTGGAGTAGAAGCTCATCACGGACCGCACCTCGGTCGCCGTCGTGCCGCACAGCGCCGCGATCTCCGCCATGCGAGATTCGGACACGAAGCCTTCCGCGTCCTGCACCTCGCGCAGCAGCGGCATCAACGCGCTGCGCCGCCCCTGCGGTGAATCCGGGTAACGGCTGAAGATATCCGCCACCAGTGGTTGTTTCTCAGCGAAGTAACTCATGCAATTTGCCTCTTAAAGTAAAAGCTGGCGGAAGAATATCCAAGAGCTTCTGACGAACTTTCGCTTAGATGGATCAATTCCCAACCAATGCCTCCTAGAGCATTGAGAAATAGATCCAGTCCCGCCTCATCATCTCTTGGTGGATATCCGGCTATTTCAATAATCAAATCCACCATACTCTCCGAGCTAATAGTCTTCTCAGGCAGATAGAGACTAAAATCATCGGGCAGATATTCACTTCCCACTCTGGTCACATAGCGTGCGTATTGCCATCTGATAGCCATTTCTGTCACCGGTCCACGTCGCCCAGCACGGGGTCGATGGTGGCGAGAATGGTGATGAGGTCCGCGAACTGCGCGCCGACGCAGGCGTACTCCAGCGCCTGGAGGTTCACGAAGCTGGGCGCGCGGATCTTCACGCGGTACGGCATGCTGCCGCCGTCGCTGACGATGTAGTACCCGACCTCGCCGCGCGCACTCTCGACCGGGACGTACACCTCGCCGGTGGGGGGGTGAAAGCCTTCCGTGACGAGTTTGAAGTGGTGAATGACTGCTTCCATGCTCGTTTCGAGTTCGTGGCGGGGCGGGAGGCTGATCTTGCGGTTGGGGTCCTTGACCGGGCCGGGTTTGAGGCGCCTGAGGGCCTGCCGGACGATCTTGATGCTCTCGCCGAATTCGAGGAGGCGCATGTTGAAGCGCGCCAGACTGTCGCCGTCGGTGCTGGTGATGACGTTGAAGTCGTAGGTGTCGTAGCCGCAGTAGGGGTTGTCCTTGCGGTGGTCGAGGGGCACGCCGCTGGCGCGCAGGTTGGGTCCGGTGAGGCCCAGGTCGAGGGCGACCTCGGGCGGGATGACGCCGACCCCCTTGGCGCGGTCGAGGAAGATGGGGTTCTGCGCGAACAGGGTGCTGTACTCGGTGACGCCGCGTTCCATCTGGTCGAGGAACTTCTCGACGCGGGCGGGCCAGCCGTCGGGGATGTCGCGGTACAGGCCGCCCACGCGGAAGTACCCCTGGTTCATGCGGTAGCCGCACACAGCCTCGAACAGGTCCTGTAGGGCTTCTTTCTCGCGGAAGGCGTAGAAGAACGGCGTCAGGGCGCCCAGGTCGAGCAGGCCGGTCCCGACGAACACGAGGTGGCTGTGGATGCGCCCGAGTTCGTGCAGGATGATGCGCACGGTGGTGGCCCGCTCGGGCACGTCCGCCCCGAGGAGTTTCTCGACGCTGAGGACGTACGCGAGTTCATGTCCGAAGGAGTGCAGGTAGTCGGTGCGGGGCGCGTACGTGACGCCCTGCTGGTAGGTGCGGTTCTCGAAGGTCTTCTCGAAGCCGGTGTGCAGGTACCCCATGTGCGGCGTGACTTTCACGACGTACTCGCCGTCCATGTCCACCACGAGCCGCAGCACGCCGTGCGTACTGGGGTGCTGCGGGCCGACGTTCAGGCTCATGATCTGCGTGTGCATCTGCCCTTCGGTCTGGCCGTGCAGGCGCTCGGCGCTCGTGGATTCCTGATGGTCGGGCTGCATCTGCTCGGGGGCCAGCGTCCCGCCGGGCGCCTGCGCGCCGTGCGTGGGGGCCGGACGGCTGGGCTGGTTGGTGCTGGTCTTGTCGGTGGTGGTCACTTCGGCCCTCCTTCCGGCATGACGGGTGGGGTGCGGTCCTCGCCGTGGCCCCGGCGCAGTTCGCCGCGGTACCCGGTGAGGCCGCTGCTCTGTCCGGTCAGTCCGGCGCGGAAGGCGGCGGGGTCCAGGAAGCGGCCGTCGCGGAACAGGGTGGGTGTCTCGCCCAGCGGGAAGTCCTTGCGCAGCGGGTGCCCTTCGAGGTCGTCGGGCGTGAGGACCTTGCGCAGGTCGGGGTGCCCGGTGAAGGACACGCCCATCAGGTCGTACACCTCGCGTTCCAGGTAGTTCGCGGCGCGCCAGATGGGGTACAGGCTGGGCAGGACCTCGCCGTCGTCGAGCCAGACGCGCAGGAAAAGGCGGCGGTGGTCGCGCGGGTGGTAGATGTTGTGCAGCACCGCGAACCGCTTGGGGCGGGGTTCGGTGTACGTGCTGTAGTCCAGGCCGACGGTGTCCATCAGCATGAACCCGTGGTCCTTGAGGGTCTGCGCGGCGCGCAGCAGGTCGCCGGGCGTGACGAGAGCGGTGGGTTCGGCGGCGTGGTCCTCGGTCAGGCCCAGCTCGGCGATCAGGCCCGTCACGTCGCGGCTCGTCACGTTGCGGCTGGGCGCAGCCGGGGCAGCAGGTGCGGCGGCGGGCGTGACGGCCGGTGCGGCGCTGGTGCTGGACTGCGCGACGCCCTCGCGGCCCATGGGTCTGGCGTCTGCGGGTTTCAGCGGGTCCATGCGTCCACCATGGGCAGCTGATGGCCCAACTGGTCGAAGGCCTCGCCGCGCACCTTCTTCTGCAACTGCATCACGGCGTAGATCAGCGCCTCGGGGCGCGGGGGGCAGCCGGGCACGAAGATGTCCACCGGGACCACGCTGTCCACGTTCTGCACGATCGCGTAGTTGTTGAACATGCCCCCGCTGCTGGCGCAGGCGCCCATGCTGATCACCCATTTCGGGTCGGGCATCTGGTCGTACACGCGCCGCATGACCGGCGCCATCTTCTTGCTCAGGCGCCCGGCGACGATCATCACGTCCGCCTGCCGGGGAGAGGCGCGGAATACCTCGCTCCCGAAACGCGCCAGGTCGTTGCGCCCGTCGGTGCTGCTCATCATCTCGATCGCGCAGCACGCCAGCCCGAACGTCGCGGGCCACAGGCTGTTACTGCGCCCCCACGCGACCAGCTTTTCCAGGCTGGAAAACAGAATCCCCTCGGACTCCAGCTCCTGCCAGTCCTTCTCGAACAGTTCCTTCAGTGGCATGTGCGCACCTCCTGTGCGGGGAGATGGTCGATGGTCGATGGTTGATAGACAACGTGCGTCTCTCCATCAACCATCAACTTTCTCCTATCAACAGCCCTCACGCCCATTCCAGCACCTTCTTTTTCAGCACGTACACGTACCCGACGAGCAGCAGCAGGACGAAGGTGATGGCTTCGAAGAAGGCGAAGGGGATGAGTTTCTGGTAGGCGACGGCCAGGGGGTAGAAGAAGGCGGTTTCGATGTCGAAGATGATGAACAGCATGGCCACGAGGTAGAAGTGGACGGGGAAGCGCTGGCCGGTGCCGACGCCGCCGCGTTCGGGGTCGTTGCCGCTTTCGTAGGCCATGAGTTTGGTGCGGCTGGCCTTCTTGGGGCCGAGGAGGGCGCTGGCGAGGACGGCGACGATGCCGATGCCGAGCGCGACGAGCAGCATGATGACGAAGTTGGCGTATTCGATGTTCGGTCTCCTTTCTGGGTCTGCGCCGCCCTCCACAACCTGCTCGTGAAAAACGGCACTAGGATCTGGAAAAAAAGAGAAATCCTGAAACGAACTGCACTTCTGAACTGTTGGTACACCCTGTTTTATCACGGTTCACACGACACGCAGGCACAAACAGCCAACCCCGCCCCCGTCAGGCCCACGTCTGCACCCACACCCGCACCACCGGCGGCATGTGCGCCCCGCCGACGAGACAGACAGTGGCACAGTGACGACATGCCCAGACCCACCCTCCTGCTGACCCTCGCCGCCCTGACCCTGGGCGCCGCGCACGCCGTCCGCGTTCCGGACTTCCTGAACCGCGTGGACCGCATCACCACCCGGCCCTTCTGCCAGACCTTCGGCTGCCACGCCCAGCCCGTCACGGTCGGCCCGGACGCCACCTACCGCTCCGTGACGCTCACCACGTACCGCTACGAGATCCAGAAGATCTTCGGGCAACTGACCATCCGCCGCATGCAGGACGGGTACGTGTACGACATGCACCTCACCGCCGCCGCGTACCCCCTGACCGACGTGCAGGCCCGCGCGTTCTCCCTGCTGACCCGCGACCTGCTGGACGTCACCTTCAGCCGGGCGCAGTTGAACACCTGCCTGAACGAAGCGCGGCAGGACGATCAGGGCGGCTTCCTGACCCTGGTGGATCAGTGGGCCGTCGGGTGCAGCCTGATTCCGCAGGACGGCTCGTTCAAGAGCGTCATCACCATCTGGCCGATCGGCTGACCCACTCCGTGGACCACCGACCGAAGAGCAGGCAACCGCTGTGAACGGCCCCTCCACCAGCTTTCCGGAGGTCGCCTTCCCGCGTCCCCCCTACCCGTTTACACCAGTTCGACGAAGTCGTCGTCCTCGGCGTCCTGCGCCAGGGGCAGCGTGAAGTAGAAGGTGGCGCCCTTGCCGCGTTCGGATTCGACCCAGATCTGCCCGCCGTGTTCCTCGACGGCCAGTTTGCAGAAGGCGAGGCCCATGCCGGTGTCGAAGCGGCCGTGCAGGGTCAGGCGGGACTGTTCGAACGCGGCGAACAGGTTGGGAATGTCGTCGGCGGGGATGCCCTCGCCGTCGTCGCGGACGGTGACCTGTACGGCGTCGGGGGTGCCCTTGACGCCCACGAGGATCAGGCCGCCGGTGCTGGTGTGTTTCAGGGCGTTGCTGATCAGGTTCGCCAGGACGCGGCGCAGGATTTCCGGGTCGACGCTGGCGGGGCTCAGGTCGGGTTCGACCTCGACGCGGATGTGGCGGTCGCGCAGGCCGCTGCCGACGTCCCCGCGGGCGAGGTCGATGACCTCGCGGAACATGGGGGTGAACATCAGTTCGCGTTTGAGGTTCATCTTGCCCGCCTGGATCTTGCGGACGTCGAGCATGTTCACGGTGAGGTGCAGCAGGTGCTGGGTTTCGTCGCGGGCGACTTTCAGCAGTTCGCGGTTGTCTTCGGGCACGCGGGGGTCTTCCTGCACGATCTCCAGGAGGCCCATGACGGCCGCGATGGGGTTTTTCAGGTCGTGGACGAGCATGTGGACCAGCTGGTCGCGGACGCGTTCCTCGTGTTCCCAGGTGTCCATGCGGCGTTGCAGGGTGGCGACGCGGCCCAGCGTGTCGCGGAACTGCTGCGCGCGGCCCAGCAGCGCGCGGACCTGCAGGGCGAGCGCTTCGGGGGGCGTGACGTCGCTGATCAGGGCGTCGGCGCCCGCGCCGAGCATCTCGCCCAGGCCCTGCGAACCGACGGCCAGCCAGTGCGTGCCGCCCAGTTCGGCGCGCTGGCGGAGCATGGGGAGCACCTGATGCAGGGGCACGCCTGGGGTGTCGGTGTACAGCAGGGCGACGTCGGGGATGGTGACGTGCGATTCGCGCATCAGGAATTCGGCGTGGGGGGCGTGGACGACGTTCACGCGCGGCAGGTGGGCCCGCAGCGCGTGCGCGCGGGCTTCCTGGGACGTCACGACAAACACGGTGGGCGGTTCGGGAGTCGTCATGAACTGCTGTCCAGTCTACCCCGCGCGGGCGGGCGACCGTGACGCGCTTCCCTCTTGCGTGTGTGCGCGCGGCTCTAGACTGTGGGGATGCTGCCCGCCCGCTCGCCCTTCGCCCGTCTGGAGGGGTTCCTGCGGGACACGCTGGGGAGCGGGGCGACGCGCCTGCACGAGGAGTGGCCGCAGGACGCGCGGACGGTGGCGGCGTCGGGGCTGGGCTGGAGCGACGCGGTCACGCGGGGCTTCGGCTTTCCGGAGGTGTTCGCGCATCAGGCGCGCACGTACGAGCTGATGCGGGACGGGCGGCACGTGATCATCACGACGCCCACCGCGAGCGGCAAGACCGGCGCGTTCTTCCCCGGCGTGTTCGACCGGCTGGAACGCGACCCGCACGCGACGGCGCTGTTCGTGTACCCGCTCGTGGCGCTGGGGCAGGATCAGCGGGACAAGCTGCTGGCTTTCCGGGAGCGCGGGGGCTTCCCGTGGGAGGTGGCGGCGTTCCAGGGCAGCGCGCAGGGTTCGGCGGTGTTCCGGCCCGGCGTGCGGATGGTGACGGCCACGCCGGACAAGCTGCACTGGTCGCTGACGCAGCCGGGCGTGCGGGAGTTCCTGCGGAACCTCTCGTTCCTGGTGCTGGACGAGGCGCACACGTACCGGGGCGGGTTCGGCAGCGAGGTGGCGGGCATGCTGCGCCGCCTGCTGGCGCTGGCGCGGGCGCTGGGCGCGGACCCGCAGGTGATCCTGAGCACCGCGACCATCGGGAACCCGGCGGAGTTCGCGCGGGAACTGACGGGCGTGGACGCCGTGGAGGTCAGCGAGTCGGGTGCGGCGCGGCACGGCAAGCGGTTCGTGCTGGCGGACCACAGGGGGCAGCCGAGGCGCTTCTGGAACGCGGTGATGGACGCCAGCGAGCGGTACGACCTGAAGGTCCTGGCGTTCTTCCGGGGGCGGTCGCGGGCGGCGCGGCTGTACTCCACGTACCGGGGGCAGCCGCAGTACGCGCGCCGGGCGCACCTGTACATGGCGGGCACCAGTGACCGCGAGGGGCGCCTGTCCGAGTTCCGCCGGGCCCGGAGCGGGGTGATGTTCGCCACGAACGCCCTGGAGGCCGGGGTGGACATCGGGGATCTGGAGGTCGTGATCATCGACGGGTACCCGGGAAGCCGCATGGCGTTCCGGCAGATGGCGGGCCGGGCGGGGCGGATCGCGCCAGGGCTGGTGCTGTACCTCCCGGCGCTGAACGAGCAGGGTGTGCCGCAACCGGCAGACGCGTTCTACAGCAACGCGGGGAACTTCCTGGAGTTGCTGACCGGCCCGATCGAGAAGGCGGTCGTGGAGGCGCACAACCCGTACCTGTCGCCCCGGCACGCGGCCCGCGCGAACGACGAGTTCACGGCCGCCGGACTGCCCGCCCCGCACGAGGCGCAACCCAGCCCGCGCTACTGGAACCTGCGCGGCGAGGGCAGCCTGAAGTTCGCGGTGGTCGAGGCCACAGAGTGGGAACGGCACGGCGCGCGGGCGCTGGACGCGCCGCTGGAGAGTCCCAGCCAGCACTACGCCCTGACCGAGAAGCACGAGGGCGCGGTGTTCACGCTGGACGGGCAGGGCTACAAGGTGCTGCGCTGGGAGGAACACCCGGCGGGCACCGCGATCCTGGTCGAGAAGCACGACGCCGCGAACCTCTTCACGCGCGGCCTGTACGCCATCGAGGTCACCCCGGCCCGCATGGGCGAGTGGGAGCGGCGCGGCCCGCTGGCCTTCCGGCACGGCGAGGTCGTCATCCGCAGGCGGTACACCGGCTACCAGATGCTCCGGCAGGTGTTCGAGCGGGTGTGCGTCGGCTGCGACCGCGAGCCGGGCGAGACCGAGCGCAGCTGCGCCCGCTGCGGGGGCCGCATCCAGGACCGCATGCAGGACC
The DNA here is from genome assembly GCF_013337115.1 of Deinococcus sp. JMULE3. Classification (NCBI taxonomy): domain Bacteria; kingdom Thermotogati; phylum Deinococcota; class Deinococci; order Deinococcales; family Deinococcaceae; genus Deinococcus; species Deinococcus sp. JMULE3. Next base: position 1,116,068 of record NZ_SGWE01000004.1, read on the forward strand.
ACAAGCTCTCCGAGCACCTGTACGAGCAGCCCACCGAACTGCCGCCCTTCCGCACGAGCGCGCTGGAGGTCGGCGTGGACCCGCGCGCCACCGAGCGGCCCACCGCCGTGGCGCACACCCTCAAGCACCTGCTGCAGAAGGTCACGCCCGAACGCGTGGCGTGCGACGAGAACGACCTGGCGGGCGCGTTCCGCGAGGGGCGCGACACTTACTTCTTCCTGTACGACGACTGGCTGGGCGGCCTGGGCGTCGCCCGGCGGGCGTTCGAGCACATGGACGACCTGCTCCAGCGGGCACTGGACCTGACGAGCAAGGCGTGCTGTCAGCAGGCGCAGGGGTGCTTCGAGTGCATCGCGGTCAGCCGGTGCTTCTCGCCCACGCTGCCCAGCGGCGAGCGGCGCCCCACCGACAAGCTCGCCACCCGCGCGTTCCTGCAGGGCATTCCCGGCCTGACCGTCCGCCCCGCCGAGGTGCCCGTGCCCGACGCGGACGACCTCCCGCCCACCCTGCCGGACAGCGCGCCGCTGCCGGACGTTCCGGCGCTGCCGCCCAGCTGGCCCACGCAGGCGCGGGAACTGCTGGACCTGCACGGCCTGTCCCTGCCGGAGGTCAGCGCCCGCCTGGGCATCCCCAGCCGCGAACTGCAGCGCGCCGTGAGCACCACCCAGCCGCTGCGGCTGCGGCACCCGAAGTTCGGCGAGGGCGTGTTCATGCAGGGCTTCCATCAGGGCGAGCGGCGCGAGGTGCTGCTGTACTTCCCCGGCGTGGGCCAGAAGCGGCTGCTGCTGAAGTTCGCGGGCCTGACCGTCATCGAGGCGGCGCCCACACCCGTATCTTGACCTGCGGCGCCGGGCACCCCTATACTCGTACCCGCCTGAAACACACCGTTTCGGCAGCAGTACAGGGATATGGTGTAATGGCAGCACAACAGATTTTGGATCTGTTTGTCTAGGTTCGAATCCTAGTATCCCTGCCAGACCCAGCGGCCCCCGGAGCGATCCGGCGGGCCGCTTCTGCTGTCCCCTCTGCTGCCATCCCTGACCCCGTAGTCCCATTTCTGATCGGCCGATCATGAGCCGCGTCACGTTCCAGCTCATGTTGAGTCAGCCTGCCTTCACCGCCCGTCAGGTGACCTTCCTTACCATTCAGGGCAGGACAACACCCCCGGTCTCCACGCACTCCCGCACGGCGAGAATCACCGCGCGGCGGAGATCCGGCCCGTCCCCTGGAGCCCCCCATGAAGAAGCCCGCCCTGCTGCTCGCCCTGACCGCTTCCATCCTCGGTGCCGCCACCCCCGCCCTCGCCGCGCCCAAGCTGAGCGCGCAGAGCATCATCGTGAACCCCGTCCCCACCGACCTGAGCGTGAAGGTCTGGGTGGACCGCGACACCAGCGGCGACCGCACCCCCGTGTACCGCGTCGGCGACCGCATCAGCATCAGCACCACCGTGAACGAGGACGCGTACGTGTACCTGTTCAACATCAACCCCGACGGCACCACCGACCAGATCCTCCCCAACCGCCTGAGCAGCAGCGCCTACGTCCGCGCCGGGCAGACCCGCACCTTCCCCGCCCAGGGCGACAACTTCGTGTTCAACATCAGCGGCCCGCGCGGCATCAACAAGGTCCTCGTGATCGCCAGCCGCACCCCGCTCGACCTCGACCAGCTCAGCAGCTACCGCCAGGGCGAGACCTTCGCCACCGTGCAGCCCAGGACCCAGGCGGGCTTCGCGCAGGCGCTGAGCATCGTCGTGAACCCCGTCGAGCAGCCCGTTCCGCAGCAGAACTGGACCAGCGACACCGTCCGCTACAGCGTCGGCCGCTAAGCACAGCACCCGGCAGCGCGCCCCCCGTCGTGGACCGGGGGGCGCGGTTTCGTCGGTCCCGTTTCCGTCCGTGCGGGCGCGGGGGCGCTGGTAGACTCGGCGCACATGCCCAGCCGTACCGACGCCGTTCAGGAGGCCGTCACGCACATCCAGGCGTGGCTGGCCCACGCTCCCCCGCCCGGCGAGGCGATCGTGCGTCAGGCGATCGTGCTGCGGCTGCTGCACGCGGCGGGGTTCGACATCTGGAATCCGGCGGAGGTCGTGCCGGAGGAGACGAACGGCACCGGGCACCGCGCGGACTTCCTGATCCGGGCGGGCAGCGGCACGTTCGCGCTGGAACTCAAGGGCATGGCCGTCACGCTGGGCCCGCGGGACTACCAGCAGGTCGTCACGTACGCCGCCAGCGAGAAGACCCCCTGGGCGGTCCTCACGAACGGGCGGGTGTGGGCCGTGCTGGACCGCCTGCACCAGCCGGGCGGGACCTTCGAGGAACACGAGGTGCTGCGTCTGGAACTGGGCCGCGAGCCGCAACCGTTCGCGGATGATTTCGCGCTGCTGTTCGACCCGGCCGTGTGGCGCGCCGATGGAGCGCGGGCGGCGGTGGCGCGCGTGCAGGCGCAGCAGCAGCGCCGCCTGGACGAGGCGCGCATCCTGCGGGAGAAGACCCCGGTCGTGGCGGACGTGCAGCGGCAGTTCGGGATCGCGTCCTTCGCGCTGGCGGCGCAGGCGGCCGCCGAGATGAACCGCGTCACGCAGCAGGAACGGGACGTGCTGCTGGGCGCACAGACACCTGCGAACAGCGCAGAGCCAGCCGGGGGTGTGCGCTTCTCGTTCCGCGCGCTGGGCTGCGCGGCGCAGGCCCTCTACCTGCCGGGCGGGACGTGGCGGCTGCTGGCGGGCAGTCAGTGTGCGGCGCGCCGCCGGGACGAACCGGGCTGGCAGAAGTTCATGGCGCGGCGGGACGCCTGGGTGGCCGACGGCACGCTGCGCCCCCTGGACGACGCCCGGCTGGAACTCACCCGCGACCTGGACATGAAATCCGCGTCAGAGGCCGCCGCGATGGTCTGCGTGCGGCCCGTGAACGGCTGGGACGCCTGGAAGGACGCGCAGGGCCGCCCGGCGCAGCACTGGCGCTGATCCTCAGCGTTTCGTGTCGCTGCTGTGGTCGTAGCGGCGGTAGATGAGTTTCTGCACGACCGCGTCGCCCAGCGCGGGGAACAGACCTTCCAGCCACACCAGGGGCCGGTACAGGCGCGGGACGATGGTCTCGGCCCTGGGTTGCAGCAGGACGCGGGCCACGGCGCGGGCGACGACCTCGGGGCCGGGCATGGGGAGGCGGGCGCTGGCGGTCATCTCGCTCCTGACGAAGCCGGGGGCGACCAGGCTGACGTGCACGCCGGTCCCGAGCAGTTCGCGCCGCAGCGCGAGGCTGAAGCCACGGATGCCGAACTTGCTGGCGGAGTACATGCCGTTCGTCGCGGCCCGCCCGGCGACCGAGCCGATGTTCAGGATGTGGCCGCTGCCGCGCGCCTGGAATTCCGGCAGGACCAGCCGCGTGAGTTCGATGGGGGCCTCCAGGTTCACGCGCAGGACGCGCAGGGGGTCGGTGTCGTCCCACCACCAGCCTTTCTCGATGGTCACGCCCGCGTTGTTGATCAGGACGTCGATGTGCCCGTAGTGCGCGTGGGCCGCCGCGATGAGTGCGCGGCGCGAGGCGTCGTCCGTGACGTCCGTGGGGACGGCCAGCACGCGGGCGCCGCTGGGGTCCAGCTGCCGCGCCAGGGCGTGCAGGTCGTCGGCGCGGCGGGCGGCGATCACCAGCGCGTAGCCCAGGCCCGCGAGTTCCGTGGCGGTGGCCCGGCCGATCCCGCTGGACGCCCCGGTCAGGAGCACGACGGGCCGCGCGGTGGGGTGGCTGGGGACAGGCTGGGTCATAGGGGTGATGGTATCCCCAAGGGCCACTCAGGTGCGCGTCAGCGGCGCGCCGGACACTGGGGGGATGATCCGCCGTCACCTGCCTCACGCGCTGCTGGGAGGCCTGCTGCTGGGCTCCGCCCTGGCCGCCACGTCCATTCCCAGTCTGCCCCCCTCGCCCAGCGTGCCCGTCCCGGTGTCCCCGGCGCCGCTGGAGGAGATCCCGCCCATCTCACCCCTGACCCCGGCGCCGCGCCCGGTCACGCCCGCTGCCCCTTCGACTGGCAGTGCGGCGCAGCCGGTGACACCGGGCGATCCGCTGTTCGCCTCTCAGTGGAACCTCGCGCTGATCCGTATGCCGCAGGCGTGGGCGCTGGAACGCAGCGCGCCCGTGACCGTGGCGGTACTGGACACCGGGTTCGTACGCAGCGCGGAACTGGGCGCGCGGGCCGTGAACGGCTACGACTTCGTCAGTGACGCCGGGCGCGCCGGGGACGGCAGCGGGCGGGACGCGGACGCCAGCGCCGTCGGGACCTTCGCGTACCACGGCGAGGTGATCGCCAACCTGATCGGCGCGGCGCACGACGGGCGCGGCATGGCGGGCATCAACCCGCAGGCGCGGATCGTGCACGTGCGCGTGGCCGACACCGAGGGCACCATCACCGTCCCGGACCTCGTGGACGGCCTGAAGTGGGCCGCCGGGATTCCCGTGCCGGGCGTGCCCGCCAACCCGAACCCGGCGAAACTGCTGAACCTCAGCCTGTTCGCGGACTTCATTCCCCTGACCGGCTGCGACGCGCGCGTCCAGGCTGCCGTGGACGCCGTCACCGCGCGCGGCGCGCTGGTCATCGCGGGCGCCGCGAACGACGGGAAGGACGCGGGTGGGTACTCCCCTGCGGGGTGCCGCAACGTCCTGACCGTCACCAGCGTCGGCGAGGACGGACAGCGGCCCGCGTACGCGAACTGGGGCCGCAGCGTCGCCCTGGCCGCGCCCGGCGGCGACCCTGCGCGCGGCATTCCCACCGTCAGCGTGAGCGGTCCCGGCGGGCAGCGCGCCCCGAACGGCACCAGCTTTGCCGCGCCGCACGCGACCGGCGTCGCCAGCCTGCTGCTGGGCGTCCGCCCGAAACTCAGCCCGGCGCTGCTGCGCTCGTACCTGACGGGCAGCGCGACCCCCTTCCCCGGTGGGCGCTGCGACCCGCAACCCGGCCACACCTGCGGCGCGGGCACCCTGAACGCCGAAGGCGCCCTGAAACGCGCCCTGGCCTCCAGCCTCGGCAAGTGACAGCGGTTTCCAGTTCCATTGAAGGGCCAAAAGCACGCCCTTCAACTCCACCTCCAACCGCTGATGGCGGCAGATTCTCGCTCCGCTCGTTTCAGGAAGACTGAGAAAACCCCTCAGTCTCCCTGAACGCTGCTGTGAGATGAACGGTGAGGTGGGAGGTGACGCGGGACCACCGGCCCCCCACCCGCCCCGTACCCTGGGGGGCATGAGGTTCCCGCGATGAACGCGCCCGCGTGGCGCATCTGGCTCGTGACCGCCCTGGTGATCGGCTGGGGCATCCTGACCATCCGTTTCGCCAGCAAGCAGGAGTGGCCCATGGCCCTGCTGTGCGTCGTCCTGCTCGTCAGCAACGGCGTCACCCTGTACCGCCTCACGAAGAACGGCAAGTAACCCGGTACAGCAGAAACCCCCGCGCGTGGCGGGGGCTTTGCTGTGTGGTGTGCCCGAAGGGATTCGAACCCCTGGCCTTCTGATCCGTAGTCAGACGCTCTATCCAGCTGAGCTACGGGCACGTCCTGTGTGGTGCGGCTGGAGCTCTTTGCTCAGCCGAAAGAGATTACAGGGTCGGGGCGGAAATTGCAAGTGGGGGTGAACGGGCCTGGGCAGGAATGCTCAGACGGGGTGAAAACAGCGAACCCCCGCGCGGGGCGGGGGCTCTTGTCTGGTGTGCCCGAAGGGATTCGAACCCCTGGCCTTCTGATCCGTAGTCAGACGCTCTATCCAGCTGAGCTACGGGCACATCCTGTTGGCTGCATTCAACGTGTGGCGCGTTGAATGGTGGCGAAGAGGGAGGGATTCGAACCCTCGATACCTTGCGGTATACACCCTTAGCAGGGGTGCGGTTTCAGCCACTCACCCACCTCTCCAGTCCGGTTGTCATGTTTTGGCGAGGGGTGAGGGATTCGAACCCCCGGTAGGTTGCCCTACTACGGTTTTCAAGACCGTTGCCTTCAACCACTCGGCCAACCCCCCCTGCATGGCGGGGCGCGCCGTCGCTGAACTCAGGCGCGAGGGGAAGTATAAGAGGGGGGGCGCGTCCTGTCAAATGTCGGTCAGGGGCGGCGGCGCAACCACGTGAGGAGGGGCAGGGCCAGCAGGGGCAGCGCGGCCAGTGCCCAGCGGCCGGGGTGGGGGCTGGGGCGGGGGGCGTGGGCCTCGCCGCGCAGCAGGGCGTGCAGGGCGTCCTCGTGGGGGGTGCGGGGTGGCGCGGGGCGGGCAGCGGGCGGGAGGGTCAGGTCGGCGTGCAGGGTGTCCTCGCGGTACCGGTTTTCCAGGGGGTGGCCGCTGTGCGCGGCGCGGTCCAGTCCGGCCTGCCGCAGTTCGTCGGGGGTGCCGTCCGTGACCCAGGGAGTCAGGGCCAGGAAGCCGGGGCGTGGGTCGGTCAGGACGTAGCTGCGTAGACCGGGGGCTTCCTCGGCGGGGCCGGTGATGCCGCTCTGCCCGTCGAAGGTCAGGTCCAGGAGGTTCCCGACGACCATGGGGTTCACGGCGTACGGGATCTGGCGCTGGGCGGTGACCTGCCAGCTGCTTTCCAGCCACGCGACGGGCTGGTCGCGCAGGTGCGCGGGGTCGGGCGGGAGGCCCTCCTTGGCCGTCCAGGGCGAGCCGTTCGCGTCGGGTTGCAGCAGGACGGTGCAGCCCTGCGCGGCCAGTGACCCGATGACGTCCGCGCGGAACGCGTCGAGGCTGATGGCGACGCCCAGGTCCCCGGCGGGCGTGGGAAACACCCGCAGCTCATTCAGGTCGCCGGGGGTGAGGTCCACGCCGCCACCCTCCTCGTCGGGGGTGAGGTGCACCTTGTCGGTCACGCCGATCAGGTCGCCGTGTGGGTCGAGCAGGACGGTCTGGTTCGTCAGGATGCCGGGCGCGCGGCGCAGGGTGTTCCCGTGGCGCGTGTAGCGGGGCATGGGCGCGCTGCCGCAGCAGAGGTACACGCCGTACTCACGGGCCAGGTCGCGGCAGGTGTGCAGGTACAGTTCGGTGTTCGCGTCGATGCCCGCCAGTTGCAGCGCGCGGATGGGTGACACCCGTTCGCGCAGCAGGACCGGCAGGGCGCGCGGCAGCCGCGCGAGGAACAGCGCCAGCGCCACCCGCTCGAAGGTCCGCAGGCGCAGCGCCCACCCGCCGCCGCGCAGCACGAGCGGCAGGCCGTTCAGTTCGGTCAGCACGACGAGGTTCACGCCGCCCGGCTTCAGGTGCGGGCGGGCCATGTCCAGCTGCGCGCGCATCCAGCGGCGGAACGCGTCGGGGGTCGTGAAGTCGCGCGCACTCCAGTGGGGTTGCACGGCGACCGCGCGGACGTGCCTCGGGGGCTGCGGGGTGGGGGCAGTCATGATCCGCAGCGTAGCGGGTGCGGCGGGGAACGCGGGGCGCGAATGCGTGAGGCGGGGTGGCTGCACAGCGGCCCGGCGCGGCCCCGCGCGGGTCCGTATGCTGGGGCATGCCTGCACCCTCCGGCCCGGACCTGCCGACCTTCGAGTGGCTGGGGGACGCCGCGCTGAACGTCCGCACGCTCCTGGCCCGCGAACTGTACGCCAGCCTGCGCGCCCACCCACTGCCGGGCGTGCAGGAGGCGGTGCCCGCGCTGGACCTGCTGACCCTGCTGCTGGACGCCCCCACGGCGGGCGAGGCGGTGCAGGAGACCGTGGCGGCCCGACTGGCGACCCTGACCCCGGCGCCGGGCGGGTCGGGGCGGACGCTGGTGGTGCCCGTGACTTTCGACGGGCCGGACCTGGACTGGTGCGCGGCGCACGCGGGCCTGGACCGCGCGGCCTTCGTGGCGGCGCTGTGCGCGGCGCAGCTGGAGGTGGCGTTCCTGGGCTTCACGCCGGGCTTCGCGTTCCTGACCGGCCTGCCCGAGCCGCTGCGCATGCCGCGCCTGGACGCCCCGCGCGAGCGGGTCCCGGCGGGCAGCGTCGCGCTGGGCGGCCCCTGGGCCGGCGTGTACCCGCGTGAGACGCCGGGCGGCTGGCGACTGGTGGGCCGCACGCCCATGAACTTCTTCGACCTGTCCCGCGCGGCCCCGGTCCCGTGGCGGCCCGGCGACCGGGTGCGCTTCGAGGCCCGCGCGTGAGCCCCTCGCGGGGCGGCGCGGTCGGGGCGACCGTCCTGCGGCCCGGCGTGCAGAGCAGCGTGCAGGACGCCGGGCGGCGCGTGCGGGCGCTGGGCGTCCCGGCGGGCGGCGCGGCGGACCCGGTCGCCCGGCGGCTGGCGAACGCCTTGGTGGGCAACGCGCCGGACGCGGCGGGCCTGGAGGTCACGCTGGGCGGCCCGACGGTCCTCTTTCACGAGGCGGCGCTGATCAGTCTGTGCGGCGCGCCGTTCGACGCGACGCTGGACGGCGCGCCGCTGCCGCTGTGGCGGGCCGTCCAGGTGCAGACCGGGCAGACCCTGACGGTCGGCGGGACCGCGCGGGGCCTGCGGGCCTTCCTGGCGGTGCGCGGCGGTCTGCACGGGCATGAGGTGTTCGGCAGTCGCGCCACGGACCTACGTGCGGGTTTCGGCGGGGTGCAGGGGCGGGCGCTGCGGCCCGGCGATCACCTGACATGGTCTCCCCTGCCCGCGCAGGCGGCGCGGCGGGCGTTCATCGCGCCGGACCTCCGCACGCCCACCGGGCCCCACCACGAGCTGCGGGTGCTCGGCACGGGCGACCTGACGGCCGACCTGCGCGAGTCGCTGCTGGCGCGGCCCTTCACGGTCAGTCCGCAGGCGGACCGCATGGGCGCCCGCCTGACCGAGTCCGTCGCGGCCCCGCGGGACCCGGCGCGGCCCAGCGTCCCGAACGTGCCGGGCCTGCTGCAACTGCCACCCGACGGCCGCCCGATCCTGCTGCTGCCCGACGCGGGCACGCACGGCGGGTACCCCACGCCGCTGGTCGTGATCACGGCGGACCTGCCCCGCCTGGGCCAGTTGCGCCCCGGCGACACTCTGACCCTGCGCGAGGTGACCCGCGAGGACGCCCACGCCGCGCACCTCACGCAGGAACGAGCGCTGCGGCAGGCGGAGTGGATGCTGAGACAGGCAGTGGTGAGTGGGAAGTAGGGAGTGGAACGGCGTCTGTCCCACTCCCCACTTCCTGCTTATTTCAGTGCGGCTTCCAGGGGCAGGTCGTGCCCGTGGGCGAGGGCGCGCAGGTCGTCCGGGGTGACGGGAGCGGGGGTCACGTCGGGCGTGAGGGGCTGGCCGCGCAGGTCGTTCGCGCGGCCGATGGTGACGCTCAGGCCCCGGTCACCGCTGATGGCGCCGATCACGGTCACGGTGTTCCCGACGCCGTAGCTGCGTTCCCCGGTCAGGGTGGCCCCGGTCTGCGCGGCCAGTTGTGCGACGATCTCGGAGGCGCTGGCGGACCCCTCGTTCACGAGGATGGTCAGTCGGCCCGTCCAGCGGGCGGGGGTGCCGACGCCCAGGACCGGGCTGGTCGGGGCGCAGTTCACGCCCGCGAGCACCTGCCCGTTCCGGTACGCGTAGGTGACGTCCTGCCCGTCCAGGGTCTCGATGGTCTCCCCGGCGCGGTCGCCGACCAGGGCGCCGGCCACGCCGATCGCCTCGGACAGCAGGCCGCCGCCGTTGCCGCGCAGGTCGAGGATCAGGTGGGTCGCGCCCGCGCGATGCGCGCCCCCGATCAGGGCGTGCACCTGCTGCGCGACGCCGGACGTGGCGAAGGTCGGCAGGCGCAGCAGCACGGTGCCGGGCGCGACGGTGCGCGCGTACGGCAGGGGCGCGCTGCTGAGGACGCGGGGCGTGACGGTCGTGCTGGCGGTCGTCTCGGCGCCCGCCTGCGCGCGGCGGTACGTGACGGTCACGGGCGCCCCGGCGGCGCTGGCCTGCCCCAGCAGCGTGCTCAGGCGCGCGGCGTGCGCCGCGTCGCTGTCCCCGGGCTGGCGGGTCAGGGGCTGCCCGCCGATGCTCAGCAGGGTGTCGCCGCGCGTCAGTCCGGCCTGCGCGGCGGGCCACTCCGGGAACGCGTCGAGCAGCACCGCGCCATCCTCGCCGGGCACCGCCGCCCAGCGCACGCCCAGGCGGGGCGTGGGGGTGGGCGCCGCGCTCAGGCTGTCCCGGAACGCCCTGAACCCGGCGGCGTCCAGGAAGTAGGTGTGTCCGTCGCGCACGCCGTCCACGTAGTCGTTCATGAACGCGTCGGTCTGCGTGGTCAGGTCGGCGGCGCGCAGGTTCCCGAACGCCGTGCGGGCGCCCGTTTCGGCCTGCTCGTGCAGCGCCTGGAGGTCCACGCCGGACTCGCCCCAGTAGCTGCCGTTGATGGCCTCGCGCACGTCCAGCAGCTGGTCGAACAGGCTGGGGGTCGCCTGGGCGCGCAGCGGCGCGCGGAGGTTCACGCCCATCAGCCCGGCCGGGCCGCCCAGCGCGGACAGCCACTCGGGGTTCAGGACGCAGCTGGGCCTTGCGGGCCGGGTGGCGCGCGGGACGGTGGGGACGTCGTCACCCGGGACGGGCGGCGCGGGCGTGGGCGTACAGGCGGCCAGCAGCAGCGGCAGCAGCAGGAGTCGGGCGCGGGTCACGCCTGCATTGTCACGCGGGCCGGGTGACTACACTGGAAGACATGACCAGTATCGACCTGAACGCCGACCTGGGCGAGGGCAGCGCGCACGAGGAGACCGTCATGGGCGTGGTGAGCAGCGCGAACATCGCCTGCGGCGGGCACGCCGGGGACGCCGGGACGATGCGGGACTCGCTGCGGCTCGCGGCGCGCTTCGGGGTGGCGGCCGGGGCGCATCCGGGTTTCCCGGACCGCGAGGGCTTCGGGCGGCGCGAACTGCACTTCCCCCCGGACGAGGTCCGCGCGTTCGTGCGCGAGCAGATCGAGGCGCTCAAGGCCGTCGCGGCGCGCGAGGGGGTCCCGCTGCGGCACGTCAAGCCGCACGGGATGCTGTACAACATGGCCGTCCGCGACGCGGCGCTGGCCCGCGCGGTGGCACAGGCGGCGGCCGACAGTGGCATCGGGGTGTACTTCGGGCTGGCGGGCAGCGGCGAGATGCTCCGCGAGGCCCGCGCCGCCGGACTGCGCGAGATCGGCGAGGGCTTCGCGGACCGCGGGTACGCCCCCGACGGGAGCCTGTGGCCGCGCGGGCAGACGGGCGCGCTGCTGCCCTTCGAGACGGCAGTCGCGCAGGGCGTGCGGATCGCACGCGAGGGCCTGACGACCGCCGTGACCGGCGAGGAGGTCGCCGTGCCCGCCCGGACGCTGTGCCTGCACGGTGACGGCGCCGAGGCCGCCGAACTGGCCCGGACGCTACGCGCGGCGCTGGAGGCGGCGGGGCTGCGCGTGACCGCCCCCTGACCCGGGGCGCAGTCCAGGGCGCAGGCTGGGTTGACGGAACAGCTGACCCGCCGGGCAGCTCCTGTCAGGTCTCCGTGAGAGCCCCCGTGCTGCAATCGGTCCTGAGATGCTGCCTGACTTCCGCCCCGGTTCACTGAGTGCGTCCGCCCGCCCAGCGCGTGGCGGGGTCTTCCGCACCAACCTGGACCGCCGGATGCTGAACCAGCGGGTCGTGGGCGCCGTGCTGATCGCCACGCTGATCGCCGCGCTGTACCACCAGAACGACCCCTTCGAACGGCTCGCGCTGCCCGCCATGTCGATCCTGATGGGCGCCCTGCTCGCCACGCTGTCACTGACACGCGTACCGCTGCTGACCACCCAGATCGCCGGACTGACGATCGGCTGGGCGTACCTGCTCGCCAAGGTCGCATACATCCTGTTCGCCCAGGGGGACGCGGGCCTGCCGATGCTGCTGAATCTCGCGCCGTGGGGTGGCGTGCTGCTCGCCTCGCACCTGTGGACGCTGGGGCCGCAGGCCAGCGCCCCCCTGAACGTCGCCGCGCTGGGCAGCCTGGCGGCGCTGCTGGCCGCGAAGGTCGCGCTTGAACCGGCCTCCGCGCAGTCGGACGTGACCGGAAGCGTGCTGCAGATGCTGCTCGCGGGCGGCGTGCTGCTGGCCGGGCAGCGGAGCGCCGCGCAGCGCATGACCGGCGACGTGCGCCGCGCCGTGCTGGGCCAGGACACGCCGGGCCTGGACGCCCTGACCGGCCTGCCCGACCGGATCACCCTGGAACGCCAGCTGGAAGGCGCGTACCGCCAGTCCCCAGAGCACCTGGTCGTCGCGGCGATCGCGGTGGACCTCCAGCCCACCCCGGACGGCGCCGGGCCGAACTTCCAGGTGCGACTCTCCGCGCACGTCTCACGCGTGCTGATGAGCACCGTGCGCGACCAGGACCTGCTCGGCTGCCTGGACGACGGGGTGGCCGCGCTGGTCATGCGCGCCCCGGACGCCCGCTCGGCCCGCGCCGCCTGCGAGCGCCTGCGGGTGCGGGTCGCGTCCCGCCCGCTGGACGGCGTGAATCCCACCGTGACCATCGGACTGGTGTACGCCGACGGACTCATGGACGCGCCGGACCTGCTGCGCGCCGCCGAGGACACCCTGAGTGCCGCGCGGCGCACCGGCCCCAACCGGGTGCTGCTCGGCCCCGTCACGCCCGACCCCGGCGGGAATTCGGCAAACGTCGACGCGCTGTTCGCCTGATCCGGGCGCCCGGCAGGCTTTTGCGGCACAATCGGAGGCGCACGCCTCAGGCGGGTTCCGTTTGTTTCGTTGACAGACCGGAAAACCACCGATCTGTCACCTCCACGCCCGGCACCCGTTTCTCTCCCTCTCGCTTCGCTCGGGTTGAACGGTGTTGGCAAACCACCCAACCGGAGTCTGTATCACCCGTCCGCTTCCGGCGGCAGAAAGGACCTCTGATGAAAAGCAAACAATGTCTGGTGATCGGCCTGGGCCGCTTCGGGACGGCCGTCGCCACCACCCTTTACGAGATGGGACACGAGGTCGTCGCCATCGACCAGCACGAGGAGAACGTCGAGCGGGTCATGAACCTCGTCACGCACGCCGCGATCGTGGACGCCAGCGACGAGCGGGCCCTGCGCGCCCTGGGCGTCGGGGACTTCGACGTGGTCGTCGTGGCGATCGGCACGGACGTGCAGGCGAACATCCTGGCGACCATGAACGCCAAGAGTCTCGGCGCGCCGTACGTGGTCAGCAAGGCCATCGACGAGATGGCCCGCCGGGTGCTGGAACGCATCGGCGCGGACCTCGTGATCCGGCCCGAGCATGACATGGGCGTGCGCCTGGCGCGGCAGATCGCCACGCCGAACATCGTGGATACCCTGGACCTGGGCGGCGACTACGCCATCGTGGAGATCGAGGCGAACGAACGCCTGAAGGGTACGCTGCGCGACCTGAACCTCACGGGACGGTTCAACGTGCAGATCATCGCCATCAGCCGCGCCGGGAAGATCGAGGTGACGCCCCGCGCCGAGGATGAGCTGCGCCCCCACGACAAGCTGGTCGTGATCGGCACCAGTCACGCCATCGACGACCTGCGCCGCTACCTGGGCGAGTGACGATGCGCTGGCCTGCGACGCTCGACCCTGGTTGACGCTCAGCGGTGATTCAGCGCGACGACCATCGCGGCCAGCAGCGGCAGCAGCGCGCTGAGCCCCCACACGACCATGGGGCGCGCCGCGCCGGGCCGCAGCAGGAACAGCAGCAGCAGACCCGCGCAGGCCAGCGTGACGATCAGGTACAGGGAACCCATGGCGCTCAGGATACTGCCGGGCGTCAGGGTCATCCCGGAGGCGGCACAGCGGTTGGAAGGGACGCCCTGCGGGTCCCCTCCATCCAGAGGTGTGGCGGGATGCCCACAACACCTCTGAATTCCACTTCCGTGTTCCGTCAGCGTTCCGCGCGGGTCTGGGCGGCGTCCAGGGCGGCCTTCGCGCTCAGCTTGCCGGTGGTGGCCTGCTGAATCGCGTCCTCGATCAGCGCGGTCCACGCGGCGTACTCGGGCGTGGTGGGGCGCGGCACGGCGCGGGCGATCTGGGCGTGCGCGGCGCGGATCTGCGGGTTCTTCGCGTACCAGTCGTCCAGCAGGGGCGCGGCGGCGCGGCGCGGGGGGACGTACGCGGTGGTCTTCACCCAGTCGGCCAGCCGGGCGGGCTGCATCAGGTACTGCCAGAACGCGACGGCGCCCGCCTGCTCGGCGGCGGGAGTGCCCCTGGGGACCGTCAGGGTCGCGCCGCCCAGCGGGACGGTGCAGGCGCCCTCCTTCTCGCAGGGGAACGGCGCGATGCCCAGGTTGAAGAACGGCAGCTTGCGCGCGTCGATCCAGTTGGCGACGCTGGCGAGCACGAACACGTTCTGCCCGCGCGCGAAGTCGAACGCGGCGCGGGTGGCCTCGTTCAGGGTGCGGGGCTGGGCCTGACCGGCGGCGCTCATGCGGGCCAGTTGCGTCAGGGCCTCGACCGCGTCGGGGCTGTCCAGGCGCGGGCGGTCCCCGCCGGTCAGGGCGCCGCCGCGGGACAGGACGTTCGCCTCGAAGGTCCAGGCGTCGGCAGCGGCGACCAGGGGGCGGCGGCCGCCGGTGGCCAGGGCGCGGCTGCTGGCCTCCAGCTGCGTCCAGGTGTCGGGGGCGTTCAGGCCCGCCTTCTTCAGCAGGCCGGCGTTGTACATCAGGACCGGCACGCTGACGTTCCACGGCAGGCCGTAGGTGCGGCCGCCCAGCTGCCCGGTCTTCCACACGGCGGGGTAGATATCGGTGCGCAGCGCGCCGGGCAGGTCGTCCACGCGCCCACTGAGGTCAGTCAGCTGTCCGGCGCTGGCGAGCGCAGGGAACTGCGTGAATTCCAGTTGCGCGAGCGCCGGGGCCGAGCCGCTCTTCAGGGCCGCCTGGAGTTTCGGCAGGAGTTCGCGGTAACTGCCGTGATTGACCGGCACGATCTCGTAGGCGCTCTGGGACGCGTTGAAGTCGCGGGCGTAGGCCTGCACGGTGCCCTGCACGCCGTTCATGGCGTGCCAGAACTCCACGCGGACGGGGGCGGCGCTCGCGGTGGCGGCGAGCAGCAGGGCGGTCAGGGGCAGGGCGCGCATCGCGGGACAGGATAGCGGGCCGGACTGACGGGATTCTGCGGCTCAGGGCAGCACGGCGTACAGGTCGACGCGACTGCCGGGCCGCACGTCGGTCCGCGCGGCGATCCCGACGACCGCGACGGTGCCGCTGCGGTCGTTCAGCCGCGTGATGAGCGGCACGAGTTCCCCGACGTCCAGGCCCTGCACGTACTCGCTGGGCACGCCCCGCGACGTGAGGTCCAGCGTGGCGTCCTGCACGAGTTCCCCGATCTGGTCCTGCAGGCGCCGCAGGTCACCGAGGTTCACGGTCGAGCGGCGGATGACCTGCCCGGCGCGGTACAGCACCACGTTGGGCCGCGCGTCGCAGATCAGGTCCACCGGGAAGCCCACGGCGGCGTTCTGCGCGGCGCGGCACTGCACGAACGAACTGGCATTCAGGCCGCGCAGTTTGGTCTCCAGGGCGCTGCGCGCGGCCGGGTTCAGGCGCGCGGCGGGGCTGCCCTTGGCGCCGCGGGTGGCGGCGCTGCGCGCGGCGTCCGTCAGGAACTGGTCGAGGTTGCGCACGCCGGGCACGACGGCGGCGTACACGAGATCGTTCCTGGGGTAGGCGAGGTCGGTGTTGCGCGTGGCGCTGAGTTCGGCGCGGCTACTGGAGTACTCGTCCTGCAGGCGGCCCAGCGTGGCGCGCAGGGCCTCGTTGCTGTCACGCAGCTGCTGCTGCTGGAGTTGCAGGGCGCTCAGGTCGGTCAGGATGCGGGTGCGGTCGCGGGCGGCCTGATCGCGGGCGGTGATCAGCGCGGCCCGTTCGCTGCTCAGGCGGTCGCGTTCGGCGCGCAGGCTGTCGCGGGCCTGCTGCGCGGCGCGCTGCTGCGCCTGCGCGTCTTTCAGCGCCTGCTGCGCGGCACTGAGTTTCTGCTGCGCGGCGTTCAGGGCGGCGTCGGCCTGCGCGCGGTCGCGGGCCAGCGCGCCGATCTGCGTGCGGGCCTGCTGCGCCTGCGCCTGCGCGGCGCGTGCCTGGGTCTGGGCCTGCTGCGCGGCGGCCTGCGCGACCTGCGCGCGGGTCTGGGCGGCCTCGGCGTTCTGCTGGGCGTCGCGGGCGCGGTCCTGGGCGCTGCGGGTCTCCTGTTCACTCAGGGCGATGCGGGCGCCGAGGTCCACGACCTGCGCGTCGAGGTTCTGCGCGCGTTCCTGACTGGCCTTCAGGGACGTCTCGGCCGCCTGGAGTTTGGCGCGGGTCTGCGCGGCGCGCGTTTCCAGGGTGCGCTGCGCGGCGGTCAGTTCCCTCACGCGGGTGTCCAGGGCGCGGGCCTGGGTCTGCACGCGGGTCTGCGCGGCGCGGGCGTCCGTCAGGTCGGCCTGCGCGGCCTTCAGGGCGTTCTGGGCGGCCGTCTGCTGCTCGCGCAGGCGCGCGGCCTCCTGCTGGGCGCGGTCACGGTCGGCCTGCGCGGCGCGGATGTCCTTCCGCAGCGCCTCCAGCTGGGGGCGCAGCTGGTCGGCCTGCGCGATGGTGTTCACGGCGCTGCTGTTCAGGATCAGGAACGCGGCGAGGCTGGCGGCGCTGATGCCCATGCCGGACAGGACCGCCACGACCAGGGCGGTGGTCTTGGGGCGCATGCCGAACCAGCGCAGGTGCTTGCGGCCGGCCTTGCGGGCGATGGTGTCCGCGGCGTACGCCACCACCCCGGACAGGATGACCACGAACGGGAGGAACAGCCACAGCACCTAGCAGTCCTCCGGGGTCACAGCGTCCTCGGGGATCACAGCTCGAAGTCGTCGCCGAGGTAGTGGGTGCGGGCGTCCTCGTCCTGGGCGAACTCGGCGGGGGTGCCCTCGAACTTCACGGCCCCGTCGTACATCAGGTACACGCGGTCGGTCAGGGCGATGGTCTCGCGGACGTTGTGGTCGGTGATGAACACGCCCAGCCCGCGGCGGTCGCGCAGGTCGCGGATCAGGCGCTGGATCTCGCGGATGCTCTTGGGGTCCACGCCGGTGAACGGTTCGTCCAGCAGCAGGTAATCGGGGTCGGTGGTCAGCGCGCGGGCGAGTTCCAGGCGGCGGCGCTCCCCGCCGGACAGCTGGTACGCGAAGCTGTTCGCCAGGTGGCTCAGGCCGAATTCCTCAAGCAGCGCGTCGGCGCGGGCCTCCTGCTCGGCGCGCGGGAGGCGCTGGTACTCCAGGATGGCCAGCAGGTTGTCGCGCGCAGTCAGTTTGCGGAAGGCGCTGGGTTCCTGCGGCAGGTACCCCAGGCCCAGGCGGGCGCGTTCATGCATGGGCAGGCGCGTCAGGTCCCGCCCGCCGAGCGCGATGCGGCCCGCGCCGGGGCGGATGAACCCCACCAGCATGTAGAAGGTGGTGGTCTTGCCCGCGCCGTTCGGGCCGAACAGCGCGACGATCTCGCCGGGTTGCACGCGCAGGTTCACGTTCCGCACGACCTGACGGCGCCCGTAGGTCTTGCCCAGGCCCTCGGCGTGCAGGTCCGGACGCGGGGGCGTGACAGCCGGCGCAGGCAGCGGGGAGGTGGTCGCGGTCACGTCCGGCAGCGTATCACCCCGCCGGGGCGCCGCCCGTGAAAGAACGGTGATGCGCGGCCCTGCGGCCGAACTGACAGCCCGTCAGAAGAAGGTGACAAATTCAACATTAAGGTGAGCGTCGGGGGACCGTCTGCCACGTCAGAACGACCACGTCAGAAGCGGCAGCGCCGCTACCCGACACCCCGTACACTCACCGGAGACTTCCATGACACGCGCCCGACTCGCCCGCCTCCTGCCCAGCCTGCTCCCCAGCCTGATGCTCAGTCTCAGCCTGCCTGCCGCCGCCCAGACCGTCTGCGCCCAGCCCGCCGCGAGCGGGAACGTCAGTGGGCTGACCGGGGTCGTGAACACCTACTTCCCCGGACCGGGCGCCGACACCACCCTGAACGCCGGGACGACCACCGTCACGTTCGGCACGGTCCGCCGGGGCGCGGCGCAGCCCGTCGCCGCCGGGGACCTGCTGCTGCTCATGCAGATGCAGGGCGCGGACCTCAACGCGACGAACACCGACAGCTACGGGGACGGCGTGGCGGGCGGCGCGGCCAGTGGGCAGCTGAGCAGCAACCTGTACGCCGGACGCTACGAGTTCGTGACCGTCACCGCCGTGACCGGCGCGGGCAGCGTCACGGTGCGCGGGCAGGGCGCGGGCGGCGGACTGGTGAACACGTACGTCAGCCGCGCCGCGACCGCCACGCAGGGCGCCGCGCGGTATCAGGTGATCCGCGTGCCGCAGTACGGCAACCTGACGCTGGGCGCCGCGCCCGTCACCGCCGAGCCCTGGGACGGCACGGACGGCGGCGTGGTCGTGCTGGACGTGACCGGCACCCTGAACTGGAACGGGGGGGGCGTGAACGTGAACGCCCTGGGCTTCCGTGGTGGGGCGGGGCAGGGCCTGGGCGGGGTGGGGACCGCGACCGGGTACAGCAACGCGGACTACCGCAACGTGACCGCCGGGGCCGTGCACGGCAACAAGGGCGAGGGTCTGGCGGGCACGCCGCGCTTCGTCCTGAACCCCGTGACGTCCACGCTGCTGGATACGGGCGCCGAGGGATACCCGAACGGCAGCCGCGCACGCGGCGCGCCCGGCAACGCGGGCGGCGGCGGCACCGACGGCGCCGTGAACGTCAACTCGCAGAACAGTGGCGGGGGCGGCGGCGGCAACGGCGGGGGCGGCGGGCTGGGCGGCAACAGCTGGAGCAGCAACCTCGCCACCGGCGGGTTCGGCGGGAAGGCCGCGCCAGCCAGCCTGAGCGCCCTGTTCCTGGGCGGCGGGGGCGGCAGCGGGTCGCGCAACAACGGCAGCGGCGTGCAGGGCAGCGGCGGCGCTGGCGGCGGGATCGTGATCATCCGCGCCGGGCAGAGCAGCGGCAACGGGACCGTCAGCGCGAACGGCGCGGCGGGACTGGGGGCCGACAACGACGGCGCCGGGGGTGGCGGGGCGGGCGGCACGGTGATCGTCATGACCGGCAGCGGCACCCTGAGCGGCCTGACCGTCACGGCCAGCGGCGGAAACGGCGGGAACGCGTGGCCCGCGCAGGCCGCCGGGGCGAACAACGTGAACGCGCACGGACCGGGCGGCGGGGCGGGGGCGGGATCGTATACACGAACGTGTCCGGGGCCAGCGTCACGGCCGCGAACGGCGCGAACGGCACGACCACGTCGTCGGTCGTGGCGTTCGGCGCGCAGCCGGGCGTGACGGGCACCATTCCCGGCGGCAGCCTGATCGGCCTGCCCGGCACCCGCGAGGGCGCGGCCTGCCCGGTCCTGAGCGTCAGCAAGTCCACGAGCACGCCCGCGGTGTGGCGCGGCGCGAAGGCCACGTACAGCGTCACGGTCACGAACTCGGGCGGGGCCAGCAGCACCGTGCGGGTGCAGGACACCCTCCCGGCGGGCTTCACGCTGAGCGGCGCGCCGGTCGTCACCCCGGCGGGGCGCGGGTCACGACCGCGGACGCCAGCACCGCGACCGCGCTGGACCTGAAGACCTTCCGGCTGGGGTACGGCGAGTCCCTGAACGTCACCTTCGACGCACTGACGCCCACCGACCCGGCGCTGCGGGGCACGGTCTTCCAGAACAGCGCGACCGCCAGCACCACGGACGCCGCCGGGAACGCCGTGACCGGCACGTACCTGGGCAGCAGCAGCGCCGCCGAGGACGTCCGCCTGCTGTTCCCCAGCCTGAAGGTCACGAAGGCCGTGCGGAACGTCACGCGGACCACGGCGTTCGGCACGAGTGGCGGCGGGTACCCCGGCGACCGCCTGGAGTACTGCCTGACGTACCTGAACGACGGGGACGGCCCGCTGAACGGCGTGAACCTCACGGACAGCATCCCGGCGAACACGGCCGTCCTGACCGGCGCGTACGGGGCGGGCCTGGGCGTGCAGTTCACCCCGGCGTCCGGCGCGGCCGTGACGTACAGCAGCGCCGCCGACGCGGACGCCGGGCGGATCAGTCAGGCGGGCGGGCTGCTCGTGGCGCTGGGGACCGTGGCGCAGGGCGCGAGCGGCACCGCCTGCTTCCAGGTGAGCGTCCGCTGATACGGACTCCGATTGAATGGGCTGCAAAGCCCGTTCAATCCGAGCGGATGCGACTCGTAGAGCTGCGCAGCAGAGGAGGAGAACAACGGGTTCCGGGCGTGAAGTTGGCAGATCGGTGGTGTTCCGATCTGTGAACGAAACAGACGGAATCCGCATGAGGCGCCCGTCCGCGGCGGGCAGGCGCACGCGGGGCTAGACTGGGGGCATGTTGCTGACGATTGTCGTGCTGGATTCCGTGGGCGCGGGCGAACTGCCCGACGCCGCGAGCTTCGGGGACGCCGGGGCGCACACCCTGAACCACACCCTGAAGGCGGCGCCCGTGCGCCTGCCGAACCTGGCGGCGCTGGGCCTCGCGCAGGTGCCCACCCTCGAGACCGGGGACGCGACCGTGCCCGCCGGACCGGCCGCCGGTGCCTTCGGCCGCCTGCGCGAGGTCAGCCCCGGCAAGGACACCAGCACCGGCCACTGGGAGTTCATGGGCATCCAGCTGGAGCACGCGTTCCAGGTGTTCCCGGACGGCTTCCCGCCCGCCGTGATGGACCGCTTCGACGCGGCGACCGGGCGCGGGCACCTGTGCAACAAACCGTACAGCGGCACGGACGTCATCCGGGACTTCGGCCCCGAGCACATGCAGACCGGCGCGCCCATCGTGTACACGAGCGCGGACAGCGTGTTCCAGATCGCCGCGCACGAGGACGTCGTGCCGCTGGAGACGCTGTACGCGTGGTGCCGCGCCGCCCGCGAGATCCTGCAGGGCGAGTTCGCCGTGGCGCGCGTGATCGCCCGGCCGTTCCGGGGCGAGTTCCCGTTCGAGCGGGCGAACGAGCACCGCAAGGACTTCAGCCTCGTGCCGCCGCCCACGGTGCTGGACGCCGTGAAGGCCACCGGGCAGGCCGTGGTGGGCATCGGGAAGATCCCGGACATCTACGCGAACCAGGGCTTCACCGAGGAGATCCACACCGACGACAACGCCGACGGGATCGCCAAGACCCTGGCCCGCATGCGACAGGCCGCGCAGGACGGCACCTCGGGCCTCATCTTCACGAACCTCGTGGATTTCGACAGCAAGTTCGGCCACCGCCGCGACCCCGAGGGGTACAGCGCGTGTCTCGCGGCGTTCGACGCGGCGCTGCCCGAGCTGATCGCCGCCGTGCCCGAAGGCGGCGCGCTGATCATCATCAGCGACCACGGGAACGACCCCACCTGGAAGGGTTCGGACCACACCCGCGAGCACGGCCTGCTGCTCGTGCACAAAGGCGGCGCGGCGGGCGTGAACCTGGGCGACCGCGCCACCTTCGCGGACGTGGGCGCGACCGTCGCCGAGGCGCTCGGCGCGACGTGGGACGGGCCGGGTGAGAGCTTCTGGACACAGCTGACCTGACCCCCGAGGCGTTCAGCCTCACCCTGTCGCTGGGCGGGCGCTACGCGGGCGAGCAGCAGTGGGCGCTGCACGGCGAACGCAGCGCCCTGGTCGCGCGCGTGCAGACCGATTTCGGCGGGGTGCTGCCCGGCGTGCGGCGCGTGCAGACCAGCCGCATGCACCCCCGCCTGCTGACCAGCCTCGGGTACGCCGAGGGCGACGGACGGGGCCGCCCCGGTTTCGACGTGAGCTTCGACCGCCGCGCGGGCCTGATCACGCTGCGCCAGGGCCGCGACGAGGCCACGCAACCCCTGACCACCGAGTACCACGACCCGGTCAGTCTGCTGCTGTGGCTGCGGCAGCTGACCGCGCAGGACGGCGGCGGCCCCGAGCGGACGCACGCCCAGCTGACCGGCGGGCGCGTGCTGATCCAGCGCCTCCCGGACGCCGAGGTGGACGGTATGCCGTGCAGCGGGTTCTTCCTGCGGCCCGGCAACGCCTACGTGTACGTCGAGCAGGACGCGCCGCACCGCCTGATGCGCCTGATCCAGCCGACCGATTTCGGTCCGGTCGAGGCGAACGCGCAGCCCGCCGCGCGCCGCACCGTGCATGGCCGCGAACGCCGCCGCCGGGTGTGAGCCGGGATGAACATGACTCGATTCTCACGTGATCGCTTTCCGTTTTCCCCTCTCCCCCCGTGGGAGAGGGAGGGAGGAGCGGAGCGACGGAAGGGTGAGGGGGCCACCGGGCAGCCCTGACTGGTATGAAATCCCGTGACTCGCGTGTGAAGCCCGCTCCTGAGCCGTCCCTTCCGTCCGGCCTGCCCAGACCTGTGGGTGGGCCGCGCCGGGCGGCAGGTGCCACGATGGACCCCGGCCCGCCCCGCGTGTGGGGCGCCGCTTCCCCCACCCTCCTCTCCCCTGTTTTCCTGGAGTGACGATGCAAGTGCTGCAAGGCCAAGAGGCCCGGTCCGCCCTGACGCGGACGTTCAATGAGATTCCCGTTCCCGACGCCGTCCTGGCGCGTATCGAGGCGACGTTCGGCGAGGCGCTGAGTCCCGCGCAGGTCGTCGAGCGCATCCTGAGTGATGTCCGCGCGCGCGGGGACGACGCGCTGCGCGACTGGACCGAGCGGCTGGACGGTCACCGCCCCGCCGACCTGCGCGTGCCGGAGGCGGAACTGGCCGCCGCGCAGGTCGCCCCGGACCTGCACGAGGCGATCCTCACGGCGATCCGGCGCGTACGGGCCTTCTACGAGCAGCAGCCCGCGCACGGGTTCCTGAACCACGGTCCGGACGGCGCGCTGGGGCAGCTGGTGCGCCCGCTGGGGCGGGTGGGCGTGTACGTGCCGGGCGGGCTGGCCCCGCTGATCAGCACGCTGATTCACACGGCGGTGCCCGCGCAGGTGGCGGGCGTGCCGGACATCGTGGTCACCACGCCGCCCGCGCGGGACGGGAGCGTGCACCCGGCGATCCTCGTCGCGGCGCGCGAACTCGGCCTTGAGCAGGTGTTCCGGGTGGGCGGCGCGCAGGCCATCGCGGCCCTGGCGTACGGCACGGCGAGCATCGGCGCGGTGGACAAGGTCGCGGGTCCCGGCAACCTGTTCGTGGTGATCGCCAAGCGGATGGTGTACGGCCAGACCGGCATCGAGAGCCTCCCCGGCCCGACCGAGACGCTGGTCGTGGCGGACGACAGCGCCGACCCGCGCTTCGTGGCGGCCGACCTGCTGGCGCAGGCGGAGCACAACGGCGCGGAACCCGTGCTCGTCTCCACCAGCCGCGACCTGCTGATCC
Source organism: Deinococcus sp. JMULE3 (assembly GCF_013337115.1). Lineage (NCBI taxonomy): Bacteria > Thermotogati > Deinococcota > Deinococci > Deinococcales > Deinococcaceae > Deinococcus > Deinococcus sp. JMULE3. Next base: position 1,139,229 of record NZ_SGWE01000004.1, read on the forward strand.
GGGTGCAGGCGGAACTCAACGGGCAGCTGGAGGCCCTGCCGGAACCGAACCGGGGCTGGGCGCGCGACAGCGTGCAGGCCCGCATGAAGGTCATCCTGGCCGGCACGCTGGAGGAGGCCGTGGAGCTGGCGAACCTGTACGCGCCCGAGCACCTGTGCCTGCTGACCCGCGACCCGTGGAGTCTGCTGGGCCTCGTGCAGCGCGCCGGGGGCGTGTTCGTCGGAGAGGCGAGCATGGAGGCGCTGGGCGACTACGTGGCGGGCCCCAGTCACGTCATGCCGACCGGCGGCACGGCGCGCTTCATGAGCCCGGTGAACGTGCGGGACTTCCAGAACATCATCTCGGTGGTGGGCCTGAACGAGGGCGCGCTGCGCCGCATCGGCCCGGCCGGGGCGACCCTGGCCCGCGCCGAGGGCCTCGAGGCGCACGCCCGCGCGATCGAAAGCCGCCTCTCGTGAGTGCGGCCGCTGCCACGCCCGCCGCGCGCCTGACGCCGCTGGTGCTGCTGTGCCTGGGGCTGGTGTACGTCGTGTGGGGCAGCACGTACTTCGGGATCAAGGTCGCCATCGAGACGCTGCCGCCGCTGGGCATGCTCGCGGCACGCTTCATGGTGGCCGGGGCGCTGCTGCTGCTCGTGCTGCGCCTGCGGGGCGCGGCGCTCCCCACCGCGCGCGAGTGGCGGTCCAGCGCCCTAGTCGGCACCCTGTTGCTGGGCGGCGGCACCGGGCTGGTCACGCTGGCCGAACGGGACGCGAGCAGCAGCGTCGCCGCCATGGTCATCGCGGTGTCGCCACTGTTCGCGGCGCTGTTCGCGCGCCTGTGGGGCGAGAAGACCGGCGGGCGCGAGTGGCTGGGCATCGGCGTGGGCCTGATCGGCATCGCGCTGCTGAATGTCGGGGAGCTGCACGCCACGCCGCTGGCGGCGCTGCTGCTGATCCTCGCACCGCTGTGCTGGACGTTCGGCAGCCAGTGGTCCCGCCACCTGCCCCTCCCCAGCGGGCTGATGGGCTCGGCGGCCGAGATGCTCGCCGGGGGCGGCGTCCTGCTCCTCCTGAGCGTCCTGATGGGCGAACGCTGGGGCACCCCCAGCGCCGCGAGCCTGTGGGCACTGGCGTACCTCACGGTGTTCGGGAGCCTCGTGGCGTACAGCGCGTACATGTACCTCGTGGCGCACACCCGCCCGGCCCTGGCGACCAGCTACGCGTACGTGAACCCGGTCGTGGCGGTGCTGCTGGGCGTCGGCTTCGGCGGCGAGCAGCTGGGCCCGCTGGGCTGGGCGGCGCTGCTCGTGATCCTCACGGGCGTCGCGCTCGTCGCGTGGCCGCGCCGCGTCCCGGACGCGGAGGCCGTATGACAAGGATTCCGTCTGTTTCATCGACAACCCGGAACACCACCGGGTTGCCAATTCCACGCCCGGAATCCTTTTTTCTCCTTCTCGCATCCGCTCGGATTGAACAGTGTTCACACCCCGTTCAATCGGAGGACGTATGAGCGAGCAGCTCCAGTTCGAGGGGCATCAGCCCAGCGATCCGGTCAGTCTGGTCGTCCGCCGCCGCATCCGCCCCGGGCAGGAGGCCGCGTACGAGGCGCTGCTGGCCGAGGCGAACGCGCTGCTGGCGCGCCTGCCCGGCCACCGCGGCACCGGCGTGATCCGCCCCGCGCCGGGCGAGCAGGAGTACACGCTGCTGGCCCGCTTCGACACGCTGACCAGCGCCGCCGCGTGGGAACTGTCCCCCGAGCGGGCCGCGTGGCTGGAGCGCATCGCGCCGCTGGTGGACGAGCACGTCAGTTTCGAGAAGCAGCCGGGCCTGGACTTCTGGTTCACGCCGCCGGCCGCCGCGACCCTGCGTCAGCCGCCCCGCTGGAAGATGGCGCTGCTGACCCTGGCGGCGCTGTACCCGGTGAGCGTCAGCACGTCCTGGCTGTTCGGCGAGGCGCTGAAACCCTGGCTGGGTCACCTCGTGATGCCGATCCGCGCCATTCCGCAGATGATCGTGGTCGTGCTGCTCATGACCTATCTGGTGATGCCCGCCGTGACACGCTGGGCGACGCCGTGGCTGCGCGGCAAGTAAGGTCAGCTGCGGAACAGGGCCCACCTCTGACCTGGAGGTGGGGCCCTTGCTTGCCGGGTTCAGTTCAGGCGCTTGTCCCTGGGGTTCACGCCGTAAACGGCGCCCCAGGGTTTGTAGACGCTCTTAAGGGTGTCCTTGCTGACGACCTTCCCGCCAGCCTTGACGGTGCGGGTGATGACGCTGGTCATGCCCTGCATGGGCGTGTCGAGCAGGCGGCGGCCGCCGGGGGCGACGCGGTCGTCCGGGGTGTAGCTGGGGTCGGCGGGGGCCTTGAAGTCGGTGATGACGGGCTTGCTGATGTTGACGGTGCGGCCGGTGTTCGCGCCGAACACGTCGAAGCGCAGGGTCTTGGCGCGGGTGTCCCAGGCGGCCTGGATGAACAGGTGCTTGCCGGTGTCGTTCTTCATGCGCAGGTTCTTGCTGGGGGCGTACACGGTGGCCTCGAAGCCGACGGGGTCGTAGTACTTCACGCGGTGGCTGTGCTCGTGCCGCTCGGTGATGGGCAGGCCCGCCTGGTACAGCGCGCGGAAGATGGTGGTGCTGACCTGGCAGATGCCGCCGCCGTCCTCCTTGCTCAGGGTCCCGCCACTGATCACGAAGCCCTTCACGAAGCCGGTGCTGGCGTCGATCTGGCCGATCTCCTCGTTGAAGTTGAATTCGTGGCCGGGCGCGATGAAGAAGTTGTCGAGTTTGCTGGCGCCGACGAGGATGTTCTTCTCGCGGAAGTCGGGGCTGCCCGCGTAGTTGCTCGTGCCGGTCGCGACATGCCACAGGACTCCCCGCTGGGCCAGGAGTTTCACGCTGCGGTCGGGGACGGCGCGCTTGACGACGACCTGCGCGGTGTCCTTGCCGCTCAGGATGGCTTTCAGGAGGTTGGCCTTGGTGGCGGCGCGGTCCAGGGTCCAGCCGGTCTGGTCGGTGGCGACCCAGCTGCCGTTCACGTTGCGGAACACGGCGGGTTTGGGCTTGCGGGCGTCGATGGTCTTCTCCATCCGGTCGAGGATGGGGGTGATGGTGGTGCTCAGCCGCTTCACCTTCTGGGTGGCCTTGACGCTGGTGGCGGGTACGGCCCAGGACTTCACGATGGGCGTGGTCTTCAGCTCTCCCTTGCGGATGGTGCTGACCTCGTCCTTCAGGATCAGTTTGAAGTCGGCGGCGTGCGCCGAGGCGACCAGGGCGAGGGTCAGGGTGGTCAGGAGACGCTTCACAGTTCTCAGCGTAGGCAGGGGCGACTGACGGCCCGTGAGCGGAGGTTGCGGGAACCCTGACCTGCCTTTACGGTGCGCTTAGGGAACCAGGGGGTCCAGCGCCGCGAGCCGCGCGCGCAGGGAGTCGGCGTCTGGCGCGACGAGGTTCACGTGCCCGACCTTGCGCCCGTGCCGGTGCGCCTTGTGGTACAGGTGCACGCGCGTGCCGGGCGTCGCGTCGATGGCGGCCCAGTCGGGTTCCAGGGCCTGCCCGTCCGGGCCGTCCACGCCGACGACGTTCAGCATGGCGGTGGGGTGCAGTGGCGCCCAGTCGCTCAGCGGGAGGCCCAGCACGGCGCGCACCTGCGCCTCGAACTGGCTGAGGCCGCCGCCGTCCTGCGTGAGGTGACCGCTGTTGTGCACGCGCGGCGCGACCTCGTTCACCAGGAGGTCCCCGCCGGGCAGCTGGAAGAACTCCAGGGTGATCAGACCCTCCAGGCTCCAGGCATCCGCGACGGCGCGGGCCAGGTCACGGGCGCGGACCTCGGTGCCCTGCGGCACCTGCGCCGGGTACACGCTGGTCCGCAGGATGCCGTCCCGGTGGACGTTCTCCACGAGCGGCCCGAAGGCCACCTGCCCGGACGGCGTGCGCGCCACCGCGAGGCTCACCTCGCGCTCGAAGGGCACGAAGCCCTCCAGCACGCACGGCACGCGGTTCAGGTCGGCCCAGGCGGCGCGCAGCTCGGCGTCGCTGCCCACGCGGGCCTGTCCCTTGCCGTCGTACCCGAGTTCACTGGTCTTCAGGATGCCCCGGCCCCCGACCCGCGCCAGCGCGCCGTCCAGGTCCCCCTCGGCCTCGATGATCTCGAAGGGCGCGGTGGTGGCCCCGGCCTCGCGCAGGGCCTGCTTCTCGCGGGCGCGGTGCTTGCTGCGCGCCAGCAGCGACCCCGCCGGGCGCACGGGGACGCGGCCCTCCAGCGCGGCCAGCGCCTCGACGGGAATGTTCTCGAATTCCAGCGTCACCGCGTCGCACGCGGCCAGCTCCTCCAGTCCGGCCGGGTCGGTGTACGGGGCGTGCAGGTGCCGGGCGCACAGGCGCGCGGGGGCGTGGGCGTCGGGTTCCAGCACGGTCACGCGCACGCCCAGCGGCAGCGCGGCCAGCGCGAGCATCTGCGCCAGCTGCCCGCCGCCCAGGATGCCCAGCGTCAATTCGCGGCCCAGCGTGGTGCCGGCAGTGGTGCCCAGTGTGGTCATGCCTCGCCCGCCTGCGGGTGCCCGTCGAAGAAGGGCTCATTCAGCACGCTCTGCGTCTGCGCGGCGCGGAAGGCGTCCAGGCGGGCGCGCACGGCCTCGTCGGTCGTGGCGAGCATCGCGGCGGCGAACAGCGCGGCGTTCTTCGCGCCCGCCGCGCCGATCGCGAAGGTCGCCACGGGCACCCCGGCGGGCATCTGCACGATGCTCAGCAGGCTGTCCTGCCCGCTCAGGGCGCGGGACTGCACGGGCACGCCCAGCACCGGCACGCGCGTGAACGCCGCCAGCATGCCCGGCAGGTGCGCCGCGCCGCCCGCCCCCGCGATGATGCACGTGAAGTTCAGCCGCTCGGCGCGCGCACCGTAGGTGGGCAGCAGCGCCGGGGTGCGGTGCGCGGACAGCACCCGCACCTCGTACGCCACGCCCAGGTCACGCAGGACGTCCAGCGCACCCTGCATGGTCTCGAAATCGCTGCGGCTGCCCATGACCACGCCCACACGGGGGGCGGCGTCGGTCACGGGGGTCGGGTCGGCGGCACTCGTCACGCCCCGCAGCTTACCGGGGACCCCTGCCACGCCGGGCGGGGCCGTCCAGAAAAGCGGCGCGGCCCAGGCATGGACCCGGGCCGCGCTGGCAGGACCGGCTTCAGCTCTCTTCGCTGCTGTCGCGGTTCTGGTGGTCGCGTCCGTCATCCGCGCCACTGCCGGGTTCGATCAGTGCGTCGGGGCGCACGGCGGCGATCACGCCACTGCCCGTCCCGGTGACCAGTGCGGGCACCACCGGGGCCTCCTCGGCGCGGCGCGCCTCGCCTGTGGCGGGGCTGTTGACGACGTTGCCGCTCTCCTGCTGGATCTCCTCGACGCTCTTGCCCAGGGGCGCGTCCCCGTACCTGTTGTCGGTCATGCCTCCAGTCTGGGCCGCGCGGGCACGCGCCGGGGTGAGAGGTGCGGGGCGCGTCCCTTCACGTTGGCAGACGCGGTTTCTCCGGCCCGGGCGGCGCCCGCTATGCTGTGGCGCAGTGAGGCGCGCCGGACGTTCCGGGCGCCGAGGAAGGAGCCGATCATGACCCACCCCAGTGACCGCGCCGCGCAGACCCTGCGTGACCTTGGATTGACCGACGCCCCCCTGAGTGCCCTGGAACGCGAGGACGCGCTGTTCGTCCTGACGCCCGAGACGCTGCTGTTCCAGGATGCGGGCGGCACGCGCCGCGTGACCCTGCGGGACCTGACCCGCATCCACAGCGATCAGGAGGGCACGCTGCGCGTCGAGACGCCCGCCGGGACGGCGCTGAGCGCCAGCCTGCTGGGCTTCGATCCGGGCGCGGTGCAGGCCTTCTTCGGCGGGGTGCGTGACGCGACCGCCCGCGCCAAGGAGCAGCCCGCCTCGCCGCTGCCGCAGGCGGGCGCCGCGAAGACCTTCGCCCCGGCGCCCACGCCCGCTCCAGTCCCCACGCCAGCACCAGTGCCCACGCCCGCCGCTGCTCCGGTCACGACACCTGCTGCTGTTCCCACGACTGCGCCTGTTCCCACAGCGGCGCCCACTCCGGCACTGGACCCCGCACCAGCCCCCACGTTCGTAACCGCCCCGGCCCCGGCGCCCGCCCCGCTGGCGCCCGCGCCCGCCGTGTCGGAGCCTGCGCCCAGCGCGGCGCACGAGCGTCCGGCGGCCACGCCGGTCGTGATCTCCTCGTCGGCGTTCTCACCCAACCGGCCCGAACCGAAGGGGCCGGACCTGACGAAGACTCCCGAACCCCGCCCGGTCCCCAGTTCGCCCGTCCCGGCGGCTGCGGCGACCCCGGCGCTGCGCGGTTCGGCGGGCGCGGCGGCGGCCCTGGCGCGGCAGGCGGACCTCGCCTCTGGCCTGCCGGGTCGCCTGCGGGTGCTGGGCGTGGTGCTGTTCCTGGGCGCGGTGGCGCTGGCGTTCTTCCAGTTCACGGGCGGCGAGCGGTACGCGGGCCTGTGGACGCTGCTGGCGGGCGGCGTGGGCACGATCGCGCTGGTGAGCCTCGCGGAGATCGCGCGCCTGCTGGTGAGCCTCGCGCACGCGGTGGGTGACGGGTCCGGAGTGATGGACGTTGACTGACGTGCCGGGGACCGTGCAGGACGCCCGTGACCTGCTGATCCGCGCGGTGGGGATTCCCTCGCTGTCCGGGCAGGAGGGCGAGGTCGCGGCGTTCCTGCGGGACTGGATGGCCGCGCGTGGCTTCGAGGCCCGCGTGGACGAGGCCGGGAACGCGGTGGGTGAGCGGGGGCGCGGGCCGCTGACGGTGGCGCTGCTGGGCCACATGGACACCGTGCCGGGCGAGATTCCGGTGCGGGTGGACGAATCGGGCGTGCTGCACGGGCGCGGCAGCGTGGACGCCAAGGGGCCGCTGTGCGCGTTCATGGCGGCCGTGGCGACCCTGCCGGGCGAGGCGCTGGCGGCCGCGCGCTTCGTGGTGATCGGCGCGACCGAGGAGGAGGCGCCCAGCAGCCGGGGCGCGCGGCACATCCGCACCGTGATGCAGCCGGACGTGGTCCTGATCGGCGAGCCGAGCGCCTGGGAAGGCCTGACCCTGGGGTACAAGGGGCGGCTGGTCGTGAAAGCGCAGGCGGTCAAGGAGAACTTCCACACCGCCGGGGACGGCAGCAGCGCCGGGGACGACCTGACCGAGGCGTGGTTCCGCGTGCGCGCCTGGGCGGCGGGGGCCGGGGAGCCGGGCGGCGTGTTCGGCGGCGTGCAGGCCACCATTCAGGACCTGGGGGCGGGCACGGACGGGCTGCACCAGCGGGCGTGGGGCACCTTCGGGCTGCGCCTGCCGGTCAGCGTCTCGCCCGCGCAGGCGGAAGCCGCGATCCGCGCGGCGCTGGCCGACCTGGCGGGCCTGGAGCTGACCTTCGTGGGGCACGAGACGGCGGTGCGGCACCCGAAGGACAACGCGCTGACGCGGGCGTTCCGCGTGGCGATCCGCGAGCAGGGCGGGAGTCCGGTGTTCAAGGTGAAGACCGGCACGAGCGACATGAACGTGGTCGCCGCCCACTGGCCCGTCCCGACCCTGGCGTACGGCCCGGGCGACAGCGCGCTGGATCACACGCCCGAGGAGCGGCTGGACCTGGCCGAGTTCGACCGCGCGGTGGCGGTCCTGCGCGGCGCGCTGACGCGGCTGGCGCTGGGCGCGGCCAAGGCGGATTAAAGAGACCTTCATGCGGGCCACCCGGCGCGGCCCGCATGATCGGGGGCAATGACCCCTCTGCCCTGCCTGCCCCGCCCGTCCCGCCCGCGGGGGCGCTGACGTGGACCCCGTCACGCTCATCCTGATCCTGTTCGTGGTGGCGCTGGTGCTGTTCGCCACCGAGTGGCTGCCAGTGGACGTCACGGCGCTGGGGCTGCTCTCGGCGCTGCTGCTGTTCGGCCTGCTGAAGCCCCGGGAGGCCTTCGCGGGCTTCGGCAGCGACACGGTGCTGACGCTGGCGTCGCTGTTCATCCTGACGCGGGTGCTGCTGCGCGCCGGAGTGATCGAGTGGATCGGCGCGGCGCTGGCCCGCCGCTCGCGCAGCGCGACGGGGACGCTGCGGGCGCTGCTGGGGACCGTGGCGGGCGTCAGCGCCTTCACGAGCAACACCGCCACGACCGCCGTGTTCCTGCCGGTCGTGGCGGGCATGGCGCGCCGCGCGGGCATTCCCGCCAGTCGCGCGCTGATGCCACTGGCGTTCGCGAGCATCCTGGGCGGCACGATCACCCTGATCGGCACGAGCACGAACCTCGTCGTGTCGGGGGCGCTGCCCGCGACAGGGCAGAAACCGCTGGGGTTCTTCGAACTGGCCTGGGTGGGCGTCCCGGTGGCGATCGTGGGGCTGGCATACCTGTTCTTCGTCGCGCCGCGCCTGCTGCCCGCGCGGGACGCGCAGCTGGAGGACTCGCTGCGCGCGTACCTCGCGGACCTGACGGTTGCGCCCGGCAGCGCACTGGAGGGCGTCACCCTGCGCGAGAGCGGCCTGGGCCGCGACCACGGCCTGACCGTCGTGGCGGTCCGCCGGGGCGAGGACACCGTGTACGCCCCGCCCGCCGGGTTCCGGCTGCTGGAGGGCGACACCCTGACCGTCGAGGGTCCCACCGAGCGCATCCTGGCCGGGAAGAACACGCTGGGCATCGTCAGCAAGAGCGAGCAGAAACTCCAGACCGGCGGGGACGTGCGGCTGGTCGAGGTGGTCGTCATGCCCGGCTCGCCTCTGCTGGGCCGCACCCTGCGCGAGGCGCGGTTCCGCGAACGCTACGGCGCGTCCGTACTGGCGCTGCACCGCCGCGCCCGGCAGGTCGAGCGGCTGGGCCGCCTGCGGGTGCAGGTCGGGGACGTACTGCTCGTGCAGGGCGGCGCCGAACGCATCGACGCGCTGGGCGACCATCTGGTCGTGCTGGGCGACCTGACCGAACGCCAGAGCGACCTCAAGCGCGCCCCGCTGGCCGTGCTGCTGTTCGCGGGCGCCGTGCTGCTGGGCGGCCTGGGCATCGTGCCGCTGGGCGTGGCGGTCGTCGTGGCCGTCGCGCTGAGTCTCGCGCTGCGCCTGATCACCCCGAGGAGGCGTACGGCGCGGTCGAGTGGCCGGTCATCGTGCTGGTGGCCTGCATGCTGGCCTTCGGCGCGGCGTTCGAGGCGACCGGCGCCGCGAAGGTCCTGACCGGCGCGCTGTCTGGCGTGCTGGAACCCCTCGGGCCGTACGGGCTGCTCGCGGCGCTGTTCGTGGTGACGGTCGCCCTGACGCAACCCATGAGCAACCAGGCGGCGGCGCTCGTCATGCTGCCCCTCGCCATCGGCACTGCCAAGGCGCTGGGGTACGACCCCCGGCCGTTCATCATCGGGATCACGGTCGCGGCCAGCAACTCCTTCATCACGCCGCTGGAGCCGTCCTGCATGCTCGTGTACGGCCCGGGCCGCTACACGTTCCTGGATTTCGTGCGGGTCGGCGCGGGCCTGACCCTGCTGACCTTCGTGGTGTCGCTGCTGATCATCCCGCGCATCTGGCCGTTCTAGGACAAGTGAATGCCAGCGGGGCACCACCTCGGTTCAGAGGGGTGCCCCGCGGTTCAGCTGGAATCGCTCAGATGAACAGTGGCGCGTCGGGATCGTCGGGCAGCGGGCGGTCCTTGCGGGCCAGCAGCGCGGCGGCGGTGCCAATCCCGATGATCGCGCCCAGGGCAATCACGATCAGCGCCCAGGTCAGCGCGTGCGACGTCTCAGGATTGCGGTCTGAAGCCATGCGCGCAGGATACCAGCCTGCCACGCACGCGGTCCTTACACCGCGTTCAGGGTTCCGCGTGAGCGGACGGACCTCCGCTGGCAGGCGCGGGCAGAATGGCCGGTGCTCACGCGGGAAGGGACTGTTCCGCCACCTGAAGAAAGCGGTCCCGTTGCCGTCCCCCGAACTGGGTCTCGTCCCATTCGGCCGCCGCGAGGGCGCGCAGCAGGGTGTAGAACGCCACCAGCGTGTTCTGCTGCTCATCCAGAGTCGAGTATCCGGCCAGCACGCCTGGCAGCGTGGCGGGCTCGTGCAGGGCGATCACGGCGAGATCCATCAGTCCGTCACCCGAGCGGAGGTCCTCCACGTCGATCAGCGCGACCTGCCCGTCGGCTGTCACCAGCAGGTGCTCGGGCTTTCCGTCGAACAGGATGACCTGTCGCCCCCGTGAAGCCAGCAGCGGCTCGACGGTCCGCCACCAGCGGCTCAGCCGTCCGGCGGCGTCCGGCGGGGCCCGCCCGGTGCCCAGCCAGTACGTCAGGGCGTGCCGCAGCCAGCCGAGCATCCAGGCGTCCCAGGTCTGCTGCTGCGGTGGGGGCCGCTCGCCGGGCACGGCATGCAGCCGGGCAAGCAGCGCACCTGCAGCCTGCTGGGCCGCCAGGGGACTCTCACCCGTCAGGGGCAGCCCGTCCACCCACGGCAGCAGCAGCCATTCCCAGCCGTCCGTGCCACGGGCCACGGGCGCCGCCACGGGAAAGCCGCGCGCCCGCAGGAACGTCCGCGCGGCCACCTCGCGAGTCAGGCCATCTCCGGCCTCCTCCAGTTTGAGGACGAACCGGCCTTTGGGTGTGGTCACCTGGATCACCAGTCGGTCAAGTCGCGACACCAGGACCCGGTAACCGTGAAGGGGCGTCGCCAGGACCACTCCGGCCAGTCGCGCGGCGGTGTGGACGTTCATACCCAGTTGTATCCGGCGTGAGGTCCGGGGCGCATTGGCCTATCAGCTCCCCTCTCACCTTCGCCCTTCAATTCAAGTCGGAGTCCGTCTCAGTCGTCCCCGGCCGGTTTGTCGAGCTGGCGGGGCAGGCGCGTCCAGAGGAGCATCACGGCGACCGATCCCAGGGCGGCCAGGGTGATCAGGCCCGCGCGGGGGCCGAGGATCCAGTCGCGGCTGATCAGGGTGCTGGCGATCAGGGCGCCGGGGGGGCCCATGCCGACGAGCACGAAGGAGTACAGGCTCATGACGCGGCCGCGCAGCGCGTCGGGGATGGTGAGTTGCACGGTGCTGTTGGCGCTGACGAGCAGGCTGAGCATGCCGAAGCCGCACGCGGCGAGCACCGGGAAGGCCAGGGTGGGGCCGGGGGTGAGGGCCAGCAGGACGGCACTGGCGATCAGGATGAGCGCGCCGAGGCGCAGGTTCCGCAGCGGGTTGGGGCGGCTGGCCTGCCAGAGTGCTCCGGCCATGGCGCCGATGCCGAACGCGGCGGACAGCGCACCGAAGGTCGCCTCGCGCGCGCCGAACACCACGCGGGCGTAGTAGGGGATGATCACGTTGAAATTGATGATGGTGAGGCTGAGCGCCCCGACGAGCAGCATGACGTTGCGCACGGCGGGCGTGGCGCGCACGTAGCGCAGGCCTTCTTTCACGTCGCCGAGCATGCTGCCGCGCGGCCCGAAGTCGCGGGCCGGGAAGGGCAGCGTGGCGATCACGTACAGCACCACGAAGAACGACGCGACGTTCAGGTAGAACGGCAGCGCCAGTCGTGAGATGTTCTCGGCGTTCCCGCCGGCGAGCAGCGTGACGCCCAGCGCGGCGACCACGCCGAACAGCGCCTGCCCCAGGGTGCGGCTGACGTTGAACGACAGGCTGTTCAGCGCGACGGCGTTCGGGACGTCGCTGCGGGGCACGAAGTCCACGACCATGCTCTGGCGGGCGGGCATGTCGAAGGCGTTCGCGGTGCCGCTGACGAACGCGATCAGCATGACGAGCGGCAGGGTGACGACGCCCAGGTGCGTGGTGACGGCCAGCGCGGTGGCGGTCGCCAGCAGGGTCAGTTGCGTGGCGAGCAGCACCCGGCGGCGCGGGACGCGGTCGATCACGGCCCCGGCGAACAGCGAGAGCAGCAGGCTGGGCATGAACTGCGCGACTGTCACCCAGCCCAGCGCGGCGCTGCTGCCGCCCGAGAGTTCCAGCACGAGGTACTGCTGCGCGGTGGCCTGCATCCACGAGCCGACCAGTGAGAGCAGCTGCGAGAACCAGTAGCGGCGGTAGTGGGGGTGTCGCAGGGCGCTGAAGGTGCGCGTGCCCCACGCCTGGGTGCGGGCGATCACCCGCCCACCATACGCCCGCTTGCCGTGGCGGCCCTGTGGGCGTTCCCACTGGCAGGACCGTGCCCGCGCCGGGGGACCGGTGGGGGTGGTGTTGCGGCGGCCGGGGGCGCGTGTTACGGTGCGCGGTGATCCACAGCTCCTTCACCGGCTTCTCACGCTGCTCTCCCGTTTCCTGATGCCCGTTTTCTGATGCCTGATTCCCGACTCCTGCCCCTGTGTCTGCTGCTCGGCGCGCTCCTCGTGGGCGGCGCGGACGCTCAGGCGGTCTTCACGGACGCCACCTCGGCGCCCGTGGGCGTGACCGGCGGCCTGGACACGGTCACGGTGCAGCCCGGCGACACGGCGTTCAGCCTCGCGCGGCGCGCGGGCCTGAGCGTCGCGGACCTGCTGGCCCTGAACGGCCTGAGCAGCGCGGACCTGCGGGTGGGGCAGGTGCTGCGCCTGCGGGTCCTGCCCGTCACGTACGCCGTGCAGCCCGGCGACACGCTGTACGCCCTGGCACGCCGCTTCGGCGTCAGCGTGGACGCCCTGCTGACCGCCAGCGCCCTCCCGGCAGGGACGGTGCTGAAGGTCGGGCAGGTCCTGACCCTCCCGGCGGGCACGGTCGTCACCCCGGCCGTGCAGGCGCAGTCTGCGCCCACCCGCACGCCGGTCGCGGTTCCGGCCGCGCCGGGCGCGTCTCCCTTCCAGCCGCTGACGCCCGCGCAGACCGCCCCGGTCCTCCAGCCGGTGGGACCGATGCCGCGCCCACCGTCCACGGGCACCCCCGCAGGTCCGCCCGTGACGGGCAGCCTCGCGCCCACGCTGGTGACCCCCACGCTGCCGGTGAGCGCCCAGACGCCACTGACGGGCGACTGGCGAACCGCCGCGCTGAGCCTGCTGAACACCCCGTACGTGTTCGGCGGGGCGAACCGCACCGGGACGGACTGCAGTGGGCTGGTGCTGCAGGTGTTCACGCCGCTGGGCGTGACGCTGCCCCGCACGAGCGCCGAGCAGGCCCGAGCGGGGCAGTCGGTCGCGCCGGGGGCGCTGGAGGCGGGCGACCTGGTGTTCTTCGACACGGAAGGTTCGGGGCGCGTGTCGCACGTCGGGATCTACTTGGGTGAGGACCAGTTCATCAGCGCGAACTCGTACCAGGGGCGCGTGACGGTGGACCGCCTGCGCGCGGACCGGTACTGGGGGCCGCGTTTCGTGGGGGCGCGGCGCGTGCTGGGCGTGACCGCGCTGGCCTCCGGCCGCTGAGCGGCGCTCCTTTCCGCGATGTGGCGCGGCCCCACCGCAACGACATCGGTGGGGCCGTGGCGCCGTGGTTCAGCCCTCGTCGGCGACGGAGTCGTGGTCGAGGATGGAGCGGTACTGTTCGAGGTTCTCGCCCTCGCCGAGTTCACGCGCGATCTTCTCGATGGCGAGACGCACGACCTCGCTCTTGCTGATCAGGCGTTCGGGGCTGGACAGTTCGTAGGCGGTGCGGGTCAGCAGGGCGTCCTGCTCGTCGCTGATCACCACCTGGAGCCGTTTGCGTTCCTTCTTGGGCATGCCTCTCCTGAAACGGGGCCGCGCCGCGCCGCAGAGGCGCCGGGCTGGCCGGGGTCCGTGCGGGCAGCCTACCACGCGCCTTGCACGTCAACAACATGAGCTGGATGTGGTGGTTTGGTCTCAGGTCAGCTCATCCGCACGTGACGAAGGGCCTGTATGGTCAGTGTGGACGGCCGTTGAGCAAGATGTGTAACATGCACCCATGCCGCGCGCTGTCCGGCACACTCCACTGACCCCCACGGCGCGCCCTGCGCGGCCCGCCTGCTGAAAGGAACCCGATGCACCTGACCCCACTGCATGTCCAGGGCGGCCGCCCCCTCAGCGGCCAGATCACCGTTCAGGGCAGCAAGAACGCCGCTCTGCCCGTCATCGTCGCCACCCTGCTGACCCGCGAGAAGGTCACGCTGCACGGCATCCCCCGCCTGAGCGACGTCCGCACCATCCTCGACCTGATGGCGCACCTGGGCACCCAGCACGCCTGGGTGGGCGAGAACAGCCTGGAACTGCACACCCCGGAGATCCTGAACACCGACGCGCCCTACGCGCTGGTCAGCAAGATGCGCGCCAGCTTCATCGTCATGGGCGCCATCCTGGCCCGCACCGGGCAGGCCACCGTGTCCATGCCCGGCGGCTGCGCCTGGGGGCCCCGCCCGGTCGACCAGCACGTCAAGGCCCTGCGCGCCCTGGGCGTGGACGTCACCGAGGACAACGGCAACTTCAGCGCCCAGCGCAGCGGCAGCCTGAACGGGCAGTTCATCTTCGAACTGCTGACCGTGGGCGGCACGCACAACGCCATCCTGGCCGCCACGCTCGGCGACGGCGTGGTCACGCTGGAGAACGCCAGCATCGACACGGACGTCGTGGAACTCATCGAGTTCCTGAACCACCTGGGCGCCGACATCCAGGGCGCGGGCACGCACACCCTGACCATCCGGGGCGTCGCGGCGCTGCGCGGCGGGGAGTACCGCGTCATTCCCGACCGCATCGAGGCCGGGACGTTCATGCTGCTGGCCGCCGCGACCCGCAGCCGCTTCACCGTGAACAACGTCCGCACCGACCACCTGCGCGCCGTGATCGGCAAACTGCACGAGATCGGCGTGGACGTCACCGAGGACGGCCTGAGCGTCACCGTGGACGCCACGGACCGCGAGCTGAAGCCCGTGAACATCACCACCCAGAGCTACCCGGGCTTCCCCACCGACCTGCAACCCCAGATGAGCGCGCTGCTCGCCACGATTCCCGGCACCAGCGTCGTGCAGGACCCCGTGTACCCCGACCGCCTGACGCACGTCGCGGAACTGCACCGCATGGGCGCCACCATCACCGTCAGCGGGTACACGCAGATCATCCAGGGCGGCGCGCTGCGTTCCGCGCCCGTGAAGGCCGCCGACCTGCGCGCCGGCGCGGCGCTGTTCATCGCGGGCCTCACCTGCGACGGCGACACCGTCATCGACGGCGTGCAGTACCTCAACCGCGGCTACGAACGCCTCGCCGAACGCCTCCAGGGCCTCGGGGCGAACGTCACCCAGCGCGAGACGGAACTCGTCCCCGCCGCCGACTGAGTCTCGACGGAGAACGCCGCCTCAGGTCAGCCGGGGCGGCGTTCTCCGTTGATGGTCGATGGTCGATGGTCGATGGTCAACAGCGTGTGCGCGGCGGACCCGGCCAAGTCAAGCCGACCCACTCCCCACTCCCCACAACCCACTCCCCCCCTTCACATCACGCTGTCACTCTCGCGCAGGAGCAGGGGCGCGTTGAACGCGGCGGGGCGCCAGTGGGTCTGGGCGTGGATGGCCTGCGGGGGGCAGGAGTGCAGGCAGGCCATGCAGCCGGTGCAGGCGCTGAGGTTCAGCAGGAGGTGCACGCCGCCGTCGGGTTGCAGGTCGCGGGTGATGGCGTCGGTCGGGCAGACGTTCGCGCAGACGGGGCAGTCGATGCAGGTGTCGTCCACGAGCGGCGCGGGCCAGGGGATGGCGGCGTCGTCGGGCGGGGTGGGTTTGAGGCTGCGGGCGCGCCACGTCCATTCCTGGGGGGTGCGGTCCTCGGGGACGCTCCAGTCCACGAACGGGAGGGGGCTCTCGGGGATGCTCTGTGCGAGGTGCTGTTTGCCCGCGCGGAACAGCGCGCCGAACGCGCCGCGCCGCGAGACGGTCAGGGAGCGGCTGGCGTCCTCGGGCGTGGCGGGGCGGATGGTGACCTGCGCGGGCTTGCCAGTGGGGGCGCGCAGGGCCTGGGCGGTGTCGAGCACGCGGGCCAGCCTCTCGGGGACGTCGGGCGCGCCGACGGGGCACTCGGCGCAGTCCCCGTGGATGAGAGTCAGGGGTGCGCCCCACGCGCCCGCCGCCGAGAGCAGCGCGGGCGTGACGCGGCCCAGGCACGGCAGGCTGGGGCCGCCCGCGCCGCTGCGGGCGCAGGTGAGGCTGGCGTCCGGCGCGGCGCGGCTGGCCGCGTCCTGCTGGTCGCGCACGCTCTGCAGGGCCGGTTCGAGGTTGTATTCCAGGGCGCCGCTGGGGCAGACCTGCACGCACAGGCCGCAGCCGGTGCAGAGGTCCGGGTCGATCTGGATGCTGCTGCCAAGCATGCCGAGGCTGATGGCGTCGTGCGGGCAGGTGGTGTGGCAGGCGTCGCAGCCGCCCACCGCCTGCCGTTCGAGGAGGCAGCGGGGGGCGGTGAAGCGCGGCACGTGGTTCCCGGCGTCGTCCAGCCGGGCGAGGACACCCTGAAGCATGCGTGGAGTCTACGCGCCGCGGGGCGGATCGCGGCGGGTGGGAATCTTCATGGTGATGTACGCGACGCCCGCCAGCCCGATCAGCACCCACGCGACCTGCCCGATCAGGACCGGGATGCGCGGCACGCTGAACGCCACGGCCAGCGCGATGCAGGTGCAGGCGATCCACTTGGCGCGCAGCGGCATGCCCAGCCCCGCGCGGTAATCGCGCACCAGCGCGCCGATGATGGGCCGGGACAGCAGCCACGCCTCCCAGCGCGGGTCGCCCTTACTGAACGCGGCGGCGGCCAGCACGAACCACACCGTGCCGGGGAAGCCGGGGAGGATCAGGCCCAGCACGCCCAGTCCGGTCAGCAGGAACCCGGCGGCCACCCACAGCGGGCGGCGGCGGGGCGGCGCGTCGGGACGCGGGGCGGGGTCGGTCATGACCGGCAGCGTACCGCGCGCCGCACCTGCGGGTGTCCCCGTCAGGCGGGGAGGATCAGGATGCCGTCCTCGTCGGCGTGGATGACGTCGCCGGGGTGGATGGTCACGCCCGCGAACGTGACGGGCACGTCGCGTTCACCGAGGCGTTCCTTGCCGCTGCGGCGCGGGTGGGCGGCCAGGGCGCGCACGCCGAGGTTCAGTTGCGCCAGTTCGCTGGTGTCGCGCACGCAGCCGTTCACGATCACGCCCGCCCAGCCACTGTCGACCGCCAGTTCACCCAGCTGCCCGCCCAGCAGCGCGCACTCCAGGCTCCCGCCGCCGTCCACGACGAGCACGCGGCCCTCGCCGGGCTGACCGAGCGCCTCGCGCACCAGGGGGTTGTGGCCGGGCACG
This sequence comes from Deinococcus sp. JMULE3, assembly GCF_013337115.1. Taxonomy (NCBI): domain Bacteria; kingdom Thermotogati; phylum Deinococcota; class Deinococci; order Deinococcales; family Deinococcaceae; genus Deinococcus; species Deinococcus sp. JMULE3. The sequence continues at coordinate 1,156,366 of NZ_SGWE01000004.1, forward strand.
CGCAGGGTCACGGCCTGGCCGTTGAAGCGCGGGCGGCCCCCGAATTCCCGGAACATGGGCGCGAGGATGGGCGCGTCGGGCCGCAGGTCGCTGAGGTCCGTGACGGGCAGGTCCTCGGTGGGCAACGTCTCCGTGGACTGCTCCAGTTCGGGGGTGGTGTCACTGGTTGTGCGGGTCATGCCGCAGTACAGCAGCCGCGCCGGGGTGGGGGTGTTTACCGCGTGGGGGACGTTCCCGCGCCGGTGACGGATTCCGGCCCGGCTGGCAGTTCGGCAGGTGGCCCGGCTGGCAGGGGCGGCGTGACCGGGTGGGTGGGTTCGTGGTGGATGCGGCCCGCGTGCCCGCTGAGGAACGACCCGTCGTACCCGCGACGCCACGCCATGAGTTCCGCCAGGATGCTCAGCGCGACCTCCTCGGGCGCCTCGGCCCCCAGGCGCAGGCCGATCGGGGAACGCAGCCGCGCCAGCTGCTCGGGCGTGAAGGTCACCCCCTCTGCGTCCAGGGTGGTCAGGAGGTCCAGCGCGCGGCTGCGCGGCCCCAGGACACCCACGTACGGCGCGCCGGAGTGCAGCGCGTGCGCGAGGCACACGCGGTCGCGGTCGATGTGGTGGTTCATGACGATCAGGTGCGCCCGCTCGCCCGGCTTGAATGCGCCCAGGTCCTCGGGGGCCAGGGCGTGCAGGGTCGCGCCGGGGAAGCGGCCGGGCGTGATGTACGCGCCGCGCGGGTCGATGACGTGCACGTCGTACCCCAGCGCGTGCGCCTGCGCCGCCAGCGGCATGGCGTCGTGCCCGGCGCCGTACAGCACCAGCTGCGGCGGGGGCGTGCTGACGTCCACGAACACCGCAGACCCGTCCGGGGCGGTCAGGGTCGCGGCGCGCGGCTCCAGGTGCGTCAGGCGCTCCTGGGCGGCGGCCAGCGCGAAGGGCCGCAGGTCGGCCCGCAGGTCCCCCAGCGCCTCGCCGTCCGGGGTGACGAGCAGTCGCCCCGCGCCGGGGCTCAGGGGCACGATCAGCGCGGCCTTCTGCCCGGCCTCCAGCGCCGCCAGCCACGCGGCTGTGACAGCGTCGTCCGGGTCCACGCGTTCCACGCGGACGTCCACGCTGCCGCCGCAGCCGATCCCCAGGCCCCAGGTGGCGTCCTCCGACAGGTCGTAGTGCGTCAGGGCGCTGTCGCCGGTGCGGATCACGTCCAGCGCGACCTCGACCACCTCGGCCTCCAGGCAGCCGCCGGACAGCATGCACACCTGCGCGCCGTCGTCGAGGATCAGCATGCGGGTGCCCTCGCGGCGGTAGGCGCTGCCCCGCACGCCCACCACGGTGGCAATGGCGGCGCGCTGGCCGCGGGCGTGGGCGGCGCGCAGTGCGCCCAGCAGCGCTCTGGTCTCGGCAGCGTTCATGATGCGCCCACTCTAGCAACGCGCAGGTTGGGATTCCGTGGAGGGACGCCCAGCGCTTCCCTTAGCTGCACCTCACGCCCACCCGCGCGCGGCGGTGCAGACTGATGAGCATGCTCGACAACATTCTCAGCACCGTGAAGAAGGGCGCCGAACGCGTGCAGCGACGCGGCGAGGAAGTCGCGTCCGCCACGCGTCTGCGCGTGGAGATCTTCAGCCTGGGCCGCGAACTCGACGGTCTGTTCGCCCGCCTGGGCCGCTCGTACCACGCCGGGGCGGACCTGGACGTCCTGAACGGTGTGCGCGAGGACATCCGCCGCGTCGAGGAGGAGATCAGGGCCCGCGAGCGCCTCATCACCGAACTCGGCGAGCAGGACGACCCCGACGCCGCCCCCGCAGCGACCGACCTGACCCCGGTCACCAACCCCTCCCCCTCCAACCAGCCGAACTTCACCACCCCGCCCCAGGCAACCCGCACGGAACCGACCGTACCCGCCAGCGTCCCCCACCCCACCCAGACCCCGGAGGTTCACATGAGCGACGACACCCGCACGCCCACCACGCCCGACCCGACCGTGCAGCACAGCGACGAGAAGATCGTCCCCGGCGACGCCACCGCCAGCATGGGCAACGAAGCCGCGCGCGACGGCATGGCCCGCCACGACAACATGATCGAGGAAGGCAAGGCCGCCAGCCGCAACCCCGACCCGCTGGAAAAGTAATTGGGTGATGGGTGATGGGTGATGGGTGATGGTCAACAGCGTCTGCGTGGAGAACCCGCCCGCGTCAACCCCACCCACTTCCCACTACCTACAACCCACTTCCTCCTCCCCCCTTACTTCGCGTCCCGCACGAACTGCGCGGGGCGCTTCTCTTTGAAGGCCGTGACGCCTTCCTCGTGTTCCCAGTGGTCCCCGGCGATCTGTTGCAGCACGGCTTCCTGATCCAGGGCCTCGTCGAGGGTGCTGGTCTGCGCGAACACCAGCGCCTGCTTGGTGAGGTTCAGGGCGTTCGCGGGGCGCGCGGCGAGGCGTTCGGCGTAGGCCTGCACGTCCGCGTGGAAGGTGTCGTCGGGGAACACCTGTTCGCACAGGCCCAGGCGCAGCGCGTCCTCGGCGCGGACGCGTTCGGCCAGGGCCATCAGTTCGAAGGCGCGGTGGTACCCGACGAGGCGCGGCAGGAACCACGTGCTGCCCGAGTCCGGCACCAGCGCGATGTTCGAGAACACCTCGATCAGGCTGGCGGACTGCGCCCACAGTCTGATGTCCCCGGCGAGGGCGAGGCTGGCCCCGGCGCCCGCCGCGACGCCGTTCACGGCGCTGATCACGGGTTTGCCCAGCGCGCGGATGGTGCGGATCAGAGGGTTGTACGTGTGGTTCAGGTGCTCGGTGAAGGTCATGTCGCGGCCCGACACGTCCCCGAGGTCCTGTCCGGCGCAGAAGCCGCGCCCGGCGCCCGTGATGACGACCACGCGCACGCTGTCGTCCGTGTCGGCGCGGCGCAGGGCGTCCGTCAGGGCCAGCAGCAGGGCGTCGTTCGCGGCGTTCAGCCTGTCCGGGCGGTTCAGGGTCAGGGTACGCACCCCGGCCTGCGTGGTTTCGGTGATCACGGTTTCGGTCATGCCCATCAGCCTAACGTGCGTTTGGCCGCCGGGGGCCGTTTGCTACACTCCGGCGCATGAGCGACCCCACGCCCGACGACGCGCCGACCACCGTGCCGGTCACGCTGGCCCTGGACGTCAGCAAGCACCGCATCGGCTTCGCGGTCAGCGCCGGGCGGCTCGCGTTCGGGCGGGGCAGCGTGGACCGCAAACGCCTCCCGCTGGACCTGAAGGCCGTGCGCCTGAAGGTCAAGGAGACCGGCGCGCAGCAGCTCGTGCTGGGCCTCCCGCTGCGCACCGACGGCGGCCAGAGCCCCAGTGCGGACCGCGTGCAGGCCTTCGGGCGCGTCCTGACCGAGAAGGGCTACCGCGTCACCTACCAGGACGAGCGCTTCACCACCCGCCGCGCCCGCGACCTGGGCGCAAAGGACGAGGACGAGGCGGCCGCCGTGCAGATCCTCGAACTGTACCTGCTGGGTCAGTAGCCCCTCTTGACGGTCCGGTCCAGCCGGGCGCACCGTGGAGCATGTTCCCTGTCCTGGAGGCCCTGAACGCGTGGTGGTTGCGCCGCGCGGACGTCCGGTTGCTGCGCCTGCACCCGCGCGGGGACGATCCGGGCGCGGCGCCTCTGCCGGTCCCGACCGGGCCGCGTCCACGCGTGGGCGGCGCGCAGGCGACGCGGGTGCGTGGGCCTGCTGACTGATCCGGGTTCAATTTTGCCTATACTTCCGGCATTCACAGTGAACCGGTGGGCCCGGCGGTGACCCGTCACCGCGCGTGGGGCGCACCATGGAGGTGTTCATGCAGGGCAACATGATGGACGTTCAACTGACCGTGCCGACCATTCTGGAACGCATCCGCACGCAGTACGCCGGCCGCGAGGTCGTCAGCCTCCTCGTGGCCGGACGGGACGAGCTGGGCAATCCCGTGCCGCACAAGCACCGCACCACGTACGGGCAGGTCGCGGACCGCGCCCGGCGTCTCGCGGGGGGCCTGCTGGGCCTGGGCCTCGCGAAGGGGGACCGCGTGGCGACGCTGGCCGTGAACTCCTTCCGGCACCTGGAGGCGTACCTGGGCGTGCCCAGCGCCGGGCTGGTGCTGCACACCGTGAACATCCGCCTGCACCCCGAGCAGATCGGCTGGATCCTGAACCACGCCGAGGACCGCGTCCTGCTGATCGAGAACGTGTTCGCCGCGATGATCCCCGCGATCAAGGCCGCGTGCCCGAAGCTGGAGCACATCCTGATCCTGGGGCCCACGCCGCAGCCCATCCCGCTGCCCGGCGTGCACGATTACGACACGTTCGTGGCGGGCAGTGAGCCCCTGGCCCGCTACCCGGAACTGGACGAGCGGGACGCGGCGGCCATGTGCTACACGAGCGGTACGACCGGCAACCCGAAGGGCGTCGTGTACACGCACCGCTCGACGGTGCTGCACTCGCTGGCCAGCGCGCCCAAGGACGCCCTGAACGTCGGCGAGGCGGACACAGTCCTGCCGATCGTGCCGATGTTCCACGTGAACGCGTGGGGTCTGCCGTACACCTGCGCCATGTACGGCGCGAAGCAGGTGTACGCCGGGGTGTTCGCGGACGGTCGCAGCGTCGCCAGCCTCCTGCAGGACGAGGGCGTGACCATCACGGCGGGCGTGCCCACCATCTGGATGGGCCTGCTGGCGGAACTCGACCGCGCCGCGCAGGACGGTCAGCCGTACCAGCTCGGCGGCCTGGAGCGCCTGATCGTGGGCGGCAGCGCCGCGCCCGAGGCGATGATCCGCGCGTTCCACACCCGCCACAATCTGGCGCTGCTGCAGGCCTGGGGCATGACCGAGACGCACCCGCTGGGCACCGCCAGCGGCGTCCCGCACGGCGTGGACCCCGCCAGCGACGAGGGCTTCGCCCTGCGCGCCAAGCAGGGCCGCACCGTCCCCATGATCGAACTGGACGTCCTGGACGACCAGGGCAGGCGCCTGCCGCATGACGGGAAGACCATGGGCCGCCTGATCATCCGCGGGCCGTGGGTGGCCAGCAGCTACTTCAAAGGCGAGGGCCAGAGCAACTTCTTCGACCTCGACGGCCAGCAGTGGTTCGACACGGGCGACATTGCCACGCTGGACGAGCGCGGGTACATGCACATCCAGGACCGCGCCAAGGACCTCATCAAGAGCGGCGGCGAGTGGATCGGCAGCGTGGACCTCGAGAACGCCATCATGGCCCACCCGTCGGTCGCCATGTGCGCCGTGATCGCCATGGACGACCCGAAGTGGGATGAACGCCCGCTGGCGATCGTGACGACCAAGCCCGGCCAGAGCGTCACGCACGACGACCTGATCAGCTTCATCGCGCCGCGCTTCGCGAAGTGGTGGCTGCCCGACGCGACCGTCGTCACCGATCAGCTGCCCATCGGCGCGACCGGCAAGATCCTCAAGCGGGAACTGCGCGACCAGTACCGCAGCTACGGCAGCACCCAGGGCCTCGTGACGCCCGCCGCACCCGACCGCAGCGAGTGATTGGGGAGTAGGTAGTAGGGGGTGGGGAGTGGGCTGGCGTGCCGGGCACGTCAGCCCGCTTTCGTTCGTGGTGGTCAACGGAAGGGCCGCCGCGTCACCTCCATCACGGACGAATCCACTTTCCACTCACCACTGCCCACTCCCCTCAACCCCCTCGCCGTACACTTGCGGTTATGGCTGTTTCGGTGGATGGGCAGTGGGTGACGTTCTCGCCTCCGGCGGGTGCCGTGGGCCTGATCGGGGACGTGACGGACTGGCGCAAGCGGGAGCCGATCCCGGTGGTGGACGGCGCGCCGATCCGGCTGCGGCTGCCGCGTGGGGCGTGGGTGGAGTACGCGTGGGTGGACGCGGCCGGTGAGGCGTTCGCGGACCCGGACAACGCGCAGCGGTCGCTGAATCCGTGGTGGCCGTACCCGCGCGCGGCGGTGGTGGGCGAGTACGCGCGGCACCCGCTGTGGCAGATGCCGGACGCGACCCTGAAGGGCACGGCGCACCGCCTGACCTGGGAGGGCACGGTGTTTCCCGGCACGCGGCGGGCGATCGTGTACACCCCGCACGGGTACGCGGGCGGCGCGCTGCCGGTGTACTACGTGCAGGACGGCGTGGCGTTCTACCGCACGGGGAAGCTGGGGGACATGATGGACCGCGCCGTGGAAGCCGGGCTGGCACCGGGCGCGGCGTTTGCGTTCGTGGAGCCGGGCGACCGGAACGAGGAGTACTACCTGAACCCCCGTTACCTGGAGTTCCTGACGGAGGAGGTGATGCCGCGCGTGGAGGGCGAGCTGGTCACGGCGTCCGTGCGGGGCCTGTGGGGCGCGAGCCTGGGCGGATTGACCAGCCTGTTCCTGGGCGCGCGGCACCCGGAGTTGTTCAGCAGGGTGGCGGCGCACAGCGGGGCGTTCATCGCGCGGCCCGGCGCGACCCGTGACGGCGTGATCGACACGACGACCGCCGGGGAGTGGCTGCTGGAGCAGCTGCGCGCGAATCCGCCCACGCACCTGACGACCAGTCTGGACACCGGGACGCTGGAGTGGCTGACCGGCCCGAACCGCCGCATGGCGGCCCTGTTCGCGGACCTTGGCTTGGAGCACCAGTACCGTGAGTATCCCAGCGGGCACAACTGGGTGACGTGGCGCGAGGCGCTGCCCGAGGCGTTCCTGTACCTCCAGGGAGGGTAAGGGAAAACCGGAGCTGGAGGATGAACGTTGCCGCCATCCTCCAGCCCTGCTGTACTGCCTGCGTCAGTCGGTGGCCTGGGCGGCGCCACGGGTGCGCCAGAGGCTGACGAGCACGCCGCCCGCGAGGATCGCCAGGGTCACGCCCAGGCTGATGGCCGGGTCGAGCTTGCCGTAGAACTGGTTGTAGAAGATCTTGCCGCCGATGAACACCAGCACCAGCGCCAGCGCGGGCTTCAGGGCGCTGAAGCGGTGAATCAGGGCGTCCAGCGCGAAGTACAGGGCGCGCAGGCCCAGAATCGCGAAGATGTTGCTGGTGTACACGATGAACGGGTCCTGCGTGATCGCGAAGATCGCGGGGATGCTGTCCACGGCGAACACCAGGTCCGCGAACTCGACCATCAGCAGGGCCAGCAGCAGCGGCGTGGCGTGCATCCGGACGCGGCCCTGCGCGTCGGGCTGGCGGGTCAGGAACTTCTGCCCGTCCAGGCGGGGGCTGATCGGCATGACGCGCCGCAGCGCCCGCACGACCGGGTGACGCTCCAGGTCCGGTGCCTGATCGTGACCGCCCTTCGTGAACAGCAGTTTCACGCCGGTCAGGAGCAGGAACGCCCCGAAGATCCACATGATCCAGTCGAACTGCGTGACGAGCGCCGCGCCCAGGCCGATCATGATGCCGCGCAGGACGATGACGCCCAGGATGCCCCAGAACAGCACGCGGTGCTGCAGGTGGCGGGGGATGGCCAGTGCGGCGAAGATGATGCTGATCACGAACACGTTGTCGAGCGCCAGGGCCTTCTCGACGGCGAAGCCGGTCAGGTACGCCATGCCGCTCTCGGCGCCGAGGGTGGACCAGATCCACGCGCCGAAGATCAGCGCCAGGACGATGTAGAACGCACTCAGTTTCAGGCTGCTGGCGACGCTGATCGTCTGCTCCTCGCCCTGCTCCGCGGCGCGGCGGGCACGGCGTCGGGTCAGAACGCCCAGGTCGAAGGCGAGCAGCGCGGCCACGACGGTCAGGAAGAGCAGCCACATCCAGGCGGGCGTGCCGAGCCAGGGGGTCATCAGAATCTCCACGGGGAACCTCCGGGGTCCACCCGTGCGGCGCGGCTCAATGCATGAAGCCCGGCAGCGCGCACGTGGTGGCGACTGCCGGGTCTGGCCTTTCGCTGCTCCTGACCGGGTTCCCTTTGGGTTCCGGATTGACGATCAGGTGCTCCCTGTGCGGGCGGCGTACTCCCCCGGTATGACGATCAGGATGCCGCATCCCGCCCACCGGAAGATGAGTGCCACCTGAAGCTGGATTCATGGGCGGTCCACCCTGATCACAGCCGCGACCCGGTCACCTCATGCGGGATGGAAGTGACTTGCATCCGACGTGATCGCGTTCCGTTGTCCCCTCTCTCCCTGAGGAACCCGTAGGTCTGCGCAGCAGTAAGGGTGAGGGGGCCACCGGGTGACCCTGTCTGGTCTGGAATCAATTGAGTCCCATATCGCGCGGATCGGGGCAGCCCAGACGTCAGAGCCGCCGGGAGGCTCCCCCAGCGACTCTGGCCGTGTGGTGAGGTCAGGGTGTTTTCAGGGCGTAGCCGATGCCGCGCACGGTGCGGATGATGCCGTACCCGTCGAGGTCGCGCAGCTTGGCGCGCATGTTCGCCATGTGCACGTCCACGACGTTGCTGTTGCTGGGCAGTTCGCCGTTCCAGACTTCCCGTTCGATCTCCTGACGGGAGTACACGCGGCCCGGCTGGCGGGCCAGGAAGGTCAGCAGGTCGAATTCCTTGGGGGACAGGCGCACCTCGTGGCCGTTGTAGTGGCACAGGCGTTTCTGCGGGTGGATCTCCAGCGGCCCGATGCTGATGACCTCGCCGTGCTGCTGGTGCCGGAGCTGCACCTTCACGCGCGCCACGAGTTCCTCGGGGTGGAAGGGTTTGGTCATGTAGTCGTCCGCACCGGCCTCCAGCAGATTCACCTTGCGGTCCACGGCGTCCATGGCGGTCAGGATGATGATCGGCACACTGCTGGTCTTGCGCAGGCGACGGGCGATCTCCGCGCCGTCGAAGTCGGGCAGGCCCAGGTCAAGGATGACCAGATCCGGGGTATGCTCGCGGGCGGCGGTCAGGCCGGTCACGCCGTCCGGGGCGGCCAGCACGCGGTACCCGGCCTGTTCCAGTTCGTACTGCACCACGCGGGTGATGTCAGGGTTGTCCTCAATCAGCAGAATGCGTTGCTCCATAGTGACTGTTTCGTCTCCTCAGCCCCGGCCTTCGGGGCGCTCGGGGTGCTCGGTTGGCGGGCACCTTGCGCGGCGCTGGGGCCAGAGTGCGCCTGGTATTCCGGCTCATCGTAGGGCGCAGCGTGTCCAGTTGGGCAAATGCCGCTGTTTATGGTTCATTAACAGCCAGTCAGCTCGGCGGTGACCGCAGGGTGTCCAGGTTCGCCTCACGCAACCGTGCCCTGCATCCGCCGCGCCCCGGCGCGCGGCCCCTAGAATGGCGCGCATGACGGGCCTGAACGCAGACGATCACGAGTTCACGGAGTTCCAGGATGAGGACGGCGTTCACTTCGAGCACCTGAACGGCGCGGACCTGCACTTCGAGGTGCAGGGCGACCCGACCGCCGAGGCGCCCATCGTGTTCCTGCACGGTGGCCCCGGCTACAACAGCTACTCCTTCCAGACGCTGTTCGGCGAGCGCATCGAGCGCCCGGTCGTGTTCCTCGACCAGCGCGGCTCCGGGCGCAGCAGCCCCCTGGAGGACACCGAGCAGGGTGCGGACACGCTGGATCTCGACACGCTGGTGGGCGACCTGGAGGCCCTGCGGGACTTCCTGGGGGCCGAGCAGATCATCCCGCTGGGGCACGGCTTCGGGGCGCTGGTGGCGCTGGAGTACGCCCGGCGTCATCCGACCCGCACGGCGCGCGTGATCGCCGTGAACCCCTGGGTGCATTTCCCGCAGCTGGCCCTGACGCTGCTGGAGGAGGCCAGCGCGCGGCGCGGCACGGCCCTGACCGACCCGGCCGACGACCTGCGCGCCCAGACCCCCGAAGGGGAGCATCCGCCCGTGGGCGGCGCGCGGATCGAGGCGGCGTTCGCGCTGCTGAACGCCCGCGACCTGCTGAACGCCCTGCAGTTCAAAGATCAGGCGAGCCGCATGCGCCTGGAATTCGCGGACGCCGAGGGGCAACTGATCGGCGGCGGCGAGGTGCAGGAGGCGCTCGTGAACCAGGGCCTGTGGGAGTTCGAGTACCCGCCGTTCCTGACCGAACTGCGCCGCCCGGTGTTCGTGATCACCGGCGCGCACGACCGCACCAGTTACCCCGAACAGGTGCAGTGGGTCGCGGACCTCGCGGACGCGGACGTGACCGTGCTGGACGCCGGACACTACCCCTGGCTGGACGACGAGGACGCCTTTGCCGAGGCGCTCGGTGACGCCCTGTCCCGCTGATGCGCGGCGCAACTGACCGGCCGACCCGTATACTCCCCGCACGCCCCATGACCCTCACCCGTCCCCCCACCCAGCGGTACCGCCCGTGAAAGGCCTGATCCTGGCCGCCGGTCGCGGCAGCCGCCTGCTGCCGATCAGCGCCACGCGGCCCAAGCACGCCGTGCCGGTCGCCGGCGTGCCGATCATCGCGCGGGCCGTGCAGGCGCTGCGGGACGCCGGGGTGCAGGACATCGGGATCGTGACCAGCCCGTCCAGCGAGCAGGACCTGCGCGACGCCACGCAGCACAGCGGGCACCTGACGTTCATCCGCCAGTACGACCCGCTGGGCACCGGGCACGCCGTCCTGACCGCCCGGCACTTCCTGGAGGGCAGCCCGACGCTGCTGTACCTGGGGGACAACCTCTTTCAGGATGCCCTGACGCCCATGATCAGTGCCCTGCGCTACGGGGACGCCGTGATCGGCGTGAAGGAAGTCCCGAACCCGCAGGCGTACGGCGTGGCGGTCGTGAAGGCCGGGCGCCTGCTGCGCCTCGTGGAGAAACCCCGCACGCCCGAGAGCAACCTCGCCGCGTGCGGCGTGTTCAGCTTCAAGAGCGCCCTGATCGACATTCTGGAGGACCTGCCGCACAGCACCCGCGGCGAGATCGAGTTCCCGCAGGCCCTCACGGCGCTGCTCTCGCGGGGCGGACAGGTGCGCGCCGTGGAATTCAAGGGCTTCTGGAGCGACGCCGGCGCCCCCGAGGACCTGCTCAGCGCGAACACCCACTACCTGCGTACCCTGGAGGAACGCGTGGAGGGCCGCGTGGAACGCAGCACCCTCACCGGTCCGGTCGTGATCGAGGCGGGCGCCGTCGTCGAGGACAGCGTCATCCAGGGTCCGGTATGGATCGGACCGCACGCCACCGTGCGCGGCGCGACCCTGGGGCCGTTCGTGAGCGTCGGCGCGCACGCCCGCGTGGACAGCGCCCAGATCAGCGGCAGCCTGATCGACGAGTTCGCCCGCGTGCTGCACCCCACCCGGCCCATCCACCGCAGCCTGATCGGACGGCACGCGCTGGTCACCGCGCCCAGCGACACCGGGCTGCAGATGGTCATCGGGGACCGCAGCATCATGCGCATGTGACCCGGCCGCACCGTCATGCGCATGTGAAGCCACCGGGTGATGCGGCGGCGAACCGGCCTGACCCTTGAGTGTCCCCACACCCGCCCGGCCCCCGCGCGGGCGTACGCTGGGCGGCATGACTCAAACGGACGGGACGGCCCCCACGCCCCCAGCCTCCGCGACGACAGCCTCGGCACCTACGGGCGAGGTTCTGATCAGCGGTCTGGACACCGGCCCGCAGGCGCACGAACGGGAGAACCTCTCCCCCACCGACAGTCACGCCCAGTTCCTGCCCAGAGACCACCCGGCCCAGGAACCCACCGACGAGGACGGCTGAAGGCGGCCCCGCGCACCCCTGCGCTAGAATGCTCCCTGCACGCGCCCCCGACACACCGAGTGGGCGCAGTTTCACGCAAGGAGACGTTGAACATGGCCGGTCACAGCAAGTGGTCTCAGATCAAACGCAAGAAGGGTGCCAACGACAGTAAACGCAGCGCGATGTACAGCAAGCACATCCGCGCCATTCAGGCCGCCGTCCGATCCGGCGGCACCGGCGACCCCGCCGGGAACCTCAGCCTGAAAAACGCCATCGCCGCCGCGAAGGCCGCCACCGTCCCCGTGGACAACATCGAGAACGCCATCAAACGCGCCGTCGGCGCGGGCGAGGGCGCCGCCGACTACAAGGAACAGACCTACGAAGGCTACGGCCCCGGCGGCACCGCCATCTTCATCGAGACGCTGACCGACAACGTCAACCGCACCGTCGCCGACATCCGCGCCGTGTTCAACAAACGCGGCGGCAGCCTCGGCACCAGCGGCAGCGTCGCGTGGCAGTTCGAGAAGAAAGGCGTCCTGCTGCTGACCGACACCAGCGAACAGGCGCAGGAAACCGCCATCGAACACGGCGCCGAGGACATCCAGGAATCCGACGAGGGCCTGGAAATCAGCACCGGACCCGCCGACCTGTACGCCGTGCAGGACGCCCTGACCGCCGCCGGTTTCGCCATCGAGAGCGCCCAGATCACCATGATCCCCAGCAACACCGTCGCCGTCAGCAGCGACGACGCGAAGAAACTCATGACCCTGATCGACGCCCTCGAAGACCTCGACGACGTCCAGAACGTCTACAGCAACGCCGACCTCCCCGACGAGGAATAAGGGTCGATAGTTGAAAGTTGATGGTTGATGGAGGACACACCCTCTATCAACCATCAACTTTGACCTATCACCCCCTACAGCACCAGCGCCTGGGCGTTCCCCCCGAGGCGGTCCCAGAGGGTGAAGGCGGCGCGGGCGCCGGGGCGGATGATGCCCTCATCAATCCAGCCGGCGGCGAGGGCGGGGCCGCGCGTGTGGGCCCACAGGACGTCCAGTTCGGTCAGGGCTTCCCCTGGCGCGAGGCGCGCTCCGCTGTCGTCCACGCGGGTGATCGCCGCGGCGAAGTTCGCGCGGTACTCGGGCGGCGCGACCGGGGCGTCACTGCCGAACGCGAGGACCGCCCCGGCGTCCTGCAGGGACCGGAAGGCGTAACTGAGGCCCTCCAGGTGCGGCATGAGGTCGCGGATCATGGGGCCGTCCGCCTGGAGGTGGATGGGCTGCACGCTGGCGGTCAGGCCCCGGAAGCGCGGGAGGTCCTCGGCGCGCAGGTGCTGGGCGTGCTCGACGCGCAGGCGGATGCCGCGCGCCTCGGCGTGGGGGCGCAGGCGGTCGTAGGCGTTCAGGACCTCGGTGTTCGCGCGGTCCCCGATGGCGTGCGTGACAGGCGTCAGGCCCAGCTCGATCGCCTCGCGGCCCAGCTCCGCGATGAGGTCCGGCGGGTCGAGCGGCATCCCCGTGCCGGAGCCGTCCGCGAAGCCGGGCGCGTGCAGCCACGCGGTGCGGCTGCCGAGCGCGCCGTCCGCGAAGAACTTCACCCCACCCCACTGGAACAGGCCGCCCGGCGCGCGGGCCAGTCCCAGCGCGCGGGCGTGCCCGAGGCGGTCATGCGGCAGGCACGCCCACACCCGCAGCGGCAGCTCGCCCTGCTGCGCCAGCGTCTGCAGCGCGCGGGGGGCCTCGGGCGACTCGAAGGCCATGGTGTGGGCACTCACGTACCCGCGCGCCGCCAGATCCGCCGCGCCCGCCCGCGCCGCCGCGAGGTACGCCGCGCCCGTCGGTTCCGGAATCACCCGCGCCACGAGATCCGACGCGTGCTCCAGCAGGCACCCCAGGGGCCGCACGATCCGCCCGCCCTCCGGGTCCGGGGTGCCCTCGTGAATCCCGGCCAGCCGCAGCGCGGCGCTGTTCGCCCAGCTCAGGTGCAGGTCCCGCGAGTACAGCAGCACCGGATGGTGCGGACTCACCTCGTCCAGCAACGCCGCCGACGGATACCCGTTCAGGCCCAGTTCCGACAGCAGGAACCCTCCACCACGAATCCAGGTGCCGGGCGGCGTGTTCATCACCTGCTGCGCCACGCGCGCCTGCACCTCCGTCACACTCCGCGCGCCATGCAGACTGACCTGGGACAGCGAGAACCCGTACGTCACGAGATGAATGTGCGCCTCCGCCAGCCCCGGCGTCAGCAGCAGATCCCGGTGATCCAGCACCCGCGCGCCCGGCGCCAGCGCCCCCACCTCCTCGCGCGAGCCCACCGCCAGCACCCGCCCGCCCCCCACCAGCACCGCGCCCACCTCGGGCCGCTCGTCATCCAGCGTCACGACGCGCGCCAGCACCACCGTCAAGTCCAGCCCCAGATCCTGAGTTTCCATGCCCGCCCAGCCTACGCCACCCACCCATGCAGGGGCAGCCACGCGCACCCGCACCCGCACAGCACCCGGACGCCTGTTACACTCAACGTATGCCCCGCATCCTCGTGGTGGATGACGACGCCGCCATCCTCAAGCTTGTCAGCGTGATCCTGTCCCGCGCCGGGCACGAGGTGCGAACCAGCACCCACCCCGTCGAAGCCCTCGACCTCCTGAAAGTCTTCACGCCGGACCTCGTCATCAGCGACGTCGTCATGCCCTACATGACCGGCCTGGAATTCCTGGAGAAAATCCGCGCCAACGAACAGATGGCCAGCCTGCCGTTCATGCTGCTCTCCAGTCACGCCGAACGCGGCGACGTCCGGCGCGGCATGAACCTCGGCGCGGACGACTACCTGCCCAAACCCTTCACGCCCCAGGACCTCACCAGCGCCATCGACGCCCGATTGCGCCGCGCCGGACTGAACCAGCAGAACGAAAACCAGATGCAGGCCAAAGGCCTCGGCACCGCCCAGGTCATCTGGAAAGGCAGCACCGTCACCTGGGTCAGCCGCAAAGCCCTCGAACTGTTCTTCTACCTCCTGGAACACAAGGAAGTCACCAGCTGGGAAGCCGCCGAAGCCCTCTGGCCCGAAAAGGACGAAGCGCGCGCCAGCAGCCTCTTCCACACCACCCTCCACCGCCTGCGCCGATCCCTGAGCAACGAATCCGTCGTCAGCACCAACCGCCGCTACGCCCTCGCCAGCGACCTGAACCCCGAATACGACGTGCAACGCTTCGAACTGCTCGCCGCGCAGGCCGAACAGGGCAGCCTGGGCCTCGAAGAACTCCGCGAACTCGTCGCGCAGTACGGCAACTACCTCCCCGGCACCGACAGCCCCTGGGCCGACGACGTCCGCGCCCGCCTCGAACAGAAACAACTCACCCTCCTCGGCATCGCCGCCCGCGCCGCCACCACCGCCGGACGCGACCGCGACGCCGCGCAGTTCCACCAGCGCGCCCTCGCCATCGACCCCATGAGCGAACACGACTGGCAGGGCCTCGCCAAAGCCCTCGACACCATCGGCGACCCCCGCGCCCGCCTCGCCGCCCAACGCGAAGCCTGGTGGGCCGTCGACCTCGACTGACACACACACATGAGGCAGGCCCGGCACACCCGTGACCGGGCCTGCCACATGTGCGGCACCACCCCACCCGACCGCCCGGTACGCTAACTGAACCGGAGGTCAACATGTTCGACACCAGGGAACCCCTCACCGGCAAACCACCCCAACCCAGAACCCCCACCCCACCCACACCCCGCCCACTCAAAGCAGGCACCCAGACCTGGCAACGCACCTTCCGCGGCGCCGGCAACGGCGTCACCTTCCAACTCCGCATCATCCGAAAACCCAACGGCCACCTCACCGCCCGCTACCAGGCCACCCCCGGCCAGGGCAGCGGCTGGCACCTCGAAGGGCAACTCCGCGACGACAACACCTTCACCCTGAAAGGCACCGAAAACAAAGCCGAATTTCAGGGAAAAATCAGCCCCGACGGCAAAACTGTCACCAGCAGCTTCACGAATCGGACTTCATCTGGTGTGTTTCAAGCTCCAAATCTGATTCTTGCGGTTATTCCCGTTGCGCTTCCCTCGACGCGCGCTCCTGCAACGGGTGCGATTCAGGCACCGTCCACTGAGAATGCGGCACCTGCGGCACAAACCTCACATATAGACAGATCTGATGTCTCCCAGAATGTAATTGCCGCCCTTAATGCCTCGAACTACACGCCAAAAACAATGGGCAGGAAAGACAGGCACGAGGTATTCTTCAACATTGTCAAATCTTTTCGCAGCTTGGGAGTACCACACCCAGAGCTTATTGCTGCTCAATGGGCTACCGAGTCAGGCTGGGGGCGGTCACATTCAGGAAAGAACAATGTGTTTGGGATCAAAGAATTCGATCCCAAAAAGCCCAGGACATTTGCCGCAACAAAAGAGTGGGATCCAAAACTTCAAAGACTAGTTGATAAGATGGAGCCTTTCGCCGACTATGATGACTATGCAGATGCATTTATAGCCCGCGCCAACTTTACGATCGATAATCCGAGGTACTCGAAGGCCGGCTACTTTGAAGCGAAAAATCTAAGGGAAGCCGCTTACGCAATCGACAAAGCGGGATATGCAAATACAGGCAAGCTCGGAATTTATGCGGAAAGCTTGATCGCAATTATGAAGGGGTGCGGAATCGATGTCGAGAGAGAAGCATCCAGCCCTGGAATCACCCCTCCAAAACACACACCGGAAGGAGTAATCCAAAGCGCGCAGACTTCAATACTTCCAGATCAACTGGATAAACTAATCAATCTCAAGTCATAAAAAAATCTACACCATAAAAGAAATAAATTTAGCCCGCTCGTTGATAGTTAAAATACAAGATAATAAGATAAAAGGCGATTTATTTGAAATACTTCAATCCAAGATACCCTATCGCAATCAGAGAAACAACCAGTCCATCGGATTGCAGTCCGATCGCTGGTCTTATAAAGGTCGAGATGGGGGAACCCATTGGGTAGTCTACACCGGCAAGCCGATAGGCGATATCATGTGCAATTTAACTTCCCTAGCAATGGTTTTGGAGACATTAGGCATTGAAAATCCGTCAGATGGGCAGTATGAGGATTTTTTAGAAAATGTGAGACGTAAAAACAGCCTGCCACCCAGGACAACAGAAGGCGGTTGGGCGGGCGTAGCCCGACAACTTAAAGCACGTAAAGTAGTGCGTAAAGATAATTTTAGAGGCGATTACAGTGAATGGAAAGATGAGATTCTTCCATACCTGAGAAACGGCAATGGAGTTATGATGAGTCTAAACGGCCACATCATTAGGCTGCAATCGATCACAAGCAATGGCATCACGGTCGATGATCCTTACGGAAGATTGCCTAGTCTTTTGAACTACAGGCCAAGCAACGTCACGGGAAGCTACAACGGAAACCTCAATGCAAGAAATAGAGAGGCAGGAATTGGAGAAGATACAGTTTTCCCCTGGAATCAGGTTAGCAAATTCACATTCCATTGGATTGCCGCATTTGAGAGGAGATAAATGAAAACTTTTGTCGCCATCTTCTTAATATTTACCTCATATTCAATTAGCAATGCGGCCAATATAAATTTTGTATGGCAGTCACTTCCACCAAATGCTCTACCTACCCTAAAATATGATCCCGAAATAAAAAAAATACAGATTTTGACGCCAGTATCCAGAAATAAAATACTAACTTTCCCCAATAACCTGATTGATTACAAGAACCAGTACGCAATCCTCGATCTTGACGAAGGCAGTTACCTAGAATTCACCGTCTGGAGTGGGAAAGGTGGAGTTGGCGCAGTGGGCCTGAACCGTTACCGCGGGGACGAGGATGCGCAGGCCCTGTATCTGTTTGATTCCGCATTTAAGTTGCGAAACATCACTGACATGCTGCGGGTTTCTCCTAAAGACGCTGGGGCGTTCTATAAAAAGATCACGGGTGTCAGTCCGAAAGGGCCAGTGCGGACGGCGGTGAATCTGCCGAGGTTCGGGACGAGCATCGTGATCTCCCTGAAGCCGGATGACGATCGGCTGCTGGCGAAGTGCACGGTATTGGCAAACAACGACTACACGTGTGGGGATCGTCTGGACGTGTTGAAGCTGGTCTGGACGGGCGCGGGGTTCAAGCGGGTTCCGTTGAGGTGACCCTCTGCGTGAAGACGCCCGGGCGTTCTGCTCGGGCGTTTTGCTGTCTGTGTAGGCTGGTTGGCGTGTGCTGGTGCCGTCTGTGTGGCGGGGTGTGCGGTCTGGGTGGGCGCGCTAGACTTTGCGTTATGACGGTTTCGCTGACGACGGCGCAGATTCGGGAGAAGTACCTGCAGTTCTTCGAGGGGAAGGGGCACCTGCGGTTGCCGAGTTACAGCACGGTCGCGCCGGATCCGACGACGCTGTTCACGGTGGCGGGTATGCAGCCGTTCAAGGATCAGTTCATGGGCGCGCCCGCTGTGTTTGATGGGGTGGCGAATAAGCGCGTGACGACGGCGCAGAAGTGCGTGCGCGTGGGTGATATCGAGAACGTGGGGCGCACACGGCGGCACCTGTCGTTGTTCGAGATGATGGGGAACTTCAGCTTCGGGGATTACTTCAAGCGGGACGCGATTCACTGGGCGTGGGAGTTCCTGACCGGGGCCGAGTGGATGGGCATGGATGCCAGCAAGATGTACGTGACGATCTACAAGGATGACGAGGAGGCGTTCACGTACTGGACGCAGGAGATCGGCCTGGATGCCAGTCACATCCACCGGTTCGACGCGGACGAGAACTTCTGGCCGGCGAATGCGCCGCTGGAGGGGCCGAACGGGCCGTGCGGGCCGTGCAGTGAGATCTACTACGACCGTGGCCCGAAGTACGGGGAGGACACCTGGGGGGACTACTTCCAGACGCGGGAGAGTGCGCGGTTCCTGGAAGTGTGGAACCTCGTGTTCCCGCAGTTCGACCGGCAGGAGCCACTGGCGGACGGGACGCCGGTGCTGCGGGATCTGCCGTTCAAGAACATCGATACGGGCATGGGCCTGGAGCGCGTGGCGAGCGTGGTGCAGGACGTCCCGGACTTCTACAGCAACGACGTGTTCGCGCCGATCGTGGCGCGGGTCGCCGAGCTGAGCGGGAAGCCCTACGAGGGTGAGGTGAGCGTGTCGCACCGCGTGGTCGCGGAGCACCTGCGGTCGGTGAGCATGATCCTGGCGGACGGCACGCCGTTCAGCAACACGGGTCGCGGGTACACGCTGCGCAAGATCATGCGCCGCGCGATCCGTCACGGGTACCTGCTGGGCTTCCGCGAGCCGACGCTGTTCCAGCTCGTGCCGCTGGTGGTCGAGGGCATGAGCAGTGCGTACCCCGAGCTGCGTGACAATCAGGCGAAGGTGGAGGCGTCCGTGAAGGCCGAGGAGGAACGGTTCCTGAAGACGCTGGAGGGCGGCATTCAGCGTCTGGGTGGGTTGCTGTCGGGCATGGAGCGCGGCGCGGTGCTGTCCGGGCAGGACGCGTTCGTGCTGTACGACACGTACGGCTTCCCGGTGGACCTGACGCTGGAGATCGCGGAGGAGTACGGCATCACGGTGGACGAGGCCGGGTACGCCGAGAGCCTGGAGAACGCGCAGGAGATCGCGCGGGCCGGGAGCAAGTACGGCAAGAGCGAACTGTTCGGCGGGAACCAGGAGGCGCTGGAGGGCCTCGCCCGCACGGAGTTCGTCGGGTACGACGAGCTGAGCGTGGAGGCGGACGTGGTGGCGCTGGTGGGCGCGGGCGAACGCCTGAGTCACCTGACGGCCGGGTCGGAGGCGACGGTGGTGCTGTCCCGCACGCCCTTCTACGCCGAGGGTGGCGGTGAGGTGGGCGACACGGGCCGCCTGGAGTGGGACGGCGGCGCCGGGATTGTGCGTGACACGCGCAAGACGCCGCAGGGCGTGTTCCTGCATGACGTGCTGGTCGAGCAGGGCGAGCTGCGCGAGGGCGTCCGCGTGCGCGGCGTGGTGTCCGGCGAGCGGCGAGCCACCGAGCGGCACCACACGGCGACGCACCTGCTGCACGCGGCGCTGCGGGCGGTGCTGGGGGACGGCGTGGCGCAGAAGGGGTCGCTGGTCGCCCCGGATCGCCTGCGCTTCGACTTCTCGCACGGGGCGGCCCTGACGGCGCAGGAGATCGCGGCGGTGGAACTCCTCGTGAGCCGCTGGGTGAGTGCGAACTTCCCCGTGACGTGGCAGGAGATGCCCATCGCGGACGCGAAGGCGGCGGGCGCGACCGCGCTGTTCGGCGAGAAGTACGGCGAGACCGTCCGCGTCGTGCGGGTGGGTGGCAGCGTGGAGTACGCCGGGCAGTCCGTGAGCAGCATGGAACTGTGCGGCGGGGCGCACGTGCGCCGCACCGGGGACATCGGTGCGTTCGTGATCCTGGGGGATGAGAACGTGGCGGCCGGGGTGCGCCGCATCGAGGCGCTCGCCGGGGACGCCGCGACCGCGTGGGTGCGCGAGCGTCTGAACGCCGCCGCAAAGGTCGCCAGCCTCCTGAATACGGGCGTGGACGGCCTGGAAGCGCGCGTGAGTGGCCTCCAGTCGCAGCTGAAAGCCGCCGAGAAGGACGTCGCGGCGGTCAAGCGGCAGCTGGCCGAGGCGCAGATGGGCGGCGGGGGCGGCGCGACGCAGACGCGCGAGCTGGGCGGCTTCAAGGTCGCTGCGCTGAAACTCGCGGGTCTGGAAGGCAACGAGCTGCGCGGCGCGGCCGACAAGCTCCTCGACCAGAGCGGCGCGGACATGGTCGTCGTCGCGGGCGAGAGGGGCCTCGTCGTGAAGGCCACCAAGGACGCCGTGACGCGCGGCGCGCACGCCGGTCAGCTGATCGGCAAACTCGCCGCGGCGGGTGGCGGCAAGGGCGGCGGCCGTCCCGACATGGCGCAGGCGGGCGTGACCGACGCCGACGCCGCACTGGGCGCACTGGACACCGCGTTCTGAGCTGAACAGCACAGCAGAAGCGGCGGGGGCATGATGCTCCCGCCGCTTCTGCTGTCCAGTGGTCCACGCGGCCCAGCTGTGGTTCCGCGTCCTGTGTGGTCGGGGTCGCCGGTTCTGTGGCGGCGCCTGACGGTTCGGGGTGGGGGGTGCTATTTGCAGAGGTCGGTCGTGCAGATTTCCACCTGGGCGTAGTCCCGGCTGGCCTGCACGACGAGTTTCAGGGTGAGCTGGCCGTTCTCGTAGGTGTAGCTGTCGCCGGTGGTGCCGGGCAGGGCGCTGGCGGTGACTTTCTTGAGGAGGTTGCGGTTGTCGATCCACCAGTCGCGGTAGATGCGGGGTTCCGTGGCGGCGGGCAGGGTGACGGTCAGGGTGTCGCCGGGCTGGCGGTTCTGGAGGCCGAGGCGCAGGTGGGGGCTGGCGGCGCTGGGGGTCAGGGTGTAGGTCTGGTTCAGGCGGGCGCTGGTGCTGAAACTGGTGAAGTTGCTGGGCGTGCCGGTGAGGCTGACGGTGCCGTGCGGGCCGGTCACGGTGACAGGGGCGAGCTTGCCGCCGGTGACGTCCTGCAGCCACAGGCGGGTGTACGCGCCGGGGCAGGTGCTGGCGTTCCAGCCAGCGTTGGGGGTGCAGTCGGGTGCGCCTTTCAGGAGGGGGCTAGCGGTGACGGTGGTGCCTGCCTTGCCGGTAGTGGTGCCGTCGGTGTCGAGGAACGTGGCGGCCTTATCGCCGTCCTTGTCGGGTTGTGCGGCTGGGAAGTACACGCGGGTGCTGGTGTCGGCCCAGCGGAGGTTCAGGGCGTTGTTGGTGGGTTCGAGACTGAAGGCGTTCTTCGTGAGGTACCCGAGACCGCTGGCCTGCCGGGTGGCGTCGGGCGTGAACGCGGCGAGGGTCGCGCCGTCGATGGTGACGTGCCCGTCGTAGAACTGGAAGCCCCGGATGGGGAAGCTGGGGTCCCAGGGGCGTGGGAGGGCGCGGCCGCCGGTGCTGGTGGGTTCCCAGCTTTCGGGCTGCCCGAGGTTGGGCGTCTCGCCGATCAGGGTGCCGCCTTTGAGGGTGCTGTCGTCGCTGGCGAAGGTCGCGCCGACGCCGTTGTCGGCGAGGGTGGCGTTCAGGAGGACGTGGCCGCGGCCGCGTAGCCACACGCCGTGGTCGCGGTTCTTGTACGCGGTGAAGTCGCTGAGGGTGGCGGTGACGGGCGCGCTCTTGGGGTCGCTGGGTGTGGTGACGGGCGCGTAATACGTGACCTCGGTGGTGCCGTCCGCTTTCGGGCCGTTGTCGAGGTTCAGGCCACGATCCGTGCCGTGCGCGGTGTTGCCGCTGAAGTCGCCCAGGGGGGTGCGGCGGGGCCAGAGGTCGGTCCGGGCGGCGGCGAGGCCGGTGGGGTGTTCGGGGAACGCGAGCCAGAATCCGGTGCCGTCCACCCCGGCGGCGACGTTGTTCCTGACGGTGTTGGCGGGGTGGGTGATCCAGTACGCGGCGGGGCGTTTGTCGCTGTCGAGCAGCGGCGTCTGCCCCTGTTTGGCGTCGGGCGCCTTGACGCGCGTGACGAGGTTCCCGCTGAGGGTGTTGCCGGTCTCGTCGCCGTCTTCCAGGAAGACGCAGTGGCCGATGTTGTCGAAGGTGACGTTGTCCTGCACGCGCAGCCCCGAGGTGCCGTGCACGACGACGCAGCGGTTGAAGGAGGCGTGCACGCTGCTGCCGCGCAGGTACGAGGTCGGGGCGCTGCCCAGCTGGTGGAAGTGCACGGGGTAGCGGCGCAGGGTGTTCAGCTGCCCCACGCGGGTGAATTCCGCGCCCTCGATGCGGGCCTGGGCGGTGCCCATGATCATGACGTGCGCGCCCACGCCGGTCTGCGCGGCGTCGTCCGTGGCGGCCACGACGACGTTGCGGGTCAGGAGGCCCACCTCGGCGCGTTCGTTCACGCCCAGGCCCGCGACGGTGATCGGGTCGCCCCAGTGCGTGTATTTCAGAGGCGCGGCCAGGGTGACGGTGCTGCCGCTGACGCGCTGCACGGTGACCTGTTCGGTCTGGGCCGGGTTGAAGTCGGTGCCCGTCAGGGTGAGGCTGTCGCCGGGTTGCCAGTCGGGCGTGCGTTCCAGGGTCAGGGTGCTGCTGCCCTTGCGGGCGGTGGCGTTCAGGCGCGTCCAGGCGAGGCGGGGTTGCCCGTGGAGTTCCAGGGTGCCGTCCATGACGCCCAGCACGCGGTCGCCCATGCCCATGACGTCCTCGCCGGGGGCCTTGTTCGTCAGGAGGATCTCGGCGTGGTGCGTGAAGGGTTTCGCCTCGCTGCCGATGCGGAGTTCGCCGTGCACCATGACCCACTCGGCACGCAGGGTGCGGTCGGCGCTGTCCTCGAATTCCAGCACGGTGCCGGTGGGGATGGTCAGGCCGCCCATTTCGGGCGGGGTGGTGTCCAGCAGGACGCGTTTCCCGGTAGGAAGGGTGACCTTCTGCCCGGCGGCGGGCAGGGTGCCGCCCCAGGTGGCGGGGTCGCTCCATTTCACAGTGGGAAGCGTGGGGGTCGGGCTGGGCGTGGGGGTGGGGGTCGGCGTGGGGTTGGTGGTGCCGCTGCCGCCCGATCCGGACCCGCAGGCGGTCAGGAGCGCGGTCAGGAGCAGGACGGTCGCGGAGCGGCGCGCGGGCATGAAGGAATGATAAACGCACGGTCAGCAGGGCGGCGTGAAGGACTTCGCACCCCTCCCCCATCCTGCCCGCACCGGCATGAGCACCGTCAGGGACAGCGTTCCCAGTCGAATCGCTGCGCGAAGTGGCGCGAGGTCACGACTGCCTGAACCATGCGCACTCTACAACTCATAGTTTTCATAATAGATTTTTAGATTATGAGCCAAGCAAGAGGTTGCACCATAGGAGGCACCCCATGACCACTTCCCTGAACGACCGCAACATCATCCTCGACACTGACAGCTACAAGAGCAGCCACTTCCTGCAGTACCCGAAAGGCACCACCCGCCTCTTCAGCTACCTGGAAAGTCGCGGCGGCAAGTACCCCCAGACGCGCTTCTTCGGGTTGCAGTACATCCTCGACCGCTACCTGACCCGCCAGATCACCGCCGAGATGGTCGAGGAAGCCCGCACGCTGATCGAGGCGCACGGCGAACCCTTCCCCTATGAAGGCTGGATGCGCGTCGTGAACGTCCACGGCGGCCGCCTGCCGCTGGAGATCCGCGCCGTCCCGGAGGGCACGCTGGTGCCCATTCACAACGTCCTGCTGAGCTGCACGAACACCGACCCCGAACTGCCCTGGCTGGTCGGCTGGTTCGAGACGATGCTGATGCGCGTCTGGTACCCCACCACCGTCGCCACGCAGAGCTGGCACATCCGCGAGATCATCCGCACCGCCCTCGAAAAAACCAGCGACCGCGCCGCAGAGGAACTCCCGTTCAAACTGCACGACTTCGGGTCCAGGGGCGTCAGCAGCCGCGAGAGCGCAGGCATCGGCGGCCTCGCGCACCTGATCAACTTCCAGGGCAGCGACACCCTGGAAGCCCTGCGCGTCGGCCGCAACCACTACGACAGCGACATCGCCGCTTTTTCCATTCCCGCCGCCGAACACAGCACCATCACCTCCTGGGGCAAGGCGCACGAGGTCGACGCGTACCGCAACATGATCACGCAGTTCAGCCGCCCCGGCAGCATCTACGCCGTCGTCAGCGACAGCTACGACCTCAAGAACGCCATCAACACCCTCTGGGGCGAGGAACTCAAGGCCGAAGTCATCGCCTCGGGCGGCACGCTGGTCGTCCGGCCCGACAGCGGCGAACCGCCCGCCATGGTCCGCCTCGCCGTGAACGCCCTGGCCGCCAAGTACGGCACGACCACCAACAGCAAGGGCTACAAAGTGCTGAACCACGTCCGCGTCATCCAGGGCGACGGCATCGACGAAGACACCATCCGCCAGATCCTCGGGAACCTCGACGTGGACGGCTACAGCGCAGAGAACGTCTCCTTCGGCATGGGCGGCGCCCTCCTCCAGAAAGTCGACCGCGACACCCAACGCTTCGCGTACAAGGCCAGCGCCGGCCAGATCGACGGCGCGTACCGCGGCATCTACAAAGACCCCGTCACCGACCCCGGCAAACGCAGCAAGGACGGCGTCCTCGACCTCGTGCAGGAAGGCGGCCGCATGGTCACCAAGGCGTACAAGACCTTCGACACCGACTTCCCCGGCAGCCTCATGCGCACCGTGTACAAAGACGGCGAACTGATCGTCCGCGACACGCTGGACACGATCCGGGGACGCGGGTAAGCCATGAATCTCACAGACGTCCGCTTCGACCTTCGGGATCGCCACCCGGCGGTCGTGGACGCCTGGGCAGCGCATTTTGCGGGTGTGGCTCAGGTGCGGGTGCAGCCTGGGGACATCTTTCAGGATGAGGCGGACGCGCTGGTCAGCCCCGCGAACAGTTTTGGGTTCATGGACGGCGGGATCGATCTGGCGTTCAGTGAGCAGTTCGGGTGGGACCTGCAGGCGCGAGTGCAGGAGCGCATCCGCCGGGACTATCACGGGGAGCTGCTGGTCGGGCAGGCGTTCGTCGTGCCGACGCTGGACGCGGTGTGGCCGCACCTGATCTGCGCGCCGACCATGCGCGTCCCGGCGGACGTATCGGGCACGCCGAATGCGTTCCTGGCGTTCCGGGCGGCGCTGCTGGCCGTGCAGGTGCACAACGCGTCGGGCGGGTCACCCATCCGGCGGGTGGCGTGCCCTGGCCTGGGGACCGCGGTTGGCCGCATGGCACCGGACGTGTGCGCCCGGCAGATGCGCGCCGCGTTCGACGCGGTGGTGCTGGGCCGCACGCCGCAGTTGCCCACGTTGCAGGACGCGAAGCTCTGGCATGTGCAGCTGACCCGCGCGGATCTGTGAACGGGGGCAGCCCCCGATCAACGCCGGGGGCTGCGGGTGACGGGGTGGGTCAGCTGGCGAGGTCGCGCAGGCGGGTCAGGAGCCGGATGGTGCCTCTCAGGCACGGTAGTTGCTGCCCCACGACCGCCAGGTCGTCGAGGTATGGCCAGAGGTGCTGGCAGTCCTCGTCCGTCAGGTGATCTGGCGGGGTGTCCCGGTACGCGCAGTGGAGGGACGCGGTGGCCTGCGGCCAGTTGTGGGCCTGCGCGTGCAGTGCGGCCTGCCGGTACAGCGTGATGGTGTGGGACATGGGCCGGAGTTCCTTTGGCGGTGCCGCGTATGGAGATGCCTGTTGACCGGTGCTGGGCCAGTGATGCTCGGCCGGGATGGCGCCTGGCGTGCAGCGTGACGCTCGGACCGCCGGACTGCCGGTCCGGGTGCGGCGGGGCACCGTCAGGAGCAGCGGGGGGAGCTGTGGTCAGGGTAATGAACGGCAGGGGAAAAAAGGGGGAAATCCCGCTAGACTTCACGCGATGCAGCCTCATGCTCAGACGGAACTGGCGCTGGAGCAGCTGTCCCCGGAGCTGCTGAGCGCGCTGCTGCCCCTGGGCCTTCAGGAGACGTGGCATCCGGTACGTTCCCTCGGGGTCGCGCCGGATCTGCCTGATGCGTGGTGGGGTCAGGTGACGCAGGCACTGAACCTGACCCCGCAGGCGGACGGGACCGTGCAGGTGCCTGGCCCGGTCCGGGCAGCCCTGATGGCGCGGCTCATGGCGGCGCACCCCCACCGGTACCGCGCGCTGGTCGGGGCGCACGCGGAGACCCTGCTGTCCGGCGGGGATGTCGTTGCGGCCCTGACGTTGCTGCACGACCTGGGGGACACCGGGCGGGCAGAGACGGCGCTGGAGCAGTGGATCACGGACCGTCACGTCCGGGGGGAATTCAGCCTGTTGCAGGAGGTCATGGTGGCCGCGCCGACCGCGTGGCGTACCGACAGGATTCGGGGGGCGCTGTGGCTGGCCCTGCTGTCCTCTCCGGAGCGTGAGGTCGCGGGGCAGGCGCGGCAGGAGCTGCTGACGGCGTACGAGCGGGGCGAGCGGCACCCGCGGGTCCTGCACGCCCTGAGTTGCGCGTTGCAGCTGGACGGGCGGTATGAGTTCGCGCTGCAGATCTCCACGCAGGCGCTCTCGGGCTGCCCTGAGGGGACCGACGCGCTCCGGTTGTGGCATCAGCACACCATGAACCTGAATTACCTGTCGCAGCCCGAGGCGCACCTGCAGTCGGCGCAGCGTTTCCTGGAGGAGGCCGAACGCGCGTGTCATTTCTCGTTCATGGGGATCGCGCACGCCACCCTGGCGTACGCCTGTGAGGACCTGGGGGAACTGGCGCAGGCTGAACTGCATTACCAGCAGGCGAAGGAACTGTACTGGCGCACGTCGTACTGGAATCAGCTGGCGACGCTGCTGAACAATTACGCCAAACTGCTCTGTGATCTGGGCCGCCCCGCCGAGGCGCTGGAGCAGTTGAGTGCCGCCGCGCAGCTGCCCACTCTGGCGGCCCGGCACCACGCCTGGATTGCGTTCACCCGGTCCACGATCCATCACCTGTACGGCCTGCACGCCGAGGCGCTGGCGTCCATGCCCGAGGCACTGGAGCTCCTGCAACAGGCGCACCTTGAGGGCGACGCCCTGGACCTGAGGTTGCTCTGGGTCGAGCGGCTGGCGCTGGATGGCCGCCTGGACGAGGCGCGCCGGGTGCTGCGTCAGGGTGCCGCACTGGTCGGCCGGTATCCCAGGGGAGCGGCCCAGATGACCTTCACGTCCGGTGTCCTGGCTTACCTGAGTCAGGAGTGGGCGCAGGCGTCGCAGCTCTTTCAGGCGGCGCTGGACGGCTCGATGTTGGTCCCCTGGGATCAGGTGAGAGCGGCGTTGTATCTCCTGGCACTTGATCTGAGGCGGGACAGCGCCACGTCCGAAACGCTGGAGGACCGGCTGAGCGCCGTGGGGCACGATCTGCCGCTGCTGACCGACGCGGGAGCCCACCAGCGCACCCTGCAGTGGCTGGCCGCGCAACCCGGCTGGGCCTCGCGGCTGGAACGGATCTTCGGTCAGTCGCCGCGCACGGGGGACGTTCTGCTGCGGCTGGAGCCCTTCGGCCCGCTGGAGATCTTCAGTCAGGCGGGACAACTGCGGTTTCCGCTGCGCCGCTCGGCGGAACTGCTGGCGTTCCTGGCGCTGCACGGGTCCGCGTCGCGTCAGCAGATCCTGGCGGCGCTGTGGGAGGGACAGGCGGACGGGAAGACCGTGGACCTGTTCAAGAAGACCCTGCGTGGCCTGCGGTCCGCGCTGCAGCCTCTGTTGCCGGGCGGCACCGATCCCGTGACCTTGCGGCAGGGGCGTTACGCGCTGCATCCGCTGTTCGACGTGACCGTGGCGCAGCTCCCCCAGGGATTCTTCCCGGCCCCGTCGGTGCGGCAGGTGGGCCATCCAGTCGTGCGCGGCCCGTTCCTGGCCGACGGTCAGGGTCCCTGGCTGGAGGACAGTCGCGCCGGAATTCACGAGGCGCTCCTGCATGACCTTCAGGTCCGGGCGGGCGAGCACGACCCGGTCACCCAGCACGCCCGGCACGTTCTCCGGAACCTGACCTGATCCGGGGGACGTGCGGCTGACCCGCGCGGACCTCTGAACGGCAGCTGCCCCCATCGTTGGACGGGGGCGGCTGTTCCGTTTACTCGTCGTCGTCTTCGGGAAGGTCGGCACCCAGGGTGTCGGGGGCGGGTGGGGTGTTGCGGTTCTTGCCGATCTCGCGGACGCGGCCGCTGAAGCGGGTGCGGATGTCCTCGTAGACGGGGTGGGCGCGAATGTCGCCGGGCCGTCCGGGGGTCGCCCGGGCGTCCTGCGGGGGGGCTTTCGCTTCCTGCGGGGCGGGCGTGGGGGCCGGGGGCGGGGTGGGTTTCGGGGCGGGGCGGGGCACGCTGAGGTCCGCGAAGGGCATGTCCTCTTCGGGCGGCAGGTCGCCCAGCAGGTCGGGGCCGCCGAAGGCGTTCCAGTCGGGTTCCTCGGTGATGACTTCACCCAGGTAGAGGTTCCGTTCGCTGCGCGGGGGCGGCCCGGCGTCACGGGGGGTGCTGGCGGGCTGCGCGGCGGGCGTGTCGTCCCACGGGCCGGATTCGAGGTCGGCCAGTGGGGCGGGCGCGGCGTCGTCCGGGCTGGCGGGGGGCACGCGCCGTTCGGGGAGGGGTGGGGGGAGCGTGGCGACGCTGGCGCGCGGGGGCGGGGCGGCCTGGGTCTGCGGGGTGGCCTGCGGCGGCTGCGCCTGCATGGGCTGGACCTGAGTGGGTTGCGCCTGGCTGGCCTGAGCCTGCGGCGGGTCGATGGGCGCGAAGTCCGGGCCGCGCGTGCCCGCAGGGCGGCGGGGGGCGCTGCGGGTCGGGTCGAACGGCGCGACGTCCGGCGCAGGGCTGGATTCCGGCGCAGGCTCGCGGACGGGAGGAGCGGCGCGGGCCGGGGCTGGGGCGGGTGGGGTGGGGTCGGGCGTGGGGGCCGGACTGCCCCCGAACTGTCCCCCACCAGCCTGACCCCCGCCGAGGTTCACGCGACGGCTGCCTTCCGGCGCGATCAGTTCGAAGGTGACCGGGCCGAACACGCTCAGGACGATTTTGGCGATGTCGTCGAATTTCGCGGCGACCTGTTTGGCGTGGAAGGCGTTGCGTTCGTCGTACCCGAGGCTGACGTAGCCGGGTTCGGCGTGCTGCCGGGCGGGTTTCAGGAACGCGCGCAGCTGCATGCTGGCCTGCCGGGTCACGTCCGCCCAGCTGCCCCCCGTCGGGGCGGGAACGGGTTGGGTGGGGTCGGGGCTGGCGGCGCGCGGGCTGGGGCCTGCACCACTGGGCGCGGCGGCGGGCGCGCGGCGGGCCTCCCCCACCGGGCCGGACGGCGCGGCGGGTGGGTTGGCGCGCAGCGTGGCGAGTTCCTTCTCCAGGCGGTTCAGGCGCTGCGCGAGGTCGGCCGGGAGGGCGGCCCCCGCGCCCGCGCTGGCCGGAGTGCCGCCGCTCACGGTGTCGGCGGCCAGCAGTGCGTGCGTCAGGGCCAGTTCGAGGCTCTGCTGGTCCGCCGCGCGGGCGAAACGGCTTTCCTGCTCGTCCAGCGCCGCCTGGAGTTTCAGCAGGCGGGGAATGTCCGCGCCGTCCAGGCGACCTTCACTGTTCAGGCCCAGTTCGGCATGCAGGGCCGCGCCCAGCGCCGCCACCAGACCCTCGACGACCGTGCGGGCCGCGAAGCCGTCGCGGTACAGGTGCCCCGCGCCACTCAGGGCGGCGCCCGCGTCGCCGCTCACCAGGGCGGCGGCGATGCCGCGCACACGCTCGCCGGGCGGGAGGCCCAGCGCCTCCTCCACGCCCGCGCGGGTCACGGCCGTCCCGGCGGCCAGCATGCGTTCCAGCAGGCTCTCGCCGTCACGCATGGCACCATCCGCCAGTCGGCCGATCAGTTGCAGGGCGTCGCCCTCGGCCCGCACGCCCTCGCGCTGGGCGAGACCGGCGAGTTTCCCGGCGATCTCCTCGGGCGTCAGGCGGCGGAAGCGGTAGTGCTGGCAGCGCGAGAGGATCGTGGGAATGATCTTCTCCGGTTCGGTGGTCGCCAGGATGAAGATGACGTGGCCGGGTGGTTCCTCCAGCGTCTTCAGGAGCGCGTTGAACGCGGCGCGGCTCATCATGTGCGCCTCGTCCAGGATGTAGATCTTCTTCCCGCCGCGCATGGCGGCCAGACCGACCTTCTCGCGCAGGTCGCGGACGTCGTCCACGCTGTTGTTGCTGGCCGCGTCGATCTCCATGACGTCCGGGTGCGACCCGGCGCGCACACTCAGGCACGACTCGCACTCCCCGCAGGGCTTCGGCATCGGGCCGGTGCAGTTGGCGGTCATGGCGATCAACCGGGCGGTGGTGGTCTTCCCCACCCCGCGCGGCCCGCTGAACAGGTACGCGTGCCCCACACGGCCCTGCTCCAGCGCGGCCTTCAGGACGTCCTTGACGTGCTCCTGCCCGACCACGTCCTCCCACCGCACCGGGCGGGCCCGCTGATAGATGGCACTCACGCGCGCCCCCGGGCGGCGCGGCGCAGGAGCGGCTCGAATGCTGAACCACGCGGCCTCTCGCCGCTCAACCCGACCTCATCCCTGCACGCACGCCGCTTCACCTCACCATTCTAGAGCCCAGGGGCAAGGGGGCGCAGTGACGGGGGGAGGAGTTGAAGGTTGAAGGTTGAAAGTTGATGGGTGATGGGAGTGGCGCTCCTCCATCAACCTTCGACCATCAACTATCAACCCTTCCGAAGTGGGAGGTAGCGGGGTTCCCAGGCGCGGTCGCGGATGACCTGTTCGAGTTCGTCTCTGGTCATGTTGCGGATGCGGCGTTCGGCGCACACGCCGTCGCGGATGCTTTGCAGGGCGACGTTCACGGCCACCTGGATGCTCAGTTCGCGCAGGTCGCTGATGGGCGGGTAGACGCGCTCGCCGTACTGGGCGGTGAATTCGGCCAGGGTGCGGGCGGCTTCCATGACCATGGTGTCGGTGATCTCGCGGGCGCGGCTGGCGATCGCGCCGAAGCCCAGGCCGGGGAAGATGAAGGCGTTGTTGCCCTGCCCGATGGGGTGGCGCTGCCCGTCGTACTCGACGTCGGGGAAGGGGCTGCCGGACGCGACGATGGCGCCGCCGTGCGTCCAGTGGATGACGTCGGCGGGGCGGGCCTCGACGTGGCTGCTGGGGTTGCTGAGCGGGAACACGATGGGGCGCGGGGTGCTCTCCAGCATGGCCTGGATGCTCTCCTGGCGGAACAGGCCGGGCACGCCGGTGAAGCCCAGCAGCGCGGTGGCCCGCGCGTTCACGAGGACGTCGTGCATGCTGGGGTACTCGCCCTCGTACGTCCAGCCCTGGAGGTCCTCGGGGCGGCGCACGAAGCTCAGCTGCTGTTCCTCCAGGTCCGGCTGGCCGTGCATGAGCAGGCCGTGGCGGTCCACGACGAACACGCGGGCGTTCGCGTCAGCGTGGCTCAGGCCGCCCCAGGTCATCAGGCCCTGCCGGATCGCCATGGCCACGCCGATCCCGGCGGCGCCCGCGCCGACGATCACGAACACCTGATCTTCCAGCCGCTCGCCCTTGATCTGCGCGGCGCGCATCAGGCCCGCCAGCGCCATGGCGCCCGTGCCCTGAATGTCGTCGTTGAAGCTGGGCACCACGCGGCGGTAGCGGTCGAGGACGCGGAAGGCGGTGCCGCGGCTGAAGTCCTCCCACTGGATGATCGCCTTCGGGTAGCGGTGCGACACGGCCTCCACGAACGCGTCGAGGAACTCGTCGTACGCCGCGCCGGTCAGGCGCTGGTGGTGCACGCCCAGGTACAGCGGGTCGTCGATCAGGTCCTGCCGGTTCGTGCCGACGTCCAGTTCCACGGGGAGGGTCTTGTCGGGGCCGACGCCCCCGGCGGCGGTGTACAGCGACAGTTTGCCGATGCTGATCGCCATGCCGCCGAAGCCCTGGTCGCCGATGCCCAGGATGGCGCTGCTGTCGGTCGCGACGATCATGCGGACGTCGTTCACGGTGACGTTCTCCAGCATGTCGTCCACCCGGTCGATGTCGCCGGTGCTGACCGTGAAGCCGCGCGGGTAGCGGTAGTTGCTGGAGTAGTTCCGGACCGCCTCGCCCACGGTGGGCGTGTAGATGATGGGCAGCATCTCCTCGAGGTGATCTTCGAGGATGGCGTAGAACAGCACCTCGTTGCGGTCCTGCAGGGCGCGCAGGTACTCGTGTTTTTCCAGGTCGGAGTTGCACTTCAGGTAGCGGAGGTACGTGCGTTCCTTCTGCTCGTCGAAGGTGCTGGTGTGGGGCGGCACGAGCCCTTCGAGGTGCAGTTCGCGCCGTTCCTGGGGGGTGAAGGCGGTGGTCTTGTTCAGCAGGGGGTTCTGCAGCAGGGCCAGACCCGTCACGTTCACGCGGATGAAGCGCTGACCGGCCTCATCGCGCTGCACGTCGTAGTACCGGGACACGGGAAGAGATTTCGGCATGACGCTCCAGCATAGCGGCCCCCCGATGCACCCGGTCCAGGAACACGGCGCACGAAACGCACGCCGCCCCCCAGGCCGCAGCGGACGCCAGTTCAGCCCGTGAACAGAAGGCGGGCAGAGGCGGGAACCGGCCCCCTCTCCATCACCTCTCAACCCTTTCCGCCCAGCGGGCGCGCAGCGTGTCGAAGCCCGCGTCGATCCGCGACTGTGGCAGGACCATCTGGGTGGTGCTCCCGTGCCCGATCTCGTCGCCGAGTTCGTTCACGGCCCGCATCCGGGCGACGATGCGGCGGCCCTCCATCCGGTCGAAGGTGGCGGTCACGGTGACGGTCATGCCGGGCAGCGCGCTGGCGGTGTGGGTGACGTCCACCTGCGTGCCGATGCCGCCCTCGCCGTCTTCCAGGAAGGGCAGGATGATCTTGCGTCCGGCCTCCTCGAAGTGTCTGGCCATCCAGTACGTGGCGTACACGGGGTGCAGGCGGCCCAGCTCACCGAAGTCGACGGTCATGTCGTCGGTGACGGTCACGGTCAGGGTCTGCGTGAAGCCTTCCGGAATGGCGTGCATGACGGGCAGGCTAGCAGGGCGCGGGCAGCATGGGGAAAGCGTGAATCCGGATGGGCGGACACCCGCCCCGCACGTCCGTAGACTGCCGGGATGAGGCTCAAGCCCGCCGATTACTTCACGCTGCTGCGCGAGGCGTTCCTCGCGTTCGGGCAGGATCAGGCCCCGCGACTCGCGGCGGCCATCGCCTACTACGCGATCTTCAGTCTGGCGCCCATGCTGCTGCTGGGTGTCGTGCTCGCCAGTCGCCTCATCGCGGACGTGGACGTGCAGGCGCAGCTGTTCGGGCCGGGCAGTCTGGTCGCGCAGAACCTCGGGGCGGATACCGCCGAGTTCCTGCGGACCCTGGTGAACACCGACACGCTGCAGAAGGGCAGCCTGATCGCCACGCTGGGCGCGTTCGTGACGCTGTTCCTGGGCGCCACCGGGCTGTTCGTGCAGCTGCAGGGTGCGCTGAACGCCATGTGGGGCGCGGACCCTGCCCCGGCGCAGGGGTTCGTGCACGTGCTGGTCACGCGCGTGAAGTCCTTCGTGATGATCCTGGCGATCGGGCTGGTGCTGATCGTGTTCCTGGGCCTGAACACGTACCTGTCGGCCATCGCGCAGGGTCTGGGGGACACCATCGGCGCCGGAGCATTTTTCGTGCGGCTGGGCACGGCGCTGCTGTCCATGCTGTTCCTGACGCCGGTGTTCGCCGGGATCTACAAGGTCCTGCCGGACGTGAAACTGGAGTGGCGGGAGGTCTGGGTGGGGGGCGCGTTCACGGCGACGCTGTTCACGCTGGGGCAGCTGGGCATCGGCCTGTACCTGGGTCAGGCCGCGCCGGGCAGCGTGTTCGCGGGTGCGGCGTCGCTGGTGGTGCTGCTGCTGTGGATCTACTACTCCGCGATGATCTTCTTCTTCGGCGCGGAAGTGACGTGGGTGTACTCGCAGAAGTTCGGCACGCACGCCGGGGGCGCGGCGAACACCGCGAAGAAGGAGGCGCTGGCCGCGCAGGGCGTGGACATCGACCCGACCGAGAGCGCGCAGGAACGCGCGGCGAAGGACACGTCCGCCGTGGTCCGGGACGCGCGGGGCCGGGTGCTGGGGGTCCCGGTTCCGAAGCTGCCGCGCGTGCTGCCGCAGGTGCCGCGCCGCGAGGAGGGCCGCGTGCTGCCCACCGTCCGCGCCGCGCTGTGGAACGCCGTGACGGCCGTGCTGGCCGTCCCGGCCGTGATCGTCCTGCGAATGCTGGGCATCACCGGCGGACGGCGGCGCTAGGGTCCGCCCCGCCGCGACAGGCGGATCAGGGCGAGCTGCCCGGCGGCGAACCACGCGCACAGCAGCGTCAGCAGCGCCGCGCCGCCCACCGTCAGCAGGGTCAGGCGGGTCGTCAGGGTCCGCAGCTGCGCCTGCCACGCCTGCACCTGGGCGCGGGCGTCCTGCAGGGCGGGCCACGCGGCGCGGTCTTCCAGCGCCGCGCGCCAGTCGCGGGCGGCGTCGGCGCTGCGGGTCAGGGCGCCGTCCGGGAACAGGGTGGTCAGCAGCGGTACGCTCCGGGCGGTCTCGCTGAGGGCCTCCAGGGTGCGGGCGGCGTCCAGCGTCTCGGGGCGCGCCAGGACGTCCAGCGGCGCGAGGGTGTCCTGCACGCTCGCCAGCTGCGCGTCCAGTCGCGTCAGGGTGACCTGCGCGTCCCGCAGCGCGGCCTGCGCCGGGGCGAGCGTCGCCCAGACGCCCAGCCACGCGCCCAGCGTGAGCAGCCCCGCCAGCCACAGCCCGCTCAGCCCCAGGCGCCGCGCGGCCCGGTCCCGCCGCCTGACGGGAGGCGAGGGAATAGTGCCGTTCACAGGCCCATTGCTTTGCGCTGCGCGCGGGTCAGGCCGCCCGCGACGAGCGCGTGACTGCCAGCGATCAACTCGCGGATCAGGTCATCCGGGACGCGCCCATCCAGGGTCACGGTCACCCAGTGGCGTTTGTTCAGGTGGTAGCCGGGCGTGATCGCGTCGTGCGTGGCGCGCAGCTCGTCGCCCCGCTCGGGCCGGACCTTCACGGACACGGTCACGGGGTCGGCCTGCACGTCGGTCAGGGCGTACATCTTCAGGGCGTCCGGGGAGCCGACCTTGAACACCAGGGTCGTCGCGTCGAACGGAAAGGTCTCGCGCGAGTGCGGCAGCGCGGCGCACAGGGCCCGCAGGTCAGCGATGGACTGCATGGCCCCAGGGTACGCTCCGCGCGGGGGCCGGACCGGCTCGCCTGCCCATCACACAACAGGCAGAGGCCGCGCACCCGCAGGTGGCGGCCTCCGGACGGCTGGGTCTTACACCTCGGCGTCGTCCAGTTCGGGGTCGTCCAGTTCCTCCAGGTCGGGCGCCCCGGCCTGCGCGGGGGTGCTCTGGGGGCGCACGAACCGCATGTAGTCCAGCCAGGGGGGCGTGTGGCCCAGCTGACGGATCATCAGCGCGATCTGCGCGGTGTGGCGCACCTCGTGGGTCATGACGTTCCACATCAGCTGGTCCAGGGTGACGGTGTCGCTGGCCGGGTCGTCCTGCACGAGTTTCACGCTGCGGTTCAGGTCGGGTTCGCCCTCCAGAAATTCGCAGGTGCGCCGGGTGACCTCACGGCTGTAGTCGAGGATCCAGGCGAGGTCGTACTGCTGCGCCTGGGGCCGCACCCAGTCGTGCGGGAACTTCCCGTGCACGCTGTCTCCCAGGACGATGCCGTGCACCCAGTGGTCTTCGACGTCCGTGACGTGCAGCAGCAGGTCCTTGATCGAGTGGAAGCGGTCGGCGTCCTCGATCAGGTTGCGGTCCAGGTCGGCCTGCGGCAGGGCGCGCAGGTAGTTCCAGAGCTGCTCTCGCGCGGCGGTCAGGTAGGCGTAGTACTCGCGGACGTTCATGAATGACTCACAGCATACTCCGCCGGGCGGGCCGGGGTGACGTCGGGACCGTCCTCACCCAGCAGGGGGGCCAGCACCCGGCGGACATCGGCCGCAGTGAGCACCTGCGTGAGGTCCTGGCGCAGCTCCGGGAAGTCCGGCAGGTACTGCGGGAGGACCTTGCGCAGCGGGCGCAGGGTCAGGCGGCCCGTGTCGTCGTCGTAGAAGCGTTCCTGCAGTTCGGCATGCCGCAGCGCGGTGCGGGCGCGCTCTGGGGCGTCCGGCCAGGCGTCCTCCCCGCTGGCGAGCGCGCGGAAGATCCAGGGGTTCCCGACCGCGCCGCGCCCGATCATCACGGCGGCCACGCCCAGGCGCCGTCGCTCGCGGGCCACTTCGGGCGTGGTGATGTCCCCACTGCCCACCACGGGCACCTTCACGGCAGCTGCCACGCGCGCGATCGCGTCCCAGTCGGCCTGCCCGGTATACCGCTGGGCGCTGGTGCGGCCATGCACGGTGATCAGCGCGGCCCCGGCGTCCTCCAGGCCCTGCGCGACCTCCACGCTGCGGTCGTGGTCCCAGCCCAGGCGGATCTTGGCACTGACGTCCAGTGTGGTGGCCGAACGCATGGCCCGCACGAGGTCATACGCCGTCTCGGGTGTCTGCAGCAGGCACGCGCCGCCCTTCCCGCGGATCTTGGGGACGGGGCACCCCATGTTCAGGTCGATCGCGGCCGGGCTGAACCACGCCTCTGCGCGGGCCACGGCCCCCGCCAACACGTCCGGCTCGGCACCGAACAGCTGCACGACGCGGCCCTGCTCGCCGGGGTAGGGGCGGCCCAGGTTCAGTTTCTCGGTGTCCCCGCCGCCCATCAGGCCGCGCGCGCTGATCATCTCGCTGACGGTCCACAGGGCGCCCTGCTCGGCGGCCAGCTGCCGCATGGGCGCGTCGCTGTAGCCCGCCATGGGGGCGAGCACCGCGCCGGGGCGCTGCAGGCGGGAGTGGTAGAAGCCGGGGCCGTTCATCCCGGCAGGGTAGCGCACCCCCCTCCCCATCGGGTGAAGCGCGCCTGAAGTCCACCCGGCGGCGGGATTCATGGCGTGCGGGGCGGGCTTCGGGTATGCTCGGGTCAGTCCGGTTTCCTGCGTCTGCATCCTTCTCGCCCACCTTCGCCGGACGGGGGAGGCCTTTTACCTTGAACGTCACGCCGCTGGCGCTGCATCACGCGCCGCTGCTTCACCAGCTGTACCGGGCCGCGCCCGGTTACTTCGCCCTGCTGGGCACCCGCCTCCCCTCCCAGAAGGACGTCGAACGGGACGTCGAGATCGCGCTGCTGGACCCCAGGCGCAGCCTGGAACTGCTGTACGACGACCACGGCGAACTGTTCGGCAGCCTGGACTGCAAGCACGACTACCCCGAACGCGGGGACCTGACCATCAACCTGCTGCTGATCCGCGAGGACCGCCAGTCGCAGGGCCTGGGCGAACAGGTCGTGCGGCACCTCGAGGACCGCGTGCCGGGCGGCACCACGCGCATCCTGGCGAGCGTGCTGGGCGAGAATCCGCGCGGGGCGCGCTTCTGGGAGCGGCTGGGCTACACCTTCACGATGGACGCCCGCCCGGTCATGAGCTGGTACGCGCGGCCCCTGACGCCGCCACGCACGCAACCGGCCAGTGGCGTGCCCATCGCCAGCGACTGACTGTCCCCTCGGCCGCCCCACGGCGGGACTTGCGCGGCATGGGGGGGCGTGCTACTATCCCTCTCGCGCCGGAAACGGCCGCCACAGCAATATTCGGCAGTAGCTCAGTGGCAGAGCATCCGACTGTTAATCGGACGGTCGTTGGTTCGACCCCAACCTGCCGAGCCAGAAGAGAGAACCTCGTCTAAGACGAGGTTTTCTTTTTTGTTCCAGTAGGGACAGCAGGTGAGCCGCAGCCGTGATCGTGTGCTCTTCAGAGGCCGACAGACACCTTGTCAGAAGGAGATGGGATGACCACCGACGAACTCTGGCAGCAGTTTTTCTTCCACCTTCAGGCCAAGCGACGCACCAAGGCCACGCTGCGGTACTACACCACCACCCGCACCGCCTTCGGACGGTTTGTGGAGGCCAACGGTCTCCCGAAGGAGGCCGCTGCCCTGACCGTGCAGCACCTGCGGGCCTTCCTGCGGAAACTGGAAGCTGACGGCCTCTCCCCCGGGGGCGTGCACGCGCACGCTCGGGCCCTGCGTGCACTGCTGACCTGGGCATACAAGGAAGAGCTGCTCAGCACCAACCCAGTCAAGCGCCTGGAGATGCCGACCGTGGGTCGACATCGCCTCCCGGCTGTCTCCGCGGAGCAGGCCCAGCATCTGCTCAAGACGTGCCGGAAGGGGCCACAGCCGCTGCGCGACTGCGCGCTGGTTCTCACCCTCTTCGACACGGGCATCCGTGTTCAGGAGTCCGTGAACCTGCAACTGGGGGACCTCCTCTTCGAGCGCGGACTGCTGCGCATTCATGGGAAGGGGAACAAGGAACGTTTCGTCCCCATCGGGGCCAGAGCCATGCAGGCCCTCAACGTCTACCTTCGCCGCGAACGCCGCCCCGCCCATGCCGGTGTGGCCAACGTCTTCTTGAGCCGCACGGGCCAGCCCCTGACCAAGAGTGGGGTCAGTATCCGCCTCTGTAAGCTGGCCCTCTCCCTAGGCGTACCCCGCGCCGACTGCGCCCCCCATACCTTCCGGCGCGGCTTCGCCGTCGAGTTCCTCCGCAACGGCGGCGACGTGTTCACGCTCCAGCAGATCCTCGGGCACAGCAGCCTGGAGATGACGCGCCGCTACGTCACCTTCCTTGACGAGGACCTCAAGTCCGCCCACCTGCGCTTCTCGCCTGGGGACCGCCTGTGACGCCCGACGACACCCTGAAACTGCTTGATCTGATCGAGGTCAGCCCAGGGCACGGTGTGGCCACCCTGCGGCAGGAAGACGTCCTGATCCGCTACGCGCAGCCGGGCAGTCACGCGGCAGACCTGATCCGGCGTGACGCGGAGCTCCTGCTCGCCCTGAGTCCGCACGGGCTGCCCGGGCCGACGCTGCTCGAACTCGACCTGAGCGGACGGCGCCTACCGCACGCGTTCAGCTGTCAACGCCTCCCGCATCCCAAGGCCGTCCGGGCCCGTGACGATGAGGCACCGGCCATCTGGCGGCAACTGGGCAGTCACTTGAGACGCCTGCACGCGCTGCCGGTCCTGGCGAGCGGCGTGGTGGTCCCGTCCCCTGACCCGCGCGGTCTCCTCGAAGAACTCAACGAGACGCAGGTCATCACCGACAGCGACCTGCGCTGGCTGGACCGCTGGGTGAGGCACCTCCAGGCGGAAGCCGGACCGGCGCAGCCCGCCACGCTCCACGGCAGCCTGCGACCCGCCAACGTCCTGCTCAGCCCCGACCGGCGCACGGTCCTGGGCCTGCTGGACTGGTCCCACGCTCAGGCTGGTGACGCCGCACGCGACTACGTGCATCTGCCACTCTCGACCTTCGAAGCGCTGAGTGGCACGGACGCGCGTCAGACGGCCGCACTCCTCCTGGCCTACGTCACCCGGCTCTTCCTTGACCTGCGGGACGCGGCGCAGGGCCGCGCTGGACTGGCTGCCGCCACGGCACGCCTCCTGGCGCTGTTCCAGCTCAACGTGGGTGGCAAGTAAGGTGGTCATTTTCGGTTACATGATGTCGGGTCAGCTGGTAGGTTCCTGACTCATGAGCAGCCTACTGAGAAACCACGAGGCCCAGCAGTTCCGGATCAGAATGCAGCACTGCGCCACGGAGACAGGGCTGCGGTTGAACGCTGTCAATGACGGCAGCGCCCAATTGAAATTCGATCTCGGTAAGGGTCGTTCGCAAGCCATTCGCGTAGTGGATGTTGGTGATCGATTACGATTCGTTGCTCATGTAGTGCCGGAGTTTGAAAGTGTGGATGACGTACCCGATTTTCTTTCCACGAATTTGCTGCAGGAGAATAACGGGAGTCGGCTTGGGTACTGGACTCTTTACAAAAATTCCAGTGGTGTACTCAACTACATGATCGACTACACCGTCCCTGAAGTCGCCGTCACCCCATCTTTCTTTAAGCAGATCATGGTCGACATTCTTGGGCACTGCGAAACCTACTACGACTTCCTCGATTCCCTCGGCTGACGGGACACGTCACGCTGCCTGATTTGGGTCATCCTCCATGCTCTACTGGAGGCAGGACAGCACGCGCAGTCCAGTTACATCGGCAGCATCCCCCCACATTTTTCCCAGGCTCCGCCTGGGCTTTTTTTTGCCGACATCCTCAAACATCCCCCCCTACCCCCGGCCCCTGTGGCCGGTCGCGCGTGGAGGACAGGATGGCCATCACCAAGCACCAGCAGCAGTTGATCGTCGAAGCACATCAGGCTGGGCACCTCGACCCGGAGATTGCCCGGTTGGCCGGGGTCAGTCTCGCCACGGTCAAACGCTACCGGGCACGGCTCGGTCTGAAAACCCACTGCGTTACGGCCCTGCGGGGCGAGGAGGGTGAGGCGCGGACGTTCGCCGAGGCGCAGCGCCTGGGCTTCCGGGTGGAGTGGCGGCCGGGGCACAACGACAAGTACGACCTGTACGTCGGTGGCGAGCGGGTCGACGCCAAGGCCGGGATGCAGGGCGCGGACGGTTCATGGCGCTTCCGACTTGCGGCTCGCCGCTCGAGCTTCTACGGGCGGTACAGCTACGCGAAGAATTACGTCCAGGACTGCGAGGCGGTCGTACTGGTCGCCCTGTACCCGGATGGTCGGCAGCCGGACTTCTACGTCCTGTCGAGCCGGTCCCTGCCGTCCGACATCCGGATCCGCCGGGGCGGTCCGTACGAGCCCTTCCGGGACGACTGGAGCCTGCTGGAGGTGCCTGGGCCTGTCGCTCAGGCCTGATCTGGCGCTTCGCATCACCCCGCAACCGACTCGACAACGAGGTTGTAAGGACTCCCCCCCACTCCCCGGGGGGGTGCCGAGCAGGACAGAGGGACGTCGGGAGACACCCGGACGTCTCGCATCACCGGAGGAACACATGAAACAGGAGCTCGTTCTTGAAACCCGTCAGCACCAGACCGTGGTGCCCGCCCGTTCCCTGCACGCCGCGCTGGGCGTCGTCACGGACCTGCGCCTGTGGGTCATCATGCACGTCGCGGCAGCCTCAGCTGAGGTCGGCGTGGA
The DNA here is from genome assembly GCF_013337115.1 of Deinococcus sp. JMULE3. Classification (NCBI taxonomy): domain Bacteria; kingdom Thermotogati; phylum Deinococcota; class Deinococci; order Deinococcales; family Deinococcaceae; genus Deinococcus; species Deinococcus sp. JMULE3. Next base: position 1,197,375 of record NZ_SGWE01000004.1, read on the forward strand.
CGTCTTTCATGACGGCACGCCAGAGTCGGCGTGCTGGTCGTTGACCTTCGCGGCGGAAGTGGCGGAGCTGGAGTCCGCGCCGGACCTGGCGGCCTCACTGTCGGCGAGGGTGCCGGTCTCGGCGGCCTGAAGGGTGCTGCGTCCGAGACTTAACAGGGCCGTCTCGGCGGCCCGCGCGGCGGCAGCCGGGTCCGGGGCTGGCGTCACGTAGAACCCGGCTCTCGATTGCCCGCGCACCCGCTCGGTCGGGGTGAGATCCACGGAAGTCAGATTCAACGCGTCCAGGATCGGTTCGAGTGCCTTCCGGGCTCCGCGCGCCGACATCGGGGTCGTGAACGGCGCGTCGATGCCCGCGTCACGCAGTACCTGCAGGATCCCGGCCCGCATGGCCGCAGGCACCTGTGGGGTGCGCCTCGAGTCGGGGCTTTCCAGCCCGGCAACGAAGAGGGCGATCTTCGGGACGCCCCCCAGGCGGCCCAGCAGTGCCTGTAGGACGTCGTGCGCCCGGTCTCGCCAGAGGGGATTGGTGCTCCCGCGCTTGTGGCGCAGGCGTGGCACGTACGTCGCGGCGTCGACCTGGTCCCAGAACACGACATTGAGAGGTGCCGCGCTGACCGGGAACCTGCCCTGGCGGTTGCGGTGCAGGGTCTGGAGCAGTTCGCTTCGGTCATGCAGTCGGTGCAGGGCCTCCCGGTCCTCGGGACGGTGTGGAGCCAGAGCGGAGAGGGTCAGGTCGCGGTGCTGTGTGGACACAAGGGGCTGCGACAGGGCGAAGAGGTCGTAGCCCTCGAACTCGTTCTTGCCCCGCCCGGCATACCAGTGCTGGGTGCGGACGCACGTGCCCCAGTCCTCGCCGAAGACGGCGCGGCCCTCGGCGTCGAAGCGGGCATCCTCGATGATCTCCTTGTGGGCCACCAGCAACGTCTCTCGGGGATTCGGGGTTGCGGCCCGGTGGGCCTGAATCTCCTGGAAGATGCGGCGGAGCAGCTCTGGTTGCCGTCCCCGGCGGAAGTTCGTCGGATCCAGCCGGGCCAGGACATGCCCAGCCTGCTGGATCAGCAGGGGTGCGGCGGGATCACCGACCTCGACGAGGCGCACGGTCCGCTCCTGAAACAGCGGACGGTACAGGTCCGTCTCGGCGTACGCGTCGAGAACCACCGTGGGGATGGGTGACGTCCAGGGCGTGCGCACGTGGATCTTCAGCGTGGCCTGAGTGTCGAAGTACACAGCGAAGCGGCCCGATGGGCCCTGGCGAGCCTCGTCTTCCTCGAGCGCCTGCCGGATGGCGCCCAGGTGACCGGGCCGCAGGGGAGCCGCTGTGGGGCAGGCGGCCAGCGTGGTCAGGAAGGCAGCCCGGTCTGCCTCGGTCAGGCGGCCCAGGTCAGTCCAGAACGTCTCGCCGAACCACGCCTGTCCACCCCTGGACCCGTCGAAGGACTGATACCCCCGCAACTCTCCCCCTGCAGCCGTGACCGTGTCGGGGTCGACGTACCGGGCGAGGTGGCGGGTGACACGGTCCTCAGGTGCGGAGTGGGCGGACAGGGTGGTCAGTGGAACCGCGTGCGACCGGATCAGCTGGCCGCTGGGGTCCTCATCGATCACCAGCAGGTCGGCGGTCGCGAGGTCGCCGGTTTTCAGTCCGGTTTCCATCAGCAGGGGCAGGTGCGCGTGGCTGATGATCTTGATGCAGGGCCCTTCGGGCCACGTCAGGGCGTCTTCGTACTCGGCGGGAGAAACATGGTCTCTCCCCAGCACCAGGTCGCACTGGATGGGCGCGCCCGTTCGGGCGATCTCTGCCTGGATGTTGCTCAGGGCTTCCCGTCCGAGGGAGTCGCCTTTCACGGTCTCCCGCGCCGCCCACAGGACGCGGTGCACGCTGCCTACAGCGAGGCGCTGTACGACGTCCTGCTGGGTCATGGTGGTCTTCCCCTGGCCGGGAGCCATCCGGACGACCACGACGGCCTGCGGGGCCGTGAGGGCCGTGGAAACCGCCGCGTGGATCTGGGCGTCCAGAGCAGCCGGGGGAGTCAACGTCAGTGTCACAGTCAGGCAGTGTAGAGGAGGTCCCTGGTCGGCGCCGACCCTGATGGTGCGGAACTGGATACTAAATAATTAACTATGGAAGGCTTGTTCAGTGAGATCAAGTTTGAAGCCGGAATAAGCAGAAAGTGATGAGAGCCCCCCCTTCAACAACCCGCCTTCATCCCTTGACCCCTCGCACGCTCACTCCATCACCGCCCCGATCTACGCGCCGGAGAATTTTTCCCCGGCGAGCTCTGCTCGCCCAATGTGTTCACCCGTGGCGTCGCTCCCGCGCCCTGCGGGCTTGGGGTTGGCCTGACGGCCAACGCGGGTGAACGGGCGCACGGCGATTCCCTCCGGCCAGTGCACTGGGTGATGAGCGATAGAAGAGCGGCACTCCGGTGTACCCTGCCGGGCATGCGCTCCTGGACGGCTCTTCTCGCTCTTGCAGGTTTCACGAGTCTGTCCAGTCTGGGACAGCCGGGCACGCCGGGTGCCATCCGGATCTTTCCTCACGCACCGGCGTCCTCCAACCGTCCCAACGTGCGCTGCGATCAGCCGATGTGCCTCGCCTTGGTGCGGGCCATCGACGGGGCGCGGCGTGAGATCGACTTCGCGATCTACGGCCTGCGCGGGCAGGACGAGGTGCTGGCGGCCCTGGTGCGCGCGCAGGCGCGTGGCGTGAGGGTCAGGGGGGTCGTGGACGCCGACGTGAAGGGCCTGAACTACTACTCGGATACTGTCAGGCTCCGCCGGGCGCTGCCGCAGGTCCGCACGGATCAGGCCGCAGACCTGCGAACTCAGGCGAAGCGGCGACCATCTGGCGGGCGTCCCCGCTGTGACCGCCCTGACGACCGGGACGGCCCGCTCTCGTGTTACGCCGCCACGGTGGGCGGGGTGCGGTACGAGCTGGCCCAGGCCTCCCAGGAGCCGATCGATTTCGAGGGCGACATCATGCACGACAAGTTCTTCGTCTTCGACCGGCAGGCGGTGTGGACGGGCTCGGCGAACGTCAGTGACAGTGACGTCGGCGGGTACAACGCGAACGTGGCCGCGTTGCTCACCGTTCCGGAACTCGCCGCAGCGTATACCCGCGAGTTCGAGCAGATGTACGCTGGGCAGTTCCACCGCGAGAAGGCCCCAGGGACGGCGCGGGCTGTCCGGCTGCCCGGTGGCGGCACCGCCCAGGTGTTGTTCTCGCCGCAGGACGGGGCAATGCGTGAAGTGATCCGGACCCTGCGCGCCGCCCGGCAGGCGATCAACGTCACGGTCTTCTACCTCACCAACAAGGACGTGGCCACCGCCCTGCTCGAGGCCCGGCACCGCGGCGTGCAGGTGCGGGTGATTCTGGACGCCACAGCAGCCAGGAACGAGTACACCAAGCACGAACTGCTCCGCTCCGCCGGGGCTCAGGTGAAGGTGGAGAACTGGGGCGGGAAGATGCACGCCAAGGCCGCCAGTGTGGACGGCCGCCACCTGATTCTCGGTTCGATGAACTGGACCTCGGCCGGGGATCTCAGGAACGACGAGAACACCCTGATCCTGCGTGACGTGCCCGCGCACGTCCGCACCTACGACGCGGCCTTCGAGACGATGTGGCGCAGCGTCCCGGACCAGTGGCTGAAGGCCAACCCGCGTCCGGAGGGGCTGGAGTCAGGGTCGGCCTGCCGTGACGGCATCGACAACGATTACGACAGCAAGCCGGACAGCCAGGATCCCGACTGCCGCACCAGCGCGCCTCAGGCGGGTCGGGCTGCCCCCAGCGGCGCAAACTGCCCGGCCGGGTTCCCAATCAAGGGCAACGCCGGCAGCATGATCTTCCACGTCCCCGGTGGGGCCTTCTACGCGAAGACCCAGCCCGAGGACTGCTTCCGCACCCCCGATGACGCCCGTCAGGCCGGATACCGGCAGAGCGGGCGGTAAGCACCCAGGAGAACATCCATGACCACACCGCCAACGAATCCGAACTCGACGAACGCCCTCGGCCTCAAACACGTGTACACCCTCGCCTCACGCGAGGGTGTTTGCTGTGTGCCGCTCCCCTACGACCCTGCGCGGCCCTACTGGCCTTCACACGTCTGCCTCGACGGCCTCGGCGCCCGGGTGATGGCACGACACGCCGAGCCGGGAAAGCGCAGCCGCTTCACCTTCGACAAGCTCCAGTTGCACCGTGGTATCGAGTGGCTGGTGCTGGTCTGTCTGCCCTCCGGCCCGGCCGACGACCCGGTGCTCTACCGCATCCCCAGGTCGGTCTGGCAGCACTGCGCCTCCATCACCATCGACTTGCATGACTCCAGCGCCTGGCCCGTCGCCTACCGCTGGTCGCCCCCGACACGGCAGGAGGAACGCCGGAACAGGCAGTTGGACCTGGAGGTCTGGCAGATTGCCGATGAGCTGGCTGCGGCTGCCTCTGGGACGGCCTTCAGTTCAGGCTCAGGCTGGGCTGGAGGTCAATGACCTGCGGGCGCTGTCGGGCTAGGCTGGCTGCTCCAGGCGCAGCGCACGTTCCAGCACGGTGCGGACGTTCTCGGTGAGGCGCTGCGCACCGTAGGTGGCCAGCACGATCCGGTAGAGGGCCTCGGGGCTGCCCTCCCCGAGCTCGGGCTCGGAGGCGAGGAGCTTCCGCATCAGGGCCTGGATTTCGGAAGGCGGGACGTCCGTGAGCTTGCGAGGTCCGGTCTCCCGCAGCCGCACCGCAGGGCAGAGCGGCGTGCGGACGACCTTGTCGAGCAGCCCGGGGGTGCCCCATTCGTCCGCAGCGAGCAGGATCCCGGCGCGCACGGCGCGGGTCATCGCCTTGTTCAGCAGGCTCTTCGTTGCCTGCCCGAACCGGACGCCGGCCGCCTGGCAGTACACCTGGTACGCCTGCCGCGCCGTCATTGGCCCCTCGCTCGCGACGATCTCCTGCAATCCCTCCACGACAGGCTCCAAGCTGCTGAGGGTGCGGGGGTCCGGCAAGGGCCGGGGAACCCAGCGGCCGTACGGCTCCAGCAGCGCCGTGACCACATGCTCCACCGGGGTGATCACCTCGCTGGTGGTCTCGACGATCTCCTCTCGGGCCGCCTCCTCAGCCTGGAGGGCGGCTGCGGCGTCCACGGTGCCTTCGGCAGGTTCTGCGGGAACATGAGCCGGGACCGGCTCGGTGGGCTGGAAGTTTCGGGGGTCGCCTTCGGGGAAGACGCCGCGCTTCTCCAGCGTGCGCCACAGATCCTCCAGGGCACCTTCGGGATCGCGTGCGTACGTGCTGCCCCGGACCCGCCAGAATTCCATCCCGGCGCGCTCCAGGGTCTGCTGGCGGGCCAGGTCGTCGAGGTACCTCTCCGGACCATGCCAGTGATCGCCGTCGCATTCGACGGCCAGGCGGCCCCTCAGGCCCTCGACGACGAGGTCGATGCGGTAGCCGCCCAGTTCGTACTGTGGAATCACCCGGTACCCCCGGTCGACCAGATCCAGGTAGACGTCCACCTCGAACCAGCTGTCGAACTTGCCAGGCGGGGACGTGTTGCCGCGTCCCGGGCGCGCCGCCAGTTCACGCAGCGTCCCGATCTCCTTCGACGCGAGCGGGGTCCAGCCTTCCAGTTCGGGATTGCGCACGTGGCGGATCAGGGACGCACGCAGGTCTTCCGGATGCAGGTCGGTGAGGTCGACGCTGTGGAAGAGCCACAGCTGATCGCGGGCTCGGCTGACGGCCACGTTATAGCGGGGCTGGAATTTTTCGCTGTCACGCCCGACTTTCGGCTCCCGCTTACCGTCGGTCGGGCTGACCACCATGCTCAGGAAGATCACGTCCCGCTCGTCGCCCTGGAAGCTGTAGGCGTTTCCGCACACCAGCCTCCGGGCTTCGATTTCCGCCTCCCCGATCTCGGCGCGCAGCAGGGTGGCGATCTCCTCGGCCTGCGACTCGCCCACCAGGCTGATCACCCCGAAGCTCTTCCCAGCGTAGCGGGGGTTGGCGATACACGCCTTGATCTGATCGACAATGGCCCGCGCCTCCACCGGGTTGAACTTGTCGCCGCGCAGCGGCATGGTGTAGCCGCCTTCGACCCGCCGGGCCACCAGTGGCTGGAGCCGCTCGGCCCCGAACTGCCGCAGGGCGATCAGCGGCTCCTGCGGGTAGCTCAGGTCGCTGGAGAACTTGATGATCTCCGGCATGCAGCGGAAGTGTTCACGCAGACTGATCCGAGTCGGGTAGGCGTAGCTGCCGAAGCCGAAGAGGCTGGCCTTCGGGTCCCCGATGACTTCCGGCGCAGGCACGTCACGCAGGTACCGCTGCACGAGGGCGTCCACCTGGGCGATCGGGATGCCCACTCCTTCGGGTTCGATCTGCTTGTCGTCCCCGACGATGATGATCTTCTTTGCGATGAAGGTGAGGAACAGCGACTCAGGGCCCGCCTGCGACGCCTCGTCGACGATCACGACGTCGAACATGCCGGGGCTGACCGCGAAGTTCTCCGCGACGAGATGCAGCGGCATGATCCAGGCGGGGATGGCCGTGCGGGCCTCGTCGAGGCTCTGCTGGGCCACCTGCCGCCACTTGCCAGCGTGCTTGCCGGTGCCTTTGCCGATCTTGCGGATGGCGTTCTGCCAGCGCACGAGGGCCGCCTGTTCTCGGGGCGTCATGCGGTCCAGCGTGCTGCGCCAGGCTTTCGTCGCGGCGAGTGCGCCCAGCGTCTGGCGCTGCACGTCCCGGGCAGCCGCGAGCTGTTCCCTGGTGTCCACCTCGGTGTCCGGGTTGGCGAGCTCCCGGACCCTGAGATCAGCCCTCACCCAGTTCCAGGCCTGCTCGAACCCCGCGAGCCGGGCGTCCCAGGTGTATTCCGGGAAGGTGGACAGGAGCTCATCGGCCAGCGGGGAGGCGCCCGCCCCGAGGCGGCTCAGCAGGGCCTGCTGCTCGGACAGCAGCGCCTGACGCTGGGCCAGGGCCTGAAGCTTCAGGTAGGCCAGGCCGTAGGCCTCTGCATCACGCCCCTCGATGGCTCCGATCAGCTCGGAGACAATGTCGTGGGCGTTGCCGACTGCTTTGAGGCCCTGAAGTGCAGGGAGCAGCGCCTCAAGGGTCTGCCTGCTCGCCTGAGCCTCGCTGCCCGCGTCCGCTGCCTGCACCATCGACACCAGGGCACGCAGGTCCCCGGCCTCCCACCACTGCGGCTGCGGGAGGCCCATGATGCCCCGTACGGCCTGCTGGGCGGCCTCCAGGACCTGGCGCAGCTTGAGCATCCGGACCAGGGCCTGACAGTGCGCCCCGAGTTCCGTGACCTGAAGTCTGACCGGACCGCTCACCTCGACCCCGAGGCTGGCCCAGAGGCCCTTCAACTTGTCCAGGTTGGCGTCCAGGCGCAGGTGGTCCAGCAGGGCCGTGAGAGTCTCCACCGTGTCGGCCGCGCGGCCACCGAGCCGGACATCGGTGCGCAGGTACTGCCGCTGCTTGACCGCCGCGGGCTTCCCGAAGAGGCCGCCCCAGCTCCCGCCGCCGCGCAGGTGGTCCAGCACCGCCTGGGCGTCGCTTCTCACGGTGGGAAGGTCCCGGCCGTTCAGACCCGTCAGGGCCCGTTCTTCCAGCTCGTCCGCGTGCTGATGCAGCTCCGGCAGCAACTCGAGGCTTTGCCGAGCCACCTCCTGCCAGCGGCTGGCCTGCTCCTTCAATGCGGCGTCGACTGCGCCAGCCATCCAGGGCAGTGGCCGCTGCCGTTCGGTGTCGACGCTCGCCATCAGGGCCTGAACCGTCTGCAAGAGGGCGTGCCGGGCTTCTGGCTCGGCCCGCTCAATCACGGGATACTGCGGGTGGGTACGCGCCGCCTCATGCGCGGCGGCCTGCGCCTTCGACGCCTTCTCTCCCTGAACGAAGCGGAGGAAGGCTTCCGGCCGGGTGAGTTCCGCCGCCTCTGGCCGCCGCCGTGAGAGCTCCTGGGCTTCTTCGGCACTCAGGTCCCGCAGCAGGTCCAGCAGCCGCTCCATCTCGGCGTTTGAGAGCGGAGCAGGCCGGGCCGGGTCAGCAAAGTCCGCGAGCCACTCAAACTGAGGTTCCTGAGCCCGCAACTGCGCACCGATCAGCTGCGCCGGTCCACGGTATCCAAACAGTTCGAGCTGGCCCGTCTCCGCCTCCCGGATCTCCCGGAGGCAGTCGAGCAGGCGGTCTTCCTGCTGACGGGCCTGTTCCAGGCGACTGAACAGCAGCTTCTCCTGCTCGGCCTCCTGACCGGGCTGGCGGCTGGTGAAGCGGTGCAGGATCTCCCCGACCGAGCCCTGCAGGGCGGCCTGTGCGCCTTCCTCGCCGCGCAGATGTGTAATACACAGGCTGCGCAGTTCCGCCGGAAACTTCTCCCGGAGGACGCTCAGCGCGCGGGCCGTGTGACTGGTGACCAGCACCTTCTGATCCGTGGCCAGCAGGTGGCTGACCAGGTTCACGATGGTGTGCGACTTCCCGGTGCCGGGCGGACCCTGCACCAGCACGCCCTTCTCCCGCCGGATTCGCCGGATGATGTCCCGCTGCGCGGAGTTGGCTGGCAGTGGGAAATACACCGTCTGGTCCTGCTGTCCCGGCTCCGCCGGGCCCGTGACCGGTGGGCGGTCACCCAGGAAGCGCCGGACGCTGTCCGGCAGACCGGCCGGTGCGCCGAGTTGAGTCAGGATGCTGTCGTAGGCAGCGGTAAGGGTACGTTCGCCGCGCCGACGCAGGATCAGGGCCGGAGCCCAGTGGACCGCCGGGCGTTCCGACACGCCCTGAACGGGTCGAAGCTCAGCTGCGTAGGTGCCCCGGTCCCCGGCTGAATTCACCCAGGTCTCGAGCAGGGCCGGTAAGGTCTGCCCGCTCCAGAGGTCCTCGCCACTGTCGAGCAGCACCTTCTGGATGGCCTCCTGCACCTGCGGCATCACGCGGTCCTCGGCGTCCAGCATGTCCTGTTCCAGTGAGGTCCGCGCGCCGTCCCCGGCGGCCGTGACGCTCAGAACACCCCGCAGGGCGTCGAAGTGCAGGGCGGCCCGGGCCGTGAACAGGTGGCGGCGGACCTCGCCGCTCGACGGGGCCCTCCAGGTCAGGTGGCCCAATCCGAGGCGCAACTCGTACTTCTCGCTCTCCGCGGCGAGCTTCTGGTGAAAGTCGAACAGCTGAGAGTAGTGCCGCTGCACGTCCCGCGCCCGGCGTTCCTCCTCGGCCCAGGCCTGCCAGCGTTGCTCATAGGCCTGCCAGCTCTTGAAGACTGCCGCTTCCTGATCCAGGAACAGGGTCTCTCTGATCTCCCTGGTCTGAAGGTCATCGTCCAGAACCTGGGCGGTAACCACCCGCTGCGACCGGATGCCTGGAGCCTGGTCGGGGCGGTCAACCGAATCCGTCACCCATCCGGCCAACTCCTCCGGCACGGCCGGGGCCGGGAAGAAGCGGGGCTTCTGAATGACCAGCCAGTCGTCGCCGGCGGCCTCGGCGGACTGCCGAGCCACGTTGGTGATGCGGGGGTCGTCGGGCAGTGCGTGGAGCCACAAGACCCCGTCCCCCTGATTGGTGCGCTGGGGCTTGTACTTGAGCTGCGTGAACTCCTTCAGGTACTGGAAGAAGCGTTGGGCCTGATCGGGGTGGTGCGACGTTTTCATGCGTGAACCTTTGCCGTGAGGAGTCGGAGGATCGATCCAGGCAGTTTCGCACGGCACCACGCCCAGAATCACCGCACACTCGTCGCCACACGACCTGAAGGGCCGCGCAGACCCCTGCCTGTAGGTCCCGACCTTTCAGACGGCTGGATGTAAGTTCAGCCCTGTGAGGCCAGATCGCTCAACGCGCGGCCCGGCAACCAGCCCGGCCATCCTGTCCGTTGCCACGGCACCCTGTGCCAGCCACTTCACCAGTCCTCCCGACACGCCAGAAATGCGCCGCCAGTCGCATCCGCCGCGCACTATGCTGGACGGCACCATGACGACCAACACCTCCGAAGTCGAGCGCCGCCTGTGGGCGGCGGCCGATAACCTTCGCGCGAACAGCAAGCTCCGCAGCCACGAGTACAGCACCCCGGTGCTGGGCCTGATCTTCCTGGCCTACGCCGACCACCGCTTCCAGCAGGCGCAGCAGGAACTGGGCGCAGACGCCGACCCCATCGACTTCCAGGCGGAAGGCGTGATGTACCTGCCCGAACAGGCCCGCTACCGCCGCCTGCTGGCCCTGCCGGAAGGCGCGAACCTGGGCGCGGCCATCAACGAGGCCATGAACGCCATCGAGACCGAAAACGACGACCTCAAGGGCGTGCTGCCCAAGATCTATAACCGACTCGATAACAGCGTCCTCGCGCCGCTCCTGAAGGCCTTCAACTTCGAGGAGATCGCCGCCGGACTGGAAGGGGACGCCTTCGGCAAGGTGTACGAATACTTCCTGGGCGAGTTCGCCAAGCGCGAAGGACAACTGGGCGGCGAGTTCTACACGCCGACCAGCCTCGTCAAGCTGATGGTCGAGATCATGGAACCCTTCCACGGCCGCATCTACGACCCCGCCTGCGGCTCGGGCGGGATGTTCGTACAATCCGCCCGCTTCATCACCGAGCATCAGAAGAACCCCACCGACGAACTGAGCGTCTTCGGGCAGGAGAAGACCGCCGAGACCGTGCGACTGGCCCGCATGAACCTCGCCGTACACGGCCTCAGCGGCGACATCCGCCAGGGCAACACCTTCTATGAGGACATCCATGGCAGCCGCGGCAAGTTCGACTTCGCCCTGGCCAACCCGCCCTTCAACGTCAAGGGCATCAAGAAGGACGACATCGCCGCCGACCCGCGCCTGCCCCATGGTGTGCCCAGCACCGACAACGGCAACTACCTGTGGCTGCAGTACATCAGCAGCAGCCTGAACGAGAAAGGCCGCGCCGGGGTCGTCATGGCGAACAGCGCCAGCGACGCGCGCGGCAGCGAGCAGCTGATCCGCCAGCGCATGATCCAGAGCGGCAACGTGGACATCATGTTCGCGACCAGCAGCAACCTCTTCTACACCGTCACCCTGCCCGCCACCGTATGGTTCCTCGACAACGGCAAACGCGGCAGCGCCCGCGAGGACAAGGTGCTGTTCATCGACGGGCGCAACACCTTCGTGCAGGTCAACCGCGCCATCCGCGAGATGACTGACCAGCAGGTCGAGTTCTTGGCGAACATCGCCAACCTGTACCGGGGCGAGCAGCCCGAATTCAAGTACAGCAGCCGCGAGGCGTTCGAGGAAACGTTCCCCGGCAGCGTCTACCGCGACGTGCCTGGCCTGTGCAAGGTCGCCACGCGCAGCGAGATCGAAGCGCAGGGCTGGAGCCTGAACCCTGGCCGCTACGTGGGCATCACCGCGCGCGTTGCCGATGACTTCGACTTCAACGTGCGCCTGGGCGAACTGAACGAGGAGCTGGAAACCCTGACCGCCGAAGCGCACGAGCTGGAAGCGAGGATCAGCGAGAACGTCCAAGCGATGCTGGGCTGGAACAACTGATGCCACGGCCTTTTAGGGAGTGCGTCGCCTTCTACATCGGTGGCGGCTGGGGAAAAGAAGTTGAAGATGATCAGCACACTGCCATTGCACGAGTTATTCGAGGGACGGATATTCCAGATGCCCGCTTGAACATAGCGGACTCATTTCCAGTACGCTTCCATAAGCCATCTAACGCCAGATCGCGCTTGCTGCGTAAAGGCGACATAGTATTTGAAGTATCTGGAGGAAGTAGAGATCAGCCAGTTGGGAGATCCGTATTCGTAACAGATTCACTAGCCAAAGCGCCTACGATACCAGCAAGCTTCTGCAAACTCATACGGCCGCAATCAAGAATATGTGATCCTAAATTCATCTACTACACCCTTACAAGTGCCTACATAAGCCGAAAGCTTGTGCAGTGGCAAACCCAGTCAACAGGCATCATAAATTACAGCTTTGAAGCCTTTCTGGACGAGTACGAAATTGATCTCCCCCCGCTCGTCACTCAGCGCAAGATCGCTGCTGTCCTCTCCGCCTACGATGACCTGATCGAGAACAACACGCGGCGGGTGCGGGTGCTGGAGGAGATGGCGCGCGCCCTGTACCGCGAGTGGTTCGTGGAGTACCGCTTCCCTGGTCATGAGCAGGCCGAGTTCGTAGAAGACGAGCAGGGGCGGAGGCCGAAAGCATGGGAGTGGGTACCGGTTGCTTACGCCGTTGAGCTTGATCCAAGAACCAAGGTCGACAAAGAGGCAGTGAATCCCTTCGTCCCGATGGGGAGCCTATCTGAAAACTCAATGGTGATTGACCCCGTTGAACAGCGTGCTGGTAACAGCGGGGCCAAATTCAAGAACGGCGATACTCTGTTCGCCCGGATTACCCCGTGCTTGGAAAATGGCAAGACAGGGCTTGTCAACTTCCTACCCGACGACTCCGCAACTGCATTTGGTTCAACGGAGTACATCGTTATGCGGTCACGGCTGGTCTGCCCTGAGTATGTGTACCTACTCGCACGGTTACCCGAGTTTAGAAGCCATGCGGAAAAGAGCATGTCCGGAGCTTCAGGGCGGCAACGGGTGAGATCCGAGAGCTTGAGTAACTACTTCATCGCCCTGCCTGATAAGGCAACGCTTGCAAGCTTCCAGGCGCTGGTCAAGCCCATGTTTGCCGCCGTATTCAATCTCTCTAGTCGTAACGCCAACCTTCGCCGGACCCGCGACCTGCTGTTGCCCAAGTTGGTGTCAGGCGAACTGGACGTGAGCCAACTGGAGATCGCGGGCGTGGAGGAAGGGCAGGGCGTGAACGAGGAGGCGGTGGCATAATGGAAGCGAGACCGAGAGTCCTGACGGAGCTGCTGAACGGCAATCAGCAGTTCGAGATCCCACTGTACCAGCGCCGCTACTCCTGGCGTGACGAGGAGCGCAGCCAGTTCTGGAAGGACATCCTGCGCGCCAGCACGCTGACGGGGAACAGGTTCCACTTCCTCGGGCCGGTGGTGTTCACGAAGCCTGAAAGCGGTATGGGGGGCGTGGTGCTCACCCGCGCCCGCCTGATCGACGGTCAGCAACGCCTGACCACCCTGACCCTGCTGATGAAGGCGGTAGCCGAGCAGCTGAAAGATGACGTGATCCAGCTGCCTGTAGCCGGCTCCAAGGACATGCAGGCGGTGGACGCCTCCGCCATCACCGAGGATTACCTGATCAACAAGCGGCTCACGGGGGACTCACGCTACAAGCTGCTGCCCACCCTGGCTGACAGGGACACCCTCAAGCACATCCTGACCGGCGAACCGCTGCCGGAACGCCACTCGGCGGACTTGCTGTCGGGTATTCAGTTCTTCCGGGATCGCCTGCTTGATCCAGGCGTGACGGTGGAGCAGGTGCTGAAGGGCCTGAACCGCCTGGAAGTGGTCGAGGTGATGCTCAATGACGGCCGGGACGATCCACAGTTGATCTTCGAGAGCCTGAACAGCACCGGGAAGGATCTCACGCCCGCTGACCTGATTCGGAACAACGTTCTGATGGGCCTGAAGGCCGAGGCGCAGGACGAACTGACGCGCACGTACTGGCTGCCGATTGAAGCCCTGTTTGAAGACGACAGCGCTGAGGTGTTCAACCGCTTCATGCGCGACTACCTGACGGTCAGGATGCGGGAATTGGTGGACAAGAACGGGGTGTACGAAGCTTTCAAGGCTTACCGCGAGACGCGTGGTGATGAACCCGTTCATGCGCTCGTGGCCGACATCCTGGACATGGCGAAGTTGTACGCTGCCATGCTGCACCCGGAGCGGGTGACGGGCCAGCCAAGGCTGCGGCTGGCTCTTCAGGATCTGCTGGGTGTGCGCGTGCGTGTCACCTCACCGTTCGTGCTGGAGCTGCTGGAAGACCACGCCAAGGGCAGGGTGGACACCGAAGACCTGATCGCGGCCCTGCGGGTCATTGAGTCCCTCCTGGTCCGCAGGGCCGTGAGTGAGTTCCGAAGCGCTCCGTTGAACAAGTTGTTTGCCAGCGCGGGGAATGATCTGGTGCGCGATCAGGGCAGCGCCACCTATAAGCGCTCGGTGGAGCGAGCACTCATGAAGTTCCAGGATCGCAACCGCGACGCTTTCCCGCCGGATGAGGTGTTCTACGACAAGCTGCGTACGGTCGACCTGTACAACTCTGACGTGTGCAGGCACATCCTGGTACGTCTGGAACGTCGAAACAACCCCAGTGAACTGGTCGCTACAGACGGCCTGACCATCGAGCACATCATGCCCAAGAACCCTGACCCTAGGCAGCCCTGGCGGGATGCGCTGGGGCCGGATTGGCCACAGGTGCAAGAGCGACTGAAGCACACTCTGGGGAACCTGACCCTGACGGGGTACAACAGCGAACTCGGTGACCGATCCTTTGAGGAGAAGAAGACTCTGCCGATCAAGGCTGGAGACACCGCAGACTCCGTCGTGCCCAAGGGGTACAAGTACAGCAACATCGCCATGACTCGTGAACTGGCGGAGGAACCGGTCTGGAATGCGCAGACCATTCAGCACCGGGCAGACAAACTGGCGCAGGCGGCTTTGACACTCTGGCCACTCCCGAAATTCACAGATGAGGAGCTGGCCGAGCTCCGCGGCAAGAAGCGCCTCAAGCCCGATATCAAGAGGAAGGCGTGGGACCGCCTGAAAGCCTTACCGGCTCCACTGCTGAACGTGGTGGAAAGCCTGGACGAGCGCCTGATGAAGTTGGACGGCAGTCGCAGGCGGGAAAATAGGGACCATGTCGACTACCAGATGGGCCGACGGTATGTGACGTCCATTGGCACGGACGATCTCAGGATTTACCTGTGGCTACTGTTGGGTGAGGACTTCGAGAACCCAGGGAACGTCTGGACAAAAGGCGAGGATAAGGGTTGGTGGCAGCGCCCGCTGGACAACCTCACCGAGCTGGATGCGGTCTTTCCATTGATTGAAGCTGTGTGGGCGGCCGTCCAAGGGGGGGCCGAGCCGCAACTTGGACAGGACGGCTCGTCCCCTCCGAGTGTGGAGGAGTACGTGGCCCAGCAGCCTCCAGGGGTGCGGGCCATCATCCAGGCGGTCCTTATGGCCTGCCAGGGCTTCCCCACGCAGCGGATGCGGGTGAACCGGGCCGTGAAGTCCTTTAGCTTGGATGCCCAGACCGGCAACAAGTGGAGACCCTATATGGAAGTGAACCCCGTGGAGGATGGTCGTGTGCGGCTGTACCTGTACACCTCCCCTGACGAGGCTGAGGCACTGGGTGTGACGAGTGAGATCACGGCCTCTCAGGGGTTCATCTCCGTGTTCCTGAAGTCGCCGGAAGATGCGCACCGCTTCGAACCACTCATGGAAGCCGCCTACGTGTCCAGGTCCACCAGTGGAGAGATGGTTTCTAGCCCGAACGAGATCAAACAGCTCATTCAGGACCTGCTCGAATTCACCACAGGGCTGGATCAGGACATCACAACCGAAATCCGGGGCCGCAGCGTGCTTCTGACGAGCGGAGGACAGGAACTCGCGAGGCTCCGCAAGAATGAGACGGCTGGCTTCGTATCCATCTCGGCGGAGAACACGGAGCGCCTGTATGTTCGCCGTGCCACGGACCTTCCGGTGGGTCAGGCGCACCTGCAAAAGATCTGGCAGGCCTTCAGCCAGGGACAAGACTGATGCACCTCTTCAGTGAGGACACGTTGGTCGAGCACACCGCGATGCGGCTGCTGGGACAGCTCGGCTGGCGCACGGTGGACGCCATGCACGAGGACTTCGGCCCGGAGAGTCTGCTGGGCCGCGAGAGCCGCCGTGAGGTGATCCTGGAGCGGGAGCTGATGGCTGCCCTCCGCGCCCTCAACCCGGACCTGCCCGAGGTGGCCCTGCGTCTTGCGGTCGAGGCGGTCATCCTGGACCGCTCGGCGATGACTGGCGTGCAGGCGAACCGTGAGCTGTACGAGCTGGTCAAGCAGGGTGTCCCCGTCTCCTTCAACAACGCGGACGGGGATCAGGTCACGGAGCGGGTTCAGGTGATCGACTGGAATGTGCCGGACAACAACCGGTTCCTGGCGGTGCAGCAACTCTGGGTGACCAACCCGGACGGCCTGTGGAACCGCCGACCGGATGTGGTGGGTTTCGTGAACGGCCTGCCGCTGGTCCTGGTGGAACTCAAGGCGGCCCACAAGAATCTCGTGGACGGCTTCCAGGACAACCTGCGCGATTACCGGGACACCATCCCGCAGCTCTTCATCCCCAACGCCTTCATCGTTGTCTCGAACGGTCTGGAAGCCCGTGTGGGGAGCCTCACGGCGGGCTGGGAGCACTTCGTCGACTGGAAGAAGATCGAGCGCGAGGACGAGCCCAAACGGCCGGGCCTGGAGACCATGTTGAAGGGGATGTGCGACCGCACGCGCCTTCTCGATCTGGTTGAGAACTTCATCCTGTACAGCGAGGGCGACGGCCAGCTCCTGAAAATCCTCGCGAAGAACCACCAGTATCTGGGCGTGAACAACGCTCTGGAGGCTCTGCGGCACACCAAGAAGAACGGGGGCAAGCTCGGGGTGTTCTGGCATACCCAGGGGTCCGGGAAGAGTTTCAGCATGGTCTTCTTTGCCCAGAAGGTCCTGCGGAAGGTGCCTGGCAACTGGAGTTTCGTGGTCGTCACCGACCGCGATGAACTCGATAGCCAGATCTATAAGACTTTCGCCCGCACGGGTGCCGTCACCGAGCCGGAAGATCAGGTGCGCGCCGAGAGCGGCGCGGGCCTGAAACAGCTGCTTCAGGAGGATCACCGCTACCTGTTCACCCTGATCCAGAAGTTCCGGACCGAGAAGGGTGAGGTGTATCCCACGCTGACCCAGCGGGACGATGTGATCGTGATGACCGACGAGGCCCACCGGAGCCAGTACGACGTCTTCGCCGGCAACATGCGTCAGGCCCTCCCGAACGCGTCCTTTATCGGTTTTACGGGAACGCCGCTGATGGCCGGGGAACAGAAGACGCGCGAGGTCTTCGGCAACTACGTGTCGGTCTATAACTTTCGCGACGCGATCGAGGATCAGGCGACCGTTCCGCTGTACTACGAGAACCGCATCCCCGAGTTGCAGCTGGCCAACGAGGACTTCCAGGACGACATGCTGCAGCTGGCCGAGGAAGCCGGTCTGAACGACGAGGCTGAGCAGCAGCTGGCCAGAAGTTTCGGCAAGCAGTACCAACTGCTGACGCTGGAAAGTCGCCTGGACGAGATCGCGCGGGACCTGGTGGCGCATTTCATGGGCCGCCTGCAGTTCGGGAAGGCCATGGTCGTCAGCGTGGACAAGTTGACTGCGGTGCGCATGTACGACCGGGTGCAGCAGCACTGGCAGGAAGCGATCCAGCGACTGGAGGCGGAGCTGAGCTTCGCGACGGGCGAAGTGCGGGACTCGCTGCTGGCCCGACTGCGGTTCATGCAGGAGACCGACATGGCTGTCGTCGTGTCGCAGGCACAGAACGAAGTCGCCGACTTCGCCGCCAAGGGTGTGGACATCACGCCACACCGCAAACGCTTCGTCGAAGAGGACCTGGAGGAGAAATTCAAGAACCCTCAGGACCGCCTGCGGATCGTGTTCGTCTGCGCCATGTGGATGACGGGGTTCGACGCGCCGAGCGTCAGCACCATCTATCTCGACAAGCCGATGCGTAACCACACGCTGATGCAGACCATCGCCCGTGCCAACCGGGTCTGGGAGCACAAGGTGAGCGGGCTCATCGTGGATTACATCGGCGTGTTCCGTGACCTCCAGCAGGCCCTTGCGATCTACGGGGCGGGGGATGGCGGTGGCGGCGTGGATTCACCCGTGCAACCCAAAGAGCAGCTGATCGCCCATCTGCAGGCCCAGGTTGACGGTATGAGGGCGTTCCTGTCGCCCAGGGGCATCCAGCCGGACGTCATCCTTGCGGCAGAGGGGTTCGACAAGCTGCACCTCCTGGAGACCGCGCGGGACGCCCTGCTGGAGTCGGAAGCGACCCGCAAGCGCTATCTGGAGGCGGCCGCTGTGATCGACCGGCTGTACAAGGCCGTGCTGCCTGACCGCACAGCTCAGGCGTACACCAGGGAGCGGGCGCTGTACGTCGTCCTCGCTGAGATGCTGCTGGTTGCGACAGGAGGAGAAGGGTCAGGCGAGAACGGCGTGATGGCCAAGGTCGAAGCCCTGCTGGACGAGTCAGTCATCGCCCAGCGGTACCGAGTGCGTGAGGGCGGGACAAAACTTGACCTGAGTCGCATCGACTTCGAGAAGCTGGCGCAGACCTTCGGTCAGTCCCCCTATAAGCGCACCGAGGCGGAGAAGCTCAAAGCTCTTCTGAACGGCCGCGTGAACCAGCTCGCCCGCCTCAACAAGACGCGTGTGAACTTCGCGGAGAAGCTTCAGGCCATGATCGATGACTACAACTTCGGCGCGGCGAATGTCGAGGACTTCTTCAAGGAGCTGCTGCAGTTTGGCCAGGACCTCGACGAGGAAGGCCAGCGTGCCGCGCGTGAAGGGCTCTCTGAGGAGGAGCTGGCTGTCTTCGACCTGGTGGTCCAGGGGAGCCCGGAACTGAGCAGACGGGACGAGCAAGCTGTGAAGGGGATGGCCCGGCACCTGATTGAGAAGCTCAAAGGCAGCGCCCTGGTCCTCGACTGGCGCAAGAAGCAGCAGACGAAAGCCAGGGTCAAGAAGGCCATTCGGGATGACCTGCGTGCCCTGGGCGCGACTGAGGGCGAACTGGATACCCTCCTCAAGAACATCTACGCTCACGTCTACGAGTCCTACGCAGACAGCGGGAAGAACGTCTACGCCTGACGTGTCCTCTCCCGGTTTTGTCCGCAGCTTCTAATGTGAAGATCGTGTGTTCCGCATGCCGATTGACAATGCCAAGAATGCGGAATATGCTGTCCTAGACAAGGTTTTTTAGCTCAGTGGCAGAGCATCCGACTGTTAATCGGACGGTCGTTGGTTCGACCCCAACCTGCCGAGCCAGATCAGAACCCCCTCTTCGGAGGGGGTTTTTCATGGTCTGCCCATTGTCATACGGGTTCCGTTTGTTTCGTTAACAACCCGGAAGTACACCGGGTTGCCAACTCCACGCCCGGAACCCGTTTCTCTCCCGCTCGCTCCGCTCGGGTTGAAAGTTTGTGCAAACCTTTCAACCGGAGTCTGTATCAGGCGTACGCCGAGCCCGGCGACCTTTCAGGACCGCGTGTTCTGGCAGCGCTCGCCTTTCATTTCGCAGTGTTGGCGGGCCGTGCAGTTTGCGCCTGCCGGGGGAACTGCGGGGCCGATGTGTGCCAAACCCGATTGACACGCTCTGGGGCGCGTGAGAGCATGAGCGGCACGCACAACTTGAACTGTGTTCAGCGAGGTCACCGGCACCGGGCCTGGGCGCGCTGAATTCGTGGGAGGTCGTATGAAGAAACGGTTCCTCTTCTCCACCCTGCTCGCCCTGGCGGGCAGCTCCGCGCTGGCCGACAAGGTCGTCAGCATCGGCTACTCCGGCCCCCTGTCGGGCGGCGCGGCGTTCTACGGCAAGGACGTCCAGAGCGGCATCGACATGGCCATCGCCGAACTGAACCGCACCGGCGTGACCGTCAAGGGCGAGAAGGTCACGTTCAAGCTGGTCGCGCTGGATGACCGCTACCTGCCGAACGAGACCGCCACGAACGTCAAGCGCCTGACCAGTCAGGGCATCGACATCGTCTTCGTGCCGCACGCCGGGGGCATCCTGACCGTGCAGCCCCTGACGAACCGCGACCCGGAATTCCTGCTGGTGGCGTACTCCAGCGAACCGAAGATCCTGGACAGCCGCAACCCGCTGACGTTCATGCTGCCGCCCCGCTACGACAACTACCTGCAGCCCTTCACCGCCACGCAGATGAAGGCCTTCGGCAAGCGCCTGGGCCTGATCGGCACGACCAGCGCGTACGGCAAGCAGTGGACCGACGCGATCAGCGATGAGTGGAAGAAGCAGGGCGGCACGGTCCTGTCGAACAACGGCGTGGACTACAACACCACCGTGGACTACTCCAGCGCCGTCACGAAGGCCCTGGCCGAGAAGCCGGACGTGCTGTTCATCGGCGGGCCCAGCCAGCCCACCGCGCTGGTCGTGAAGGCCGCGCGCGAGCAGGGCTTCAAGGGCGGGTTCATCGTGATGGACCAGGCGAAGTTCGAACAGATGGACCAGGTCATCCCGCGTAGCTACCTGGACGGCAGCGTGGGCGTGCTGCCCACCAAGGAATTCGCGGGCACGCAGCTGTTCGTGACGCTGTACCAGCGCCTGTACAAGAAGATTCCCACCAGCGAGGCCGCGCTGAACTACATGGGCATGAACATCATCGCCAAGGCCATGGAACTCGCCGGGACGACCGACGACCCCAACGCGATCCGGGCGCAGCTGAACGCCGCCGCCAAGGCCCTGCCGCAGAGCAAGACGGTGTACAAGCTGTTCGGCGTGACCGACAAGGGCCACGTGGACGCGGAGTTCGTGGTCGCCAGCGTGAAGGGCGGGAAGTACACCCGCCTGCGGCTGATCAAGACCTTCAAGTAAGCGCCGGGCGGACCTTCAGGAACTGATCACTGTGCGCGCCGGGCGAACGTGTGCCCGGCGCGCCGTTTCATAAGGGCTCCGGTTGAAAGGTTTGCAAAAACTTTCAACCCGAGCGGATGCGAGTGGGAGCAAAACGGGTTCCGGGCGTGGAGTTGACAACCCGGTGATGTTCCGGGTTGTCAACGAAACAGACGGAATCCGTATCACACGGCCATGTCAAGTGGTCAACCGGGGAGGAACGGGTTTTGTCGACGGTGCTGCAACAACTGTTCAACGCGCTGGCGCTGGGGGGCGTGTACGCCCTGGTGGCGCTGGGGCTGACGCTGGTGTACGGCGTGATGCGCGTCCCGAATTTCGCGCATGGCGGCCTGTACATGCTGGGCGCGTACCTGACGTACGCGGCGCTCACGAGTCTGAAGGTGGGGTTCCTGCCCGCGCTGCTGCTGTCGGCGCTGGGCGTGGCGCTGCTGGCCGCGCTGATGGAACGCGTGATCTTCCATCCGCTGCGCAACGCCCCGCACGTGCATCCGATGATCGCGGCGATCGGGGTGCTGTTCTTCCTGGAGGCGCTGATCTCGCACCCGCGGGTGTTCGGGCCGGACTTCAAGCAGATCGCCGAGCCGCTGCCCGGCATCGTGAACCTGGGCGGCGTGACGCTGACGTGGCAGCGGCTGCTGATCATCGCGGCGAGCGTGCTGGTCATGCTGGGCCTGAACTACTTCCTGAAACGCACCCTGACCGGCGCGACCATCGAGGCGATGAGCCAGAACCGCGAGGGCGCGCGGCTGGTGGGCATCAACACCAACCGGGTGGGGATGCTGACCTTCGCGATCAGCGGGGCGCTCGCGGCGGTCGCGGCGAGCCTGATCGCGCCGATCAACGCGGTGACGCCCAGCATGGGTGAGGTCATGAACCTGAAGGTGTTCGCGATCATCATCCTGGGCGGCATGGGCAGCGTGCCCGGCGCGATCGTGGGCGCGTTCCTGCTGGCGTTCACGGAGGTGTTCGGCGGCTTCTACATCAGCCTGGACTTCGCGGACGTGATCGGCTTCGCGATGCTGGTGGTCGTACTCGCGCTGCGCCCGCAGGGGCTGTTCAGGAAGGGCACGTGAACCGGTTCGTGTGGCCCGCGCTGTTCGTGCTGGCGGCGGCCGTGCCGTTCCTGCAGCCCAGCGGGTACCTGCTGGACGTCGGCGTGAACATCATGCTGTGGGCGGTGCTCGCGTACGGCCTGAACGTCATGCTGGGGTACACGGGACTGCTGCCGCTGGCGCACGCGGGGTTCTTCGGGATCGGGGCGTACACGACCGGCATCCTGACCCTGAAGGCCGGGTGGAGTTTCTGGCTGGCGTGGCCCGCCGGGATCGCGCTGGCCGCGCTGGCGGGGCTGCTGCTGGGACTGGTGGCGTTCCGCACGCGCGGGGACGCCTTCTCGATCTTCACGCTGGGCGTGGGCGTGATCATCACGCTGGTGATCAACAAGTGGGACGACCTGACCGGCGGGAACGACGGCCTGAACGGCGTCCCCGCCCCCGCCGGGCTGGAGGAGGCCTCGCGCGCCATCGGCCTGAAGCTGTCCGGCGGCTTCTACCTGCTGGCCCTGCTGACGCTGGCGCTGACGGTCCTGATCGTGGCGCGCGCCCGCGCGAGCAGCTTCGGGCTGTCCCTGCTCGCCATCCGCGGCGGCGAGGACCTCGCGCGCAGCGCCGGCGTGAACGTGTATACGCACAAGCTGCGCGCCATGATGCTCTCGACGGCGCTGGCCGGACTGGCGGGCGGGCTGTACGCCACGTACGTGGGTTTCCTGGGCTCGGCGGTGACCGGGCCGACCACGACCTTCACGGTGCTGCTGTACCTGCTCGTCGGGGGCCTGGGGACGCTGGCCGGGCCGCTGCTGGGCACGGCACTGATCTACAGCCTCACGCAGACGCTCAAGGGGCTGCAGGATTACCAGTACATCGTGTTCGGGCCGCTGCTGGTGCTGCTCGTGATGTACGCCCCGCACGGCCTGGCGGGCCTGTGGACGCGCCTGCGCGCCCATCGTCCCGCCCGCGCGGCGAAGACCAAGGAGGTCAGCGGTGCTTGACGTCGAGAACCTGGGCATCCGCTTCGGCGGGCTGCACGCCGTGCGGGACGTGACCGCCACCGTCCCCGCCGGGCAGATCACCGCGATCATCGGGCCGAACGGAGCGGGCAAGAGCACGTTCTTCAACCTGATCAGCGGCTTCTACCGTCCCACCACGGGCACCGTCCGCTTCCAGGGGGAGGACCTGACGCGCCTGCCCACCCACGAGGTCGTCGCGCGCGGCGTGGCCCGCACGTTCCAGACGACCACCATCTACCGCGAACTGAGCGTGCTGGAGAACGCCATGATCGGGCACCGCGTCCGCACGCGCGCCGGACTGCTCGATGCGCTGCTGCGCACGCCCCGCGAACGTCGCGACGCGCAGGGCAGCCGCGACGGCGCGCTGCGCGCCCTGGAACGCGTCGGGCTGGTCCGGCAGGCGCACCTGCCCGCCGGGGCCCTGACGCAGGAGGGCCAGAAACGCGTCGGGATCGCCATGGCGCTCGCCAGCGAACCGAAACTGCTGCTGCTGGACGAACCCGCCGCCGGGATGAACCCCGAGGAGACCGTGAACCTCATGGCCCTGATCCGCGAACTGGTCGCGGGCGGCCTGACGGTCGCGCTGGTCGAGCACAAGATGAGCCTCGTGATGGGTCTGGCGGATCACATCCTGGTGCTGCACCACGGGCAGCTGATCGCGCAGGGCACCCCGGCGCAGGTCAGCCGCGACCCGGCCGTGATTGAGGCGTACCTGGGCTCGCACGCGCACGGCGGGCAGATGGGCCAGGGCGCGCAGGGCGGGGAGGCCGCGCATGCTTGAGATCCGTGACCTGACCGTCCGTTACGGCGCCTTCACGGCGCTGCACGCCCTGAACCTCAGCGTGCAGCGCGGCGAGATCGTCGTGCTGCTCGGCGCGAACGGCGCGGGCAAGAGCACCCTGTTCCGCACCCTGAGCGGCCTGCAACGCCCCGCGGGCGGCAGCGCCACCTGGAACGGCACCAGCCTCACCACCGGCCGCCCGGAACTGAACGTCGCCAGCGGCGTCGCGCAGTGCCCCGAGGGCCGCCTGCTGTTCCCGGAACTGAGCGTCGAGAAGAACCTGCGCCTCGGCGCGTTCGTGCACCGCCGCGACCCCGCCGGAACCGCGCGCGAACTGGACCGCGCGTACGACCTCTTCCCCGCCCTGATCGAGAAACGGCACGCGCCCGCCGGGAGCCTCTCGGGCGGGCAGCAGCAGATGGTCGCCATCGCCCGCGCGCTGATGGCCCGCCCGCAACTGCTGCTGCTGGACGAACCCAGCCTGGGCCTCGCCCCGCTGGTCGTCGAGCAGGTGTTCAGCGCCGTGCAGCGCGTCAACGAGACCGGCGTGACCGTCCTGCTGGCCGAGCAGAACGCCTTCGCCGCGCTGAGCATCGCCCACCGGGGCTACGTGCTCGAAGGCGGGCGCCTGACGCTGGAGGGCACCCAGCACGCCCTGATGACCGACGACCGCGTCCGCAGCGCCTACCTGGGCGTGTAGACAGCAGCACCAGCGTGGAGGCCGGGTGATCGCCCGGCCTCCATCCTCTGCTCAGCGGGTGCTTACACCGCTCCGCTACACTGGGTCTCAGTCGCCCCACACGGGGCAGCGGCGTTCCGTTCCGTGACTGGGGGCTACATCACCCCCACCCACTGCACTCCACGCCGCCGCAGGTCTCGGTTGCTCGCTCCGCCCGGGTCAGGTTCCTCCGGGAACAGCGCCCGGCAGCACCCTGACCACCCGTGGGCGGAACTCCGGACGAGAGCACCGCCGTACCCGGTCACGACAAGACGGCGAGACACTGGAGGTGTCCCGTATGGCATGGACTCTGCTCATCATCGCCGGACTGCTCGAAGTCGGCTGGGCCATCGGCCTGAAGTACACCGAGGGGTTCACCCGTCCCGTCCCCACCGCCCTGACCCTGCTGAGCATGGTCGCCAGCATGGGCCTGCTGGGCCTCGCTGCCAAGACCCTCCCGATCGGCACCGCGTACGGCGTGTGGGTCGGCATCGGCGCGGTCGGCGCGGCCATTCTGGGCATCGTGTTGTTCCACGAGAGCGTCACGCCCGCCCGCGTGGCGTTCATGATCCTGATGATCGTGTCCATCATCGGCCTGAAAGCCACCAGCGGCCACTGACCCACGTGAAGGGGCAGAGGATTCCCCCTCTGCCCTGCTGTGTTCAGCTCGCGGTGCCGACGGCCTCGCGGACGTGCGTGAAGCCGTCGCGGGCCAGCAGGCGGGCGAGGCCGGTGTTCAGGTCGCGCACGAGACCGGGCCCCTCGAAGATCAGGGCGGAGTACACCTCGGTCAGGGTGGCCCCGGCACGGATGCGGTTGTACGCGTCCTGCGCGGTGAAGATGCCGCCCACGCCGACGATGGGGACGCGCCCGCCGGTCTGCCGGTACGCGGCGCGCACGAGTTCGGTGGCGCGGCGCGTGAGTGGCCGTCCGCTCAGGCCACCCGTTTCCTGCTGGTTGGGGTGGGTCAGGCCGTCGCGGGACAGGGTGGTGTTGCTGATGATCAGGCCCGACGCGCCCGCGCTGACGGCGGCGTCCACGCTGGCCTCGAAATCGGCCGGGTGGAGGTCCGGGGCGAGTTTCACGAGGACCGGGGGGGCCTTCAGGGTCCGCACGCGCTGCGCCTCGACCTCCTGCAGGACCTCGCGCACCAGGGCGCCCAGGTCGTCCGCGCCCTGCAACGCGCGCAGGCCGGGCGTGTTGGGGCTACTGACGTTCACCACGAAGGCGTCCGCGACGTCCTGCAGCGCGGCGACGCAGCGGCGGTAGTCCTGCGCGGCGTCCTCGTTCGCGGTGACCTTGTTCTTCCCGATGTTCACCCACACCGGCGCGGGCCGCGCGCCCAGCGCGCTCAGGCGGGCGTGCAGGTCGGTCATCCCAGCGTTGTTGAAGCCCATGCGGTTGATCAGCGCTCCGTCCTCCGGCAGGCGGAACAGGCGCGGGCGGTCGTTGCCGGGCTGCGGCAGGGGCGTGACAGTCCCGACCTCCAGGAAGCCGAAGCCCAGCGCCGTGAACGCCGGGACGGCCACGCCGTTCTTGTCCAGGCCCGCCGCGAGGCCCACCGGGGACGCGAAGTGCTGCCCCCACAGGGTCTGCTCCAGCATGGGGGACGCAGGTGCCGTCACGCGCCGCGCCAGCGCGGGCCAGGCGGGCACGCGGGACGCGGCGTCCATCAGGCCGATCGTGAGGTGGTGGGCGTCCTCCGCGTCCAGGCGGAACAGCAGCGGCTTGATCAGCGAACGGTACACGGTTCTCCAGCATAGGCCACAGACCACCGGAGGGGATGATGGACAGGCACGCCCATCATCCCCCCCGGCGGGGCCGGTCAGCCCAGGTGCGGGTAGCTGGGGTCGATCTGCACGAGGCGGGCGTGCTGCTGGCGGTTGCTGTCCTCGATCAGGTCCGCGAGGGTGGTGCCGCCCAGCACGTCGCGCAGCGCGGCGTCCACGCGGTACCACAGGCTCTGGGTGCCGCACACGTTCTGGCTGTCGCAGATGTGGTCGTCCTCGACGCAGGACACGGGCGCGATGCTGCCCTCCATGGCGGTCACGACGTCGTACGCGCTGATGTCCCGCGCGGCCCGCGCGAGCCGGTAGCCGCCGTGCGCGCCGCGGATGCTCTTGATGAACCCGGCGCGGCGCAGGTTGCTGGCGATCTGCTCCAGGTAGTGCTGGCTGATGCCCTGGCGTTCGGCGACGTCCTTGAGGGGCACGGCGTTGCCGTCACCACGCGCGATCTCGATCAGGGCGCGCAGGCCGTACTGTGCTTTCGTCGACACCCACATGGCCCGCATTCTACCCCGCAATTCCGGGCGGAGTGTAAGGAATTCAGGAGTTATTGAGAAGCATTCTCAGCAGATGGGACTGGGCATTCCACAGGCATGACAGACTCGGGCATGCCGGTCACCCTCCAGTCCGTCCAGCCGGGTCACGCCGCCGCCCTGCGCGCCCTGACGCTCCCCGCCGCGCAGGCCGACTTCACCACCCACCCGGCCGAGCTGCTGCACAGCGTGCCGGGCGACCCGCAGCGGCAGCTGATCACGGTGCTACGCGGGGGCGAGGTCGCCGGGGCCTTCGTACTGGCGGTCGGGGAGCACCGCGACCGGTACCTGACAGCCCCCGACCCGGACGCGGTGGCACTCTCGTCCCTGAGTGTGGACGCGGCGCAGCAGGGGCGCGGCGTGGGTACGGCCGCCATGGTGGCCCTGCCGGGACTCGTGCGGACGCTGTACCCGCAGGCGCTGCGGGTGATTCTGGTCGTGAACCAGCGCAACCCTGGTGCGCGGCGCGTGTACGAGAAGGCGGGCTTTCAGGTGACCGCCACCCGCGAGGGCCGCATCGGGCCGCAGTGGGTGATGACGCTGCCGCTGGACTGAACGCCCCTGCAACGCCTCCGCAACGCCCGCCCGTCTACGCTGCCGGGCATGACGATTTCCTCTGTCCGCCGCGCGCTGCTGACCGTGGCACTGCTCGCCCCGCTGACTGCCGCGCCCGCGCACGCCGACTGCTTCCTGATCGTCTGTGGCCTGGAGGCCGAGGGGACGCTGGCGACGAACGGGCAGGTGGACGGGGTGTACCGCGAGGTGTTCGGGCGCGGCTCGACCTTGCAGGAACGCAACGACTGGGCGAAGAAGGGCTTCGCGGATGACGGCCTGAGCGGCGCGCAGGAATCGCAGCTGCGCGCGACTCTGACCGCTCAGTTGCACGGGAGCGCGGCGCAGCTGGCGGAGGTGGTCACGCGCGTGACGCAGACCTCGATGGGGGTGCGCCTGAGTCCGAACAATCCGTTCTTCAAGCTGCTGACGAAACTCAGCCAGCAGCCGGAGAGCACGTACGCCAGTCTGGTGGCGTTCACGCGGACGTACCTGCAGGACGCGCAGGTGGGCGGGGTGCGCGCGGCGCTGATCGAGCGGGCGTACCTGGAC
Organism: Deinococcus sp. JMULE3; assembly: GCF_013337115.1. Classification (NCBI taxonomy): domain Bacteria; kingdom Thermotogati; phylum Deinococcota; class Deinococci; order Deinococcales; family Deinococcaceae; genus Deinococcus; species Deinococcus sp. JMULE3. The sequence goes on from NZ_SGWE01000004.1 coordinate 1,224,891, forward strand.
AGCCTGGGCCGCCTCCCCACGAGCGGGGACACGGCGTACTGGCAGGCGCAGATCGTGAAGACCGGCGCGAACTACGCGGACATCCTGCGGGCCGCCGGGGAGTGGGTGCTGTCGGCGGGCAACGAGGCGGAGTTCGCCGCCATGATTCGCCGGGCCTTCAAACTGACCGGGCGGCCCCAGCCCACCATGGACAAGATCGCGCAGATCCGCGTGAAGAGCGGCCCCGTCCTGCGGTCGTTCGCGGGCTGGAAGGCGTTCATTCAGAAGTTCTGATGCCCGGCGAGCAGTGCCTCGGCCTGGGCCAGGGCGTCCGGGGTGTCCACGTCCAGCAGGAGCCGCGCGGGGAAGGTCAGGGTGACGGCCTGCGCGGCGTGCGCGCGGATCAGGTCGCGGGGGCCGTGGTCGGTGTCCGGGGTGTCCTGCATGGCGCGCAGCAGGTCCGCGCGGAACAGGTGCGGGGGCGCCCGGACCGGTTCCACGCCGGGCTCGGCGTAGCGGGCGAGGACGACGGGCGCGCCGCTCTCGTGGAACGCGGTGATCAGCGCGGTGTGCTGCGCGCCGCCCAGCAGCGGCATGTCCGCCAGCGCGAAGTTCACGGCGGCCAGCCCGCCGTCCAGGCCGCCCGGCAGCGCGGTCACGGCGGCGCGGAAGGAACTGCCCAGGCCGCGCGCGGGGTCGGGGTTTACCACGAACGTGAACGGCAGTCCCGTCAGGGCCGCGCGGATGCCGTCCCCGACCGTGCCGGGCGGGATGACGCACAGCAGCGCGTCGTGCCCGCCGTCCGCGAGGGCCTGCGCGGCGTGCCGGACCAGGGGCCGCCCCGCCAGCGGTTCGAGTTGCTTGGGGCGGCCCATACGGGTGCTGCGCCCGGCGGCCAGCAGGACGCCGGCGACCGGCTGTCGGGGTGGGGTGGGCATGGTCTGCATGCTAGGCCAATCTTTCTGCAACCCCGCTGCTCTTACAATGCGGGGCGTCAGGTCAACCGGTTTCGCCCGCGCCGCCGCGGGTCCGTTCTCTCGCGTGGAGGTCACGTCATGAAACTCAGTTACTCAGGTCAGGAGAAGGTGCAGGCGCCGCCCGCCGCCGTGTGGGCGTTCGTGCAGGACCCGGAGCGGGTGGCGCGCTGCCTGCCGGACGTGCAGGAGGTCGTCGTGCACGACCAGACGCACATGGACGCCACCGTGCAGGTGGGTGTGGGCATGGTGCGCGGGAAGTTCAAGTTCAAGATCGAGGTGCTGCCCGACGCGGCGGCGAACCGCGTGAACGTGAAGGTGCAGGGCGGCGGGCTGGGCAGCGTCGTGGACCTGACGGCGGGTGCGAACGTCGTGGACAACGGGGACGGCACGACCACCCTGGACTGGACCGGGGACGCGACCATGCGCGGCCCGGTGGCGACGGTGGGCGGGCGGCTGCTGGACGCGCAGGCGCAGAAGCTGATCTCGAAGACCTTCGAGAACATGAGCGCGAACGTGGGCGCGTCCGCCGGGACGCTGGCGTAAGGATCATGGGAAACGCCGGGCGTCAGGCGGGCACACTCCCGCCCGTGACGCCCGGCGCCCTTTCAGCGGTCCGTGCCGGGCAGGGCCAGGGGTGCGCGGGGCGGCACGGCACTCACGGCGCCGTGCGGCGAGACTGCCAGCACCCCGGCTTCCGCGAGGGTCCAGATGGCGCGGTGGACGCTCATCTCGCTGGCGGCGTCCCCGCCGGGTGCCAGCCGGTCGAGCAGCCCGGTGTACCGCAGTTCGCCGGGCACGCCGCCCGCCCAGGGGGTGACGTCCAGCACGGCGCGCAGCACCTGCCGCTGCGCCGGAGTCTGCGCGTGGGCGAGCAGGGCGCGCCGGGCGTCCTCCTGGCGGGTGCGGGCCTCGCGGGCCTCGCGGCGGGCGCTGAGCAGGGCCTGCACCTCGGGGTCCTGGCCGCCCCGGCGCTCGCTGATCAGGCGTTCCAGGCGGTCGTCGGCGCGCTGCGCGGCGCGGTCGCGCAGGTCGCGGGCGCGGGCGCGCAGTCCGGCGCGGGCGTCCTGCACGGGTTCGCTCAGGGCCTGCACGGTGCGGCGGGCGACCTGCGCGGCGTCACGGGCGGGGTCGGGGGCCGGGTCGGTCAGGGCGCGGCCCAGGCGGATCAGGGTGGTCAGGGTGCGTCTCTCGCTCATGGGGGCTCCGGCGCCCCGGCGGGGGCGGGTGGGGTGATCCGGGTTCCGTCTGTTTCGTTGACGGATCGGAACACCACCGATCTGTCAACTCCACGTCCGGAACCCGCTTCTCTCCTGCTCGCTTCGCTCGGATTGAACGGCTTCGTCAGCCATTCAATCGAGGGCCGTATCAGCTTAGCGGGCAGGCCGCGCGGGGGGCGTCCGCCGAAAGGTGCGGTGAAGGCCACACGGACGGCAGGGACGCCTGAACCCCAGTACGGGGCGGCGTCCCTGCCGGTTGCGCTGGCTGTCCTGTGGGGCCGTGGGTCAGGCGGCCTGACTGGTCGGCAGGTCGCGCGGCACGGTGACCGGGCGGGTGGTGGGGGTGGGCCACAGGGCGCCCAGCGCGAGGCTGGCGAGGCTGGTGGTGGCGACGGCCAGCCACAGCAGTCCCGCGTCGGTCGGGTCGAGCAGGACGGTCAGGACGATCAGCGCGGTGGCGATCAGACCGTGCGCGCTGACGGAGGGCAGCAGGTTGAGTCCGGCGCGGTGGGCCTGCGCGAAGCGGGTCCCGAAGTGCAGGCCGGAGGTCAGGGCGATCAGGGTGCACAGGAGCAGGGGCAGCGTCATGCCGTTCACGGTAGGCCAGTGCCTCTCACCGGAGCGTCACGCGCCCGGCACGCCCCGAAGATTAAGATACGGGAGGACGGGCGGTTTTTTCCGTCCAGGAGCGAAGATCATGATTTGTAAGAATTCCTGTCATACGGATTCCGTCTGTTTCGTTGACACCCCGGGACATCACCGGGTTGTCAACTTCACGCCCGGAACCCGCTTCTCTCCTGCTCGCTCCGCTCGGATGGAACGGCTTTGCAAGCCATTCCATCGGAGTCCGTTTCAGAGTTCCGGGCGGTCCTCATGATCCCGGCGGTGAAGGAGATCCAGACGGCGTTCCAGGCGCGCGGGTACGTGGCGGGGGACGCCCTGGCGACCTCGCTGCGGCTGGTGGTGGGGCTGGGTAAGCCGCTGCTGCTGGAGGGTCCGGCGGGCGTCGGGAAGACCGAGGCGGCCAAGACCCTGGCGGACGTGCTGGGCACCCGCCTGATCCGCCTGCAGTGCTACGAGGGCCTGGACGCGCAGTCGGCGCTGTACGAATGGAACTACGCGCGGCAGCTGCTGCACCTGCGCGCGGCGGAACTGCGTGGCGCAGGGGTGGGCGACGACGACCTGTACGGCGAGACGTTCCTGATGCCCCGCCCGCTGCTGCAGGCGATCCGCGAGCCGAACTCGGCGGTGCTGCTGATCGACGAGATCGACCGCGCCGACGACGCCTTCGAGGCGTTCCTGCTGGAACTGCTGGCCGAGTGGCAGATCACCGTGCCGGAACTGGGGACCCTCTCGGCGGTCAGTCGCCCGCACGTGATCCTCACGAGCAACCGCTCGCGGGAACTGAGTGACGCGCTGCGCCGCCGCTGCCTGTACCACTGGACGGAGTACCCCAGCCGCGCGCAGGAACTGCAGATCGTGCTGTCGCGCCTGCCAGGCATCAACGAGACGCTGGCGCGGCAGGTGACGGACGCCGTGCACGCCCTGCGGGCGCTGCCGCTGGGCAAGACGCCGGGCGTCGCCGAGACGCTCGACTGGGCGGCGGCGCTGATCAGCCTGCACGCCGATCATCTGGATGCCGAGTCCCTGCAGGCGACGCTGGGGGCGGTGCTGAAGCTGCGCGAGGATCAGCTGCTGGCCGCGCCGACGTTGCAGGGGGTGGCGGCGCAGGCGCAGGCGCGTGGCTGAGAGCGGCAGGTCAGGAGGCGACACCGCGCCTGCCGCGCTGGCGGCGCAGGTGACGACCTTCGCGGGGCGGCTGCGGCGCCGGCACGGGTTCCTGATCGGTCCCGGTGAGATCCGCGACGCGCTGCGCGCCCTGGAATTCGTGGACCTGCTGTCACGGCGCGAACTGCGCGGCGCGCTGCGGGCAGTGCTGACTGCCACGCCCGAGCAGGGGCGCACGTTCGACCTGGAATTCAACGCGTTCTTCCGCGCCGGGGGGCAGCCGCAGCCCGAGTTGCCACCCCTGCTCCCCGAGACGCCCGCCCCAGCTGAGCCGGACCCGGAAGGCGAGCCGCAGGACCAGCCGGACCGCGAGCAGGGCGACCCGGAGGCCCGGCCGGAGCAGACACCCAGCCCGCAGGCGGGGAGCGATCCGGGCGGCGACCTCCCGGACGGGGAGGCCCTGCAGGACGGCCAGGACAGCGAGGGCGAGGAGCAGGACGCCCCGGTCATGCAGGCGCGGGTCAGTCCGAACGCCGCGCCGGGCGAGGCGCTGCGCGTGGACGCCGGGGACCTGGGAGGCCTGCTGCGCGCCGCGAGCGGCCTGATCCGCGCGCTGGAACTGGGCCGCGCCCGCCGCCTGCGGCCCCTGCCGCGCGGGTCGAAACTGGACGCCCGGCGCACCCTGCACGCCGCCGCGCGCACCGCCGGGGACGCCGTGCACCTGCGCTGGCTGGGCCGCCCCCGCCGCGCGCCGCGCTTCCTGCTCGTGCTGGACGGCAGCCGCTCGATGGGCCGCGACGCCACGCTGCTGCTGCGGTTCGCGCAGGCGCTGCACCTGCGCTCGCGGCGGGTGGAGGTCTACGCGTTCAGCACCGGCCTGACCCGCCTGACGCCGCTGATCCGGGGCGCGGCACCGGGACAGCCGCTGGCCCTGCCCGACCTGGGGGACGCCTGGGGCGGCGGGACCCGCATCGGGGAGAACCTGCTGCGACTGGCACGCGAGGAACGGGGCCGCGTGAACCGCGACACGGTCGTGCTGATCCTCAGTGACGGGCTGGACACCGGGGACCCCAGCCTCGTGGGGCGCGCGCTGCGGGACCTGCAGCGGCGCTCGGCGGGCGTGGTGTGGCTCTCGCCGCTGGCCGCCACGCCCGGCTACCGCCCGGTGCAGCGGGCGATCGCGGCGGCGCTGCCGCACCTGGACGCGCTGCTCCCGGCGGCGGGGCCGGACGACCTGCACGCGCTGGGGCGCCGCCTGCGCGCGGCTCGCCTCACGCGGGGTGCGTTCATGGACGGCGTGGGGGACGGGGGGGCGCGTTCATGAACACGGCCCGCCCCTGCCCCTTCATCCTCTGCCCCTTCATCCTCTGCCGCTTCAGCCTCTCCCCCGTTCAGGGGCAGCGCTGGGACAACAGCCGTGCAGGTGCGGCCCGGCGAACCTGAATCCCCCTTCACCGGCCAGTGCGGTAAGGGCCGGGTGAGGCCCGGCGCGCTGCAATGCAGGCATGACGCGACCCCTCACCGCGATCCTGACCAACGCCCTGCTGACGCCGCTGCTGACCGCCGCGCTGCTGGCCTCCTGCGGCGCCGGACCCGCCGCGCCCGGCACCCCCGGCGGCACCACGGGCGGCGCGCCCACCACGGGCACCCCGGCCAGCCTGAATGTCCGCACGGAAACCCTGGCGGTCACGGGCGCGCTGAACGTGCCGGGCACGCTGCGCGTGAGCGGGCGCGCCCCGGCGGACCTGACCGTCACCGCCCGTGACGCGCAGGGCGCCCCGGTCAGCACCGCGCTGGGGGCCAGCGGCACCGACACGCTGATCCGCGTGACCGGCGCGGGCGCCGCGCGCGGGCCGATCACGCTGACCGTGCAGGCGGGCGCAGCGCGCGCCAGCGTGACCCTGCCGCTGCTGCGCGCCAGCGCGGCGCCCATCGCGGGCGGTACGTACCAGGCGGGCGGCGCGGTGCCCTGGCAGGGCGGGGTGCTGCTGCGCGCCGTGGCGAACGCGGGCGCCGACGCCCGCCACGCCCTGATGGTCAGCGCCGGGGCCGAGGTCACCGCCCTGCCCTTCCCCGTGAGCGGGCTGGACACCATCACCGGGCACGCCGTCGCGCCCGACGGCAGCGTGTGGGTGGCGGTGCGCGGCGCGACCGCCGCGGGCAGCGAACTGATCCGCCGCGCGCCGGACGGCACCCTGACCCGCGTTCCGGCGGGCACCACCGAGACCCTCAGCCACCTGGGCGTCACGCCGGACGGGCGCGCGTGGGCGGTCGTGTACGGGCAGGCGCGACTGCTGAGTGCCGCGCCGGACGGCACGCGCGGCGAACTGCCGCTGGACAGCGTCCCGGACGCCCTGACCGTCGGCGCGGACGGCGCGCTGCTCCTCACGCGGCGCGGGGACAGCCCGGCGGTGCTGCGCGTGGAACCGGTCAGCGGGGCCACGCGCACCTTCACGGTCGGCACGCCCGGCGTGAGCGTCCCCGCCGTGCCCACGCCCGCCCCGGACGGCACGCTGCTGTTCACGGAGACCCGCGCGGGCGGCGCGTGGCGACTCGATCCGCGCAGCGGCGCGCAGACGGCCCTGACCCTCCCGGCGGGCGCGCGGGCGGGCGCACTGGCCGCCGCGCCGGACAGCAGCGTGTGGATCAGCGACCCGTCCGCCGGGACGCTGCTGCGCGTCGCGGACGGCGCGGCGGCGCAGGTCCCGCTGGGCGGCGCGGCCCGCGCGCTGACCGTCACGCCGGACGGCCGGGTGTGGTTCGAACTGAACGGGCAGCTGATCACCCTGGACTGATACGGACTCGGATTGAACGGCTTTGTCAGCCGTTCAATCCGAGCGGAGCGAGAAGGAGAGAAACGGGTTCCGGACGTGGAGTTGACGGATCGGTGGTGTTCCGATCTGTCAACGAAACAAACGGAATCCGTATGAAGCTGGAAGAGGCTGGCACAGCGTGAGGCCGACCCGGATTGAACACGTGTCGGCCTCAGCTGCGACTGGTTACAGGTCGCGGCGGCTGAAGCGCCACATGGCGCCCGTCAGGGCCAGGATCGCCAGGACGGCGGCCCACGCGACCAGCAGCGGGTCCACCGGGTCGGAGCTGGTGAAGGGGTTCGCGCCGCGGCTGACCTCGCCGACCTGCCGCATGACTTCGGGCTGGAGGTGGTAGCTGGCGCCCAGCCACAGGGCGTTGGTGGGCATGACGGCGTTCGCGACGCGGCCCAGGGTGGTCAGAGTGGGCGTGTCGGCCAGCGTGCCGATGGCGCTGAGGATCCCGCCGGTGAAGCCCACGCCGTACAGCACGAACACGCCGATGCCGTTGGCGAGCGTGGTGAACAGCGTGCTGCCCAGCACCGTCAGCGAGGTGAGGACCGTGACGGCCAGCAGCAGCAGTCCCACGGCGGGCAGCGCCTCGGGCGGGGTGTACCCGGTGATCAGGCGCACCCCGCCGAGCAGTCCGGCGGCGAGCAGCGCGACGTACGTGACGTTCACGGCCGTGAAGCCCAGCCAGCGGCCCGCGACCAGTTGCGCGCGGCTGACCGGGCGGGCGATGACGCTCTGCATGACGCCGCTCTCGATGTCGCCGCTGACGGCGCCGACGGTGGACAGGACGCCCATCAGGGACCCCAGGAAGTACACGAGGTACATGCCGAACATGGCGCTGAACATGACGGGCAGGTTCGCGGCGCCCGTGGGGCTGCGCCCGTCGAGTCCGGCGTCGATGGCGCGCTGGTCGAGCGTGAGTTCCAGGCGGTACACGCCGAACAGGAAGAACCCCAGGAACAGTGCGGAGAGGACCAGCAGGACGCTCACGAGGCGTTTGCGGGTCGCCTCGCGCAGCGAGAGTTCCGCGATCAGCAGGACGTTACGCACGGGGGACCTCCGCGCCGCTGCGGGCGGCTTCCGGGGTGTCCTCGATCAGGTCGAGGAACATGGTTTCCAGGTCGGGGCGGCGGGGCGTCAGGGCGTACAGGCGCGCCCCGGCGGCGTGCACGGCGTCCGCCACGGCGGGAATCTGGTCGTCGTGGGTGAGCCACAGTTCCACGTCGGCGCGGCCCGGTGTGTTCGTGTCGGTGTGCCGGACCTCGCCCAGCCGCGCGAGGGTGTCCAGCAGCCCGCCGGGCAGGGTGTCCACGCGGAGGTCCACGGGCAGGACGCCGCCCATCAGTTCGCGCATGCTGCCCTGCGTCAGGACCCGCCCCTGTTTCACGAACGCCACGCGGTCGCATACCTGTTCGACCTCGCTGAGCAGGTGGGAGTTCAGGAACACCGCCGCGCCCTGCGCGCGCAGCCGCTCGATGATCTCGCGCACCTCGATCCGCCCGATGGGGTCCAGGGCGCTGGTGGGTTCATCGAGAAAGACCAGCTCCGGGCGGGCCAGGATCGCCCCGGCCAGCCCGGCGCGCTGCAGCATGCCCTTGCTGTACCCGCCGAGCGTCTCGTGGCCGCGCCCGCCCAGCCCGACCTCGTCGAGGACCTGCGGGATGCGGGTGCGGCGTTCGGCGGCGCTCAGGCCCGCCAGTCGCCCGTGGAACTCCAGGAATTCCTGCCCGGTCATCCAGGTCTGGAAGCGGAACTGTTCGGGCAGGAAGCCCAGGCGGGCGCGGACGGCCGGGTCGTTCGGGTGCCCGCCCAGGACCTGCACCTGCCCGCCGCTGGGCTGCACGAGGCCCAGCAGCATCTTCACGGTGGTGCTCTTGCCCGCCCCGTTGGGACCCAGGAATCCGAAGACCTCGCCGCGCGGGACGGTCAGGGTCAGGCCGTCCACGACCGCCCGGCCCCGGTACGTCTTGCGCAGGTCGCGCGTGTCGATCGCCGCTTCGCTCATGCCGACCAGCATATGGGGGCCACTGGGCGCCCCGCGTCCACCTTTCGAATGCCAGGCCAACCCCCCCAGTTCCCCCAACGAACGTTGAAGGGTTTTCCCCATCCCCGGTCCCACTTTCATGGAGAATGCGGCCCAGATGCCTGCCTGCCCCACGAGGGACCACCTGGACGTGCTGCTGCCCGCAGACACGCCGCCCGACCTGATCGCGCGCCTGCGGGCCGCGCCGGACGGCGAGACGCGCGCGCTGGCACTCGTCGCCGTGGCCCGCCACACCCGCGAGACCACCCTGAGCGGCGCGCAGGCCCTCGGGGAGGCCGCCCTGAGCGAGGCGCTGCGCTGCAACTCGCCCCGCGCGGCCGTAGAGGCCCTGATCGGCCTGAGTTTCGTGTCCGCCAGCCTGGGGCAGCAGGAACGCGCGCTGGACACCGTGGCGCGCGCGCAGGCCATGCTGGAGGAACACAGCCTGACGGACCTGCTGTCCGCCGTGCTGAACACCCGCGCCCTGACCCGCCTGACCGGCGGGGACGTCACGGGCGCCCGCCAGGACCTGCAGGACGCCGTGGACCTCGCGCGGCACGCCCGGCACGCCGGGGACCACGGCAACGCCCTGGTGAACCTGGGGTGGCTGGCGTGCAGCAGCGGCGACGCGAAGGACGCCCTGCACCACCTGAACCTGCTCGAGGAACTGATCCACACCCTGCCGGACGACCCGCAGACCGAGGAGTTCATCGTGTGCCTGCACGAGGGCCGCGCGAACGCCTACGCGCTGCTGGCCCGGCAGTCGCAGGAACTGGGCCGCGACGACGCGCAGCGGCAGGCGGCGCAGCAGGGCCTGATGGTGCTGCGCGCCGCCCGCGCCGCGCTGCAGGCCACCCCCAGCCTGACCAGCGAACTGCTGTGCGCCGCGCACGAGTCCACCCTGCTGCGCCTGAACGGGGACCTGCGCGGCGCGGAACGCGCGGCGCGGCGCTCGGCGCAGCTGAACGCGGTCCTGAAGCAGCAGCTGTACATCGAGCCGCAGCTGTGCCTCGCGGAACTGCTGCAGTCGCGCGGGGAGTACGACGCGGCCCTGGCGCAGTACAGCGCGGCGCTGGACATCGCGCGGCGCCAGCACCGGCACCTGGACATCCAGCGGCTGCTGAGCGCCATCGGGGCGCTGCACGAACGGCAGGGTCGCCTGCGCGAGGCGCTGGACGTGACCCGCGAGGCGCTGCACGCCGCGAACACCGCCATGGACCGCGTGAACGGCGCCGCCGCCCGCCACCTGCAACTCGACCGGGAACTGCGGCAGGCCCGCGCGGACGCGAGTTCCTGGCAGGACCGGCTGCGGCAGGCCGAGGTGCAGGCCCGGCAGGACCAGCTGACCGGCCTGCTGAACCGGCGCGGCCTGGAAGAAGGCCTGCAGGCGCTGCAGTTCCCCGCTGACGGCGCGCGCCCGGCCGACTGGTCGCTGCTGGCGGTGGTGTTCGTGGACGTGGATCACTTCAAGCACGTGAACGACCGGCACTCGCACGCGGTGGGTGATCAGGTGCTGCGCGCCGTGGGTCAGCTGCTGGCGGGTCAGGTGCGCGCCGGGGACCTGCTGGGCCGCTACGGCGGCGAGGAGTTCGTGCTCGTCACCCCGGTCCGCACGCGCGGGCGGGCGCACGGGCTGGCCGAGGCTTGCCGCCGCGCCGTGGAAGGCCACGACTGGTCAGCCCTGCTGCCGGACATGCACCTGACCGCCAGCGTGGGGTACGCGGTGACCACCCCGGACCGGTTGCCGCAGGCGCTGCGGATCGCGGACGATCACCTGTACCGCGCGAAGAACGCGGGGCGCAACCGCGTCTCGCCCGCCGCGCCCTGACCCGGCCCGTCTCACCCGCCGCACCCTGACCCGGCCCGTCTCACCCGCCGCGCCCTGAGCTGAAGGTCGCCGCGCTAGACTTCCCGGTGAATGCCGCTGGAACCGGGAACGCAACTCGCCGCGCGTTACGACCTGCTGGCCCTGCTGGGCGAGGGCGGCAGCGCCCGCGTGTTCCGAGCCCACGACACCCTGCTGGGCCGCGAGGTCGCCGTGAAAGTCCAGCACGCGCACGTCCCCGACAGTGACCGCGAACGCTTCCTGCGCGAGGTCCGTACCCTGGCCCGCCTGACCCACCCCGGCGTGATCCCCGTCCTGGACCTGGGCACCGACCCGGAAGCTGGGCGGCCCTTCTTCACCATGCCCCTGATGACCGGCGGACCCATCACGGCGCTGGGTCCGCTGGAGGACGCCCCGCTGCCCCTGGCGCGCTTCCTGACGGCGGCGGCGTCCGCGTCGCGGGCCCTGCACTTCGTTCACGGGCGCGGCATCACGCACCGCGACCTGACCCCCGGCAACGTGCTGCTGGACGAGGCCTGGATGCCCCGCATCATGGACTTCGGGCTGGTGGCGCTGACCGAGCAGACCCGCCACCTCACGCGCAGCGGCGTGACGCTGGGCACCCCGGCGTACATGGCGCCCGAGCAGGCGCGCGGCGTGGGCGTCGGGCCCCTGAGCGACCTGTACGCGCTGGGCGCGGTGCTGTACCGCGTGGCGTGCGGCAGCCCGCCCTTCGTGGGCGACAGCGACCAGAGCGTCCTGTACCAGCACGTGTACGAGGCGGCCCCCGACCCGCGCGACCTGAACCCCGCCGTGCCGGACGCCGTGGCGCGCGTGCTGCTGAGCCTCCTCGCGAAGAAACCCGAGGACCGCCCCCCCAGCGGCGAGGCGCTCGCGCACCTGTGGGCGCTGGCGCGGCGCGACGTGTGGACCTCGCACGCGCGCGGGCAGTACCGGGGCGGCCGCACCCGCAGCGGCGAACACCCCGACGGTCCCGCTCAGGTGGCGACCCTGCGCGAGGCCTGGAGCGTGCCGCTGCCCGGCGAGGTCACCTGGCCCGCCGCCGTGATGGGCGACGGCGATCTGGTCGCGGTGGGCACGCGCGGTGGGCAATTGGTCCTCACGCACGCGTCGGGCCGGCCGTTCGCCACGTACGCCGCGCGGGACGAGGTCACGGCGCCCGCCACCTTCCACGGCGGGCAGGTGCTGTTCGGCGCGTGGGACGGCACGCTGCGCCGCGTGGACCTCATGAGCGGCGCGCAGGTGTGGCAGCACAGGGCCCGCGCGGAACTCACGGGCGCCCCACCCTCTGGCACGATCAGGTGCTCGCCAGCAGCCGCGACGGACACCTGTACGCCCTGGACGCCCGGACCGGCGACCTGCGGTGGGCGTACCGGACGGGCGGCCCGGTCGCCGCCAGCCCCCTCATCTGGGCGGGCGCGGCCCTGGTCAGCGACGAGAACGGCTGGCTGCACGCCCTGGACGCCCGCAGCGGTCACGGCCTGTGGAAGGTCGAGGTCGGCACCATGCACGGCACGCCCGCATTGATCCCCACCGCGCCCGGCGCCGCCACGCTGGTCGTCGCCACGTGGGAAGGCGAGGTGCACGCCCTGACCCTCCGCGCGCACACCGGGCGGGTCAGCGTGGACCCCGACCCGATCCTCTGGACGTACGACCTGGAAGACGAAGTCTGGGCCTCCCCCGCCCTCACCCTGTCCGGCCCGCCGGGCGGCACCGCCATCCTGGCCGGGTGGGGCGGCGAGGTCCGCGCGCTGGGCCTGAAAGACGGCGAGGACCTCTGGACGCACCGCATGCAGGGCCGCGTCACCGCCAGCCCCGTCATCAGCGCCGGACTGGTCTTCCTCGCCTCAGAGGACGGGGAACTGTGCGCGCTGGACGTCCGCAGCGGCGCCGTCCGCTGGACACACCAGGAGAGCACCGGCGTGCAGGCCACCCCCCTCGCCGCCGACGGCACGCTGTACGTCGCGTTCATGAACGGCACCCTGCGCGCCTACCGCGCCCCACCCGGCTGACCAACCCACCCCGCCTTCTCACGGCAGGCATGACATTTGCTTTAACACACGCGCCTACACTGAACGCAGAAACGGGCGCGGCCCCGCTGCCCCGAGGAGGAACCCCCCATGCCCAACATCGGACCCGCTGAACTCCTGGTGATTCTGCTCGTCGCGCTGGTCGTCTTCGGCCCGCGCAAACTCCCCGAACTCGGCAAGAGCCTCGGCGCAGGCCTGCGCGAATTCCGCCGGAGCACCCAGAGCCTGAAAGACGACTTCGAAGGCAGCGTACGCGACACGCCCCCCGGCCCCGCCCCCGTGCAGACCATCCACGCGCCCGCCCAGGCCGTCGCCGCCGCACCCCAGCCCGCCCAAACCGCTGCCGTCACCGCCCAGCCCGCCCCGCAACCGGTCACGGCCGAAGCGGTCACCGCGCAGCCTGTCACCGCCGACACCGTCGCCGTTCCCGCCAAAGAACAGGCGTAACCCCCCACCGACGCCCCCCGGACAGTCGCTCATGTGCGCGCTGTCGGGGGGCCAACTCTTGTTAGCCTGCGGGTCACATGTGGCGTTCTGGGGGTCGGTGAGTGCTGGCGCGGGTGCGGAGCGCGGCGTTGTTCGGGGTGGACGCGGTGCCGGTGGAGGTCGAGGTGGACGTCTCGCCGGGCCTGCCCGCCTTCACGGTGGTGGGCCTGCCGGATCAGTCGGTCAGTGAGGCGCGGGAGCGGGTGCGGGCGGCGGTGCGGAACGCGGGGTTGCCGTTCCCGGCGGCGCGGATCACGGTGAATCTGGCTCCGGCGGATCTGCGGAAGGAGGGGCCACTGTACGACCTGCCGATTGCGCTGGGGGTGCTGGCGGCGCAGGAGGTGGTGCCGCTCTCGGCGCTGGCGGGGACGCTGGTGGCGGGCGAATTGGCGCTGGACGGGTCGCTACGGCCGGTGGCGGGCGCGGTGAATCTGGCGCTGCTGGCGGGCTCGCTGGGCGCAGAGGTGCTGCTGCCGGAGGGGAACGCGGCGGAGGCGGCGATGATCGAGGACGCGCGGGTGTTCGGGGCGGGGTCGCTGCTGGACGCGGTGCGGCACCTGACGGGGCAGGCGGTGCTGGAGGTGACGCCGCCGCCGGTGCCGGACGCGCCGGACCGGGAGGCGCTGCTGGATCTGGCGGACCTGAAGGGGCAGTCGGGGGCGCGGCGGGCGCTGGAGGTCGCGCTGGCGGGGGGGCATAACCTGCTGCTGGTGGGGTCGCCGGGGAGTGGGAAGACGATGCTGGCGCGCCGCGCGCCGGGGCTCCTGCCGCCGCTGACGCGGGCGGAGGCGCTGGAGGTGACGCGCATTCACTCGGCGGCGGGCCTGCTGACGGCGCGGGGGCGCCTGAGCGTGCAGCCGCCGTACCGCGCGCCGCATCACACGGTGTCGGACGCGGGGTTGATCGGGGGTGGGGGTGTGCCCCGTCCGGGTGAGGTGAGTCTGGCCCACCGGGGGCTCCTCTTTCTCGATGAGTTCCCGGAGTTCAGCCGCAAGGCGCTGGAAACGCTGCGGCAGCCGCTGGAGGACGGGCACGTGACGATCAGCCGCGCGCGGGCCAGCGTGCAGTACCCGGCGCGCTTCCAGCTCGTCGCGGCGATGAACCCCTGCCCGTGCGGGCATCACGGCGACCCGGAGAAGGCGTGTGCGTGCACGCCGGCCGAGCGGACGCGCTACGCGGCGCGCCTGAGTGGGCCGCTGCTGGACCGCATCGATCTGCTCGTGCGGGTACCCCGCCTGACGGTGGATGAGTTGACCCGCGCGCCGGAGCCGGAGGGGTCGGGGCCGGTGCGGGCGCGCATCCTGGCGGCGCGGGCGCGGATGCTGGAGCGGCAGGGCGCGCGGAACGCGGACCTGAGCGGGCAGGCGCTGCGGCGGGCCGCGCCGCTGGCGACCGGCCCGGAGAATTTCGCGCGGGCGGCGGCGCGGCAGCTGGGCCTGACCGGGCGGGGCTTCGACCGGGTGCTGCGCGTGGCGCGCACCGTGGCGGACCTGGCGGGCAGTGACGACATCCGCGAGGCGCACCTGGCCGAGGCGGTGACGTACCGTCCGCGTGACCTGGGGAGCGGCTGATACGGATTCCGTCTGTTTCGTCGACAACCCGGAACCGCACCGGGTTGCCAACTCCACGCCCGGAACCCGTTTTTCTCCTCCTCGCGTCCGCTCGGGTTGAAAGTTTGTGCAAACCTTTCAACCGGAGTCCGTATGACCGGTACCCTGACCGGCGTGAGTGCCTCGTCTGTCCCGGATTACGAGTGGTTGTTCGCCCGCACCCGTGCGGGGCGTGAGCGGGGGCCGGGCGCGGCCCGGGCGCTGCTGGACGCGCTGGGCCGCCCGGACGCTCGGTTCCGGAGTGTGCGGGTGGTGGGCACGAACGGGAAGGGCAGTACCTGCGCGATGTTGGACGCGGGGCTGCGCGCAGCGGGGGTGCGCTCGGGGCGGTTCACGAGTCCGCACCTGACGCACTTCGAGGAGAGGGTGCGGGTGGACGGCGACCCGATCCCGCCCGCGGAGACGGCAGCGTTCATCGCGTGGGCGCGCGCGCACGGGGGGGACGCGGCGTTCTTCGACCTGACGCTGGCCCTGGCGGCGCGGGTGTTCGCGGCGCGGGGGGTGGAGGTCGCGGTGATGGAGGCCGGGGTGGGCGGCGCGACGGACGCGACGCAGGCGCTGGAGAACGTGGCGGCGGTGGCGTTGACGAACGTGGCGCTCGATCATGTGGGCGTGCTGGGGAGCACGGTGGCGCAGATCGCGCGGGACAAGGCGGGCGCGGCGCGGCCCGGCGTGCCGCTGCTGACCACGGCCGCAGGGGAGGCGCTGGACGTGATCGCGGAGGTCGCTGCGGGGGTGGGGGCGCCGCTGCTGACGCCGGACACCCACCCGGATCTGTTCGCCCTGCCGCGCCCGCCGCGGCTGGAGGGGCCGCATCAGGTGCGCAACGCCGCGCTGGCCGCCGCGACGCTGCGCACGCTGGGGTACGCGGCGGGCGTGGAGGGCGCGCTGGACGCCACACATCCGGGCCGCCTGGAACGCTTCACCGTGGACGGGCGGACGGTCCTCGTGGATGGCGCGCACAATCCGCACGCGGCGCAGGCGCTGGCCGTGGCGGTGCCGCGTGCGGACGTGCTGCTGTTCGGGAACCTCGCGCGGAAGGACACGGGGGCGACCCTCGCGCCGCTGCTGGCAGTGGCGGCGCGGCGGGTGTTCACCGCGCCCGGCGACCTCGCCACGCCCCCGCAGGACCTGGCCGCGCAGCACGGCGGGGACGCCGTTCCCGACCCGGCGCTGGCGCTAGCGCACGCGCTGGCCCTCACGCCGCCCGGCGGGACGCTGCTGGTCGCCGGGAGCCTGTACCTGGCCGGGCAGACCCGCGCGCTGCTGGGGGGCGCTTGACAGGTTCCGGGGGCGCCCTTATACTTCTCCTCGCTCTGGATCGTTAGCTCAATTGGCAGAGCAGCTGACTCTTAATCAGCGGGTTGTAGGTTCGATTCCTACACGATCCACCACAGAGAAGCCCCCGCCCCGCGCGGGGGTTTTTCCTGTCACCCCTCCGGCACGTGTCGGCGCGCGGGCCGCCTGCGGCTCCGGGCGCGTACACTGGCCTCTATGTTGCTGTACGGGCGGAATCCGGTGCTGGAAGCGTTGCAGGACGGACGGGTGTCCGAGGTGCTGGTCGCGCGTGGGGTGGAGGAGGCGTTCGTGGCGCAGCTGAAGGCCACGGGCGTGCGGATGAAGTTCGCGCCGCGCATCGAACTCGATCAGCTGGCGGGCACGACGCAGCATCAGGGCGTCCTGGCCGAGGTGGAGGACCTGGAGTGGGCGTCGGTGGACGACATCCTGGATCTCGCCGAGAAGCGCGGTGAGGACCTGCTGATCGTGCTGCTGGACGGCATCACGGACCCGCGGAATTTCGGGGCGATCATCCGCAGTGCGGAGGTGCTGGGCGCGCACGGCGTGGTCGTCGAGGAGCGCCGCAGCGCGCCGCTGTCCCCGGTCGTGGCGAAGACGGCGGCGGGTGCGACAAGTTACCTGCCGGTCGCGCAGACGAAGAACCTGCCGCGCCTGATGGACGCCCTGAAGAAGGACGGTGTGTGGGTGTACGGCGCGGCGGGCGAGGCGGCGCAGGACGTGCGGAAGGTGGATTTCAGCGGGAAGGTGGCGCTGGTGATCGGCGCGGAGGGCGAGGGCATGCGCCGCCTGGTGCGTGAGAAGTGCGACGCGCTGGTCAGCATTCCGGTGCGGGGGCGGGTGCAGAGCCTGAACGCGTCGGTCGCGGCGGGCATCCTGCTGTTCGAGGCGTCGCGGGGCCGCGCGTGAGTGACCGCCGGGTGGAGGTCCTGCGCGGCGAGCAGTTGACGCTGGAGGTCCTGCCGGAGGTGGGAGCCAGCGTCCTGAACCTGCGCGCAACCTCGGGCCGCCCGGTACTGCGCCCGGTGGAAATGGATAGCGTGGAGACGAGCAGTCAGTGCGCGAGCTTCACGCTGATTCCGTTCAGCAACCGCGTGCGCGACGCGAAATTCGTGTTCGAGGGGCGCGAGGTTCAGCTGCGCCCGAACACGAAGGACGGACTGGCGCAGCACGGCGACGTCCGCAACCGCCCCTGGAAGGCCGAGCGGGTGGACGACACGCACCTGCGCTGCACCTTCGACTCGCGGGACTTCGCGGACGTGAACTGGCCGTGGGCGTTCACGGCGGGCATCGAGTACCGCCTGCACGGCCCGCACCTGGACATGACGCTGACCCTCACGAACGAGGACACGACCGACATGCCCGCCGGGATGGGCCTGCACCCGTACTTCGCGCGCGTGCAGCCGGACCTGCCGGGCGTGGACCCGACCCTGACGGTGGGCGCGGAGCTGATCTACGACACGGACGAGCGCGTCCTGACGGTGGGTGCCGCCCGTGAACTGCGCACTGATGAGGACTACCGTACGCCCGCCCCGGTGGGGTCGCGGGAGATCAACACGACGTACACGGCGTGGGACGGCGTGGCGCGGCTGGACTGGGGCGCGCGGGCGCTGACCGTCACGGCGGACAACGTGTACTCGCATCTGGTGGTGTTCACCGCGCCGGACGGCAGCCTCGCGCTGGAGCCCGTGTCTCACGCGACCGACGCGTTCAACCTCGCCGCGCAGGGCGTGCCCGGCGTGGACCTGCGCGTGCTGTCGCCTGGTCAGACGCTCGCGGGGACCGTGCGTCTGACTCTCGACGGGAACTGGTAATACGGACTCCGATTGAATGGCTGACAAAGCCGTTCAATCCGAGCGGACTCGCAGAGCTGCGCAGCAGAGCGAGTGGGAGCAAAACGGGTTCCGGACGTGGAGTGAGCAGATCGGCGGTGTTCCGAGCTGTTCACGAAACAAACGGAATCCGTATAAGCCTCTCCCCTACCCGGTGGCGAGCAGCGCCCCGCGACCGTCGCGCAGTTCGAATTCGCGGCGGTCGCGGGCCTGCATCCAGCGCAGGGCTTCGAGCAGGTCGTCGGTTTCCTTCAGGACCTCGGGGGCGTCCGGGTCGCCGGTCCACACCACGCGGTACGCGCGCGGCGCCGGGGGAGGCGTCCAGCGTTCCCCCTCGTCCTCTTTCACGAATGCTCTCGACATCCCTCCAGTCTGGCGGGCGCGCCTGAAGCGCGGGTGGGGGAGGGTAACCTCTGCTTTACTCCTGCAGGTCGGGCACGCTGGCCTTGGGCACGAGCGTGATGCGCGCCTGCCGTTCCTGATCACCGCGCAGGTAGGTCAGGGTGACGGTGTCGCCCACCTTCGCGCGGCGGATCGCGGCGATGACCTCGTTCGCGTCGCGGGTGCGCTGGCCGTTCACGCGCAGGATCACGTCGCCCAGTGCCGTCAGGCTGCCCTGCCTGTCGAAGGTGCTGCCGCGCAGCCCGGCACGTTCGGCGGGGCTGCGGCGGGCGATCTCGCGGATGATCGCGCCGGGCGGGTCGGTCTGACCGCTGTGAATCGAGTCGAAGATCAGGCCCACGACCGGCACGTCGTTCGTGATCCCGGCCCGCAGGTCGCTGATCAGGTCGTTGCCCTCCACGACCGGCACGGCGTAGCTGCGCCGTGTCTGCCCGTTGCCGTCCACGCTGATGTAACTGACCACCCCGATCGCCTGCCCGTTCCCGTCGATGATCGGCCCGCCACTGTCGCCGGGCGCGAGGGGTGCCGTCATCTCCAGCGTGCCCTGCGGGAACTCCGCGTTCCCCGACTCGGCATTCAGGCGCAGCAGCCTGCCGCGGCGGGGTTGCAGGTAGTCGCCGCCGCTGTTCCCAATGGCCAGGACGGTCTCGCCGGGGCGGGGCGCGCGGGTCGCGAGGTTCAGGTACGGGAAGTTCGCGCCGCGCCCACTGACCTGCAGCAGCGCCACGTCCGCGGAGGCGTCGAACGCCACGACCCGCGCGGGGTAGCTGCGGCCCGACAGGGTACTCACCTGAAACAGCTGCCCGCCGCTGACCACGTGGTACGCGGTCAGGAGCTGCCCGCCGGCGCTGATGAAGAAGCCGGTGCCGATCCCGCCGGTATTCCGGGCAGTGTTCACGCTCTCGACGCGGACGGTGGCGGGACGGGACTTGTCGAACAGCGCGCGGGCGTCGTCGGGCAGCGTGACGGGGGGCGTGGGCGCCTGCATGTCCACGCGGGGTGCCACGTTCACGCGCGGCAGGAACGGCACGTCCGCCTCTGGCAGCAGGTACGCGGCCAGCGCGAGGATCAGCAGGACAGGAAGCCAGGGCGAGGCGCGCACGCCGTCAGTCTAGGGCCGTGTTCAGCCCCTGACGGTGGCAGAGGGAACCGAAGAGAGGTCGTGCCTCCCGCCGCCCCACATTCTTGCTTGACAAGATAGTGACCCACCACTACCTTGCATACCAAGACACCAGTCGGAGGCCCCACGCATGAACCCACTCAAATCCGGCACCCTCGACCTCGCGCTGCTCGCCGCCCTCCAGGATCAGCCCCGCTACGGGCTGGACATCCTGCGGCACGTCAACGACCGCAGTGGCGGCCTCTTCGACCTGCGTGAAGGCAGCCTCTACCCCGCCCTGCACCGCCTCGTGAAGGCCGGGTGGGTGGACAGCGACTGGCAACCCAGCGACCGGGGCGGCGCACCCCGCAAGGTCTACCGGCTGACCGATGACGGACGCGCGGCCCTGACCACCAAACGCCAGGAATGGCAGACGCTGCGCGGCGCGCTGGACGCCCTGCTGCTCCGCGCCCTGCCCCGGCGGTCCGCGTGACCCGCCGCCTCCCCCGACCGCGCCGTCCCCTGAGTGCCGACGCGTACATCCACCACGCCACCCGTGGCCTCCCGCGCGCCGAACGGCTCGACGCCGCCGCCGAACTCCGCGCGCACCTCACCGAACGCATGCAGGAGCACCAGGCGCACGGCTTCTCCCCCGAGGAAGCCGAGTACCTCGCCGTGCGCGGCATGGGCGACCCGCAACCCGTCAACCGGGGTCTACTCGGGCACGCCTTCACGCACCGCGCCGGATGGCTCACGCTGGCAGCCCTCCTCGTGGGCGGCCTGGGCTGGACGGCGTACCGCGAGTGGCTGCCCCCGCGCGAAGGCGCGCAGTTCAGCCCGATGAACCAGAGGGACATCAATGCACTGTTCAGCGATAAGGACGCTCCGCGTGGCACCTATCAGGGCGTGACCCTGACCTACCCGCGTGGCACGAAGGCGGTACTGTACGTGATGGTCTCCAGTACCGAAAATAAGTACCGCCCGGAGCAGGTCAGTCTGTTCAGCAAGAATCTCGTGAACGATGAGGAACAGAACTTCCGGGGCCGCATCCCCGGCAGCTACCGCTACCAGGAACGCCTCCTGTTGAGCGCGTGGCGCATGACCTGCGACGGCCAGGAGCGCAGCGGCATCTACAAGACCGGGTACGGCCTGCCCTCCCCGTTCGAGAACTCGGGCATAAGTGCTTACAGCGGACCGGGCGGCATGAGCGTCGGCGCCTGCGCGAACCCCAGCGTGCGCCTTCACCGCGCGACCCAGACCCTGAACACCACGCCCCCCACCCAGGAAACTCATACCGTGCCTCCAGACGGAGCGGGAGCCATCTTCAACGACCATCGTCCGCTGAACTTGAACGAGTGGCGAGTGCTGTACCGCCTGCGTGTGGACCCCGAGGCCGATCCCAACACCTACTCGCCGATGCCCACGGGACCAGCGAGCGCGAAGGCGCGGGGAACGTACGTGGCGGTCATGCCGCTGGATCACGTACCCAACAACGCGGACGAGTACAGCTGGGGTGGCATGTCGGTGGGCTTCAAGGGTGAACAGCCCATCCCACTGCCGCCGCTGGTCACGGATCAGCCGGGCGGGTGATGCCCTAGGCTGGGCGTCATGCGTTTCTGGCTGTTGAAATCGGAGCCTGATGTGTTCGGCTTCGCGGATCTGGTGCGGGTGGGGCGAGAGCCGTGGAATGGCGTGCGGAACTATCAGGCGCGGAATTTCCTGCGGGAGATGCGCGAGGGGGACCTGTGCCTGTTCTACCACTCGAACGCGAAACCGGTGGGCGTGGCGGGGGTGGCGCGGGTGTGCCGGGCGGCGTACGCGGATGACCTGCAGTTCGACCCCGACAGTCAGTATTTCGATCCGAAGTCCACGGTGGACGCGCCGCGCTGGAGCATGGTGGATGTGGCGCCGCTGATCGCGTTTCCGCAGGTGGTGTCCCTGGACGCCCTGCGGGAGATGCCGGAATGGGACGGGTCGGCCCTGACCCGCAAGGGATCGCGCCTGAGCGTGCTGCCCGTGGAGGGCGGGGCGTTCTGGGCGACGCTGGACGCGGCGGGTCTGAGCCTGGATGAGGTGGCGGGACTGGGTTGATCTGAGAAATGGGTTGATTTGCGGGCTGGGTCGAGTGCCGCTCCGGGCGGCGGGGGGGGTGTTTTGACAGGGTCAGGGGTGGTGGGTATCGTGGTGAGGTTCGACACAATCCGGCGTGTGTTCATCTGACGTTGAGAGTTTTTTCATGGCTTTCTCTCTTCCTATGACCTTAACGTCAGATGAAGAAAAGGAGAATGCAACTATGGAACTACTTCTGGCTGGTCTGGTCATCGTGGTGTCCCTGATCCTTGCCGCGTGGCAGGAACGTCCCGGCGCCGAGCGGCGCAGCCGCCGCTGACGCACCCACCCGCGTGACGGGGCTTGGTGCAACGTCTGAACACGGCATCACCTGAACGGTGAGGGGGCGCGCTGCTGCGCACTCACCGGAACTGAATGCACCCTGGACTCCGGAGTGGGATCACAGGGCAGGAACCACCCACCCGGTTTTCTGGACTGAGTTCACACCCGCCGGGCAGGCGGCACGCGACCGGTACGCTGCGGGGTAATGTCTGCACTCTGGCCCGGTCGCCGTCCCACCCTGTTCTCCCGCCTGGCGCTTGGGCTCATGCGGCTGGTGGGATGGCGGCCCGTGCTGGCCCCCCCACCCGGACCCAAGTTCGTGAGTGCGGTTGCGCCTCACACGCACAACGCGGACTTCTGGCCGGGCCTGTTCTTCATGTGGTCCACCCGGTCCCCGGTGCGCTTCGTGGCGAAGCATCAGTTGTTCACGTTCCCGCTGGGGCTGTTCATGCGGGCCGTGGGGGGCCTGCCGGTGGATCGCCGCCGCGCCGGGGGGAACTTCGTGGACGGCGTGGTGGCTCTGATCGACCAGCAACCGGAGATCATGCTGGTCGTCGCGCCGGAAGGCACCCGCAGTCGCGGGCAGTACTGGCGGACCGGCTTCTACTACATGGCGCTGGAAGCGAACGTCCCGATCGGCGTGACGGTCATGGACTGGGGGCGCAAGCAGGTGGGCGTGATCGGGTACGTGACGCCCACCGGGGACATCGAGGCGGACTTCGCCCTGATCCGCGAGATGCTCCGCGACGTGCGCGGCCACACCCCGGCGAACGAGACGCCGGCCATTCCCCGCCCCGCGTCGGAGGGTGGACCCAGCAAGGGCTGACGCGACCTTCACGCTGTCCGGTACGTGCCGCCCCGGTCGGGAGCACCTGAAGCGCTTTACAGCGCGGCGCAGTAAGAGTTCCGGGAGGGTTCCCGCCGGACAATCCGGGTATGACGGTCCCGGCAGTTCCTGACGATCAGCGCGGCACGCGACTGGTCCTGGGGGCGCTGCTGGGCCTGTACGTCCTGCACCTCCTGAACCTGCGGGGCCAGCTGCCGCCGGGCGCGGCGCAGGGCATGGCGGATCAGGCGTACGTGCTGCTGTTCGTGGGGTCCGGCGTGCTGACCTGGGTCCTGGCGGGCCGCGCGGCGTTCCCGGCTCCGTGGCGCTGGATGGCGGGCGGGACGGCGCTGTGGGGCCTGGGGCAGCTGGTGTACGCGGCGCTGGATCAGGCGGACGTGCAGGTCACGCTGGCCGACCCGCTGTTCCTGGCGTACCCGGCGTGTTTCCTGGTGGCGTTCATGCTGGTGGAGCGCCGCTGGCCGTCCCTGCCGGGCTGGGCGGCGCGACTGGACGTGCTGGCGATGGTGTCGGCGGTGTCGGCCTTCGCGTGGTTCTTTCTGCTGGCCGCGCAGGCGCAGCGGGAGGACGTGAGCCGCCTGGACAACGTGGTCACCATGCTGTACCCCCTGTCGGACCTGCTGCTGCTGGCGCTGCTGCTGGCGCAGGTGTGGCGGGGCATGACGCTGCGCAGCAGCACGCTCCGGCGGAGTCTGGCGCTGCTGGCGGCGGGCATGCTGGCCTTCGTCGTCGCCGATCTGGGCTTCGTGTACCTGACGCTCCGCGGCGAGTACGGGGACGGGGTGGGCTGGCCGGACGCACTGTGGCCCCTGGGGGCGCTGCTGCTGCCCGCGGCGCTGTCGGGTTCGCTCGCGCCGCCGCGCGCCGCGCCGCCCAGACGTGCGGGTCCGCCCACGCTGGTGTCGCTGCTCGCGCCGTACCTGTCGCTGGTGGCGGCGTTCTCGCTGCTGCTGCTGATCCCGCAGGGCCTGCCGGAACGCGGGGCGCTGCTGCTGACGTTCCTGACGGCGCTGCTGGTCGCGGCGCGGCAGACGCTGGCGGTGCGGGACCTGCGCGTGCGGACCGGGGAGCTGGCGCGCAGTCAGGCGCAGGTGCAGGCCGAGGCGCTGCGTGACCCGCTGACCGGGCTGGGCAACCGCCTGAAACTGAACGGTTCCCTGGATCACGCGCTGAAGGTCGGGGGACGGGTGGGTCTGGTGATGCTGGACCTGGACGACTTCCGGTTCGTGAACGACGCGCTGGGACACCGCGCCGGGGACGAGTTCCTGCGGGAGACAGCGCGGCGGGTCCTGGCGGTCACGGGCACCCTGCCGGAGGTGGGGCAGGCGTGTTGCAGTCGCCTGGGCGCCGACGAGTTCGTGGTGCTGCTGCGGGACACCACTGCCGGCACCCTGATGACCCTGAGTGAACGGCTGCGGGACGCCCTGTCTCAGCCCGTGAACTTCGAGGGTCAGGAGCTGCGCCTGAGCGCGTCGGTGGGCGCGGCGCTGGCGGACCCCGCGCAGGACGCCGGGGCGGCGCTGCGCCGCGTGGATCTGGCGCTGGCGGAAGTGAAACGGCGGGGTGGGAACGGCGCGCAGCTGTTCGACCCGGCGCGGGACGACGCGGCGGCGGCGCGGCGGGTGCTGCTGGAGGCGCGGCTGCGTGGCGCGCTGGACCGGGATGAACTGACCCTGCACTACCAGCCGATGCTGGACGCGGACGGACAGGTGCGCCGCGCGGAGGCGCTACTGCGCTGGACGGACCCGGAGCTGGGCGCGGTGTCCCCGGCGGAGTTCGTACCGGTCGCGGAGGACGCCGGGTTCATGCCACAGGTGGACCTGTGGGTGATCGCGCGGGCCTGCAGTCAGCTGCGCGCGTGGCGGGACGCCGGGGTGACGTGGCAGGTGTCGGTGAACGTCACGCCGCCGCTGCTGCTGCGCCCGGAGTTCGTGTCCTGGCTGGCCGCGCAGCTTACGGCGCATGAGCTGCGCCCCGGCGACCTGGAACTGGAGGTCACCGAGCGGGTGCTGGTCGCGTCGGGTGAACGGCTGCGCGAGCCGCTTGCCGCGCTGCGCGTCCTGGGGGTGGACACGGCGCTGGACGATTTCGGGGTGGGGCAGTCCTCCCTGTCGTCGCTGCTGCACCTGCCGATCCGCACCCTGAAGATCGACCGGGCGTTCGTGCGGGTCCTGGACTGCCCGGCCGAGGCGCAGCGCGGCGCGCAGATCGTCGGGGCGATCGTGGCGCTCGGGCGGGCGCTGGGGCTGCGCGTGGTCGCCGAGGGAGTCGAGACGGACGCGCAGGCGCAGGCGGTGTGGGCGCTGGGCGTGTCCACCGTGCAGGGCTTCTGGTTCGCGCGGCCCGCGGCTGCCGGGAACCTGCCGCCCGGACTGACGGGACCGCGTTCGTCTGACCTGCAAAGACACGCCCCCGGTGCGCGGGGTGGGGGGGTGTTACCGTGAGGTCATGACCAGCACCGCCGAACCCACCACCGCCCGTGACACGGCCCTGTTTGACCTGATCGCCCAGGAGGCCGAGCGGCAGCGCCTCGGGCTGGAACTGATCGCCTCGGAGAACTTCACGTCGGCGGCGGTGCGCGAGGCGCAGGGCAGCATCGTGACGAACAAGTACGCGGAAGGCTACCCCGGCAAGCGCTGGTACGGCGGGTGCGAGGTCGTGGACCGCATCGAGCAGCTGGCCATCGACCGCCTGAAGGAACTGTTCGGCGCGGCGTGGGCGAACGTGCAGCCGCACAGTGGGTCCAGCGCGAACCTCGCGGTGTACAACGCGCTGATCGAGCCGGGGTCCGTGGTGCTGGGCATGGACCTCAGCCACGGCGGGCACCTGACGCACGGGAACCCCGTGAACTTCTCCGGGCTGCGCTACCAGATCGTGGGCTACAAGGTGAACCCCGAGACGGAACTGATCGACATGGACGAGGTCCGCCGTCTGGCGCACGAGCACAAACCGAAGATGATCATCGCGGGCGCCAGCGCGTACAGCCGCACCATCGACTTCGCGGCGTTCCGCGAGATTGCCGACGAGGTCGGCGCGATCCTGTTCGCGGACATCGCGCACATCGCGGGTCTGATCGCGGCGGGCGTGCACCCGAACGCGCTGCCGCACGCGCACGTGGTCGCCAGCACCACCCACAAGACCCTGCGCGGGCCGCGCGGCGGGATCATCCTGAGTAACGACCCGGAGATCGGCGCGAAGATCGACCGCGCCGTGTTCCCCGGTTACCAGGGTGGCCCGCTGGAGCACGTGATCGCCGCGAAGGCCGTCGCGTTCGGCGAGTGCCTGACCGACGAGTTCAAGGCATACGCCGCGCAGATCGTCCGTAACGCGCAGGCGCTCGCGAAGGCCTTCCAGGACAAGGGGTACCGCGTGGTGTCCGGCGGGACTGACAACCACCTGTTCGTGCTGGACCTGCGCCCGCAGGGCCTGAACGGCACCAAGGCCACGCGCCTGCTCGACGCGAACCACATCACGATCAGCAAGAGCACCCTGCCGTACGACACCGAGAAGATCCTGCACGGCGGCGGCATCCGCATCGGCACGCCCGCCGTCACCACGCGCGGCATGGTCGAAAGCGACATGCAGACCGTCGCGGACCTGATCGACCGTGCCCTGAAGGGCGAGGACGTCAAGGCCGAGGTGCACGCCTTCGCGGGGGCCTTCCGGATTCCCTGATCCCACACGCAGGCGGCGGGACCGGCGGGCGTTGACCCCGGCGGTCCCGCCGCTGTTCGCGCCGGGCGGTGCCAGTGGGGGGATAGCACCCCCAATCACTCACGTTATTTTGTGAACTTTTCCACTCCGGCGTGACATAGTGAAGCGTCCATGGATCTCGCCGCGCTGCCCAGTGACCTCACCCTGCACCTGACGCAGGTGGGCCTCACCGCCAGCAACCTCAGCGCCGCCCTGCGCCCCGTCCTGGACACCCTGACCAGCCACGCCGGGGCACGCACCGCCACGTACTACCAGCGGCGCGACCACACCGGCCGCGCCGGACCGCCCGGACCCAGCTACCCCGCGCGCGTCTGCCAGGGGCCCGCCCCGCTCCCCACCCTCCCCACCGACCTGACCCGCGCCCTGCAGCGTCACGCCGACCTGCTCGAATGGCCCCCGGACGGACACCGCCCACCCCTGCTGGCCGCGCCCATCCACGACCGGGACGGCACGCTCCTCGGGGCGCTCCTCATCACCCACGACACGCCCGACTGGAGCGCGTCGCACCGCACCCTGCTGCGCACCCTGGCCGGACTGGTCACGCTGGTCGCCGCGCGCCTGCACGCCGAGGAACGCGAACGCGACGCGCACGAACACGCCCTGCGCGCCCTGAGCCTCGCGCTGGAAGCCCGCGACCACGACCTGCGCGGCCACACCGACCGCGTCACGCAACTGGCGCTGCTCGTCGGGCAGGCCATGCACCTCCCACCCGACTCGCTGGGCGCGCTGCGCTGGGGCGCGTACCTGCACGACATCGGCAAACTGACCCTCCCGGACGACGTCCTGCACCACCCCGGCCCCCTGACCCCCGCCATGCGCGACCGCATGCACCAGCACGTCCAGGAAGGCCTGAACCTCGCCCGGCAACTGCCCTTCGTGCCGCCCGAGGCGCTGGACGTGATCGCCGCGCACCACGAACGCTGGGACGGCAGCGGCTACCCACGCGGCCGCAGCGGCACCGCCATTCCCCTGACCGCCCGGATCTTCGCCGCGTGCGACGTGTTCGACGCCCTGACCAGCCCCCGCGCGTACAAGCACGCCTGGACACCCGGCGACGCCCTGCACTTCGTGCAGCAGGGCAGCGGCACGCACTTCGACCCGCAGGTCGTGCAGGCCCTCACGCAGGTCCTCGGACACCACGCCGCGTAAGCAGAAAACATAGCTGCTATAGCCTATTCCGTCCACACGTAATCAGTGGTACGGTAGCCCATGCACCCCGAACAGCTCCTCCAGGCCTACGCCGACGCCGTCCACGCCCGCGACGCCGACGCCCTGCTCGCCCTGTACCACCCCGATGTCACCGTGTACGACATGTGGGAACACTGGCAGTACGACGGCCAGCAGCAGTGGCGCGGCATGATCGAGGGCTGGTTCGCCAGCCTCGGCGACGAGCGGGTGCAGGTCACCTTCGACGACGTCCGCAGCACCGTCACGCCCGATCTCGCCCTCGTGCACGCCTTCGTCACCTACGCGGGCCTCAGCGCCAGCGGCGAACGCCTGCGCACCATGAACAACCGCATCACCCTCACCCTGACCCCCGGCGGGACCGGCTGGCTGATCCTCCACGAACACAGCAGCGCCCCCGCCGAATTCAGCAGCGGCAAGGTCAACCTCCACCGACCAGCCTGAACGAGACACCTACACTGCGGTCGTGACGCATCAGGAAGGGATCGTGCAGGTGCTGGCCGCCATCCTCAGCCAGCCGCCGGAGGTCGTGCAGGCGTTCAGCCGGGGCAACCCGTTCGACAAGCTGCTGCGCAGTTACGACGAGTTCAACGCGCAGGGCCAGCCGCTCTACCGCCACCGCCGGGGCGCGGCGCACTACCGGATGTCCCGCGCGGCGTTCGCGTCGGGGCTGTGCGCGTCGCAACTGTACGGTGAGCACCGCGTGCCGCTGAACATCGTCAAGCGGCGACTGCTCGACACGGGCGGCGATCCGGAGCAGATCCGCGCGGTCCTGCGGGCGAACGAGGTCGTGCTGATCACCCCGGACGAGCAGCGGCGCCTGGACGCCTCGGTCGCGAACGGGGGGCTGGCGCTGCGGCAACGACTGCCCGAGGACGGCAGTGACCGGTTGACCTTCGCGGGCATCGAGATCGCCCCGGAGACCCTGACCCGCTGCCTGTAGCAGAAAGGCCGCGCCTCTCCCCTGCTGGGTGGCGCGGCCTTCTGGTCTTGTTCTCAGCGGGGCAGCACTGAGGTGCCCATGAGGTGCTGGTCGATGGCGCGGGCGGCCTGGCGGCCCTCGCGGATAGCCCACACGACGAGGCTCTGGCCGCGCCGCATGTCCCCGGCGGCGAAGACACCCTGCACGTTGGTGTGGTAGCCGCCCTCGTCGGTGTGGGCGTGGGCGTTGCCTCGGGCGTCCTTCTGAATGCCGAAGGCGTCGATGACGCTGCCGACGGGGCTGACGAAGCCCATGGCGAGCAGGACGAGGTCGGCCTTGTGGATTTCCTCGCTGCCGGGAACCTCGGTCAGCTGGCCGCCGTTGAATTCCATGCGGACGGTCTTGACGCCGGTGACCTTGCCGCCCTTGCCGATGAATTCCTTGGTCGCGATGGCGAATTCACGCACGGCACCTTCCTCGTGGCTGGTGCTGGTGCGGAGTTTCATGGGCCAGTAGGGCCACACGAGGGGTTTGTTCTCCTGTTCGGGCGGCTGGGGCATCACCTCGAACTGGGTCACGCTGGCGGCGCCGTGGCGGTTGCTGGTGCCGACGCAGTCGCTGCCAGTGTCGCCGCCGCCGATCACGATGACGTGTTTGCCGTCGGCGCGCAGCTGCTTTTTCAGTTTGTCGCCGGCGTTCACGCGGTTCTGCTGCGGCAGGAATTCCATGGCGAAGTGAATGCCGTCCAGGTCGCGGCCGGGCGCGGGCAGGTCGCGGGGCTGCTCGGCACCGCCCGCCAGAAGGACGGCGTCGAATTCGGCTTTCAGCTCGTCGGGCGTGACGGTCTTCTTGCTGAGGTTCGTGACCCGGCTGCCCTCGGGCCACGCGCCGACCAGGGTGCCGGTGCGGAAGGTGACGCCCTCGGCCTGCATCTGTTCGACGCGGCGGTCGATGTGGTGCTTGTCCATCTTGAAGTCGGGGATGCCGTAGCGCATCAGGCCGCCCACGCGGTCGTTCTTCTCGAACACGGTCACGTCGTGCCCGGCGCGCGCGAGCTGCTGCGCGGCGGCCAGCCCGGCGGGGCCCGAACCGATCACGGCGACCTTCTTCCCGGTCTTCACGGCGGGGGGTTGCGGCGTGACCCAGCCTTCCTGCCAGCCGCGTTCGATGATGCTCAGCTCGATGCTCTTGATGCCGACGGCGTCGCCATTGATGTTCAGGGTGCAGGCGGCCTCGCAGGGGGCGGGGCAGATGCGGCCGGTGAACTCGGGGAAGTTGTTCGTGGAGTGCAGGGTGTCCAGCGCGCTGCGCCAGTCGTCCTGGTACACGAGGTTGTTGAAGTCCGGGATGATGTTCCCGACGGGGCAGCCGTTGTTGCAGAACGGGATGCCGCAGTCCATGCAGCGGGTCGCCTGGAGGCGGGCGGCGTCCGGTGCCAGGGGCAGCAGGAACTCGTGGTAGTGCTTGAGGCGCGCGTCGACCGGGGCGTACTGGTCCTTGATGCGCGGCTGGTCGAGGAAGCCGGTGATCTTGCTCATGCGTGCTCCGGTGGGGGAACAGCGCCCGCCGCCTGGGTTGGGCGGGCACTGGGAGGGGTTACTTGGTCAGCGTGCCCTGCGCCGCGACGGGGTTGCCGGGCTGCGCGGTCTGCATGCTGGTCGTGTCGGCGGCCTGCACCGTGCCCGCCTGGGCGCGTTCGCGCAGGGCGCGCTGGTACTCCTTCGGGAAGACCTTGACGAAGCGCTTCAGAGTGGCCTCCCAGTCGTCGAGCAGTTCGGAGGCGCGCTGTGAGCCGGTCCACTTGTGGTGGCTTTCGAGCAGGCGGCGCAGGTGCGCCTCGTCGCTGTCACCGAAGTGGAGTGCGCCCTGGGTCTGGGCGAGCTGCTGGTCTTCGGGCAGCAGGGGGTGCAGGTCCACCATGCTGGTGTTGCAGCGTTTGGCGAAGCTGCCGTCCACGTCGTACACGTACGCGACGCCGCCGCTCATGCCCGCCGCGAAGTTGCGGCCGGTCTGGCCGAGCACGACGACAGTCCCGCCGGTCATGTACTCGCAGCCGTGGTCGCCGGTGCCCTCCACGACGGCCTCCGCGCCGCTGAGGCGCACGGCGAAGCGTTCGCCCGCCACGCCGCGGAAGAAGGCCTCACCGCTGGTCGCGCCGTACAGGACGGTGTTCCCGACGATGATGTTCTCCTCGGCCTTGCCGCGGAATTCGATGCTGGGGCGCACGGCCACGCGGCCACCCGAGAGGCCCTTGCCGGTGTAGTCGTTCGCGTCGCCGATCAGGTACAGGGTGATGCCGGGCGCGAGGAACGCGCCGAAGCTCTGCCCGCCGGTGCCTTCCATCTGGATGAACACGGTGTTGTCCGGCAGCCCCTCGGGGCGCACGCGGGTCAGTTCGCCGGACAGCATCGCGCCGACGGTGCGGTTGACGTTGCGGACGTCCTGCAGGAAGTGCACCTTCTCGCCTTTCTCGAAGGCGGGACGGCACTTCTCGATCAGTTGCAGATCAAGCGCGCCGCTGAGGCCGTGGTCCTGGGTGTGGAGGTGGCGCACGCCGACCTCCCCCGGCACCTCGGGGCGGTAGAAGACGCGGCTGAAGTCGAGGCCCTGCGCCTTCCAGTGCTCGATGCCTTTCTTCGTGTCGAGCAGGTCGGCGCGGCCGATCAGGTCGTCGAAGGAGCGGATGCCCAGGCTGGCCATGATGGCGCGGACTTCCTCGGCGATGAAGAAGAAGAAGTTGATGACGTGCTCGGGTTTGCCCTGGAAGCGGGCGCGCAGCACCGGGTCCTGCGTGGCGACACCGACGGGGCAGGTGTTCAGGTGGCACTTGCGCATCATGATGCAGCCCTGCGCGACCAGCGGCGCGGTGGCGAAACCGAACTCGTCGGCGCCCAGCAGCGCGGCGATCACGACGTCACGGCCGGTCTTGAGCTGCCCGTCGGTCTGCACGCGCACGCGGTCACGCAGGCGGTTCAGGACGAGGGTCTGCTGCGTCTCCGCGAGGCCCAGTTCCCAGGGCGACCCGGCGTGCTTGATGGAGCTCCAGGGGCTCGCGCCCGTACCGCCGTCGTGCCCGGCGATCACGATGTGGTCGGCCTTGGCCTTGGCGACCCCGGCGGCGATGGTGCCGACGCCGACCTCGGAGACGAGTTTCACGCTGATGTCCGCGCGGGGGTTCACGTTCTTCAGGTCGTGGATGAGCTGCGCGAGGTCCTCGATGGAGTAGATGTCGTGGTGCGGGGGCGGGCTGATCAGGCCCACGCCGGGCACGGAGTGGCGCAGGAAGCCGATGTACTCGCTGACCTTCCCGCCGGGCAGCTGGCCGCCCTCGCCGGGCTTGGCGCCCTGCGCCATCTTGATCTGGATCTGGTCGGCGCTCGTCAGGTAGTTCGTGGTGACACCGAAGCGGCCCGAGGCGACCTGCTTGATCTTGCTGCGCAGGGAGTCGCCGGGTTCCAGCGGGTAGTCCACTTCCACCCGGCTCTCGCCGAGGATGCTGGCGAGGGTGTGGCCCTCACCGAGGGTCTCGCCGCGCATCTCGCGTTCGTAGCGGGCGGGGTCCTCGCCGCCCTCGCCGGTGTTGCTCTTGCCGCCGATGCGGTTCATGGCGACGGCCAGGGTGGTGTGCGCCTCGGTGCTGATCGAGCCGAGGCTCATGGCGCCCGTGGCGAAGCGTTTGACGATCTCGCTGGCGGCTTCGACTTCTTCCAGCGGGACGGGCGTCACGCCGTCGGTCTTGAATTCGAACAGGCCGCGCAGGGTCATGTGGCGCTTGCTCTGGTCGTTGATGATCCGGGCGTACTCCTCGAACGTGGCGTAGTTGCCGCTGCGCACCGAGTGCTGCAACTTGGCGATGGAGTCCGGCGTCCACATGTGCTCCTCGCCGCGCACGCGCCAGGCGTACTCGCCACCCGCGTCGAGGTTCTGCGCCAGCACGGGATCGTCGCTGAACGCCGCGCGGTGGTTGCGCAGGGCTTCTTCGGCCACCTCGAAGATGCCGATCCCGCCGACCTGGGTGGGCGTGCCGTAGAAGTACTTCTGCACGAAGTCGGTCTTCAGGCCGACCGCCTCGAACAGCTGCGCGCCGCAGTAGCTCATGTACGTGCTGACGCCCATCTTCGACATGATCTTGCTCAGGCCCTTGCCGATCGCCTTGATGTAGTTGTAGATGGCCTTGTGCGCGTCGATGCCGTTCAGGGCAGGCATGCCGGGCACGTCGGTGTGCAGGTTGATCAGCGTTTCCAGCGCGAGGTACGGGTGGATGGCCTCGGCGCCGTACCCGGCGAGCGCGGCGAAGTGGTGCACCTCGCGGGCGTCGCCGGTCTCGACGACCAGACCGACCTTCATGCGCAGGCCCGCCTTCACGAGGTGGTGGTGGATGCTGCTCAGGGCCAGCAGGCTGGGAATCGCGACGCGTTCGCGGTCCACGCGGCGGTCACTGATGATGATGACGTTGTGCCCGCTCTCGATGGCGTCCACCGCCCAGGCGTTGATGGTCGCCAGTTTGGCTTCCACGCCGCGCGCGCCCCACTCGGCGGGGTAGGTGATGTCGAGGTCGTACGCCTTGAACTTCCCGCGGGTGTGCTCCTCGATGTTGCGCACGCGGGCCATGTCGTCGAAGTCCAGGATGGGCTGCTCGACTTCCAGGCGCAGCTGCGGGTTCACGGCGTTGATGTCCAGCAGGTTCGGGCGCGGCCCCACGAACGACACGAGGCTCATGACGACCGACTCGCGGATCGGGTCGATGGGCGGGTTCGTGACCTGCGCGAACAGCTGCCGGAAGTAGTTGAACAGCGGCTTGTTCTTCCCGGACAGCACGGCCAGCGGGCTGTCGTTGCCCATGCTGCCGATGCCTTCCTCGCCGGTCAGGGCCATGGGGCCCATCAGGAACTTCAGGTCCTCCTGGGTGTACCCGAAGGCCTGCTGGCGGTCCAGCAGCGACTCGCGGAACTGCCCGACCGTGCCGGTCTCCTCGCTGTCGTCCAGGCGGAAGCGGGTGTTCTCCACCCACTGCGCGTAGGGCTTGGCGGACGCGAACTGGTTCTTCAGTTCGTCGTCCTCGATGATGCGGCCCTGCTCGAAGTCGATCAGGAACATCCGGCCCGGTTGCAGGCGCCACTTCTTCACGATCTTGCTCTCGGGGACGGGCAGCACGCCGGATTCGCTGGCCAGGATGACCAGGTCGTCGCGGGTCTGCACGTAGCGGGCGGGGCGCAGGCCGTTGCGGTCCAGGGTCGCGCCGACCTGACGGCCGTCGGTGAAGACCATCGCGGCCGGGCCGTCCCAGGGTTCCATCATGCTGGCGTGGTACTCGTAGAACGCGCGCCGGCGCGGGTCGAGATGCTCGTTCTGCTCCCAGGCCTCGGGGATCATCATCATGGCGGCGTGCGCCATGGGGTACCCGGCCAGGGTCAGGAGTTCCAGCGCGTTGTCGAAGGTAGCGGTGTCGGATTCACCCTCGAAGGAGATCGGGTAGAGCTTCTTCAGGTCGTCGCCCAGCACGGGCGAGGCCATGATGCCCTCGCGGGCACGCATCCAGTTGAAGTTCCCCTTGACGGTGTTGATCTCGCCGTTGTGCGCGACCATGCGGTACGGGTGCGCCAGCGGCCACTCGGGGAAGGTGTTCGTGGAAAAGCGCTGGTGGACCAGGGCCAGGGCGGATACGACGCGTTCGTCCTGCAGGTCGAGGTAGTACTCGCCGACCTGCGTGGCGAGCAGCAGGCCCTTGTAGATGACCGTGCGGCACGACATGCTGGGCACGTAGTACTCGGCACCGTGCGTGAAGTTCAGCGCGCGGATGGCGTTGCTGGCCCGGCGGCGGATGACGTACAGCTTGCGTTCCAGCGCGTCCGGGACCAGCGTGTCGGGCCCGGCGCCGATGAACACCTGCCGGATGACGGGTTCCTTCTCGCGCACGGCGGGGCTCATGGGCATCTCGGCGTTGACGGGCACGTCGCGCCAGCCCAGCACGACCTGCCCCTCGGCGGTGATGGCGCGTTCGAGTTCCTGCTCGCAGGCGCGGCGCGAGGCGATCTCCTTGGGCAGGAAGATCATGCCGACGCCGTAATCGCCGGGCGGGGGCAGGGTCACGCCCTGCTGCGCGAACTCGGCGCGGTAGAACTCGTCGGGAATCTGGATCAGCAGGCCCGCGCCGTCGCCCATCAGGGGGTCGGCACCGACCGCGCCGCGGTGGTCGAGGTTCTCGAGGATCTTCAGGCCCTGCTGCACGATGGCGTGGTTCTTGCGGCCCTTGATGTGCGCGACGAAGCCCACGCCGCAGGCGTCGTGCTCGGCTCCGCTGTACAGGCCCTTCTCACGGGCGAGGTTCAGTTCCGCGCCGCTCGCGGGTGTTGCAGGGGTGTGCGGCGCCTCAGCCGGCGTCACCCGGTTGTCTGTTCTGTTCATGTTGACGCTCCCATCTCGCTCGTGACTCGCATCCGCCTGCGGGGTGCAGGCTGCTGAGATCACGATACAGACCGGCGCATGTCTATGCAGGGCCGTTGTTTATAACGGGTCCAAAGGTGCGGCACATCATTTTTTCGCCAAAGTGCAGTGTTTTGCCGGAAATCGGCAATGAACACCACCTGTCCGTGTCATCTGCGCAACAGGTCCGGGGCACCCGGCCAGATCCGCCGCACACTCCGGCCAGCGCACCCACCCCACGACCGGGCCGCTGGAACCGGTGCCATACATACGGACCCCCGCCCGCGCAAGCCCCCGGCGGTCAGGTCGGGGACAGCTGCAACAGCGCCATTTCCGGCTCGCACAGGTTCCGCACGGGCAGCCCGCTCAGGCCCAGGCCCCGGCTCACGTAAGCGGGGGTGTCATGCGCGCCGGTCACCCAGCCCATCGCGTACCGCTGCCCGAACGCACTGGGCACCATCAGGGCGCCCAGCAGCGGCAGCCGCACCTGCCCGCCGTGCGTGTGCCCGCACAGCACCAGTCCCGCCGGGCGTGGCAGCGCGGGCAGCAGGTCCGGGTTGTGCGTGACGAGCAGCGTCGCCCGCGCGCCCGCGCCCTCCAGGGCCGCCGTCACGTCCGGCGTCCCGAACCACAGGTCGTCCGTGCCGCCCAGCCACAGGTCGTCCCGCAGCGGGCGCCCCTCGTCCCGCAGGACCGTCACACCCGCGCCCGAGAGCTGCCCCGCGAAGCGCTCACGGCGCGCCGCCCAGTCCGGCCGGACCGGGCCGTAGTGACGGCTGGCGTACCGACCGAAACTCCCGTAATCGTGGTTGCCCCACACCGAGAACGTCCCCAGCGGCGCCCGCAGCCGCGCCAGCTGCCGCAGCAGCCCGGGCGGCACGTCGTCCAGGCGCGCGTCGAGCAGGTCCCCGCCCAGCAGGACCACGTCCGCGCGCAGGTCGTTCGCGGCGTCCACCCACGCGCCCACGCTGCCGTCCCCGATGAACAGCCCGTGGTGCAGGTCCGTCAGGAACGCCACACGCAACGGCGAGCGCAGGCCCGGCAGCACGCGGGCGTGGCGGGTCACGCCGAAACGGTAGCCCTGCGCCACACCCACCCCACCGCCCAGCGCCGCCACCGCCCCCCCGCCGAGCAGGGACCGCAGGACCGCGCGCCTCGTGACCATGTTCCGCACCCTACACCGACGCCCCCGGCGCGGGTCGTCCGCCGGAAGGTGCAGGGGGTAGACTGCCCAGCATGACGGTGCCGCATTCCCTGCTTGTGATCGACGTTCTGGACGAGGACGCGGGCCTCGCTGACGTGGAGGACAGCCGGGGCCGCACCTACCAGCTGCCCGCCGAATGGCTCCCGGACGCCAGCGACGGCGCCGGGTACCGCGTGACCCTCGAAGGCGGACACGTGACCTTCACGCCCGACCCGGACGCCGCGCGGCAGCTGCGCGAACGCAGCAAGCAGACCCTGCTGGACTTCAGCGACGAACACGACGGCGACACCCCGGAGGACCGCGCTTGACCCGGCAGGTGCTGATCATCCCGGACCTGCACGGCCGACCCGACCTGCTGCGCGCCGCGCTGCACCAGTACCCGGACGCCCACTACCTGTCCCTGGGCGACGCCATCGACCGCGGGCCGCGCTCCATGCCGGTCGTGGAGACCCTGATGGACCTGCACCGCGCCGGGCGCGCCACGCTGCTGATGGGCAACCACGAGCGCATGATGCAGGAGGGCGTGAAGTACTACCGCCAGTACCTCGGCACGCACGACCTCGGGGACTACCGCCGCGCCATGGAGGGCTTCCAGTGGTGGATGCGCGCCGGAGGCGAGACGGTCCGCGCCGAGCTGGGCAGCCTCACCCTGGAAAAATTCCCGCCGCTCTTGGAGGAGTACCTGAACGTCCTGCGCCGCGTCGTGTACGTCACGGCCGACGGCGAGATCCACGACCACCCGCCCAGCCACCCCAGCGTGCTCGTGTCGCACGCCGCGCCGCCCGTCAAGCACCCGCAGCACCCCAACCCGCTGTCGGCGGCGCTGTGGCTGCGCCCCTTCGAGGGGCCCTTCCCACTGCCCGAGGGCGTCACGTACTCGGTGCACGGGCACACGCCCGTCCCGATCCCCTGCCGCCTGGGCCGCCACCTGTACCTGGACCTGGGTGCGTACGACACGGGACGGCTGGCGATCGCCGAGGTGAACGTGCACGGCCTGCCGACCGTGACGGTCCTGTGCGGGCGCGGTGATCCCACGCGGGGCCGCAAGTACGCCCGGTTCGGCGAGCCGGTCCCGGTCCGCCCGGTGGACCTGCCCGGCGCGCCCCCCCGGTAAACACTCCAGCTTAGCGCTGCCCCGGTCTACACGGGCTGTCATCAACGGTGCGGACACTGTTCAAGCGCCAGAGGGGACAGGCACGGAAAACGTCTTCCATGACGCCATGCCTGCTCACCCCCTCCCGGCCTCCCCCCTCAAGGGGGAGGAATCAACACGGCGTGTTCATCGCTGGTCCGCCCACTTCCACGTCCGGAGGGGCGTTTCTCTCCTCCTCGGCTGCGCAGCTCTACGAGTCGCATCCGCTCGGACCCGGCGGCTTCATAAGCCATTCAATCGGAGCTGGTATCATAAGCACTCCGGTTGAAAGGTTTGCAAAAACTTTCACCCCGAGCGGATGCGAGTGGGAGCAAAACGGGTTCCGGGCGTGGAGTTGACAACCCGGTGATGTCCCGGGTTGTCAACGAAACAGACGGAATCCGTATCAGCCCAGGGGCTTCAGGTCATCCTGCCGGTCCGAGAGCCACTGCGGCGGGCCGTCACGGACGATCACGTCCTCCTCCAGTCCGATGAAGCCGTGGCCGGGGACCATGACGCCCAGTTCCAGGGTGTACACCTCGTCCGCGCGCACGGGGCTCTCGACGGTCTGCCCGTAGCGGGGCCAGCGCGGGCCGAGGAGGGTGCCGCCGTCGTGCGTGGCGCGGCCCAGGCCGTGACCGAGCGCGTGCTGGTACTCGGGGTACCCGGCGGCGACCAGTGCGGCGCGCGCGGCGGCGTCCACGGCGTGACCGGGCGTGCCGGGCCGCAGGGCGTCCGCGCCCGCCTGAATGGCCTGCCAGCAGGCGCGGAAGGCGGCCTGCACCTCCTCGGGCACCGGGTTCCCGTCGGGCAGGCGGTACACGCGCTGGATGTCCGAGCAGTACCCGTGGTTCAGACGCACGCCGTAGTCGATGTGCAGCAGCGATCCGGGGTGCAGGGCGTGGTTGCCGGGCGGCGCGTGCGAGGGTCGGCTGTCCGGGCCGATGTGCACGTTCGGGCAGGCGTCCCAGCCCCAGGAGGGCTCGGCGCCGTCGCGGCGGCACAGGCCGTGCAGGAACGCCGCGACGTCCCGCTCACGCCAGCCGGGGCGGGCGGCGACCGCCATCTCGCGCAGGTGCGCCTCGGCCAGATTCACGGCCTCCCGGATCGCGGCGTGTTCCGCCGGTGTCTTGACCGACCGGAGCTGGCCCAGCAGCGGCGCGGCGCTGTCCCACTCCAGCTCGGGCAGGTCGTCGCCCGGCGTCAGCCAGCCGCGCACCCGGCGTTCCAGGCCCGACGTCAGGCCGTCGCACAGCGGGTCGTCCTCGCTGATGTTCAGCAGCACGCGCCGCGCGCCCAGGCGCGTCACCTCGGCGCGCAGCAGGGCGCGCAGGTCCGCGTCGTAGCCGTGCACGGTCCAGCCGGGCGGCACGGCGTCCGCGTCGAAGCGGCCCACGATCGCCACGGCCTCCGCGCGGGTCAGCAGGAAGAGGCTGTCCCAGGTGACGTCCACGCCCGCCACGAGCGTCAGGGCAGGTTCCGGGCGCACGCCGGACTCGCGCGCGGCGATCAGCCAGACCTCGCCGTCCTGAAGCAGGGCCTGCGCCTGCCGCCGCTTGCCGTCCTGAAGCGCGTTCACTGCCGTGTTGGGGGCCATACGGCAGGATACCGGTAGCATGGGCGGCATGCCGGTTCTGTTCGTGCATGGCGTGGCCGTCCGCGAGGAGGGCGACCTGGGCTGGGAGGACCTGCACCGCGCGACGCAGGGCGTGGACTGGCCGGGTGTGCAGCGCCTGCTGCGCGAGCACGTGGCGCCTGGCCTGAACCCGGAGGCGCCGGAGTCGGTGCACGTCGAGCGGGTGTACTGGGGGGACCTGGGGGCGCACTTCACGCAGGGCGGGCAGTTCCGCGCGGCGCGCGAGCGCGAGGTCGCCCCGGAGCCCGACCCGCTGGCACTGGACGGGGACGCGCTGGGTGAGGCGCTGGAACGCCGCCTGCGCGCCGCGCATCCGGTGTCCCAGTGGCCGGGCGTGATCCGCGCCGCGTGGGCGGCCGCGCGGGACGGAACCGTGCGGGCGCTGCTGGCCGACCTGCCCCCCGCCGAACGCTGGGGCCTGCTGGACGCGGCGGCGCAGGCGCGCCTGCCTGCCCCGGCGCGGCGGCTGGAACCGCACCTGCCGCCCGGCCTGATGCGGGCGCGGCGGCGGAACGTGAAGCGCGCCATGCAGGAGGTCCGCCGCCCGCTGGAGGCGTTCGTGCCGCTGTTCATGGGGGATGTGCTGGCCTACCTGA
This sequence comes from Deinococcus sp. JMULE3, assembly GCF_013337115.1. NCBI lineage: Bacteria > Thermotogati > Deinococcota > Deinococci > Deinococcales > Deinococcaceae > Deinococcus > Deinococcus sp. JMULE3. The sequence goes on from NZ_SGWE01000004.1 coordinate 1,264,288, forward strand.
ACGGGCGGGGCACGCCCGAGCGCCCCGGCGCGATCCCGCAGCGGGTCCTGGCCGGGCTGCGCGCGGCGCACGCGGCCCGCACGCACCCGCACGAGCCGCTGGTGGTCCTGACGCACTCGATGGGCGGGCAGCTGATCTTCGACGCGCTGCACGCGTTCCTGCCCGCCGATCCGGACGGCGCGGGGGTGCGGGTGGACTTCTGGTGCGCGTGCGCCAGTCAGGTGGGCGCGTTCCACGAACTGGGCTTCACGCTGGGCGGCCCGAGCCCCGACGCGCACGCCGGGGGGCGGCTGGGGTACTTCTGGAACGTGTGGGCGTACACGGACCTGCTGAGCTTCCGCGCGCAGGGCATCGCGCCGGGCGCGCACGACACGGCCTTCCCGCTGTCCGGGCTGGTGCGGTCGGATCACCTGGCGTACCTGCAACAGCCGGACTTCTACCGCACGCTGGCGGCGAAGGTCGCGGTGCACGCGGGGCCGCCAGATGGCGCAGATCGCCCGCTAGAATCCGGCGCGTGAACGCGAGCCCGACCCCCTCCCCTGCCCTGCCCCTGCTCAGTCCGGCGGAGGTGCTGCGGCGGGTGCGCGCGGCGGGCCTGCCGGGCGTGGTGCTGCTGGAATCGCTGGGGCCGGTCGTGGCGTACGGCGCGCGGTCGTTCCTGAGTGCCGCGCCGCTGCGGGTCACGCACGACCTGCCGGACCGGCCCGCGGGCGACGGGCTGTTCCCGGCGTGGCTGGGCGGCCTGAAGTACGAGGCGGCCCGGACCTTCGGGCTGGCCGCGCACGCCCCGCGCGGCGAGGCGATGTGGTGGGGCGAGTACCCGTCGGGCCTCGTGTGGGACCGCGTGGCGGGCACCCTGAGCGTGGTGGGCGAGCCGCATCTGGACTGGGCGGCGCTGCTGGGCGCGCCGGTGCCGCCCGAGCCGACCCTGAGCGTGGGGACGTTCGGCGCGGACGACGTGGATTACCCGGCGGGCGTGCGGGCCGTGCAGGAGCTGATCCGCGCGGGCGAGGTGTACCAGGTGAACCTCTCGCGCGGCGTGCAGGCGGCCGCGCAGGGGGACCCGCTGGCCGCGTACCTGCGCCTGCGGGACGTGAACCCCAGTCCGTTCATGGCCTTCGCGGACCTGGGGGACGAGGTCGTGGTGTCGTGCAGTCCGGAACGGCTGGTCCGCTGGGCGGGGGACGACCTGAGTGCGCGGCCCATCGCCGGAACCCGCCGCCGGGGCGACACGCCCGAGGAGGACGCGGCGTTCGAGGCGGAACTGCGCGCCAGTCCGAAGGAGGTCGCGGAGCACACCATGCTGGTGGACCTCGTGCGGCACGACCTGGGCCGCGTGGCCGCGCCGGGCAGCGTGACCGTGCCGGACCTGATGCTCGTCGAGCGGTACAGCCACGTGATGCACCTCGTGTCCGAGGTCCAGGCCCGCGCGCGGGACGGCGTGACGCTGCGGGACGTGCTGGCCGCCACCTTCCCCGGCGGGACGATCACCGGCGCGCCGAAGGAACGCGTGATGGAGGTCACCCGCGACCTCGAACCCGGCCCGCGCGGCTGGTACACCGGCGGGCTGGGCATCGTCAGCGGGCCGCTGGTGGACGTGAACATCCTGATCCGCACCGCCGCGTTCACCCGCACGGACAGCGGCTGGACGGTGGAGGTCCGCGCAGGCGGCGGGACCGTCATCGACGCCGACCCCGCCCGCGAGGCACAGGAGACGGTGCACAAGGCGCAGGCGCTCCTGAGTGTCCTGGCGGGCGTGCCGGGCCGCCCCGCGCAGCCGCCGCAACCCCCGGTGCCCGGCACGCCCTGGGCGCCGCCGCCCGCCACGTCCCACACGGGCGCGCGGGTGCTGCTGCTGGACAACCGCGACTCGTTCACGTGGAACCTCGCGCACGACCTGCTGGCGCTGGGCGCGCGGGTGGACGTGCGCGGCCAGCACGAGGCGCTGGACGACCTGCTGCGGGAAGGTCCGGATGCCGTGCTCGTCGGCCCCGGCCCCGGCACGCCCGACACCAGCGGCGTCACGCTGGCCCTGACCCGCGCGTGCCTGGACCGGCGCATTCCGCTGCTGGGCGTGTGCCTGGGGCATCAGGCGCTCGGGCAGGTGCTCGGCGGGCGGGTGGAACGCGCCCAGCCCGTCCACGGACGCCCCGAGTACGCCCGGCACGACGGCAGCGGCCTCTTCCGGAACGTGCCGCCGGACGCGCCGTTCGGGCGGTACCACTCGCTGGTCGTGCGCGGCCTGCCCGCCGAACTGATCACCGCGACCAGCCAGGACGGCGAGGTCATGGCCCTGGCCGTCCCCGGCGTTCCCGCGTGGGGCGTGCAGTTCCACCCGGAGAGCGTCCTGAGTCCCGCCGGCCGCACCCTGCTGGGCAACTGGCTGCGCCTGAGCCAGGAGTGGCGCGGGTCGTGAACCCCCTGCCGGACGTTCTGAACGACCCCGCGTGGCTGCACGGCGCGACCGCCTTCACCACCGTCCGCACCCGCCACGGGCAGCCGCTGCTGTGGCCCGCGCACCTGGAGCGGCTGCGCAGCACCTGCGCGTTCCTGGGCCTCCCCCACCCCGACCCCAGCCCACCCCCGCTGGACGCGCACCCCTGGGGCCTGCTGCGCGTCACCGTCACCGCACACGGCACCCTGCACACCCACCGGCCCCTCACGCCCGGCCCGCGCCCCCAGCAGGGCGTCAGCGTGCGCGTCACCGACCTGCAGATCCACCCGCAACTCGGCGCGCACAAGACCGGCAACTACCTCCCGTACCGCCTCGCCGCCACGCAGGCCCACCCGCACTTCGAAGGCTGGCTGCAGGACACGCGCGGACACGTCGTGGACGGCAGCCGCACCTCCCCCCTTCTGGAGATCGGCGGTGACCTCGTCGTCCCTGAAGGCGGCCTCCCGTCCGTCACCCGCGCCGCGTACCTCACGGGTCGCCCACACGACACGCGACCCGTCCACACCCGCGACCTCAGCCACGTCACCCGCGCGTGGCTGTGCGGCAGCGGCACCGGCCTCGTCCCCATCCGCCGCATCGACGGCCACACCGACGACCTCCCCATCCACTGGCCCGCACCGGACGATCCCGCCTTCGGCTGGCCGGACGGGGACTGAGGGTCGAAGGGTCTGCAGGTCTAAGCGTCTAAGGGCTGTCCAGCACGCATTCCCTAAACCCTCAGACTCTTAGACATTTCGACGCCGCGTCAGGTCGGGCCGCCCACCTGCGGGCCCACGTACCCGGCATCCTCGCCCGCGCCGATGTCTTTCATGGCGCGGTTCACGCGGTCCTGGCGGCGAGCGGCGACGAACATCACGGCGAGCAGCGGCACGAACACACCCAGCATCATCAGACCCATGACTGCCTCCTGCCCGCAGCGTACGCCTGCCGCGTCAGGCGGGTGTGTCGGTCTGCACGTCCCGGCTGAGGATCACGCCCTGCAACTCGTCGAGTTCGTACCCGCAGGCCTCGTAGAACGCCCGTGCGCCGTCGTTGTCCGCTGCGACCCACACGCTGCCGATCCCGTGCCCCCGCATCTGGGCGTGCAGGGCGTCCACCAGGGCGCGGCCCACGCCCCGACGCCGCCAGGACTCGCGCACGCCGATCTCCTCGAACATCACGTCCAGCGGCTCGCCGTGACGGCGGCGGTGCACGTACGCCATCAGGAAGCCCACCGGGTCGCCGCCCGCGTCCTCGGCGTGCCAGTGCCACACGCCCGGATCGCTCAGGTACGCTCGGGCGGCGGCGGGGGTCAGGGGTGGGCTGGGCAGCTCGTCGGTGAAGTCGGTCTCGTCCTGTGCGAGCCGTTCAAGCGCGGCCCCGTCGTCCGGGCCCAGGCGGCGAACCGTGAAGGAGGTCATGATCCATCATGCACCCGCCGGGGGCGCGGTCACCTGAGGCAGTGCGGCGTGCAGGCGGCCCGTAGCGTGCGGGCATGACCTGGCCTGAAGACACCATCCGCCCAAGCGCCGCGCCCATGCCCCGCAAGGCCCCGAATCTGGCCGTGGGGTACCTGCTGAGCGTGCTGCTACCCGGCGCAGGCTTCACGTACATCGGGCTGGTGGGCTGGCACGTCGGGTGGGTCGGTATCCTGCTGGCGCTGAACCTGACGGGGGCGTTTCTGGTGGGCCTGACGACCGCTCCGGTGTTCGCGGTGCTGCCACTGCTGGGCTTCGTGGCGCTGCTGGTGCATTTCGGGCAGGCATACGCCCGGCGGGCCGCGCAGCAGTTCCGCCCGGATCTGGAGGCCGGGGTGAAGATCGGTCTGATCGCCGGTCACGCGGTCCTGAACGTCGCTGCGGTGGGTCTGCTGGCGGCGGTGGTGCTTCCGGGCCTGCTGGGGGCACGTGAGCGGGCCAGCGCAGCGGGTGAGCGGGCGGCGGCCATGTCGGCGTACACCATGGTGATCGCGGCGCAGTCGGGCGGCACGCTGCGCGACGGGCCGTGCCCGCTGGAGAACGTGAACTACCGCGACCGGATCGCGACCTGCACCGTCTCGGGTGCGGCGACGACCGATCCGCAGGTGACGGTGACGTTCACGAACGGGAAGACTGTGCAGCTGCCCTGACCGTCCCTGCGGCGCGGTCCGTTCCCGGTGGGGGGCGGGCCGCTTCTGCGTGCGGGGTGACGCTCTGGTCGCGTGTGGGCGTGCGAGACTGCGCGGGATGCCGGATTTCGACGTGATCGTGATGGGCGCGGGCCACAACGCGCTGGTGACCGCCGCGTACGCCGCGAAGGCGGGCCTACGGGTGGGCGTGTTCGAGCGGCGGCACATCGTCGGCGGGGCCGTGAGTACCGAGGAACTCGTGCCGGGGTACCGTTTCGATTACGGCGGGAGCGCGCACATCCTGATCCGCATGACGCCCGTGGTGCGTGAACTGGAACTCACGCGGCACGGCCTGCACTACCTGGAGGTCGACCCGATGTTCCACGCGTCGGACGGGGAGACGCCGTGGTTCATCCACCGAGATGCCGGGCGCACGGCGCGGGAGCTGGAGGCGCTGTTTCCCGGTCAGGGCGAGGCGTACACGAAATTCCTGGATGACTGGACGCCGTTCGCGCGCTCCGTGGCGGACCTGTTCAACTCTGCGCCGGGACCGCTGGACATGGGCAAGATGGTCGTGTCCAGCGGGAAGGGCAAGGACTGGATGGAGCAGCTGCCCCGGATTCTGCGCCCGTATGGGGACGTGGCGCGGGAGTACTTCACGGAGGAGCGGGTGCGCGCCCCGCTGGTGTGGATGGCGGCGCAGAGCGGCCCGCCCCCCAGTGACCCCCTGAGTGCGCCGTTCCTGCTGTGGCACCCCCTGTACCACGAGGGGGGTGTGGCGCGGCCCAAGGGCGGCAGCGGCGGCCTGACGAAAGCCCTGAAGCGCGCCATCGAATCCGACGGCGGGCAGGTGTTCGTGAACGCGCCCGTGAAGGACATCCTGGTCAAGGATGGGAAGGCGCAAGGCATCCGGCTGGAGAACGGCGAGACGTACACCGCGCGGGCCGTCGTGTCCGGCGCGCACGTCCTCACCACGGCGGGCGCGCTGCCGGACGAGTACGTGCCGCCCGCCGCGCGGCAGGTCCGCGTGGGCAACGGCTTCGGGATGATCCTCCGCCTCGCCCTGAGCGAGAAGGTGAAGTACCGGAACCACACCGAACCCGACAGCCGCGTCGGTCTGGGCCTGCTGATCAGGAACGAGCAGCAGCTGATGAAAGGCTACGGCGAGTACCTCGCGGGCGAACCCACCAGCGACCCACCGCTGATCGCCATGAGCTTCAGCGCCGTGGACGACTCCCTGGCCCCTCCCGGCGGGGACGTGCTGTGGCTGTGGGCGCAGTACTACCCCTACGAACTCAGCAGCGGCTCCTGGGAAACCCGCACCGCCGAGGCCCGCGAGAACATCCTGAACGCTTTCGAACACTACGCGCCCGGCACCCGCGACACCATCGTCGGGGAACTCGTCCAGACGCCCCAGTGGCTCGAAACCAACCTCGGCCTGCACCGCGGGAACGTCATGCACCTCGAGATGAGCTTCGACCAGATGTTCTCCTTCCGCCCCTGGATGAAAGCCAGCCAGTACCGCTGGCCCGGCGTGCAGGGCCTCTACCTCACGGGGGCCAGCACCCACCCCGGCGGCGGCATCATGGGTGCGTCCGGCCGCAACGCCGCGCATGTCCTCGTGAAAGACCTGACGCGCCGGCGGTGGAAGTAGGCATGAGCCATGAGGGCTGGCTGCTGAGGACACTCCGGGCGTGGCGGTCACCGGCGCCCCGGCGCCGCATGGGGGCGGGCATTGCCGTCGTGAACGGCGGGGACGTCCTGCTCATCCGGCGGAGTGACACCGGGCGGTGGGACGTGCCGGGCGGCGGGGCAGACGCCGGGGAGTCGCCGGAACAGACCGCGCGGCGGGAACTGCGTGAGGAGACGGGCCTGAGTGTCGGTCCGGTCCGCGCGCTGGGCGTGTTTCCGCACCGGTACACGTACCAGGACGGGAATGTCGTGGACTGGGAGACGCACGTGTTCGTCGCCGGGTTCGCGGGGGGCGAGGTGCGCGCCTCGTACGACGCCACCGAGGCGCGCTGGTGGCCCCTCTCGGCCCTGCCGGTGGACGTGTCGGACGCCAGTCGCGCCTACTTCGCGGCGTTGACGGCGGTGCGGGCATGAGGGTGTCCCTCTCCCCCACCGTGTGGCGCGCCGGGCTGGGGTTCGCGGCGCTGGGCTTGGCGTTCCTGGGGGCGCTGCTGGTCATGTCTGGTCTGGCGGTGGGCTGGGCGCTGATCGCGCTGGGGCTGCCGCTGTCGGGCGTGCTGGCGCTGGCGGGGGACGCGCTGGGCCGGAACTTCGCGGGGGTGCTGGCGGCGCGGTTCGCGGGGCTGCTGGCGGTGACGCGCCCGTGGATGTGGTTCGTGGCGCTGTACGCGGCGCTGAAGATCCCGGTGCCGCTGTGGCCGGACGGCTTTCCGGTGCTGGGGCTGGCGAGCACGGGCGCGCTGTCCGTGGCGGCGCTGCTGTTCGTGTGGGAGCGGGAGAACGCCTGGAAGGCGGGTCTGATGGCGCTGGTGGCGTTCGTGCTGGGCCTGGGCGTGGAGGTGCTGGGGAGCCGCACCGGCATTCCGTTCGGGGTGTACTCGTACGCGACTGCGCCGGGGCCGCTGCTGCTGGGCGTGCCGCTGATCGTGCCGCTGGGTTGGTTCGCGCTGACGCTGACCGCCACGAGCCTGTCGGGCGGGCGGCCCTGGCTGGCGGGCCTGCTGATGCTGCTGTGGGACGTGGGGCTGGAGCCGCTGATGACCGCGCAGCGCTACTGGCTCTGGAGTGATCCGCTGCCGCTGTGGGCGGGCGCGCCGGTGCAGAACTTCCTGGGCTGGTGGGGGGTGGGGGCGCTGATCTCGTGGGTCTTCACGGGCCTCGCCCCGCGGCTGTTCGGGCTGCGGCGCGAGGAGTGGGCGTGGGCGCTGCCGTGGCAGGCGCGGGACTATCCGCTGCACCGGGGGCCGAGCCTGAGTCTGCTGCCGGGCGGCGCGGCGCGGGGCGCTGATTTCCGCGTGGTGTACCCCATCGAGGCGTTCTTCCTGCCGGGCGGGCTGGTGCTGGTGGGCCGGTACGCCGAGGCCGGGGTGACGCTGGCGGCGATGCTGGGGGGCCTGTGGCTGGCGCGGCGGGTGACGCGCTTTGACCGCCCCTGACATCCCAGAACGGCACGCCTGGGCGACCGGGCTGCTGTCCCTGAGCATCCGCCGCAGCGTGCGCGGCTCTCTGGGCGGCGTGTGGGTGCGCGGCCCGCTGCCGGGCGGCGGGGCGGTGCTCGCGCCGAATCATCACAGCTGGTGGGACGGGTACGTGCTGCGCGAGGTGGCCCTGGCGTGCGGGCAGCCGTTCAGCGTCCTGATGACGGGACGGCAGCTGGCCCGCTTCCCGTTCCTGCGGCGGGTGGGGGCGCTGCGTGCGGACGAGGTGCGGGCCGGGGTGCGCCGCGCCCGCACGGGCTGGCTGGTGGTCTTCCCGGAGGGCGAGTTGCACCCGGCGGGGCCGCTGCGGGGCGTGCAGCCGGGCGCGGCGTGGATCGCCCGGCACGCCGGGGCGCCGCTGGTGCCGGTGGCGCTGCGGGTGGTGCTGCGCGGCGCGCAGTTCCCGGAGGCGTTCGTGCGCGTCGGGCCGCCGGTGGACGCCGCGGACCTGCCGGGTGCCCTGGTGGCGCTGCTGGCCGAACTGGACGCCGACCTGCTGGGCAGTGACCCGGAGGTGCCGCTGGCCGGGTACCTGCGGCTGGTGCCGGGCCGCGCGAGCCGCTCGGACCGGGTGGACTGGCCGTCGCGGCTGCTGGTGTGGCTGACCGGGGACCGCGCGTGACGCGGCGCCGCGTGAAAACACCTGAGCCGGGCTGGGCGCGGGCGTACCGCACCGTCACGGCCGTGTGGCTGCTCGGCAAGGCGCTGACGCTGGCGGTGAACGCCGTGACCTTCCCCCGCCTGCGCCCGGCCCCGGTGCCGCCGGGGGGGCCGCGCGTGTCCATCCTGATTCCCGCGCGGAACGAGGCGGCGAACCTCCCCGTCACGCTGCCCGGCGTGCTCGCGCAGGGCGCGCACGAGGTCCTCGTGCTGGACGACCGCAGCGACGATGGGACGGGCGACGTGGCCCGCCACCTGGGCGCGCGCGTCATTCCCGGCGCGGCGCGGCCGGACGGCTGGCACGGGAAACCGTGGGCGTGCCAGCAGCTCCTGCGCGCTGCGAGCGGTGATGTCCTGATCTTCACGGACGCGGATGTCACGTGGCATCCGGGCGCGCTGGGCGGCCTGCTGCGCGAACTGCACGCGTCGGGCGCGGACCTGCTGAGCGTGCAGCCGCGCCAGTCGAACGTCACGCCCGGCGAGCGGCTGCTCACGCCCCTGGTGGACGCCGCTGTGCTGTCGTACTTCCCGTTCCCGCTGCTGCGCATGACCCCGCCGCACCCGCTGGCGACCATCGCGAACGGGCAGGTCATGGCGTACCGCCGCGCCGCGCTGACCCGCGTGGGCGGGTACGCCACCGTGCGGGATCAGGTGCTGGAGGACACCGTCATGGCCCGCAAACTGGGCCAGCTGGGCCTGCGGGTCTCCACCGTCCTGGGGCAGGGGTGCATCGGCGTGCGGATGTACCGCTCGTACCCGGAATCCGTGGCGGGCTTCGGGAAGAACGCCCTGCCGATCCACCTGAACTCGCGGGCGTTCATGCTCGCCAGCGTGGCGCTGCACGTCGCGGGGCACACGCTGCCGTGGCTGCTGCCCCTGCCCAACCGCACCGCGCTGCGCGCCGCGAGCCTGCTGGAACGCCTGGCGGTGAACCTCATCGCGGGCCGCCGCACGCCCGCCGATCTGGCCGAGGGCCTGCTGGGGCCGGTCACGCCGCTGCTGGCCCTGCCGGTCCTGGCGCGCGCCCTGCGCCGCCGCGTCAGCTGGAAGGGCCGCCAGTACCGACAGTGACGCAGCGCCGGCAGGAGACCCCTTTCCTGAATGCGCGGCAGGCGGGGATTCATGGGCCGCTCAGGGGCCGGGCGGAGGCTCGGGGCATGTCGTCCCACCGGGTCCGTCTGGTTGCCGTCCTGCTCCTGTCGTCGCTGCCGCTGGCCTCCGCGGCGGGCTTCAGCGAGGCGTCGTTCGCGCAGGTGGGCGCGGGCGTCTGGCAGCCGGTGCGCTTCTGGTGCGATACGCCCGGGCGGGTGCTGGCGCTGTCCGGCACGGGGGCCGGGGCGGGCACGCTGACGCAGTGGGTGGGCGCCGTGCGCTCACAGGTACCCGTGACGGTCGGTGCGGACGATCCGGGCGCGGGGCAGGTGTACACGCCGCTGACCTTCGCGGGCCGCACCGCACCCGATCCTGGGTTCTTCGTGCACAGCAGCAACGTGGAGAACGTGCAGGACCCCGCGTACCGCCTGACGCGCGTGAACGAGTTCCGGGTGCCCGCCGGGTCGTTCGCGTGCCGGTTCGTGCCGCAGGCGGCGGTGCTGGCCGCCACTGCGAAACACAGCGTGATCGTGTGGGAGGCCGGTGGGCGGGTCACGTACGCCAGCCGCAACCGCGACGGCACGCCGGGCGTCACGATTACGGGCGGCACGCGCATCACGCGGGACGGGCGGGCCGAGTACCGCTGGAACCGGGGCGGGTACGGGTACGTGCTGGTCGTCGGCCCGGCCGGGCGCGCGGGCGGCGAGTTGCGCGTGGAGCGGGCCGGGCGGGTCCTCAGCCGCGAGAGCCTGCTGGCGTACTCGGTCAGCACGCCCCGCTGAGCGTGTCGCTTCCGACCCTGCGGGGCGTGGGGGGTGCTCTATGCTCTGCGTCGTGACCCGTTCAACCATCAGCCCGCAGGGGGCGCGGCCGTGAGGCGTACGCCTCAGCACGTCGCGGTGATTGGCGCAGGCTTCGCGGGGCTGGCGGCGGCGCTGCGGCTGGCGCGGGCGGGCGCGCGCGTGACGGTGTTGGACGCGCTGGACGGCCCCGGCGGCAAGGCCGCGCTGGGCCTGACCGAGTTCTCCAGCGGGCCGACGGTGGTGACGATGCCGCAGGTGTTCCGCGCGCTGCACGCCCGCCTGGACCTGCCCGCGCCGGAGCTGAGCGCGGCGCGGCCCACGACGACGTACCACGCGCCGGGCGGGCGGCTGTTCGCGCCCGAGGCGCTGCACGTGGCGGGCAGCCTGGAGCCGACCCTGTCGCAGCTGTCCCGCGCCGAGGGGCGGCGCTACGCGGCGCTGCTCGCGTCGTCCCGGCGGATGTACCTGGACGCGCAGGACACGTTCCTGTTCGCGCCGCCCCCCGGCCCGCTGCGGCTGGCCCGCTACGCGCTGACGCGGGGGCGGCGGGCCGCGCCGCTGTCCCCGCTGCACCGCCACGTGCGGTCCGGGCCGTTCCTGACGCCGTTCTGGCTGCGCTTCGCGACGTACCTGGGTGCCGATCCGTACCGCGCGCCCGCCGTGCTGCACAACATCGCGTGGGTGGAACTCGGGTACGGCGTGTGGCACCTGCGCGGCGGCCTGCTGGACCTCGCGCGCACCCTGCACGCGCAGGCGGAGGCGCTGGGCGTGCGCTTCGAGTTCGGCACGCGCGTCACCAGCCTCAGCGCGCACGGGGGCCTGATCCTGGGCGCGCATACGAGTCAGGGCGCCTTCGCCGCGGACGCCTGGGTCAGCGCGGCCGACCGCGCCCTGACGCTCTCCTGGCTGGGCAGTGCGGAGAAACCCACCCCGCGCGGCGTGAGCGGCTTCGCGCTGCAACTCCAGCTCAATGAGGACCGGGGGCAGGCGCATCACATCTTCTGGCCCGCCGAGTACGCCCGCGAGTGGCGGGACATCCGCGCCGGGGGCCTCCCGCGCGACCCGACGCTGTACCTGCACCTGGACGGCACGCGGGCGTTCCTGCTCGTGAACGCCCCGCCCGACCCCGGCGTCACCGACCGCCCGCAGGACTACGGCGCGTGGCTGCTGGCACGGTTGCAGGAGCGGCTGCGGGACACGCCGGGCGGCCCGCTACCCGTCGCCGAGTGGCGGGCCCTGTCCCCGGCGGAGTACGCCCGCACCGCGAAGGGCGGCGCGCTGTACGGCCGCGCCCCGCACGGCCTGACCGGCAGCCTCCGCCCCGGCTGGCAGCTGCCGCACGCGCGGAATCTGGTGCAGGTGGGCGGCACCGTCCACCCCGGCGGCGGCGTGCCCCTGAGTGTCCTGAGCGGCTGGAACGGCGCCGGGCAGCTGCTGGGCCTGAAGTTCGACGACCTCGACGGACGGCAGGTGCCGCACGGGACGGAGGTGTGGCCATTCGGACTCTGAGCACGCTGCCTGAACCGCCGACCCGTCCGGGGAACGGGCACCTGCAGGACTGGGCGCTCGCGCCGCTGCCGCTGATCGAGGAGGGCGCGGCGCGGGCGCGCGCGGCGGGTGGGGACGTGTTCCGGTTGCGGCTGGGCCTCCCGGCGGTGGTGGGGGTGGGGGCGGCGTGGAACCGGGCGGTACTGACGGATCTGGGCACGTTCCGCAGTGCGGGGAGCCTGTCGCGGATCGTGCCGTACCTGTCGGGCGGGGTGATCCTGTCGGACGCGCCGGGGCACGCGGGGCGGCGTTCGCTGATGAATCCGGGCTTCGGGCGGGCGCATGTGCTAGCCCTGCAGGCGCGGACGCGGGCGGCGCTGCCGGGCGTTCCGGGCGGGGAGTTCGATGCGCTGGCCTGGGCGGACGGCGCGGTGCTGCATTTGCTGAACGCCGCGTACTTCAGTGGGGAGTTCGACGCGGGGCTGCTGCACGCGTTCCTGGCGCCGCTGCGCCGTCCGTTCCCGGTGCCCGCCATTCCGCGGCCGCTGCTGTTCGCGCGGGTGGACGCGGAGGTGCGCCGCCTCGCGCACGCGCGCCTGACTGGGCGGGGGCACGACGACCTGCTGGCGGTGCTGGCCCCGCTGCCGGGCGGGCTGGAGGAGGCGCGGGTGTCGCTGGCGGCGGCGCACGACACGACCACGCACGCGCTGGCGTACGCGATCTGGTTCCTGGCGCAGCATCCGCAGTGGCACGCCCCCGAACACCACGCGGCGGTGCTCAGGGAGGTGCTGCGCCTGTACCCTCCGGGCTGGATGGGCAGCCGCCGCCTGAGCCGCGACCTCGACTGGCACGGGATACGGTTGCCGCGTGGGGCGCTGGCGCTGTACTCCCCGTACCTGTCCGGGCGTGACCCGGCGGTGTGGGACCGCCCCGCCGAGTTCGATCCGGGCCGCTGGGCGGGCAAACCCCCGGCCTGGGCGTACCTGCCGTTCGGCGGTGGGGAGCGGCTGTGCCTGGGCATGCACCTCGCGCAGCTGCTCATTCACGACACGCTGGCGGCGCTGCCGCCTCTGCATGCAGTGCGGGGCGACGCGACGCCGCTGCCGGGCCTGACGCTGGGCCCGCGCGGGCCGCTGATCGTGACCGCTGCGGGTGATGCCCGGTCAGTGGCCCCCGGTCCGCGTTAACCTGCCGGGAATGACCGACTCTGCTCCCGCGCTCCTGCCGCCCGATCTGGCCCCGCCCGCGCCGGAGCCAGCGCGCGAGACCGGGCCGGTGCGGGACCGGGCACTGCTGCCGGACGTGCTGCGCGGCGTGGCGCTGCTGGGCATCCTGATCGTGAACATGCAGGATTTCGCGGGGTTCTTGGAGTGGCAGCAGGTGGGCGTGGACCGCGTCGCGCAGGTCGTCACGGACGTGCTGGCGAACGGGCGGTTCATCTCGATCTTCGCGATGCTGTTCGGGTGGGGTGCGGCGGGCATCCTGGCGCGGCGCGGGTGGGGGTGTTCCTGCGGCGGCACGCGGCGCTGCTGGCGGTGGGGGCGCTTCATTACGTGCTGGTGTGGCACGGGGACATCATCAGCAACTACGCGACGCTGGCGCTGGCGCTGCTGCTGGTGGCGCGGCTGTCCGCGCGGGCGCTGCTGGGCACGGCGGGCGCGCTGGGCGCGTGGTGGCTGGGGCTGGCGCTGCTGGAGGCCGCCGCGACCGCCAGCCGCACCGGGCCGCGCTTCGCGTTCCTGCCGGACCTGCTGCCCACGTACGGGGCGAACGTGCAGGAGCGCGCCGCCGAGTTCTGGCCGCTGCTCTTGCAGGGCAACCTGTTCAACGGCCCGTGGCTGGTGGCGCTGTTCTGCCTGGGGGCCGCCGCCGGGAAGACCGGACTGCTGACCCGCCCGGAGGAGCACCGGCCCCTGCTGCGGCGGCTGGCGCTGGGGGGGCTGGGGCTGGGGTTGCCGCTGGGCGCGCTGCTGGCGTACCTGAACACCCGCGCCGATTACGCGGCGGGGACGCTGGCGCTGCCGGTCCGCATGGCGGGGGGCTGGCGGGCGCGCTGGGGTACGTGGGCGTGCTGGGGCTGCTGGCGGCGTCGGGGCGGCTGGGCGCGTGGCGTATGTTCGCGGCGAGCGGGCGGATGGCCATGACGAACTACCTCACGCAGAGCGTGGTCATGACGCTGATCTTCTACCCGTACGGGCTGCATCAGGGGTTCGGCTGGGTGTCGGGCGCCCCGGCGGCCGGGGCGGGCGAGGCGTTCCCGTACAGCGGTGAGGTCGCGGCGTGGGGCGCGGCGCAGACGCTGGCGCTGGCGCTGCTCGTGGGCCTGGCGCAGTTGCCGCTGAGTGCGTGGTGGCTGTCCCGTTTCGGGCGGGGGCCGGTGGAGGCGCTGGTGCGCTGGGTGGCGTACGGGCCTGCGGCCCGGCAGAATCGTGGGCATGACTGACTCGAAGCCGCTGCGGGTGCTGGCGCTGTGCCTGGGGAACATCTGCCGCAGTCCGCTGGCCGAGGCGCTGCTGCGCCGTGAACTGGAGGCGGCGGGCGTCCCGGCGGTCGTGGACAGCGCGGGGACGGGCGCGTGGCACGTCGGGGAACTGGCGGACCCGCGCAGCCGGGAGGTCGCGGCCCGTCACGGCCTGACCCTGGACGGCCGGGCGCGGCAGCTGGACGCGGCGGATTACCACGAGCAGGACGTGATCCTGGCGATGGACGCCTCGAACCTGCATGACGCGCGCCGCCTGAGTCCCCCGAACGCGCAGGCGCGCCTGACGCTCATGCGGGCCTTCGATCCGCTCGCGCCGGGCGCGGACGTGCCGGACCCGTACTACGGCGGCGCGGACGGCTTCGAGGCGATGTACGGGATGCTGGAACGCAGCGCGCGGGAATTCGCGCGGCGCGCGGCGGCGGGGGAACTGGGGGGGTAACCGGGTGGGAGGTCTGTGAGAATCGCGCGCTAGACTGCGGGGCATGGATAACCGCACGAACCTGGACGACTACCTCGCGGGGCTGGGCATCAGCGACGCGGACGAGAGCGAGCTGCCGCCGCCCGCTCCCGACGCGGCCCCCAGCGCCCCCACGCTGGAAGCCGCGCCGGAAGATCCTCGCGCGGCGCTGGAACGCTTCCTGCAGGGCCTCGTGACCCGCATCGACCCGGGCCTGAACGTGACTGTGCGCGAGGCGGAGGACGCCCTGGAAGCCGAGATCACCGGTGAGCATGCCGCGCGCCTCGCCGGGCGGGACGGGCGCACGCTGGGCGCCATCGAGGTGCTGGCGTACACGGTCCTCGCCAAGCAGGAGGGCCGCGGGCACCTGCGCGTCCGCGTGGACGTCGGCGGCTTCCGTAAGCGGCAGGCCGACACCCTGACGAAACTCGCCGAGCGGCTCGCGGTGCAGGTCGCCAAGAGCGGCGAACCGCACGAGCTGCAGCCCATGCCGCCCGCCGAGCGCCGCGTGATTCACATCGCGCTGAAGGAGCATCCGGACGTCATGAGCGAATCCATCGGCGAGGGCGCCGCCCGCCGCCTGATCATCAGACCCCGGCACGGGTGAGATGACGTCCGTCTGTTCCGTCGACCACCCGGCACTTCACCGGGTGGTTTCCTCCACTCCCGGACGTCATCCAGCTCCTTCTCGCTCCGCTTGGGTTGAATGGTCCTCACCGACCATTCAACCGGAGTGATTGTGACGCTGCGTGACCTGCTACGGCGGGGCGCGGCGCGGCTGGACGCGGCGGGCGTTCCCTCCCCGGAGGTGGACGCCCGCGCGCTCATGCTGCACGCGCTGGGGCTGTCGCCCGTGTCCCTCCTGACCCGCGCCGCGTCAGAGGTCGCCCCGGCGGACGAGGCGCGGTTCGAGGCGCTGATCGCGCGGCGGGCGGCGCGGGTGCCCCTCCAGTACCTGCTGGGTGAGGTGGAGTGGGGCGGCGTGCGGCTGCGCTGCGACGCCCGCGCGCTGGTCCCCCGCCCGGAGACCGAGTGGCTGCTGCACCTGACCCTGGAGGCCCTCTCGTCCCTGGCGGCCCCGCGCGTGCTGGACGTGGGCACCGGGACGGGCGCGCTGGCGCTGGGCGTGAAGGCCGCCCGCAGCGGCGCGCAGGTCACCGCGACCGACCTCAGCCCGGAGGCCCTGACGCTGGCCCGCGAGAACGCCGCCCTGAACGGCCTGGAGGTCTCGTGGGTGCAGGCCGACCTGCTCACGGGCGTGCCGGGCCCCTTCGACCTGATCGTCAGCAACCCCCCGTACCTGCCCGATGCGGACCGCGCGGACGTGCAGCCGGAGGTCACGCACGACCCGGAACTCGCGCTGTACGGCGGCCCGGACGGGCTGGACCTCGCGCGGCGGCTGGCCGCGCAGGCGACCGGCGTGCTCGTGCCGGGCGGGCGACTGCTGCTGGAACTCGACCCGCGCAACGCCCCGGCCTTCGCCGCCGAGCTGCGCGCCCAGGGCTGGGCGGCCGACACGGCGGCGGATCTGACGGGCCGGGAAAGGTTCGTGGTCGCGCAGTGGGGTGCGGGGCGCTGAGCTGTGGGTTCTGGGCTATGAGCTCTGGGCAAACCGCTTCAGCTCAGGCCCAGGCTCGCCTCACAGCTCAGCGCTCACCGCCCGTTTCCGCGCCAGGGCGTCGCGCACGGCATTCAGGCGCGCGCCGTGCAGGGGGTAGAAGCTCAGGATCGCCAGGGCCAGCAGCGCGCCCGTGATGGGCGGCACGGTCATGAAGAAGCGGAAGCCTTCCGCGACCGTGTCGGGCTGCACGCTCAGTTTGGGGTCGTAGCCGCTGGCGCGGGTCACGGCGCCGAAGGTCTGGGCGGTCAGGGCGCTGCTGAGGGTCGTGATGAAGCCCGCCATGCCGAAGTACATCCCGGCGCGGCGCTGTCCGCTGCGGAGTTCGTCGTCGTCGATCACGTCGGCCATGACGACGTCGCCCATCAGGATCAGGCCCGCGAGGGCCGCGCCGAACAGCACGGTGGTGACCGCCGCGCCCGCCAGGGAGTTCACGAGGGCCAGCGGGATCAGTGAGACGGCGGTCAGGCCGAAGGCCAGCATCAGGGTGCCGCGCGGGCCCAGACGTGGCGCGATGAAGGTCCGCCAGGGGTACAGCGCCAGTCCGGCAGTGACGAACGCCCCGGCGAGCAGGATGGTCGTGGCGGCGCCGCCCTCGATTCCCAGGCTGTAGCGGACGTAGAAGCCCATCCCGGCGGCCAGGGTGCCGGTCGCGAAGAAGCGCATGGTCAGGGCCGTGACGAGGATTAGGAACGCGCGGTGCGTGAACGTGGCGCGCAGGGCCGTGAAGAAGCCCAGTTCACGCTCCTGGCTGTTCGGACGTTCGAACAGGCTGCCCACCCCGGCGTAGATGGCGACGGCGGACACCGCGGCGAACACCCAGGCCATGACCGTCCAGCCGAGCATGCCGGCCAGCAGGGGCGGCAGGGCCAGCCCGACGAGCAGCGCGACGATCTGCACGGCGTTCATGCGCCACGCGACGGCGGTGCGTTCCTGGAACGTGCGGAACATCTCGGGCAGCAGCGCCAGGTAGCCGGTGCCGACGGCAGTGGACGCGCCCTCCCACAGGACGAACATGACCACGAAGTACGTCATGAGTGCCACCGGCTGGTCGGTGCCGTTGAAGGGCGCGCTGAACAGCAGCCCGAACAGGATCAGGGCGGGCAGCGCCCCGAAGCGCACGTAGGGAATGCGGCGGCCCCAGCGGGTGCGGGTGCGGTCGCTCAGGAAGCCGATCAGGGGGTTGTTCGCGGCGTTGTACAGCGCGAAGATCGTCATGGCGGTCGCGGCCCAGCCGGGATTCAGCTTCAGGTGGTCCACGTAGTACAGCAGCAGGAAGCTGGTGGTCTGCGCGGGGATGGTCAGCCCGAAGTTCATGACGGCGTACCGCCAGCGCTGCGCGGCGGTGGTGTCGGGCGTCAGGTCGGTCGGGACGTCGGGAAGGACGGCGGTCATGCCGGGCTCGCCTGGGTGCGCAGCGCGCCGTTCAGCGCGCGGTACGTGGTGGTCTTCACGCCGCTGCGCGCGAGCATGCCCGGGAAGTCCGGCGAGAGGAACGCCGCGTGGTTCGCGACGCGACCCGCCCAGTCGCCGCAGATGGCGCGCAGTTCCGGCGTGTCGCGCGCCGGGTGCAGGATGAAGTGCGTCAGGCCCGCCGGGAGGGCGGCGAGCAGCTCCTCGATCAGCGGCAGGTGATCCCCGCCCACGTGCAGCGGCAGCATCACGAGGTGATCCACCAGCGGCACGCCCCGCGCCTCCAGCGCGCGGGTCACGGCGGCCATCTGCGCGGCCTCCTCCCCGCCCAGCCCGTGCGAGTGCCACCCGGCCTCGTCCAGGCGGGGCAGCATGGGCACGATCCCGCGCGGCAGGGCGGCGTCCAGGCAGGCCTCCAGGAACTTGGGGTGCGCGACGGCGCCCATGTGCGCGTCCACGTGAGACACCTCGATCCCCCAGTCCAGGGCGCGGCTCACCTGCGCGTCCAGTTCCACGCGGGCGGCGACCGGGTCGGCGTACTCGCGGACATCCTCGACGCTGGCGTGCATGAAACCCTGCGCGTCGGTCAGGCCGCTGGCGGGGTCGCGGGTGCTGACGGGCGCCCAGCGGTAGGCACGCCACTCGCTGTTCAGGGTCAGGTGCACGCCCAGGTCCGCGCCGGGCAGGTCGCGGGCCAGCGTCGCGGCGGCCGGCGCCCACGCGCAGGGCATCATCACGGACGCGCTGCCCAGCGTCCCGGCACGGAACAGGTCGGCGCAGCCGCTGACGGTCGCCTCGCACATGCCCAGGTCGTCGGCATGGAAGATCACGACCCGGTCGCCGGGACTGAACCCCAGGGCGGCCAGGGCAGGGTTGAAGGTGGGGGTGGTCATGCCGGTCTCCTTGCGGGATGAGATGTCTTGCGGGGGGAGTGACGTCCAGCATGCCACGCCACCGCGCGCCGCGCGACGAAAAACCCGCCCCGGAGCAGGGGGCGGGCAGAGGGAGAAGTTGCGGCGTTCCATACGAGTTCCGTCTGTTACTTTGACAACCCGGAACATCACCGGGTTGCCAACTCCACGCCCGGAACCCGCTTTGCTCCTACTCGCATCCGCTCGGATTGAACGATTTTGGCAAACCGTTCAATCGGAGTAGGGATCAGTCGTCGGCGGCGCTGGGGCCTTCGCGGGGCACCTCGGGGTTCTCGATGAACTCGGTCGGGTCGATCGCGTCGAAGCCGATCTCCTTCTCGTAGTCCTGGATCTTCACGTGCAGGCGGCGCACGTCGCCTTCCACTGCGCCGTAGTCGAAGGTGTCCCAGATGGCGGTCGTCTTGAAGTTCCCACCGTCGAAATCCGGCACCTCGCGCGTCCGGCGGATGCCTTCCTCCAGGGCCTTGCGGCTCTCGATGCCGAGGTTCCGGAAGGCGACCTGCATCACGTCACGCTGGAAGTCGCGCGGGCCGTAGATCCCGGCGCGGTACACCGTCTCGAAGAAGTGCTCCCAGTTCGGGACGAGCTGCGCGGCGGGCATGCTGAACTGGGTGATCACGTTCCTGATCGCGCTGAGGGTCTGCTCGGGGTAGTAGTACAGGTACATGCGCACGCCTTCCAGGAAGAAGTTGTAGTGCGCGGCCTCGTCCACCGCGATGGTCTGCGCGACCTTCGCCAGCACCGGGTCCGACACGCCCTTCAGGTGCGGTTTGTCGCTCCTGCCCTGGGCGATCTTCATCATGTTCAGGTAGTTCAGCTGCGTGGCACGCTCCTGGAACACGGTGTACACGAGGTTGTGGATCGCGTCCGGGAACGGCAGTTCCCACGTCTGGGATTTCAGGCGGTCCTTGTATTCCTCGACCCACTGCGGGCTGCGCTGGCCGCTGAACAGCACGGCGTTCTCCCAGGCGTCGGCGTGTTTTTCCTCCTCGCTGCCCCAGCGGAGCTGGAAGTGCGAGCGGCCGTGGCTGCGCCGCACGAGGTGCACGAGGTTACTCGTGAAGTCCGGCGCGTACTGCTCGACCGCGAAGAACCCCTCGAGGACCGTGATGACCTCGGGCGGCAGGTTCTTGTTCAGGCTGCGCCAGTCGAAGCTGCGGTCCGGGTTCCAGTTGCGGGTCTCCTGGCTGCGGGCGGTGTACCAGCGGTACAGGCCCAGGAAGCCGCGCTCGATCAGGCGGTCCTTCTCGCGGTTGCTGAGCAGCCCGGCGGGGGTGCGGGGGCGCTCGTTGAGCATGTTGGGGGGCATCACATCGGCCATGGGTTTTCCTCCTCGGATGGCGCGCCGACCTCCCGCGTGGGAAGCTGCGCGGGGCAGACGGCGGGGACGGTACCCGGTCAGGCTACGCCCGCCCCCCACCCGGCAGGCGCATCACGGGACTCGGTTCAACATGAGAAACCGTGTCGGGCTGCGCCGCGCGCCCCCGCCCGGGCCCGGTACACTGCCGGGCATGAGCCTCGTCGGACAGCCCGCGCCCGATTTCACCCTGCCCGCCTCCACGGGCGAGCAGATCACCCTGAGCAGCTACCGCGATCAGCAGCACGTGGTGCTGGTGTTCTACCCGCTGGACTTCAGCCCGGTGTGCTCCATGCAGCTGCCCGAGTACAGCGGCCGTCAGGACGACTTTGCGGACGCGGGCGCCGTCGTGCTGGGCGTGAACCGCGACAGCGTGCACGCGCACAAGGCCTGGGCCGCCGAGTACGGCATCGAGGTGCCGCTGCTGGCCGACATGAAACTCGACGTGGCCCGCTCGTACGGCGTCGCCATCGACGACCGGGGCATCAGCGGCCGCGCCGTGTTCCTGATCGATAAGAAAGGCGTGGTGCGCTACCAGCACGTCGAGGAGAAGACCGGGGACTACACCGTGCGCCCCGAGGCGGTCCTCGCGAAGATCCGCGAGCTCTGATGGCCCCGCACGTCCTGAGTTTCATCAACCTCAAGGGCGGCGTCGCCAAGACCACCGCGACCGTCCAGCTGGCCGACACGCTGGCGTTCATGAAACAGAAACGCGTGCTGGTCCTCGACCTGGACCCGCAGACGAACGCCACCCTCGCACTGATCGGCGAGCAGCGCTGGGAACAGGCGGACGAGGCCGGGCAGACCCTCGCGCACCTGTTCCTGGACCTGCTGCGCGGCGACGGCACCTTCACCTTCGACGCCACGCGCGCCATCATCCGGGGCGTCAGCAACCTCAACCGCGTCCCACCAGAGATGATCGACCAGCTGCCCGAAGGCACCCGGTACGGCCGGGTGGACCTCCTGCCCAGCTCCATCCGGTTGATCGACGTGCAGGACCGCATGCAGGACATCGCGGGCCGCTCGCACTACTCGGTCGGCCCGATGGAAGCCGTGAAGAAGTTCGTCGCACCGGCCTTCAGTGCGTACGACTACGTCCTGATCGACTGCCCGCCCAACCTGGGTTTCGTCACGCAGAACGGCCTGGAAGTCAGCGACCACTACCTGATCCCCACCATCCCGGACCGCCTCAGCACCTACGGCATCCCGCAGATCGCGGCCCGCATCGCCGAGATCCGCCGCGCCCGCGACCTGAGGTTGCGCTGCCTGGGCGTCCTGATCACCAAGTACCAGAGTCAGAGCGCCCAGCACCGCCAGGGCCTCCAGCGCCTCCCCGACGACCTGAAACGCGCCTTCGACGCCACCGGGGAGGGCACGCCGCCCATCCTCACCACCGTCCTCCCGCAGACGAACGCCAGCGCCGAAGCCATGACCCCCGACCGCACCCCCGCCAACTACCGCGAGAAGTACGGCGGCGGCGTCGTCGCCGGGCAGGGCGCGTACAAGTACGGCCTGGACCTCGCCGACGAGATCGAGGACCTCCTGAGCGGCCAGCCCCGCACCCCCAGCCCCTTCAGCCAGTGGGCACAGGACATGGGCAACCGCTGAACACCCCGACCTACAGCGTCAGCGGGTCGACCAGCAGGGCGTCCTCCGCCTCGAAAGCCTCGGCGTAGCGGACGCGGGCCATGGTGCCCCAGTACGTCATGCGGGCGCGGCGGCGCTCCACGATCTCCGGCGTGACCGTCTCCGAGATGGCCGCGCCAGAGAACTGACTCTCGTGCGCCAGCACCGACGCCGCCCACACGTCCTGCACGTCCGCCACGTCCACCAGCACGTTCGGGGTGATGTCCGCGTTCCCCTGGTACAGCAGCACCCGCCCCACTCGGTGCGGGTCGCCCGGCAGGTCCGCCTTCGCCAGTTGCGCCAGGTGCACCGCGCGCTTGCTCAGGTGGTACGACCCGAAGTGATCCGGGTGCCGGTCCCTGTGATGCGGGACGACCAGCACCCGGGGCCGCACCGCGCGCAGGACCGCCGCCAGGGCGTGCGCGCCCTCCAGCGTGTCCCGCAACTCCCCGTCCGGCAGGCCCAGCTGCCCCCGCCACGCCAGCCCCATGATCCCGGCCGCCCGCGCGCACTCCGCCACGCGGACCTCCGGGGAACCCTGCGTGCCCCGCTCCCCGCGCGACAGTTCCAGGATGCCCACCGCGCGGCCCGCCCGCGCCAAGCGGATCAACGTGCCGCCCGCGCCGATCTCCGCGTCATCCGGGTGCGGGGCCAGCACCAGCCACTCCAGCGGCTGCACCCGCCCATGAATCGTCTCGAACACCGTCAGCGCGTCACTCATGGCCCGCAGCATAGGCCCCCACCCCACCCGGCCCGCGCGCCTTGACACCCCCCGCCCCCCTCCCTATACTTTTTGAGCTTCCCGTAGGAAGCCCCGACCCGTAGTCCGCCAGTGTAGCTCAGGGGTAGAGCAACTGATTCGTAATCAGTAGGTCGTCGGTTCAAATCCGACCTCTGGCTCCAAGAAAAACGCCTTCTAAGAAGGCGTTTTTTTATTTGCCCTGGAATAGGAAAAGGTCCCTTTTGGAGCGTCATGCGCTACCCGTGCGCTACCGCCACAAAAAAGCACTTGCTTCCGCCAGAAAGCCCATATATTTGTCTAAATGAATCCCCAAACTCCCCCCGACTTTTTTGGTGAATTTGATAGCAGCGATATATCGCAGCTTATGTCACGCGCCCTTGACCTAGACGTCACAGAAGAGAATGATTATTTTCTCTTTTCTAAGGATGGGTCCCCTAAATGCCAGCTCAATAAGAATCTGCTGACAGAGAGCCTTGCCTACCTAGAATCGCTAAATATTTATGAAGAGATGATTTTATCATCTCAAAACTCATTTGAGATACCTCTTAGAGAACATTCGAGCACACCTGGCGGAAGACGGCTTCGAGAATCAATACCAACTATAGAAGATAATGAAAATAAATTATCTTATTCATTTGCAGGTGCCAGTAACGAATATATCTTATTTTATTACTTAAATTCCGTGACCCGCAAATTTTTAGATCCGTTATGTTACCGTTTGGGGTGAGCTTTGCTCTAGATAGGATAGAGAGAGCAGATCAACCAGGGGGAGAGGCACAAATCTTACCTTCGGTATTCGACTTATTTAGAAAGTTAATTAGATTTCAAACGCTTAAAATCATTTCCACAAAACAACATAGTAGCGCCGCACTTAACAGCTTCTCAAATTCATACCTATTCTCACTCGGGTATAATCTGAACATAGCGCTAGTGCCGATCAGACAATCGGATGAGATGATAAGAACATATAGGATTCGTAGAGTGAGGCGTGCAACCGTCACCGATCTTGTAGCACCACGTAGACAATATCACCCTGACTTGGTCTATCATTATCAGTTAGGAATTTCAGCTGATAGCCCAACTCTTGAATACCTTTCTTTCTATCATGTAATAGAACACTTTTTTGAACATATTTTTAGTGAAGACGTTATCAAAAAGATTAAAGATAAAATCACTTCCGAATCATTCTCATATAAGAGAGATAGAGACATCAACGACCTAGTCAAAATAGCAATCAAAAATCGCTCGTTTACGGGAGAGTCCGTAAAAATTAGCGAAATAGAGGCACTGAGACTGACATTACTAAAATTTGTTCCAAATTCCCAAGAACTAGCTGATCTGGTAAGAGATTATGACGAAAATCTCTTAGACTATTACCGCTCAAATGAGGTGGGTTTCTGCAAAGGCAAAAGGGTGGACTTCAACGATCTAGAAAATGTTCACAAAAATCTAGCTCTAAGAATATACTCTACAAGAAATGCAATAGTTCATAGTAAAGACGGTGATAAATTTAAATATACGCCATTCAAGGATGATATTTCCCTAACAAAAGAAATTCCTATTTTGAGATTTGTAGCAGAACTAGTAATTAATGGGTCAGCGCAGATATCATAGGGCTAATTAATATCGTGCCGCACGGACGCTTTAATAACATCACTAATATTCAACGCGTATTTTGAATGTTCTTGCTGACTGACGTGCCGGTAAGTACCGAGAGTGAAGGCCGGGCTCGAGTGACCCAGTTGCTTACTCACCACTTCCAGCGGTACTTGACGGCTGAGCATCAGGCTGGCATACGTATGGCGCAGGTCATGCACGCGAATGCGGCGCAGCCCAGCCTGCTCACATAGTCGATTCAAGGCGCGGGTCAAGTTGTCCGGGTGAAGGTGTGTGCCCTTGTGTGTCGTGAACACGTAGCCGGTGTCCTGCCAGTCTTCACCCACCATAGCCCGCTCTTCAGCTTGGGCTGACTGCCAGGCCTTGAGCAGGGCCGCCGCTTCCTGAGAGAGAGGGACAGTGCGCCGCCCATTGACACTTTTGGGCGTGCTGACATGCGGCTTGCCTTCCAGCGTGACCAGATTTTCCACGATGCGGCACTGACGCTGCTCAAGGTCTACGTTGGCCCAGCGCAGCCCACACGCTTCACCGCGCCTCAGGCCCAGCGACACCATGAACACCAAAACCATGCCTTGCCGGTCTTGCTGGGCCACCTCAATGAACCTCGCAACGTAATGGACGTAATGCGTCCGTGCGCTATTCGTGCGCTACGCATGCGCTACCGCATCAGTAAAGCCCAGTGACCAGAAGTGAAACACCTATACCGAACGCGACTAGAAACGCTGTCCAGTAGGAGAAATGCAGACACTTAGCAATATGAGCAGTGACGTACAGAAAATCAGGGCTGCCCAGTTCGTAATCAGTAGGTCGTCGGTTCAAATCCGACCTCTGGCTCCACAGAAAAGCCTCCGCTTCGGCGGGGGTTTTTCCGTTTACAGGTCGGCGATCATGTCCACGCGGTGCAGGCCGGGGCCGTAGCCGTCGGGGGTGCGCTTCACCTCGCGGAAGCCCAGGCGGGCGTAGAACGGCGCGGTGTGCTGGCTGGTGTCCAGCGTGGCGTGCGGGACGCCCAGGGCGCGCAGGCGGTCCAGGCGGGCCTGGGCGAGGGTGCGGCCGTGGCCCTGCCGCTGCCGGGCGGGGTGGACCATGCCCCACGCGAACCCGGCGGGGCGGGCGGGGTCGGGGCTGAACCACAGGCCGCCGCAGGCGATGATGTCGCCCGCGTCTTCCATGACGAGGTACTCGGCGGGGCCTTCTGCTCCGTCCAGCCAGCCTTCGAAGTCGGGGCGTTCCTCCGGCAGGAAGGAGTGGGGCGTGTTCGCGTCGAACAGGTGCAGGCACGCGGCCCGGTCGCCGGGCTGGTAGGGACGCAGGGTGGGCATGGGGTCACTGTGCCATGCCGTTGTGCTTTGGGGCCGTAGAGTGGGCGGATGCGGGAAGGTCTGGGGTTGGCGGTGCTAGGCGGGCTGGATGTGCCGGTGTCGGCGCGGCTGTCGCCCCTGCTGGCGGACGCCCTGGCGGGGCTGGGGGCGGACCGGGTGGACGTGGCGTACGTGCGGTCGGCGGCGTTCCGGGCGAACGTGGTGCAGGCGAACCGCGCGGCGGAGATCGCGGAGTCCGACGGGAAGCTGGCGTTGATCGCGCGGGCGCTGGCGGGCTGCGCGCTGCTGCGCCCCTCCCCCACCCCGGACCGCTTCCAGGCCCTGCGAATCGTGGAGGGGCTGTCCGCGCGGGAGATGGACGCGCTGGGCGAGGTGTTCGACCTGCTCGACCCCATCGATCCGTTCGCGGACGCCCTGCCGATGCGCGGCAGCGTGCCGCTGGGCTGGTCGCGGCTGGAATTCGAGGGGGCGCTGGCGGGGCTGGCGGGCCTGGGCCTGCTCGCCCGCGAGGACCGGCCCGGCACCCTGGGCGACCCGGAGCGGGTGTGGATGCTGACGCCCCTGTCGCGCGGCGTGGCGACCCTGTGCGGCTTCTTCGGTGATGCCCTGTGAGTGGCCGTCGATCTTCACTGGACTGAGCGGGGCGCAGGCGGCAGAGTGTCGGCATGACGGAACCGGGCGGGGATCTGAACGGGCGGGTGCAGCTGGAGCGGCTGGTGGCGTACCGGGCGGACGGGTCGGTGTCGCCGGTCGTGGTGGCGGGTCGCCTGTCGCCGGACGGGGTGTTCGGGTGGGAGGGTCAGCCGGGTCCGCCGGTGGACGGGGCGGGCGTGCAGGAGGGCGTGGCGTTCGCGGCCTCGCTGGTGTCGGCGCTGGGGGGCCTGACCGAGTCGAGCGATACGGACGCGCCGTTCGTGTCGTTCGTGCTGCCGCGCGCGTTCACGCCCGAGGAACTGGCGCGCGTGGACTGGCTGGGGCTGCTGCCGCTGCCGACCGGGGAGGTCGAGGTGGAGGTCGTCCCGTCCGCGTTCCGGCTCGCGGAGCGCCTGTCGCGGCGGGAGGCCGAGGGGAACGCGGCGGACTTCTACGCGCCGGGCGAGCCGGAGGCGATCCGCGCGGCGGCGGCGCTGTTCGCGTTGGGCGCGGATGGGCGGCTGGTGACGGTCACGGCAGGGCGCGTGGCGCTGCTGCTGATCGACGTGGTGCGCCTGCCGCGCGGCGCGTGGGCGGGCGTGGCGACCCTGAGGATCGAGACGTGACCGGCGACCGTGTGCACGCGAACGAGGCGCTGTTCGACGCCGTGGCGGAGCGGTACGACGAGGTGGGATTCCTGGCGCAGGCGGCCCGGTTCGTGGCCGACGCGGCGGGCGTACAGCCGGGCGAGGCGGTGCTGGACGTCATGACCGGCACGGGCGCGGTGGCGGCGGAGGTCGTGGGCCGCGCGGGCCGCGTGGTGGGGGTGGACGTGTCGGTGGGCATGCTGGCGCAGGCCCGCAGGCGGGTGCCGGGCGCGGAGTTCATTCGGGGGGACGCGGCGGCGCTGCCGTTCCCGGACGGCGCGTTCGACGTGGCGGTGTGCGCGGCGGGCGTGTTCTTCCTGCCGGACATGCCGGGCGGCGTGCGCGAGTGGGCGCGGGTGGTGCGGCCCGGCGGGCGGGTGGTGGTGTCGTCTTTCGGGGCGGGCCTGCTGGGGCCGCTGCCGGGCCTGTGGCGGGCGCGTCTGTCGGGGGTGGGCCTGAAGCCGGGCGCGCCGCCGCTGGGTCGCCTGCCCACGCCGGAGGCCCTGGCG
Organism: Deinococcus sp. JMULE3; assembly: GCF_013337115.1. NCBI lineage: Bacteria > Thermotogati > Deinococcota > Deinococci > Deinococcales > Deinococcaceae > Deinococcus > Deinococcus sp. JMULE3. The sequence continues at coordinate 1,291,397 of NZ_SGWE01000004.1, forward strand.
GACGTGCTGCGCGCGGCAGGACTGACCGATGTGCAGGCACATCTGCACCCGCTGACGTACACCCTCCCGGACGTCGGGGCGCGCTGGGCGGACATCCGCGCGGGGCTGGAGGGAGTGCCGCTGGCGTCCCTGCCCCCGCAGGAGGTGGCGGCGCTGGAGGCCGCGCACCACGCCGACCTCACCCCGCTGTTCGAGGGGGGGCCGCTGGCTGTGCCGCTGCCCGTCATCGTCGCGTCCGGGCACGTCGCCACCGTCTGACGGATGAAACGGCCCCCGTGGGAATCGCGTACTGTGGGGCATGACCAATCCGGACGACAAGCAACCCGACGCCTCCAGCAACGCGCCGTCGTGGGTGGACGAGGTGCTCGGCGGGTCCAGCACCAGCCCGGCAACTCCCACTCCGAAGCCTGCCGGGGCGGACGACCTGCGCATCCCGGACGCCACCCCGCGCGCCGCCGCGCCCTCCTGGGTGGACGAGGTGGCCGGGTCGGGTCAGGCCACCCCACCCGCCCGGCCCGCTGACCCCACGCCCGCCCCATCGTGGGTGGACGCCGCGGCGGGAACCGCCAGCACGCCGCCCGGCCCTGCCGCGCCCTCGTGGGTGGATCAGGTGGCCGGGAGCAGCGCCGCGCACACCCCGCAGCCCCAGCCGCAGCCCGCGCATCACGTGCCGCCCGCCCCGGCCGCCCCGACGGTCGTGCCCCCACCCCGCCCGACAGCGGACGACGACTGGGTGGCGCGCGCCACGGGCGGCGCGAAGAACCCCAGCATTCCGCAGGGGCCCGCGCCGATGCACCACGCGCCCAGTCAGAGTGGGAACTTCGACGATCTGGAACGGCAGGCGCGGCAGGCCATCAACCAGTTCACGCAGGGCGTCCAGAGCGGCGACGTGGCCCAGAAGAAACTCATCGCGGGCCTCCTGGCGATCTTCCTGGGCAGCCTGGGCGTGCACAAGTTCTACCTGGGCAACACCCAGCCCGGCGTGATCATGCTCGCCGCGACCATCGGCGGGTGGATCCTGGGCATCATCGGGTCGTTCATCATCGTGGGCGCCGTGTTCTTCCTGGTGCCCATGCTCGTCAGTCTGCTCGGCCTCGTCGAGGGCATCATCTACTTCACCAAGAGCGACGCCGACTTCCAGCGCGAGTACATCAGCGGCAAGAAAGCCTGGCTGTAAGGGGTGAACGGTTGAAAGTTGATGGTTGAGAGAGGGGAGCCCCTTCCATCAACCATCAACTGTCGACCTTCGACGTTACAACGCCTGTTCGATGTCCGCCTGGAGGTCGCGCAGGGCTTCCACGCCGACGCTCATGCGGATGGTGGTGGGGGTGACCCCGGCGGCGTGGCGGGCGGGTTCGGGCACGCGGCCGTGCGTGGTCGTCCAGGGGTGCACGACAAGCGTGCGGACGTCCCCGAGGTTCGGGGCGATGCGCAGCACGCGCACGCGCGACAGGAACGCGCTGGGGTCCGGCACCTCGAAGGTCAGCACGGCGCCCTGCCCGCCGCGCAGGTACGTCTGCGCGAGGTGGTGGTGCGGGTGGCTGCTCAGGCCGGGGTAGCTGACCTTCCCGACCTTCGGGTGCGCTTCAAGCCACTGCGCCAGGGCGAGGGCGGTGGCGCTCTCGCGTTCCAGGCGCAGCGCGAGGGTCTCGAGGCCCTGGGCGATCAGGAACGCGCTGTGCGGCGCGAGGGTCATGCCCAGCTGGTGCGCGCCGAACCAGCGCTGCCGCCACGCGAGGGCCGCGTCGCCCCGCACGCGGAGGATGCTCTGCTCGCCGCCGTCCGTGTAGATGGGGTTGCGGGTCAGGTCGTGCCCGGTCCCGACCGTGACGGCGCCGCCCAGGACGCTGCCGTGCCCCCCGGCCCACTTGGTCAGGGACTGGCTGACGATGTCCGCGCCGTGCTCCAGCGGGCGGCACAGGAAGCCGACGCCGCCGCAGGTGTTATCGATCGCCAGCAGCGCCCCGTGCTCATGGGCAACGTCCGCAAAGGCGCGGATGTCCGCGATGTCCCCGGCGGGATTGCTGATCATCTCCGCCCACACGAGTCGCGTGTTCGGCTGCATCGCGGCCCGCATGGCATCCGGGGTGTTGTCCACCAGCGTCGCCGTGATGCCCATCAAGGGCAGGATGTTGCTCAGCATCCCGGTCGTCCCGCCGAACAGGCTGCTGGCCGACACCACGTGATCCCCGGCGCGGCACACGCTGAGGATCGCCGTGAGGGTCGCCGCCTGCCCGCTCGCCACCGCCACGGTCGCCACGCCGCCCTCCAGGGTCGTGATGCGGTCCTCCAGGGCGCGCACCGTGGGGTTCTGCAGGCGGGCGTAACTCAGGCCGGTGTTCTGCTGGAATTCCAGTTGCGCTTCCTCCAGCGTGTCGAACTGAAACGCCGCCGCCGCGTGGATCGGGAAGCCGATGGTCTGCCCCAGCCCACGCGGAATGCTGCTGTGCACCGCAGTCGTCTCATACGTCCACCCCTGCGGGTGCGTGGTGTCGGCCGGCGTGTCGCTCATGCCCCCACGCTACGCCGCGCCGCCCGCGCACGCGCGGGCCATGTCCGACCCGCCCGGATGACCCGCCGGGGGTGTGCGTCACATGCGGACGACAACCGCGTGAAGGTTCTCTAAGGTGGCGGTGTGAAACGTACCGCTGCCCTGCTGACCGTCGGCGCCCTGCTGCTCGCCTCCTGCGACCGGACCGGCCGCACCCCCACCGATCCTGCCCAGAAGGAACCCGCTGCGCCCGTCGTGGGTCAGAGCCTGGACGTGCAGGACGTGACGGGCACCGCCCAGAGCGCCGCCAAGCAGCTGGTCGCCATGACCGACCCGAACAGCCCGAACATGGACGCCGACCTCAAACCCCTGCTGGGGCTGCTCGGCATGGGCAGCGCGCCCGTCCGCCCGAACAGCCTGGACCTGAGCGGCGCCGCGTCGTTCGGGAAGAACTTCGTGCAGGGCCTCGGCGGCCAGGGGCGCGTGACCACGCAGGCCATGGGGGCCGTGCAGGAAGCCCTGGCCACCGGCACGCACACGTACACCCGCAACGGCGGTTACCAGTACTCCGAGTTGCCCAGGGACGGCTACGTGCAGATCGACGAGCAATCCGGCGTGCGCATCGAGACCAGCTGGAAGGTCGGTGGTGCCCCGACCGTCTGGGTGAACAACGGGTATACGTACGACTCCAGCACCGGGCAGGTACTCCCCCTTCAGCAGGAAGTGCCGACCAACGCAACCGGCAGCGTCACCATCTCTGGGAAGACCGTGGCAGGCCTGAAGTTCAGCATGACGCCCGGCGACTGCTTGAACACCGCCGGACCCACCGCGCTGACCCTCAGCGGCTGGGCGGGTCGCGAGACGAACGCCCCCGCCAAACTGGACCTGACGTACGCCTGGACCGAGAAGGACGTGCTGCTCAGCGGCTCGGCGCAGTACGCGACCACCAAAGAGAAGGCGGCGGCCAGCATGAAACTGACCGTGACCGGCACCACCAGCGACCGCTGCGGCAACGCGTTGACGTTCACGCCGACCCGCGCCGACCTGACCGGCATGCTGGACATCCCCAGCCACAAGACCGAATTGAACGTGTATCTGCGTGACCTGAGCAACCTGGAATTCAGCGAGAAGGCCATGAGCGCCCCCAACGCCCTGGACAAGATCGGCGGGACCGTGAACGCCGCCCTGACCTTCAACGGCAAGGCCGTCGTGACTGCCTTCGGCCCGCTGGCCGACGGGGGAGACATGGACCTGCAGCCCGGCGATCAGGTGGCCGTGAAGTACGTCCGCGACGGCAAACTGATCGAGAAGAAACTGCCGGACGCCCTGAAGGACCTGAGCACGCTGCTGGCCCAGTAAACCTTCCCTCGTTCCGGACGCACCCGCCCATCCCGGCAGGTGCGTCCCTGCCTTGCCACCTCATGCGCTAGTGTGACCCATGCACATTCAGGGGATGAACTGGGGCATGGTCGAGGACCTGCTGACCCGCGAGGACCGCTGCGTCCTGCCGCTGGGCTGCACCGAGCAGCACGCGACCCTCAGTCTCGCGACGGACACGCTGCTGGCCGAACGGGTGGCACGCGAGGCCGCCGACGGCAGCGGCGTCCCGGTGTTCCCCGCCCTGCCGTACGGCGTCACGCCCACGTTCGCGGCGTACCCAGGCACGCTCAGCCTGCGCGTGGGCACGTACCTGAACCTGCTCGACGACCTGCTGAGCGGCCTGCACGCCCAGGGCTTCCGGCGCATCCTGATCGTGAACGGGCACGGCGGGAACACGCCGGGGCAGGGCTGGCTGGGCGAGTGGCTGGCCCGCCACCCGGACGCGCGCGTGCAGTGGCACAACTGGTGGAACGCTCCCCGCACCTGGGCCGCCGTGCAGCGCGTGGACCCCCTCGCCAGTCACGCCAGCTGGATGGAGAACTTCCCCTGGACCCGCCTGGACGGCGTCCCGGCCCCCGAGGAGCGCAAACCCATGGTGGACGTCGCCGCGCTGCGCCAGCTGCCCCCCGCGAAGGTGCGCGAGGTGCTGGGCGACGGTAATTACGGCGGCCTGCACCGCCGCCCGGACCGCGAGATGCAGCTCATCTGGCAGGAAGCCGTCGCCGAGACCCGCGCGCTGCTGGACAGCGGCTGGGCCTGATCAGGACTCCGGTTGAAAGGTTTGCAAACCTTTCAACTCGAGCGGAGCGAGGAGGAGAGAAACGGGTTCCGGACGTGGAGTTGACAGATCGGTGGTGTTCCGATCTGTCAACGAAACAAACGGAATCCGCATGACGGGCACGGGGCGCGGGCCGGAGTCTCCTCCACCCGCGCCAAGCACAGCCCGCTTACCCGATCTGCCGCAGCAGGTTCACGGTCTCGATCATCGCCAGCACCGCCTCGGCGCCCTTGTTCCCCGCCTTGATCCCGGCGCGGTTCAGGGCCTGCTCGACCGTGTCGGTCGTCAGCACGCCGAACGCCACCGGCACCCCCGTGTGCAGGCTGGTGTTCAGGATGCCGTTCGCCGCGCCGCCCGCCACGAAATCGTAGTGATCCGTATCGCCCTTGATGACGGCCCCCAGGCACACCACCGCGTCATACTTCCCGCTCTCCGCCAGTTTGCGGGCGATCAGCGGCACCTCGTAACTGCCCGGCGCGAGGAAATGATCCAGATTCGCCGACTTCCCGCCGTGCTGCACGAACGCCAGCTCCGCCCCCTCTACCAGACGGTCCACGATCAGGTGATTCCAGCGGGTACTGACAACAGCGAACTTCAGGTCGGTGGCAAGCAGATTGGCTTCAATTCGGTTCATGGTGATTCTCCTTCGGAGGGCAACCCCTCCGCCCTTCGGGCACCTCCCCTAAAGGGGAGGCATGTTGGTGTCCTTGGCTCCCCTTGACTCGTAGAGCCCGCAGGGAGGGGAGCTGGCCGCGAAGCGGACTGAGGGGGTCTCAGTCGCCGCTGCCGTCGGTGCCGAGGTGGCCGAGTTTCTCGGCTTTGGTGCTGAGGTACGCGGTGTTGTGTTCGTTGCGGCCGACGTGGAGGGGCACGCGTTCGACGACTTCCAGGCCGAAGCCGCCCAGGCTGTGGAGTTTGCGGGGGTTGTTGGTGAGGACGCGCAGTTGCCGCGCGCCCAGCAGGTGGAGCATCTGCGCGCCGATGCCGAAGTCGCGGGCGTCGGCCGGGAAGCCGAGTTGCAGGTTCGCCTCGACGGTGTCCGCGCCGCCGTCCTGGAGGTGGTACGCGCGGATCTTGTTCAGCAGGCCGATGCCGCGTCCTTCCTGGCGGAGGTACACGAGGACGCCGCGTCCCTCGGCGGCGATGGCCTGCATGGCGGCGTCGCGTTGCGGGCCGCAGTCGCAGCGCAGGGAGTGGAAGCCGTCCCCGGTGAGGCATTCGCTGTGCACGCGCACGAGCAGGGGCTCGGGGGTGACGTCGCCCATGACGAGGGCGACGTGTTCCGCGCCGCTGAGGGTGTCCTCGAACCCGACGAGGCGGAACTCGCCGTACTCGGTGGGCAACTTCGCCTCGGCGACGAGCTGCACGAAGGGATCGTGTTCCAGCCGGTACGCGATGAGGGCCTCGATGCTGCCTACCTTCAGGCTGTGCCGCTCGCCGAACGCGAGGAGGTCCGGGAGGCGGCTCATCTCGCCGTCGTCACCCATGATCTCGCAGATCACGCCGACCGGCGCGAAGCCCGCCAGCCGGGCGAGGTCGCAGCCGGCCTCGGTATGCCCGGCGCGGCGCAGCACCCCGCCGGGGCGCGCCACGAGCGGGAAGATGTGGCCGGGGCGGCGGAACTCGGCGGGTTTCGCCGCGTCGTCCATCAGGGCGGCAATCGTGGCAGCGCGGTCGAAGGCGCTGATGCCGGTGGAGTTGCTCACGTGGTCCACGCTGACGGTGAAGGCGGTACCGTTCGGGTCGGTGCTGCTGCCCACCATCGGCGTCAGGTCCAGCGCCCGCGCACGCTCGGGGGTGAGCGTCACGCAGATCAGGCCGCGCCCCTCGCGCGCCATGAAGTTCACCCACTCGGGCGTGGCGGTCGCAGCGGGCATCAACAGGTCGCCCTCGTTCTCGCGGTTCTCGTCGTCCACCAGAATCACGGGCCGCCCGGCACGCAGTTCCGCCAGCAGCTCAGGGATGGAGGCCAGCGTCATGCGCCCACCTCCTGCTCCGTCTGCTCGGGCGTCCAGTCGCGCATCAGGATCAGCCGTTCCACATATTTCGCCATCTGATCGGCCTCCAGATTCACCTGCGTACCCGCCGCCCAGGTATGCAGGGTGGTGACCTCCAGCGTGTGCGGCACGAGCCACAGCGTGAACTCGTCCGGGCGCAGGTCCGCGCGGCTGCCCGCCGGGCCACCGGCGTCCACGACGGTCAGGCTCACGCCGTCCACCGTGACGCTCCCTTTCGGCACGAGGTACCGCGCGAGGTGCGGCGCGGCCCGCACGGTCATGGTGTACGCGCCGGGCTGGGCGTCCACGCGCAGGATCTCGCCCACGCCGTCCACGTGCCCACTCACCACATGCCCGCCGAAGCGCGCCTGGGCGGTCATGGCACGCTCCAGATTCACCTTCACGCCCTCCCGCCAGTGCGGGGCGGTCTTGGCGAGCGTCTCGCGGCTGAGGTCCACGGTGAAGCCCGCCGCGTCCCAGGTGGTCACGGTCAGGCAGGCGCCGTTCACGGCGATGCTCTCGCCCAGTTCGACGTCCGCCCACATGCGCGCGGGCTGAATGGTGACGGTCAGGTTCCCCTCGTTCTCGGTGGTGCGGGCAATCACGCCCACCTGTTCGATGATTCCAGTAAACATGTATTGACCTCGGGTGGAGGCAGGGGCGCACTCGCCGCTCCTCCACGGGGAAGGAAGCTTCAGACGCGCGGGATGTCGTGCAGCAGGCCGGTGATCAGCACGTCCGGGCCTAGGGTCTCGACCGTCACGTCCCGCAACGCCTGCGCGTCGTGCATGGGGCGCGCGGGGCCGGTCAGGGGACTCAGGCCCGCACCGAGGAGTTTCGGGGACACGAAGACCCGCACCTCGTCCACCAGTCCCTGCGCGAAGAAGGCGCTCAGGAGGGTGGGGCCACCTTCGAGCAGCACGCTGCTGAGGCCCAGTCCCGCCAGTCCGCTCAGGGCGTCCGGTAGCGATGCGGCGCGCTGCACGGTGATCCCGGCAGCCTCGTGCGCGGTCGCGTCGGCGTCCGGGGCGGTCACGAGGACCGCGCCGTCGCGCCACGCGCGGGCCCGCGGATTGCTCGATGCTCGGCGGTCGAACACCACGGGGCGCGGATCACGCCCGCCCGGGACGCCGCGCGTCGTGAGGGCCGGGTCGTCCAGGCCCAGCGTGCCGCTGCCGACCGCGATGGCGTCCAGCTCGTCACGCCAGTGCATGGTGCGCTCGCGGGCCTGCGGGCCGCTGACGGCCCCGTTGCTCTCGTTCAGCGCGGCCACCTTGCCGTCCAGGGTCATGGCGTACTTCGCCACCACCCACGGGCGGCCCCGCACCACTGCGCTACGGAAGCCCGCCTGCTGCCGCACCGCCTCGGATTCAAGGACGCCCACCGTGACCTCGATCCCGGCATCCCGCAGGCGCTGCACGCCGCGCCCCGCCACCAGCGGGTTCGGGTCCAGCGCCGCCACCACCACCCGCCGCACGCCCGCCGCGACCAGCGCGTCCGCGCAGGGCGGCGTGCGCCCGTGGTGACTGCACGGTTCCAGGGTCACGTAGGCGGTGGCGCCGCGTGCCCGCTCGCCCGCATCCCGCAGGGCGAACACCTCCGCGTGCGGCTCACCGGCTCTCGGGTGGAAGCCTCGCCCCACCAGTTGATCGCCTTGCACGATCACGCAGCCCACGGGGGGATTCGGCGCGGTGCGGCCCAGTCCTCTGGCAGCCTGCTCAAGCGCGAGCGTCATGAACCGCTCGTCTACCGGCAGTGCCGCCGCCACCCCAGGGGGTGGAGCATTCACTTCATACATGGTCTGTCGCCACCTGCTGGGGGGCAGGCAGCGTTCCTCCTTCTCTCATCCGGACTCTGACCGTCGGCCCCCGATTCACACGGGATCGGGCCTGCGCGTGGTGCAGTCTGCGCGGGCTTCGCGGGCTGAGGCTCACGCCATCACCGCCGGTAGGGAATTTCACCCCACCCCGAAGGAAGTCGGCCCGCCCGGAAGCGGGCCACCCTGAACGTAGCACCCTCCCGCCCCAGAACTGTGGGGGCGATCAGACACCCGCCGGGGGACAATCCGCCACGCGCCATGCCGTCTGCTGAGGGCAGCCACGCACCCTCTCCCCCTTTCCACGCCGCTGGAGGCCACCCCATGAAGACGATCCTCGTGACCGGAGGCAGCGGCGTGCTGGGCCGCGCCCTGACGCCCGCCCTGGAGGGCCGCGCGGATGTGCGCGTCCTGTCCCGCCACGCCGACCCCCGCCCCGCGTTCCGGCAGGGTGACCTGCAGAGCGGCGCGGGCCTCGCGGACGCACTGCGCGGCATGGACACCGTCATTCACGCGGCCAGCCAGCCGTCGCGGCCCCAGGCGGACGTCGAGATGACCGGCGTGCTCCTCGCGGCGGCGCGGGAGGCGGGCGTGCGGCACGTCGTGTACGTCAGCATCGTGGGCTGTGATCAGGTGCGGGCCTTCCCGTACTACCGCGCCAAGACCCAGGTCGAGGCGCTGGTCGCGGCGGGCGGCGTGCCGTTCACGGTGGTGCGCGCCACGCAGTTTCATGAGTTCGTGGCGTTCATGCTGTCGCGCCTGACCCGCGCGCCGCTGCTGCCCCTGCCGGGCCTGCCCCTCCAGCCGGTGGACGTCCACGCCGCCGCCGCGCAGATCGCTCAGGTCGCGCTGGGTGCCCCGCAGGGGCGCGCGCCGGACATCGTCGGCCCGCAGATCATCGCCCTACCGGAACTGGCCCGCACCTGGGCCGACGCGACCGGCGCACGGACCCGCGTCCTGCCGATCCCCGCCGCGCGGCGCTTCACGCCCCTCACCCGACCCGACCTGAGCGGCGTGGGCCGCACCTGGGCGCAGTGGCTCGCGCAGGAGGCCGCGCGCCCCAACCCCTACGCGGGCTGAGCCGGACGGGGCGGCTGGTCGGCGTTCAGGTCCGCAAGTTCCGTCTCCTGCCCCCCGTGCCAGATGAACACGCGTCCGGCGCGGGCGATCAGCAGCCGCCCCCGACGGTCGAGGTCGGCCCAGGTGGCACCCTCCAGATCGGGTGCCGGGCCTTCCGCCAGCCAGCGGTACCGGACGAAGCGGTGATACCGCTGATCACAGATGAAATTCAGTTCCAGTGACCCCTTGCGCAGCGTGAACGGGTCAGCTTCACCCATGCCGATCCAGCGTCTCGGCTGATGAGTGACGTGCCAACCCGTCCGTTTCAATACGACGAGGAAGGTATCCACCCGCAACGTGCCCGTAGGATGCAGGACCTCAAAACCCGGCGGGCGGATCAGTTGCTGTTTCGTCAGGTCGGTGTGGTTGACCATGATCGTCCGTGAGTCCCGGAACGCGCCGCCACCGCTCCAGCCGTCCGAGGCGTTCCACAGGCCGATGGCGTGCACCTGCGGCGGTTTCGACAGGGCCGTCCAGTCGTACATGGTCACGCCGTAGCGTTCCATTGCCAGCGCCTGCTGCCGCTTCGATTCGTTCCGCGCGGTGTACAGCAGGTGCTCGCCGTCGGGCGAGAGGTCGCTCATCCACTCATACAGCCGCCCCTGGAACCACGATCCGGGCGTCAGGCGATCGGTGGCGGTGTCCCACAGGTACACGCGCGTCCAGCGGGAGGGGCCGCGCCGGAACAGCACCACGCGGTCGGCCTCGCTGGCGAGCAGGCCCCAGATGCGCGCCGGGGCGGGGGGCGTTCCCACGTGTCCTGTCATTCCATCAGCGCGACGAGGCCACGTGACGCGACGTCCCGCACCACATAGGTCATCTGGTGCGAGATCTCGGTGTCGGTGGGGTTGATCTCGATGGCGATCCCGCCGCGCCGCAAGGTCTCGGCAGCCAGTCCGGCGGCGGGGTACACGGCGCCGCTCGTGCCGATCACCAGTGCGACCTCGGCGGCGGCGAAGGCGTCCTGCGCGGCTTCCAGGGCGTCCTCCGGCAGGTACTCGCCGAACCAGACGACGTTGGGCCGCATGCGGTTCCCGAGCGGGGAGGTGGGCGGCGTGACCAGCTCAGCGGGCGCGGCAAGCGGGTAGGTCTGCCCCGTGACCTCGTCCCGCCCGCTGAGGAGATTGCCGTGCAGTTCCACGACCTGCCCGCCGTGCGTGCCGCTGCCCGCGCGGTAGTGCAGGCCGTCCACGTTCTGCGTGGCGAGGAAGAACCCCGCGCCTTTCTGCGCCTCCAGCCGCGCCAGCAGGTCGTGTGCTGCGTTGGGTTGCGCGGCCAGCACATCGCGGTAGCGGCCCGCGTACCACTCCCAGACCATGTCCGGGTCGCGGCGGTACGCGGGCGGACTGGCGAGGTCCTCGGGCCGGAAGCGCGCCCAGTGCCCGGTCTGCGCGTCCCGGAAGGTGGGAATGCCGCTCTCGGCACTGACGCCCGCGCCGGTCAGCACGGCAACGCGGGAGGTGGAATGCAGGGCAGCGCGGGCAGCAGCGAGATCCATGAGGGCAGGGTAGCCCGCAGAGGGAAAGCACAGCGCCACAGATGACCCGAGCCCCGGCCGAAGCCGCCGGAAAATAAGTCGATCAGCGGCCCACACCGCCCACCCACGCGCCGACCGCAGATGGCCCCGAGCCGTCGGACGCGCAGCGTCCGGGCCTTCCACCGTGACGGCAGGATGGCGTCGAAGCCGGACCCGTCACCGCCCACTGCGAGCACACCGCAGCAGCAAAAACTCTTGCCCAGTGCCAACGTAGGCTCCCCCTGCCCCTCTGGGGTACTCGTATGAGCCGCTTGCGGAGGGGGCTGGGGGGTGGGGCAACCACGCGCGAAACACTCAAAAACAAAAAACCCGCCTTCTTCGGCGGTGATAAGAAAAGGATACCCCGGTATGCAGGCCGCGTCAACCCCTGTCGCACGGCCCGGTTTCTGCCGTCCAGCACGTCAACGACCGGATTGCTCGTTCGGGCTTTATGCACGGGCTGTCGTCCGCGTATCGGCCAGGTGGCGCAGGCCATCCGGCTGGGGGCGCGGTAGGCTGCGCGGGATGACACAGCATGAGACGTGGGCAGCGTTGCGGGCGCACTGGCAGGAGCTGGCGGACCTGGGTGGGATCGGGGCCTTGCTGGGGTGGGATCAGAGTACGTACCTGCCGCGTGGGGGTGCGGCGGGGCGGGCGCGGCAGCGGGCGCTGCTGTCGGGTTTGCGGCACGCGCGGGCGACGGACGCCGGGTATGGGCGCCTGCTGGATGCGGCGGGGGCGCTGGATCTGAATCCCACGGAGGCGCGGATGCTGGCGGTGGCTCGGCGGGAGTTCGAGCGGGCGACGCGCCTGCCGGGGGAGTTCGTGCGGGCGTCGGCGCAGCATGCCGGTGAGTCGTACGCGGCGTGGGTGGAGGCGCGGCCCGCGGACGACTGGGCGCGGATGGTGCCGCTGCTGGAGCGGACGCTGGACCTGAGCGTGCAGCGCGCGGCGTTCTTCCCGGAGTTCGCGGACCCGATGGATTTCTTCGTGGACGCCTCGGATGAGGGCATGACGGCGGGGCAGGTGGACGCGGTGTTCGCGGAGTTGCGCGCGGCGCTGGTGCCGCTGGTGGACGCGGTCGCGGCGGCCCCAGCGCCCCGCATGGACTTCCTGGCGCGCGAGTACCCGATTGCCACGCAGTTGCGGCTGGGTGAGGAGGTCGGGGCGCTGTACGGGTACGATTTCGCGCGGGGGCGGCAGGATCTGACGGCGCATCCGTTCATGACGCGGCTGGGCGCGCGGGACGTGCGGATCACGACGCGGGCGCAGCTGGCGGACCCGACGGACGCGCTGTACTCGACGCTGCACGAGGTCGGGCACGCGCTGTACGAGCAGGGCGTGGCGGAGGACCTGCTGGATACGCCGCTGGGCGGAGGCGTGAGTGCCGGGGTGCACGAGAGTCAGTCGCGGCTGTGGGAGAACCTGGTGGGGCGGTCGCGGGCGTTCTGGACGGGGCAGTTCGGGCGCTTCCGGGACGCGTTCCCGGAGCAGCTGGCCGACGTGTCCGAGGAGGAGATGTTCCGCGCGGTGAACGTGGTGCGCCGCAGCCTGATCCGCACGGACGCCGATGAACTGACGTACAACCTGCACGTGATCACGCGCTACGAGCTGGAGCGGCAGCTGCTGGGCGGCTCGCTGGCCATTGCTGATCTGGCGGACGCGTGGCACGCGGCGTACGAGGCGAACCTGGGCCTGCGCGCGCCCAGTCACGTGGACGGCGTGCTGCAGGACGTGCACTGGTTCAGCGGCGGGATCGGCGGAGTGTTCCAGGGGTACACGCTGGGGAACGTGCTGAGCGCGCAGTTCTACGCGGCGGCCCAGGAGGCGAACCCGGACCTGGACGGGGACATCGCGCGGGGTGAGTTCGGTCGCCTGCACGGCTGGCTGCGTGAGCACGTGTACGCGCCGGGCCGGACGTTCACGCCGAACGAACTGGTGGAACGCGCGACCGGGCAGGGCATGACCGCCGCGCCTTACCTGGCGTACCTGCGTGGGAAGTACACGGAGCTGTACGGCCTGTAATAAGAACTCCGGTTGAAAGGTTTGCAAAATCTTTCAACCCGAGCGGAGCGAGCAGGAGCGAAACGGGTTCCGGGCGTGGAGTTGGCAGATCGGTGGTGTTCCGATCTGTCAACGAAACAGACGGAATCCGTATAAGGGACCGCATGGAGCAGCGGCGCCCGGAGTTGATCCAGGCGCCGCTGTGGTGGGTGGTTTAGAGGCCGAAGTGGACGCGGTTCTTCTCGATGAAGCTTTCCTCGCCGCCGGGGACGTCCTCTTCGGGGAAGATGGCGCTGACGGGGCAGGCGGGGACGCACGCGCCGCAGTCGATGCACTCGTCGGGGTGGATCAGGAACTGGTCGCCGCCGTCGTAGATGCATTCCACCGGGCAGACTTCCGTGCAGGCCTGGTCCTTGACGCCGATGCAGGGGCTAACGATCACGTGAGGCATGAGGGACAGTATGCACACCTCACCTCACGGGCGCAAGGGCGAAGCTGGACAGGATTTTTATCGTTCAGCTCGATAAAACCGAGTGTTTCTCTCGGGATTGGAACGCGGTTCAGTCCGGACGGTCAGTTCAGGTGGGGACGCGCAGGTGCGTCTCGGCCAGGGTCAGGTCGGCGTCCTTGTCCACGTCGGTGCCGACGGCGGCGTGCGGGGTGATCAGCGCGCGGGCCTTCACGCCCAGCAGCCCGGACACCTTCTCCTCCAGCCGCTGCACGCTCAGGCGGCCCGTGAGGAGGCGCAGCAGCACGTCCCAGCCGATCAGCCCGGCGAGTTTCAGGGGGGCCTTGCGGGCGGCGAGCACCTCGCGCAGGCGCGGCAGGAACTGCCCGATCAATGCCGGGTCCAGCAGGAAGAGGTTCCCGCCGGTGAACGTGCCGTCCTTCAGGCGGGCGTAGGTGCGTTTCACGCCGGGGTACGCGGCCTCGCAGACCTCGCGCCGCACGACGGGGTACACCAGCCCGGCGTCGGGGGCGCTGTCCAGCACGTCCCGGACCTCCTCCGGGCGCAGCATGGGCACGTCGGCGGTGACGACCAGCACCCGCTCGCCCGGGGCGAGGCCCAGGTCGCGCAGGGCCTCCACCCCGGCTTCGAGGTTGCTGAGCAGGGTGCCGTGGTCGGTCACGCGGATGTCGATCAGCGCGTCGAGGTCGGGCGTGGTGGGGCCGACGTACGCCACGCGGCCCACGCGGTCGCTGCCGCGCAGGGCCCGCAGGACGTGCAGGGCCATCGGGGCGCCCGCGACGGGAATGAGGGGTTTGACGTTCACGCCGTGCGCGGCGGCGAAGGGGTCGCCGGGGTCCCCGCCGCCCAGCACGACGGCACTCCAGCGCGGCACTGAACTGTTCATTGCCGCACAGAGTAGCAGACCGTCCAGCCTACCCCGGCAGGTGCAGCGTCACGCGGAAGCCCGCGCCGGGCGCGCTGCCGATCTCCAGCGTGCCGCCGTGCAGCCCTGCCACGTGCCGCGCGAGCGCCAGCCCCAGCCCGTGCCCGCCGGTGCCGGACGCGTCGGCGGTGCGGCTGGCGTCCGGGCGGTAGAAGGCCTCACCCAGGCGGGCCAGGGTGGCGGCGTCCACGCCGGGACCGTCGTCCTGCACGGTCACGGCCGCGCCGCCCGGCACCGCGCGCACCTGCACGAGCACGGTCGCGCCCGGCGCGTGCCGCACGGCGTTCGTGGTGAGGTTCCAGATCGCCTGCCCCAGCAGCACCCGGTCCCCGGACACCGTGACGGCTTCCGCGCCGTCGAGGTCCACGTCGGCCAGTGGGTCGAGTTCCCGGGCGCGGTCCACGGCGTCCGCCGCGAGGTCCCGCAGCGGCACCGGGGCGCGCTGCACCGCCGCCGGGTCCCGCGCCAGCAGCAGCAGGTGGTTCGCCAGGGTGGACAGCCGCGTGATGTCCGTGCCGATCTCGCGCAGGTCCGCGCGGTAGCGCTCGGCGTCGCGGTCGCGGGCCAGGGTCCCCTCGACCCGCGCGGTCAGGGCCGCCAGCGGGGAGCGCAGGTCGTGCGCGGCAGCCCGCAGGAAGCCCTGCTCGCGGTCCCGGGCGTCCGCGAGGTGCGCGAAACTGCGCTGCAGCGTCAGCGCCAGCCGCGCCAGTTCGTCCCCTTCCCCCGCGCCGGGCAGGGGGCGGCGCAGGTCCCCGCCCTCCCCGATGGCGTGCGCGGCGCCCTCCAGCGCCCGCACGGGCCGCAGCAGCCGCCCAGCCACCACCCAGCCGACCAGCAGGGACAGCAGCAGCGCCAGCGGCACCAGCGCGACCAGCGCGCGCAGGAACGCCTCACGCGCCTCGCGCAGCGAACGGGCGTCCAGCGCAATCTGCAACGACGCGCCGCGCAGGGGCCGCTCCAGGATCAGGTGCGTGCCCGTCAGGTGCAGCCCCGCCCCCAGGGTCACGGGCACCCCGGACGGGAAGCTGGGCGTGCCGACCGACGCGAGCCCACCCGCCTGCCGGGCGATCACGCGCAGGTCCACGCCCCGGCGGTCCACGTCGTCCGCGATGCGTTCCAGGTCCGCCTGCGAGACGCTGATCTGCTGGACACCCAGCACCGATCCCAGCAGGTCGTCCGACGGGCGGGGCCGCAGCAGCCCCTCCACGCGGCCCTGCACGGCCCCCAACACACTCATGACCCGCTGCTCCTGCGCCTGCCGCAGGAACCCGTTCACGGACCAGTACAGGCCCCCCGCGACCAGCAGCACCGCCACGCCGGTCGCCAGGGCCGCCCACAGCGCCAGCCGCGCCCGGAGCGTCAGTCGCATCTCTCCTCCCCTGCCCCGCTCAGCGTTCCACGCGGTAGCCGCGTCCCCGCTCGGACGTGATCGCCTCGGGCGCCAGCTTGCGCCGCACGTAGCGCACGTACACGTCCACGATCCGGGCCTCGCCGTCGAACTCGGGGCCCCACACGCGGTCGATCAGGTCCTCACGGGTGAACCAGCGTTCCGGCGACTGCGACAGGACCTCCAGCAGCGCGTACTCGCGGCCCGTCACAGCCACCTCCGCGCCGTCCCAGGTGACGGTGCGCGCCACGGTGTCCAGCGTGCCGCGCCCCTGCGCGAACGCCACGCGCGGCGCACCCGACCCCCGCTCACGGCGCGACAGGGCCCGCAGGGTCGCCAGCAGTTCCGGCACCGCGAACGGCTTGACCAGATACGCGTCCCCGCCCAGGTCCAGGCCCTCCACCCGGTCGGTCAGTTCCCCGCGCGCCGTCAGGAACAGAATCGCGGACTCCACGCCCTGCTCGCGCAGCTCGCGCGCCACGGCGAAACCGTCCATACCAGGCAGCATCACGTCCAGGATCACCAGCGGGTACTCGCCCAGCGCGGCCTGTTCCAGCCCTTCCGGGCCGGTCTGCGCCCAGGTGACGGCGTACCCGGCCTCGCGCAGCGCCTCCACGGTGGGCTGCGCGATGCGGGCGTCGTCCTCCACGAGCAGCAGTCTCATGAACCTCAGTGTAAGCGGGCCGGTTAACGGCACGTAAAACCGCCCCCACCGGAGCGGCAGGGGCGGCGACGGTGGAGGCGCTCAGCGCAGGGTGAAGGGGCGCCCCAGCGTGGGGAGGCTCATCGGCTGAGCGGTTTCGATACGCTGCGCCCATTTGAGGTTCGCCGCGATGCCGTTCGTCACACTGAAGGTGCGGGTGGTCTTGTCCTGGGTGATCTTGAGCGTGACCCAGTTCCATCCCTTGACCAGGCTGACGTTGTACTCGGTGATGTACGTGGAGGTCGGGTTGGAGTACGTGCACGTCTCCTTACCACTCAGCTTGGCGTTACGGTCGACGTAGAACAGTGTGGCCGCGGCATCGGTGGTCCCGGTGACGTTCATGGGAGCGACGATGACGTCCGCAGTGGCGTCGGTCAGCAGGAGTGGCGAGGCTCCCCGGACGGCCATGTCGCTGATCTCGATCTTGCCCGTGCATTCGCTGGGCGTGCCGGAGTTCTCGAAGCCGGTCAGGTCACTGTCCTTGGGGGTGGGCAGGCTGGCGAAGCTGAATTTGCCGTCTGCGCTCAGCGTCGTTTCGCCGGTCTTGACCGGCGCCTGGGTCGTGTTGTCCAGCATGTTGAACGTGACCTTGCCCGCACCGCCGCTCCAGGCGGTGTAGGTGGTGGTGGCGTTGCCGCTGGCGTCGTAGGTCACCTTGGCGTCCATCAGGGTGCCGCCCGCGGTGGTGACGGGTTTGGGGGCGCGGTTGAACAGGCCGCAGGAGCCCAGGGCGAGAGGCGCGAGGAGCAGCAGGGGAGCAAGTTTTTTCATACGGCGCTCATGCTAGTGATTCCTCAGCTGGAATGCCGGTCAGATGCGCTTGACAATCAGCCCCCCAGGGCGCGCCAGATCGTCCAGCCGAGCAGGCTGAGCAGGGTCAGGACTGTCAGTGCGGCGGCGGGGATCAGCCAGGGCAGGCGGCGCTGGACGCTCAGGCTGCGGGTCTGCGCCTGCGCCAGGACGGGCGCGGGGAGGGTGCGGGCGGCGAGGGCCAGCAGGGTCGGGACGATCAGGATGTCGTCGGCGACGCCCAGGATGGGGGTCAGGTCCGGCAGGAGGTCCAGGGGCAGCAGCGCGTAGGCCAGCGCCAGGGCGGCCATGAGTTTCGCGCCCGCGGGCGTGCGGCGGTCATTGAGGGCGAACAGCAGGGCCAGCGCGTCGCGCCATACGGCCCGGACTCGGGTGATCACGCCCGCAGGTACGGGTCAGGTGGGGTCCGGGTTCCGGGGGGGCTCGCCCGCGTCGGGGGGTGGCGTGGGGGGGGTGCCGGTGTCGATGCGGCGGCGTTCCATCTTGCCCCACTGTCCGGCGCGCAGCGGGCCGGTCAGGGTCGCCCAGAAGCGGATCAGGAGGGTCCACTGCCGGAAGCCGAGGTTGTCCAGCAGCGCGAAGCCCAGCAGCAGCAGGCGGTCGCCGGGCCGGGAGATGCGCTGCCGGAGGAACACCTCGACGCTCTGGGCGCTGAAGGAGATCAGGGTGCCGTACGCGATGGCCAGCAGGAAGAACAGCGCCACGAACGGCGCGCTGAATTTGCCCGTGACGACCAGACCGATCGCCAGGGCGTACCCGGTGAGTTCGATGACGGGCGCGAGGGCCTCGAAGAACACGTAGTACGGCATGGATACCAGTCCGATGCGGCCGTAGCGGGGGTTCAGGAACATGCGGCGGTGCTTCCAGAGGGCCTCGATCAGGCCGCGCTGCCAGCGGTCCCGCTGCCTTCGCAGGAGGTTCCAGGTATCGGGCACCTGTGTCCAGCAGATCGGGTCGATGACGTACG
This sequence comes from Deinococcus sp. JMULE3, assembly GCF_013337115.1. Lineage (NCBI taxonomy): Bacteria > Thermotogati > Deinococcota > Deinococci > Deinococcales > Deinococcaceae > Deinococcus > Deinococcus sp. JMULE3. The sequence goes on from NZ_SGWE01000004.1 coordinate 1,309,759, forward strand.
TGATCGCGTAGGGGCGGCGCTGCTCGCGCGCGTGGCGGTGCAGCCGCACGATGAGTTCCATGTCCTCGCCGACGGTGTCGTGCGCGTACCCGCCGACCTGCAGGGCCACGTCGCGGCGGAACAGGCCGAACGCGCCGGAGATGATCAGCAGCAGTCCGAAGGCGCTGAGGGTGGTGCGGCCCACCAGGAACGCGCGGATGTACTCGACGATCTGGAAGCGTTCGACGGCAGTGCGGGGCAGGTGCAGGTCCACGATCCGCCCGCCTTTGAACACGGCGCCGTTCAGGGGGCGGACGGTGCCGCCCACGACGAGCAGGCTGTCGTCGTCCGCGAAGCGCCGCGCGACCCGCAGCAGCGCCTCCTCGTCCAGGAGACTGTCGGCGTCCAGCGCGCAGAACAGCGGGTAGCGGGCGTACTGCATGGCGACGTTCAGCGAGTCGGCCTTCCCGCCGTTCTCCTTGTCGATGACGATCAGGCGGTCCTCGCGGGCGCTGCGGTACGTGCCGCGCACGGGTTTGGTGGGGATGGTCAGCGGGACGACCATGTGCGCGGGGTGCAGGTCGAAGGTCCGCGAGAGGACGTCCAGGGTCCCGTCGCGGCTGCCGTCGTTCACGACGATCACCTCGAACTGCGGGTAGCGGAGGTTCAGGAAGGACTGCACGCTGGCCTCGATGGTCGCCTCCTCGTTGTAGGCGGGCACCAGCAGCGAGATGGGTTTATGCGTCTGCCCCAGCAGCAGCGCGTCGAAGCGCAGCGTCTGGTGGCGGCGCATGCTCAGCGCCAGCTGGCGCACGGTGGTCGTCAGCCCGATGGCGTACCCGACGTTCATCAGCGCGAAGTACACCAGGAACAGGAATTCGACGACCGTGAGGTTCATGCGGCAGGTTCATTCTGCGGCAAGGTGGCGCGGGCCATGTCACGCGCGAAGCGGTCCGGGTGGTTCAGGGCGGCGGCGCCCAGCGCGGCGCGGCCCGCCCGGCTGCGCTGCAGCGCGCGGGCCGCGTGGTGCCGCACCCACCAGTTCGGGTCGCCCAGCAGCCGCCACAGCGTCCGGACCGGGGGGCGCGGGAAGGTTCCCAGCGCCTGGGCGCTCATGGCGCGCACCGGCCACGCCGCGTCCCGGCTGAGCTGCCAGACCTCCCGGCGAAGCGGCGCGCTGTCCGGGTGCGCCCCGGCGTACAGGCGCAGCGCTCCGGCCCGCACGCCGGGACTCGCGTCGCGCAGCAGCGTTGGGACCAGATCCGCGTGCCGTCCGGGGTCGATGCGCCCGGCGGTGTCCACGGCCAGTTCCCGCCAGGGGTCGCGCGGGTCGGCGGCCAGGGCGCGCACCAGCGGTTCGGCGGCGGGGCCGATCAGGCACAGCGCCTCGCGCACCTGCTGCGTCGAGAATCGCCCCGACGTGAGTGCCGGCAGCAGCGCCGCGGGGACCGCCTGCCCGCCGCGCGCGAGTCGCGTGACGCCCAGCAGCGCCAGCAGCCGCAGCGAGGTGCTGGTTTCCCCCAGCAGCGCCAGGAAGACCGGCAGGCTGCGGGGGTCCTGGACGGTCACGAGCCGTTCGAGCGCCAGGGAACGTTCGCTACTGCCCCGCCCGCGCCGGGCGACGCGCTCGTCGTGGGCGCGCAGGCCCAGCGTGTCGTACAGCGCGCTCAGGCGGGCGCCGTCGGCGTCACCGACCTCCTCGCGCAGGCGCAGCAGGGCCCGCACGCCCAGCGGGTCCAGCCCCGCCGGGGCGGGCGCGCCCGCCAGGAAGGCCTCCAGCCGGGCGCGCCACTCCAGGACCTGCGTCTCGGTCAGCGCGTCGCGGCGGGCGGTGACGGTCACGTACAGCAGTTGCGTGACCGTCAGGAGCAGCAGGGTGAGGCTCACGACGCCCAGCACGAGCAGCACGACCAGCAGCGACCGCGTGAACGACTGCGCGAACAGGTTCAGGAACAGCAGGTACGTGAACACGATCATCGTGACGGTCAGGGTCACGCTGATGCCCAGCGCCATGCCGGTGAACGGCAGCAGCTGGAATTCGCGCCACATGGGCTGCACGCGGCCCCAGCCCGCAGGCCGGTTCACGAGCGTTACTGCCCGTCAGCCATGACCTGCGCCGCACTCAGGCTCGCCTGGAGTTGCTGCAGGTCGGCGCGGCCCGGATCGATCGCCAGCGCCTCGCGGTTGAGGGTCAGGGCCTCGGCGGCGCGGCCCTGCGCCCGCGCCACGAGCGCCAGCCCGTACCAGGCGTCCGCGTAGCGGGGGCTGCGGTCCAGGACCGCCTGGAAGTCCTGCCGGGCCGCCGCGAACTGCCCGGTCTGGTAGCGCGCGAACCCCCGCGGATGACCAGCGCGTCCGCGTCGACCAGCAGGCCCTCGTCCGCGACGCCTGCCAGGAGCCGCTCGGCCTGCTGGAACTGCCCCTGCCGGTAGGCGCTGGCGGCGGCGGTGGTCGTCTGCGCCGCGAGCGGCTGCGTAGCCAGCCCCAGGGCCGTGGTGACCAGGGCGCTGCCCAGCAGCACCAGCAGGTTCCAGCGGCCCAGTGTGTGGCGACCCAGTCTCATGAGTGCAGGATAGCCACGGGCCTCTGAATGGAATCTGACAGCGGAACGTGAACTGCACGACTTTTTTCACGTCCCCCACCGGGCGGGGCGGTCCGCGTGCTATCCTCCAGCGGTCAGTTGCCTCAGGGCGACTCTGGAGGATCAGTAGAACCCGGCTCGCCCCGCGCGAGCCCACGTGTACCGCGAGGACACGTTCACCAGACCCGGGAACCCGCACGCAACCGAAGAGCCCTCCCCCGCCCCGCGCGGGCCGAGCGCCGTTGCCTGCCACCCCCGAGTCTGCGCTGATCCGCCGGACCCGGACGGGTTCCCTATACCTGAACGGTGTGTTACAGTACTTGCTTGGTGACCCGCCGAGCGGGTGCAGCAGGCCAAGGCCGCCCAGGGCAGCGATCCCTCGGGCGCGCGGCAGGAGGAAACACCATGTTTGCAATCATTCAGACCGGCGGGAAGCAGTACCGCGTGCAGGAAGGCGACGTCATCCGCGTCGAGAGCCTGAAAGGCGAGGCGGGCGACAAGCTCGACCTGACCCCCATCTTCGTGGGCGGCGACCAGACCGTCTTCGGCGACGCCGCCGGCAAGTTCACCGTGAACGCCGAAGTCGTCGCACACGGCCGTGGCGAGAAGATCTACGTGCGCAAGTACAAGAGCGGCATCCAGTACCGCCGCCGCACGGGCCACCGCCAGGACTACACCGCGATCAAGATCCTGGGCATCAAGGGCTAAGGGAGGATACCGACATGGCACACAAGAAAGGCGTAGGTTCGTCCAAGAACGGACGTGACAGCCAGCCCAAGTACCTGGGCGTGAAGAAGTTCGGCGGCGAGCAGGTCCTGGCCGGGAACATCCTCGTCCGTCAGCGCGGCACCAAGTTCAAGGCCGGCCCGAACGTGGGCATGGGCCGCGACCACACCCTCTTCGCCCTGGAGAGCGGCAAGGTCGTGTTCAGCAACCGTGGCAACAAGGGCCGCTTCATCAGCATCGAAGTGCCCACCGCCGCCGCCGCTGACTGATCAGCGCGGCAGGTTCTTTCGCGGGAGCGCCTCAGCCCGGTTGACGGGTCGGGCGCTCCTTTGCTGCTGCCCCCACGTGGGGCGGCGTCGTACAGTGGCACCCAGCAGTGGTGCCGGGCGGGGACGCACACGCGCCTTGCCCCAAGGGAGGTGAGGCCAGTGGCGTTTCGTGACGTCCTGAATATCGAGGTGGCGGCCGGGAACGGCGGGGACGGCAGCATGTCCTTCCACCGCGCGAAGTACATGGAGAAGGGTGGCCCGGACGGCGGGCACGGCGGGCGGGGTGGCAGCATCATCCTGCGCGCCATCGAGGGCGTCGAGTCGCTGGAGCGTCTGGTGGGCCGCCGCAAGTTCAAGGCCCCGAACGGCGCGTACGGCGAGGGCCGCCTGCGTCAGGGCGGGGACGGCGAGGACATCTTCATCGACGTACCCGTCGGCACGACCGCGTTCGACGAGACGACCGGGAAGGTCATCGCGGACCTCGTGCGGGTCGGGCAGGAGAAGGTCATCGCGCGCGGCGGCTTCGGCGGGCGCGGGAACAGCACCTTCGTGAGCAGCACCCGTCAGGCGCCGCGTTTCGCGGAGCTGGGCACGCCCGGCCAGAAGCGCCGCGTGCGGCTGGAACTGCGCCTGATCGCGGACGTGGGCCTGGTCGGCTACCCGAACGCCGGGAAGAGCAGCCTGCTCGCGGCGCTGTCCCGCGCGAACCCGGCCATCGCGGACTACCCGTTCACGACCCTGTCGCCCATCCTGGGCGTCGTGGACCGCGTGGACGCGCACGGCAGCCCGCTGGACGAGCGGTTCACGCTGGCGGACATCCCCGGCATCATCGAGGGCGCCAGCGAGGGCAAGGGCCTGGGCCTGGAGTTCCTGCGGCACATCAGCCGCACGCGCCTGCTCGTGTACGTGCTGGACGTGACCCGCAACCCGGTCGAGGAACTGCGTCAGTTGCAGGCCGAGCTGCGCGCCTACGACCCGACGCTGCTGGATCAGGTGTCGCTGATCGCGCTGAACAAGGTGGAACTGACCGACGAGGACCTCGCGGCGATGGTCGTGGATGAACTCGCTCAGTACGGCCTGCCGGTCGTGCAGGTCAGTGCCAAAGGCGGCGAGGGTCTGCCGGAACTGCGCGAGGCGGTGTTCCAGATGCTCCCGGACCGCGAACTGTGGGCGCAGAACAACGCGCTGGAGATCGAGTCCGACACCGTTCGCGAGGAACCCCTGCGCATCGAGTTCCGCATCGATCCGGCCGCCAAGGGCGTGGGCATCATCAACGACGGTCAGCCCGAGCGGGTCTGGGCGGTGTACGGCGGGGGCTTCGAGGAACGCATCGTGCGCTTCTCGCGCTTCATGGACGAGGCCGCCGAGTACCTGGGCAACGTGTTCAAGCGCCAGGGCCTGTACAACGCCCTGAAACGCGCCGGGGCGCGCGAGGGCGACACCGTGGAGATCGGCACGTTCCGCTTCGAGTACTTCGACGACGAGGAACAGCGCTAAACGCGTGAACGAGAACGGCCCCGCTGTACAGGCGGGGCCGTTCTCCGTGTCTGCTGCGCTCAGCGGGTCTCGCCGTACGCGCCGCTGCACGACGCGCCGCGTTCCGGGGCGGTGGCGCCCTGCTCGTACTTGTCCAGGAAGGCCTTCAGGCGGCTGTCGTCGGCCTTGTCGACCTTCAGCTGCGCGCCCCAGGCGCTCGCGGCGACCGGGGTGTCCAGGCCCTCGTAGGGGCTGAGGATGGTGTAGGGGCGCCCCTCGACGAGTTTCTTCAGAGTGTCCACCTGGGCGGCGTCCAGGTCGGGGCGGTAGGTGATCCACACGGCGCCGTGCTCCAGGCTGTGCACGACGTACTCGTTGTACAGCGGGCGGTCGTACACGCCGCAGTTCTGCCACGCGGGGTTGTGCGGGCCGCCCGCCGGGGGGTTCTCGGCGTACACCAGCGAGCCGCTGCGGTGGTCCCCGGCGGCATACGTGAAGGTCTGGACGCCCTCGATGGACTTGGAGCCGCAGGCGGTCAGGACGAGCAGGAGCAGGGGCAGCGCGCGTTTCATGGACCTTCAGAGTAGCCGCTCTGCATGAAAACGCCCAGGGCTGTTCCGCCCGTCTGTCCCCTACTCGCCCGCCTCGGCGTGCGCGCCGCGCGTGGGAGCATCGTCGAAGCCGGGCGGGAGGCCCTGCGGGAAGCCGGGGCCGGTCAGGTTCATGGGCTGCCGGTCGGGCATCAGGTCGCCCTTCAGGCCGCGCTGCGCGAGGACCGGCAGGAACGACGCCATGACGTCCGGTTCGCCATGCACCAGCCACACGTGCGGGGTGCCGGTGGTGCTCAGGAAGGCCAGCAGGTCGTCCTGATCGGCGTGCGCGGAGAACCCGCCGATGGTGTGCACGTGGGCTTTCACGGCGATCTCCTCGCCCATGATGCGGACGTGGTCCGCGCCGGTCACGATCCGCCCGCCCAGGCTGCTGGGAGACTGGTAGGACACGCTGATCAGGCTGGTGCTGGGCTTCCACAGGTGGTGCTTGAGGTGGTGCTGGATGCGCCCGCCGGTCATCATGCCGTTCCCCGCCAGGATGATCGCCGGGCCGTCGTACCGGTTGATGCGCTGCGACTCGGCGCTGGTGGGGACCACGTGCAGCGTACTGGGCCGGAAGGGGTCCTCGCCGGCCTGCAGGGCGTCGCGGACCTCGGGGATGAGTTCGTCGCCGAACTCGAAGTACTCGTGCGTGGCGCGGGCCGCCATCGGGGAATCCAGGAACACCGGGATGCGCGGGACCTCCCCGGCGTCCATCAGGCTCTTGATGGTGTGCAGGATCGTCTGCGTGCGCTCGATGGCGAAGCTGGGAATCAGGATCTTCCCGCCCTGCCGCACCGAGTCGCGCAGCGCGTCGCGGAACTCGGCCAGGGTGGCGGGCCAGGGGCGGTGCGTGCGGTTGGCGTAGGTGGTCTCGATGACCACGGCGTCCGCGTGGGGTGGGGGCGTGAAGTCCAGCTGCAGGCCGCTCTCGCGGTTGCCCAGGTCGCCGCTCATGATCAGGCGGCCCTCGCTGCTCTCGATCAGGAGGTACGCGCTGCCCAGGATGTGCCCGGCCCGCTCGGGCGTGACCTTCAGGCCCACGACGCGGGTGGTCTCCCCGAACGTCAGGTGGGGGCGCAGGAGCGCCAGCGCGCGGTGCACGTCCTCCTCCTCGTACAAGGGTGGGGGCACCTGATCGTCGGGAATCCCCTGGCGGCGGGCGCGGCGCAGGTCGTGCCGGTAACCGTCCACCTGCAGCCGCGCACTGTCGAGCAGCACCGTCTCCGCGAGGCCCGCCGTGGGCGCCGTGCAGTACACCGGCCCGCGGTACCCGAGTTTCGCCAGCAGCGGCAGACGTCCCACGTGGTCGAGGTGCGCGTGCGTGAGGATCACGGCGTCCAGGCCCGGCACGTCGAACGGGAAGCCCTCGCGGTTACGGGCCTCCAGGTCGTCGTTCCCCTGGAAGAGGCCGCAGTCGATCAGGACCCGCTGCCCGCCCGCACTCAGGAGGTGCATGCTGCCGGTGACGGTCAGGGCCGCGCCGAAGCTCTGGAGTTGCATGACCGGAGTGTACGCGCCGCGACCGGGGGGACCCCGCCGAGCCTCAAGGTCCGCTGAAGGACGCGGGAACAGGATTCACGCCGGGCCGCGTCAGATTTCCGTGGGCGCGGCGGGTCATGCTGTGGATGGATGCCCCGGAATGACGCCGCCATCAGCCGCGTGGAGCGGGTCCGCCGCCGCGCGTACCTGACCGCGGCCGGCGGGTCGGTCGCCGCGCACGTGTTCATCGTGGCCGAGCAGCTGCTGCGGCGCGACTGGGCGAACGCGGCGGCCTTCACGCTGGGCATGCTGGTGTCGGCGTGGGTGGTGGCCGCGCTGGTATGGCTGCGCTGGCCCACCGCGCGCCTGAGCGGCCTGATCGTCACGGTGGTGAGCGTGTCCACCACCGCCGAATTCGTGCCGCTCCTGCGCGCCGCGGAGATCGGCACCGGGTCGTTCCTGTCGTTCCTGATCATGGTCGCGCTGTGGTTCGGACTGCTGCCGCTACGGGTGGCGGCCCCCGCGAGCCTCGCGGGGTTCATGGCGTTCGCGGCGCTGGTGGCGTCCCGGCCCACGCACGACCTGAGCCTGCTGGCGTACCTGGCATGCACGACCATCGTGATCGGCATGGCCAGCAGTTTCGGGCAGCAGATCACGACGTTCCAGCAGGACGCCGTGACCTTCGAGCAGGCGTCCCTGACCGACCCGCTGACCGGGCTGCCCAACCGCCGCGCGGCCCTGGACCGCCTGCACCTGATGCACGCGCAACTGCTGCGCGGCGAGCACGCGGGCTTCACGCTGATCCTGCTGGACCTCGATCACTTCAAACAGGTGAACGACACGTACGGGCACGCGGTCGGGGACGAGGTGCTGCGCGCGCTGGGTCCGGCGCTGCGGCAGGTGCTGCGCGCCGACACGCTGATCGCCCGCTGGGGCGGCGAGGAGTTCGTGCTGCTGATCCCCTGCAGCGGCGCGCAGGAGGCGCACGCCGCGACCGCGCGGCTCGACGGGCTGCCGCTGCGCCTGCCCGCCCCGCTGCCCGAGGTGACGTTCAGCGCCGGGGCGGTCCTGGCGCACGAGGCGGACAGCGTCGCCGGGCTGCTGGACCTCGCGGACCGCCGCCTGTACGCCGCCAAGCACGCCGGGCGGCGGCAACTGCGCTGGGACGCACCCGGCGAACCCACCCTGCTGAACTGACCCCGCGGGCCTTTAAGCGGTCTTCATGCGCCCGGTGGTCCCGGCGGGGGCGGGTGTAGGTTCAAAGACATGACCGACTCCCCTGACCTGCACGGCACCACCGGCTTCCAGCGCGTCCTGGTGGGCGTGGACTTCTCGGCGTCCTCGGCGGCGGCGCTGACACTGGCCCGCGCGCGGTTTCCCGGCGCGACCCGGCGGCTGGTGCACGTCACGGACGCCCGCGTAACGGCCGCGCCGGACCTGATGGGCGGCGTGACCCCCGCCCTGCCCGACCCGACGCTGCTGCACACCCTGGAGGACGCCGACGCGCAGCGCCTGACCCGCGAACTGATGATCGGCGAGGAACACGAACTGATGGTCGGCGATCCAGTCACGGGACTGCTGGACGCCGCGCGCGCGTGGGGCGCGGACCTGATCGTGGTGGGCACGCACGCGCAGGGCGCCATCGAGCATTTCTTCGTGGGCAGCACCGCCGAGAAGATCGTGGCGCGCAGCCCCATCCCGGTCCTGACCGTCCGGGCAGGTCAGTGACGTGAAGGTCGGCGTGGTCGGCGCGGGGCTGGTCGGCGCGACCGCCGCGTACGCCCTGACGCTGCGCGGCTCGTGCAGCGACCTGCTCCTGACCGACCTGGACGGGGACCGTGCCCGCGCCGAGGCGCAGGACATCGCGCACGCCGCGCCCGTCAGTCACGGTGCCCGCGTCCGCAGCGGCCCACTGGAGGACCTGCACGGCAGCGAGGTCGTGATCGTCGCGGCGGGCGCCAACCAGAAACCCGGCGAGTCCCGCCTGGACCTCGCGCAGAAGAACGCCGCGATCTTCCGCGACCTGATCCCCCGCGTGGCCGCTGCCGCGCCCGGCGCGGCCCTGCTGATCGCCACGAACCCCGTGGACGTCCTGACGGACCTGAGTGTCACGCTCGCGCCGGATCACGCCGTGATCGGGTCCGGCACCGTGCTGGACTCCGCGCGGCTGCGGCACCTGATCGCCGAACGGGCCGGGGTGGACGCCACGCACGTCCACGGGTACGTGCTGGGCGAGCACGGGGACAGCGAGGTGATCGCCTGGAGCACCGTCACCGTCGCCGGGCTGCCCGTCCCGGCGTTCATGGACGCCCGTGACCTCCCGTGGACGCCGGAGATCCGCGCGCAGATCGAACGGGACACCCGTGAGGCCGCCGCGCAGATCATCGGCGGGAAACGCGCCACGTACTACGGGATCGGCGCGGCCCTGGCCCGCATCACCGAGCGCATCCTGGGAGACCGCCGCGCCGTGCTGACCGTCAGCGCCCCCACCCCTGCGTTCGGCGTGAGCCTCAGCGTGCCGCGCGTGCTGGGCCGCGCCGGGGTGCTGGACACCGTGCTGCCCGCCCTGACCCCGGACGAGCAGGACGCCCTGCACCGCAGCGCCGAGGTGCTCCTGAAGGCCCGGCGGGCCATCGGGAACTGACCCGTTTTCAGGGCGGTGTTCAGAGGCGTTGAGGCATCCCCTCAACGCCTCTGAACCGAGCAGAGCAAGCAACCGCTGTCAGGGTCGCCTGGGTGGGGTCGGTGCGGCGGGGGTGGCATTGCCACTGCCCTCCTGCCCGTCGACGAACTCGCCGGTGATGGTGCCCCCCTCGGCCTTCTCGGCGTACACCTCGTTCCGGTCGAGGTCGTACACGATCACCCCGGCGCGCAGCTTGTCGCCGCCCTGGACGCTCTCGGCGGGCTGCTCGGCGGTGCCGTACAGCCGCGCGACGTTGCGGGTGTCGTCGTACTCGACGCGGGCGGCGCGGCTGGTGCGGCCCCCGCTGGACTTCAGTTCGACGTTCCCGACCAGGGTGGTCTTCTCGTCGTCCACGCTGACCTCGATCCGGTCGCTCTTGCCGGTCAGGGGGTCTTTGTCGCTGCTGCGGGTGAAGGTCACGGGGCCGTCGATGCGGGCGATGCCGTCGGCACTGTCGTACACGAGCTTCTGGCCGCGCAGTTCCGTGCGGCCCTGCGTGACGATCACGGTGTCTGGCGCGGGCTTCGGGGTGGCCTGCACCTCGCAGCGCGTGAGGCGGTCCGTGGTGTTCTCCGGGACCTCCTCGGCGTTCAGGAAGCGGGCGGTCCCGGCGCTGGCCTCCACGCGCCCGTCGCTGCCCTCCTGCCCGTCCCTGGGGGGCAGCTGGGTCACGACCGCCAGCGGCACGCGGATCACGTTCTTGTCGATGGTGATCTGCACGCCGCCCGCACCGGTCTCGCTGAACACGGCCAGGGTGGGCGTCTCGGGCGGATCATCCCCGAGCGGCTGGCAGAAGGCGAAGATGCCGGTCTCGTCGCTGGTCCCGGTGCGGACGATGACGATCGGGCGGTCCTTGCCGTCCTTCTCGCTGCGGCGCACCAGGGTCAGGCTGGACTGCTCCGCTCCGGCTTCCGGCGCGTCCTGCGGCGTGTCCGTGGGGTTCGCATCGGTGGGGGCCGCATCTGTCGTGGGCGGGTCAGTCGTGGTCGGGTCCGTGGGCACCGGACCGGGACTGATCGTGCCGCCGGGCTGGGTGCCGTCCTGCTGAGCTGCGGCGGGTGTCAGAACGCTCCCGCCACACAGCAGCGCGGTCAGGAGCGCGGCGGTCAGGCGGGAGCGTGGCATACCAGAGAGTTTACTTCTCGCCGGTGAGCTTGAACTGATCGGTGGGGATCTTGTACGCGGCGTTCAGGGCGCGCACGCGGGCCAGGTCGGTGCGCTGCTCCAGGTAGCCGCTGGCGGGGGCCTTGACGGTCACCTTGCTCTTGCTGTCCACGCTGACGGCGTTCCCGACGACGTACGCGACGTTCTTCCTGTCGTCGTAGTACACGGCGTCCCCGGTGGTGGTGGTGGTGCCCTGCACGAGTTTCACGCCGCCGCGCACGTACAGCGTCTTGGTCTTCGTCAGCGCGCGGACTTCCTGCCCGGTGATGATCAGTTCCTTCTGGTTGGCCTTCGCGGCGCGGGTGAGGCTGGGGCTGCCGGTCAGGAGGGCCAGTTCGCGCTGCTCGTCGAACACGAGCTTGTCGGCCTTACCGTTCTGCACGCCGTTGGACAGGGTCACGCCGCCCGTGCTGGTGGAGCGGTCGTTGTCCACGTCGAGGCTCATCTGCGCGGCCTTGATGGTCACGGTGTCGCCGTCGGTCTTGTCGGGCGTGAAGGTGGCGCTGGCACTACCGTTCAGGACGCCCTGCCCGGTGGCCTCGCTGTACACGAGGGCGTTCCCGGTGGCGGTCAGGCGGCCGCGGACGACCTTGACGTTCCCGGTGAAGTCAGTGGTGCGCTTGCCTTTCGCCTCGATCAGCGCGGTGCCCTTGGGGGCGGCCAGGACGGCCTGGGAGGCCTCGATGTTCAGCGTGCTGACCCTGGCCTTGACGGGGTTCCCGGTGAAGGTCAGGGGTCCGTTGCGGACGTCGCCACGCGGGGCGCCCTCGATGGTGATGAGGCGTTTGCCCGCGTCGGTCTGGGCCAGGACGGGGGCGGTCAGGGCGAGGAGGGCCAGCAGTGAGGTCGTTTTCTTCATGGGGGTCTCCTTGACGGGATCAGGTGAGGGGGACGCGCTTGCCGTCACGGCAGGTCTCGGTCGGGTCTAGGGGAATGGAGTATTTGGACTTCGGCGAGGCATCCAGGATGCTGAAGTCGAAGGTCATCTTCAGGTCGCGGATGGTGCCGGTCAGGCTGGTGGAGTCGATCTTGGCTTCCGTCGCGCTGAAGCCCTGGCCCTGTTCGATCTTCACGGGGTCCTGTTCGGTGCCCCTCAGGTCGATGTCGGCACACTGCTGCACCAGGGTGATGCGGGCCTGACGGGTGGTCATGGTGTCCTGATCGTCGATGGTCAGGTCCGGGGTGGTCAGGGTGGCGTCCAGCGTCTCGCGTCCGGTGAATTTGCCGCCCACACGTTCTTTCAGGAGCCGTTGTCCTTCGGTGATGCCGGTCAGGGTGGTCAGGCCGTTCAGGGGGTCGTTGCGGACGTCGGCGGCCCTGAAACTCCAGGTGGCGTCGGGGTCGCCGGACGGGTACAGGCGCAGCTGCACGCCGCTGAGCCGCGCGCCGGACTGGCTGGCGTCGAGGCCCGGGGTGGGCAGCAGGGCGAAGATCAGGGCGAACGCCATGATGCCCAGCAGCGCGTACAAACCGACTTTCTGCACGGGTCGCACTCTAGCGCGGGGCCCTCATGAGAGTGATGGGGCGCAGGTGGGATCAGGGGGAAAGCGGCGCTAGGCTGGGCGGCATGATCGATTCGCACACGCACCTCGACTACATCGACGATCCGGCGGGGACGCGCGGCGAGCTGGGCCTGAGTGCCATGGTCTGCATCGGCGCGAGCCCCGAGCACGCGCGGAACGCGGTGGCGCTGGCCGAGCAGTTCGGGGACGTGTACGCGACGGTGGGCCTGCACCCGACAGACACGGACGAGGACAGCCCGGAGGCCCGCGCGCAGATCGAGGCCCTGCTGACCCACCCGCGCGTGGTCGGGATCGGCGAGAGCGGCCTGGACGACTACTGGGACGACACGAAACGCGCCGCGCAGGTGTCGGCGTTCGAGTGGCAGCTGGACCTCGCGCGGCGCAGCGGGAAGGTGCTGGTCATTCACACGCGGGACAAGGCCGGGCAGGACAGCGCGCACCGGGGCGTGATGGACGTGCTGCGCGCGTGGCCGGACGTGCCGGTGATCCTCCACTGCTTCAGCGGTCACGCTGAGTTGCTGCGCTTCGGCCTGGAGCGGGGTGAGCACACGTACTTCGGCTTCGCGGGGAACACGACGTACAAGAACGCGCAGGAGATCCAGGCGGCGGCCCGGGACCTGCCCCTGACGCGGATGCTGCTGGAGACCGACGCGCCCTTCCTCGCGCCCGTGCCCAAACGCGGCAAACCCAACCGGCCCGGTTACGTGCGGCACACACTGGAGTTCATCGCGGCCCTGCGCGGCCTGAGTCCGGAGGAACTGGAGGCCGCGACCGACGCGAACACCCGCCGCGCCTACGGGCTGCCGGAGGCCTGACGGACAGGCACGATACCTCGACTTGAGATGCATCCAAACCAGAGGTATCGTGCAGACATGAACGCCCGCGAGCAACTCCGCCTGCTCATCCTGGCCGTCCTCGACCGCCAGCCGGAACACGGCTACGCCATCGCCCAGGCCATCAACACCCGCAGCGAAGGCCTGCTGCGCGCCCGCGAAGGCACCCTCTACCCCGCCCTGCACGCCCTCGAAGCTGAAGGGCTCATCGAGAGCAGCGAACACGAGGTCGCCGGCCGCACCCGCCGCGAATACCGCCTGACCGAGAAAGGCCGCGCCGCGCTGACCCGCACCCGCCGCGACTGGCAGGCCCAGGTCGGCGCCGTGCAGGCCGTGCTGGGAGGAGGGTCGTGAACGCCGCACTCTGGCTCACGCGGGCCACGCAGGACCTCCCGGCGGGCGTCACGGCCCGCGTGCGCCGCGACACGCTGGAACACCTGCACGACGCGGCCCTGCCGGAACACGCCGACGTGAAGGCCGTGCTGGGCAACCCGGAAAGGGTGAACGACGACCTGAAACGCCTGTACCTCACGGTCCACGAGTTCCACCGGCTGGGCAGGACTCCGCCCCCCTGGCAGGGCTGGCTGCGGGTCGCCGCGCTGCTGGCCGGGGCGACGTTCCTGCTGCTCGAACCCCGCTCACCGCTGGCCGGCCAGGGAGGTTGGAGCGTGCTGTTCGGCACCAGCGTCCTGCTGCTCGTGCTGGCCACCGCGCGCCTGCACCCGGTACGGCGCGACCGCTGGCGCGACCTGACCCTGAGCCTGATCGTCGCCTTGCCACTCCTGCTGGGCAATGACCTGCTGGCGGGCGTCCCCGCCCTGCCACTCACCTTGACGCTGGCTCTGATGATCTCCCTGCGCCTCAACACCCAGATGAACCTGGACGCCCGCATCCGCCGCACCCTCCCACTGGAGACCGCATGACCCTGAACGACTGGCTGGACGTCGCGCTGCGCGACCTTGCCCCCGCCGCGCGGGACCGCATGACCGCCGAGTACCACGCGCACGTGCAGGACGCCATGACGGGCGGCCTGACCGAACCCGAAGCCGTCGCCACCCTGGGCGACCCCGCGCAGGTTGGCCGCGCGCTGCGGCGCACCCAGTTGACAGTGCAGGACGAGCGGTGGTTGCGTCACCTGACCTCGCCGGGAACGCGAACACGGCGCGAATCACGACTGGTTCTCTGGGTACTGCCGCTCGCCCTGCCCGTCTGGGCGTACTTGCTGCACCTGATCTTCGCGTTGGATACGCACTGGGCTTGGCTGACGGCGACAGGGATCGTTGGGACAGTCACGCTGACCCTGATCGCCGACCTGCACACGGGCGACACCCTGCACGCAGCTGTCCGCTCGTCTTGGCGTGGCATGACCCTGTTCGCGGGGCTACTGCTCGTGCTGCTGGTCGCCCCGTGGCCCACACCCCTGTCACCTAGCGTGCAGTTGTTCCTGCTGGGCGGGCTGTCACTCCTGGCTCTGGCTTCCTGGCGACTGTCCAGACTGCCGCACAAACTCAAAGGTGGACAGGTATGACCCTGAACGCCTGGCTGAACGTCGCGCTGGGCGACCTCGCGCCCGCCGCGCGGGACCGCATGAACGCCGAGTACCACGCACATGTTCAGGACGCCATGCACAGCGGCCTGACCGAACCCGAAGCCGTCGCCACCCTGGGCGACCCCACGCAGGTCAACCGCGCGCTGCGGCGCACCTACGCCACGGCCAGCGAACTCAGGAACGGGCAGGTTCCGAAGATGTGGTGGTTCATGCTGCTGCTGGTCGCATGGTGCGGACTGGCCGCGCTGTGGTTTGAACAGGATGTCGAAGCCGTTGCAGCGGCCACCGCCCTCGTGCTGGCCTGCCCGGCGTGGATGCTTGCACGAAACGAGCCACAGCCGGTCAGGAACCTCCTGCTGCCCACGGCCGGACAGTGGCTCCTCAACTTCTTCTTCTGGCTGAGCTGGAGCGTGCAGGCGTGGCTGGGTGATCCACCCTCCTTCGGGGCCATCGTGTGGCTGCTGCCGGTCATGTGGCTGATGTGGTTCGGCGAGGTCGGGCGCGTTGTCCGGCGAATGCGCCGCACCCTGAAGCTGGAGGGTCGGGCGTGACGGCGGGCCCGTTGAACCCGGATCTGGTCGCCTATCTGGATGAGGTGACGGCGCCGTTCCCGGAGGATTCGGCGGCGCGCATCCGGGCGGACCTGACCGGGCATGTGCTGGACGCGGCGGCGCCGGGCGGGGCGGGGATGCAGGAGGCGCTGGCGGCACTGGGTCCGGCGGCCGAGGTTCGGGCGGCGCTGGAGGCGCAGTTCTTCACGCGGGCGGACGTGGCGTGGCTGGAGCGGGACGGGCAGGTGCGGCGCCTGCTGACGGATGGCGTGAAGGCTTCCGGGCCGCTGTGGCGGGCAGCCCTGGGAATGCTGGGCGGCGTGGGCCTGTTGACGTGGCTGATCTGCGGCTGGCCGGGAATCCCCGCGCTGATCGGGTCACGGAGCTTCACGTGGGCTGTGCCTGCGCTCCTGCTGCTGGAACTGCTGCTGTTGGAGTCCGTGCGGCGGTTGATCCTGCGGCAGCCCGCACGGTCCGCAGCGGTGTTGCACCGCATGTATGGCACGCTGTTGGCTCCGTTGGGATTCGCGCTGAGTCTGCCAGTGTTCGCGCCGGGCGTGGTGACGGAACCGCTTCTGCTGGCGGCGGCTCTGGGCGCGGCGCTGCTGTGGGCGTACCTGACGCGTCCGCGTGAGGCGCTGGCGCTGGCCGGGAAGGCGTGGCGGGGCGCGCGGTGAGGACGGCATAGTGGGGGCATGACGACGCTGGACGCTGCCTTTCCCCCCGCTGCCCTGACTGTGCTGGACGTGATCCGTGCGCGCCGCACCGTGGATATCGGTCTGCTGAAACCCGACGCGGTGCCGCGTGCGGTTGTGGAGGCCATTCTGGAGGCGGGGACCTGGGCGCCGAATCACGGGCGCACCGAGCCGTGGCGCTTCACGGTGTTCACGGGTGCGGGCCGCGCGAGGCTGGCCGAGGTGTTCGCGCAGGCGTACGCGGCGGGCAGCGCGCCGGACCGGGACAGCGAATCGGCGCTGGAGGCGCAGCGGGCGCGGGCGTGGCGGGCGCCACTGTGGATCAGCCTGGAACTGCACATGCCCGAGAAACCGAAGATGCCCGAGTGGGAGGAGCAGGCGGCGCTGGCCTGCGCCGCGCAGAACATGTGGCTGGCGGCGACGGCGTTCGGGCTGGTCGGGAAGTGGGTGAGTGGCCCGGTGATGGTCAGTCCGGTGGCGGCGCAGGCGCTGGGTGCGCCGAAGCTGATGGGCCTGCTGGTGCTGGGCTACCCGGCGGCCGAGCTGCCGTCCGCGACCCGCGCGCCGCTGGCGGACAAGGTCACCTGGGTGGAGTGACCGTTACAGGTTGTCCCTGAAGAACTGCACGCTGCGGTTCAGCGCCGTGCGGAGGTTCCCGGAGAGGTTGTGGTTGTCGCCGTCGTAGCGGTACGCCTCGACGCCCTGTCCGGCGTTGCGCAGGTCGTCCGCGAGGTTCTTCTGGAACGAGTACGGCACGTCCTTGTCGTTGGTGCCGTGGTGCAGCTGGATGGGCCGACCGTTGAGTTCGCGCAGGTAGGCGTTGGGGCTCAGGAGGCGCAGGTAGCGACGGTTCAGGGCGTCCAGTGTGCGTTTCTCGCCGGGGGGTGGGTTCCAGTCGGTGGCGAGGACGTCGTAACTGGCGATCACGCCCGCCCACAGGGACGCGGCCTTCAGGCGGGGGTCCACGATCATGGCTTTCAGGCTCAGCTGGCCGCCCATGGAGTGGCCCCACAGGCCCAGGCGGTCGGGGTTCACGCGCGGGTCGCGCCGGAGGCTGGCGGCGGCGTTCAGGACGTCCACGGTGTAGCCGGGGTCGTCGTACCCGCCGCGCGCCTCGCCTTCGCTGCTGCCGTGCCCGCGGTAGTCGCTTTTCAGGGTGACGAAGCCCGCGCGGGCAAACGCGTCCTGGTACGCGACGTAGCGTTCAGTGGTGCGGTACTCGGCGGGCGGGATGTACCCGTGGTTGAACACGATGGCAGGCCAGCCTCCCTGCGGGGGCGTGCCGCGCGGAACGGTCAGCAGCGCGTTGATGCGCAGCCCCTCGGACTGGTAGCTGACGACCTGCCGGGTGTAGTTGCTCCCGGCGGCCAGGGTTTGCCGGACGGTCAGGGGGCTGCCGGGGTACTCGCGGGCCTTCAGCGCCTGGATGCTGACTGGGTTGCGGGCCACGGAGGCCTTCAGCGCGGTGTCGCTCAACTCCTGAAGGGGACCGTCCCTGTCTGAGGTGGGCGCCTGCGGTGGCGCGGCGCTGCCGGGCGGGTCCCAGGGCAGGCGCAGTGGGATGGCGTCAGGCTGCGTGACCGCGACGTACCCGGCGCCCGCCAGCAGGGCCAGCAGCGTGAGGTTGATCAGGGCGCGCATCAGGCGTCGGTCGGCCCCACGGTGGGGGTCAGGGGGATCGCGGGTCGGCTCGGCATGCCTGCACCCTAGGGAACAGGGGCGGCCAGAACTGCGGGACAGGTGACGCTGCGCGCTTGAGCGTTCGCCGATCTGAAACTCATTCACGCCGTACCAGCCGTGACTGCCGGAAACTCCGCGTATTTTCATGCGTCACATCCGAGCTGCGCTGGGGAGGGACCTCACTGCCCCCGTTCTCGGTCCACACGCCCGGCATGCACATGTGGAATCTGAGATTGTGCTGAACAAACCTTGCCCCCAGGCGGGGGTACGCGTATCATCTGTCCCGTAACCCCACAAGACCTGATGTCAAATCAGGTACCCACACAACCGCCACGCGTTCCCTAGATGACCGGGGGTTCACGTGTGCCTCCGCTGTATGGGTATTCAAGGAGATCACATGAAGCGATCCATTCCGTTCGCCCTGCTGGCCCTGACCGGCGCGCTCCTGAGCGCCTGCTCCCCGCAGGCCACGCCCGACGGCACCAAACCCACGATCAGCCTGAGCGCCACGCCCGACTCACTCATCGCTCCTGGCACCGTGACGCTCACGGCCACCGCCAGTGACAACGTCGGCGTCGCCCGCGTCGCCTTCTTCCGCGGGAACACCCTGCTGAACGTGGATAGCGCCGCTCCCTACACCTACACCGACACGCTGGCCATCGCCGACAAGGGCACGGTTTCCTACCGCGCCGTGGCAGTCGATGCCGCCGGGAACAGCGCCGAAGCCAGCAAGAGCGTGACCGTCGGAGTCGATACCACCGCCCCGAGCCTGACCCTGGCCGCCAGCGCCGCCACCGTCACGACCGCGCAGACCGTCACGTTCACGGCCACCGCCAGTGACAACGTGGGCGTCACGAAGGTCGAGTTCTACGACAACGGCACCCTGATCAGCACCGACACCACCGCCCCCTATGAGGCCAGTAGCGCCTACACGGCGGCCAGCAACGGTACACACACCATCATGGCCAAGGCCTACGACGCCATGGGGAACGTCAAGGAAACCACCACCACCGTCACGGTGAACATTGACGTCACGGCCCCCACCGTCAGCGTGAGCGCCAGCACGGGCACGGTCATCGCCGCGCAGACCGTCACCTTCACGGCCGCCGCCAGCGACAACGTGGGCGTCACCAAGGTCGAGTTCTACGACAACGGCACCCTGATCGGCACCGACACCGCCGCGCCCTTCGAGGCCAGCAAGGCGTACGCCTTCGCGGACAACGGCACGCACACCATCACCGTCAAGGCCTACGACGCGATGGGCAACATGAAGGACGCCACCACCACCGTCACGGTCGCCATCGCGGACGCCTTCGAACCCAACGACAGCGTCGCCGCCGCCTCGCCCCTCGCCATCGGCGGCACCGCCAACGGCGCAATCACCGCGCAGGGCCGCGACATGGACTACTTCAAGTTCACGGCCGCCGCCGGCGACATGCTGAAACTGACCGTCAAGAGCGTCAGCGTGGACGCCAGCAGCACCCTCGACCCCTACGTCATGATCCTGATGCCCGACGGCCGGACCGTGCTGGAGAAGGACGACGATAGCGGCGCCGGGCTGGAATCCGAGATCCTCTTCAACGCCCCCGAAGCCGGGACGTACACCGTCGTCGTGACCAGCTTCGACATTCACGACAACCCCACCGCCACCGACGACAAGACCACCAACACCTACCAGATCGCCCTGACCCGCCGCTGAACCCCCAAGGAGTACACCAGTGAAGAACACCCTGAAAACCGCGTCCCTGCTCAGCCTGGCCCTCGTGCTGGGCGCCTGCGGGACCAGCACCGCACCCAAGATCGCCCCGACGGGTCAGTCCGCGAAGACCCTGAAAGTCCAGACGCACGTCACGGACCGCTGGTTCGTGGAACTCAGCGGTGACCCCACCGCGCTGAGCAGCCAGAGCGTCGGCGCGCAGCAGGCCGCGTTCCGCACGCAGGCCGCGCAGCTGGGCATCAAGTACCAGGAAGTCATGAGCTACCACACGCTGTTCAACGGCTTCTCCGTGAAGGCCAGCAGCGCCGAGATCAACCGCATCAGCCGCATGCCCGGCGTGCTGGGCGTGTACCCCGTCAAGGAGATCGCCGCGCCCGTCGTGGAGCGCAACCTCGCCGACGCCCTGACGCCCGACATGTACTCCGCGCTGAACATGACCGGCGCCAGCGTCGCGCAGAACGAACTGGGCCTGACCGGCAAGGGCATCAAGGTCGGCGTGATCGACACCGGTATCGACCTGGAGCACCCCGCGTTCGCGGGCCGCGTCGTCGCGCAGTACGACTTCGTGGGTGACGACTTCAACTGGGACAAGCCCGCCGTGCCGGATGAGAACGCCGACGACTGCGGCGGCCACGGCTCGCACGTCGCGGGCATCGTGGGCGGCAACGACCCCAGCAAGGGCTTCAAGGGCGTCGCCCCTGACGTCAGCTTCGGCGCGTACCGCGTGTTCGGCTGTGAGGGCAGCACCACCGAGGACATCATGATCGCCGCCATGGAACGCGCCTACGCCGACGGCATGCAGGTCGTGAACCTCAGCATCGGCTCGGCCTTCGAGAACTGGGAAGCGACCCCCTCCGCCAAGGTCGGCAGCCGCATGGTCAAGAAGGGCATGGTCGTCGTGGCCTCCGCCGGGAACAGCGGCGCCAGCGGCCAGTACTCCATGGGCGGCGTCACCATGGGCGACAACGTGATCTCGGTCGCGTCGGTCAGCAACACCGAGATCGAAGTGAACAAGTTCACGCTGTCCTCCGGCGAGACGATTCCCTTCATGGCGGGCGACCCGGCCCCCACCGGCGTGGCAGGCGTCACGCTGCCCATCACCAAACTGGCGACCAGCACCACCACCACCGCCAATGACGGCTGCCTCGTGAGCGGCGCCAACCCCTACGCGGCGGGCAGCCTGACCGGCAAGGCGGTCCTGATCCGCCGCGGCACCTGCACCTTCTACGAGAAGGCCAAGAATGCCCAGGACGCCGGTGCCAGCGCCGTCATCCTCTACAACCGTGACTCCGGTTACCTCGCGCCGTCCCTGACCGGGGCCAGTGAGATCACCATTCCCGTCAGCTTCGTGAACGACGCCAGCGGCGCCCTGATCGACGGGAAGATCGCGGGCGGCGTGTCCATGACCTTCGCGGACGGCAAGATCAGCATCCCCAGCCCCACCGCGAACACCCTGGATTCGTACTCCTCGTACGGCATGAGCGCCGAACTGGAGCAGAAGCCCGACGTGTCCGCGCCCGGCGGGAACATCCGCAGCGCCTACCCCCTGACGGTGGAAGCCAGCGGCTACGCCACCCTGAGCGGCACCAGCATGGCCTCCCCGCACGTCGCCGGGGCCGCCGCCCTGATGCTGCAGGCCTTCCCGAACACCAAGGCCAAGGACATGCGCGGCCTGCTGATGAACAGCGCCACCCTGCGCTGGTACCGCGCGCCCAGCGGCACCCTCTTCACCGGTTACCCCGACTACGTGCAGCGCCAGGGTGCAGGTATGGTCGACATCGTCGGCTCGTACAACAGCACGGTGCGCGCCACGCCCAACAAGCTCAGCCTGGGCGAGAGCGCCAGCTTCGCCACCCGCAGCAAGGTCGTGGTGCTGAAGAACACCTACGCCCGCACCGAGATCTTCACGGCCTACCACTACCCCGCACTGACGATCGGCGGCACCACCCTGGCCCCCAGCGCCCTGACCAGTTACGCCACCATGACCATCAACGGTCAGGACGCCGACAAGACCGACATCGAGGTGACCGTGCCCGCGAACGGCTCGGCCGAACTGAACGTCGTGATCACGCCCCCCGCAGGCGCGCCCGACAAGGCCCAGTACGGCGGCTACATCGTGCTGGAAAGCAAGTCCGGCCAGAACATGGTGATCCCCTACGGCGGCTTCAAGGGTGACTACCAGAGCATCCAGGTGCTCGGCAACCTGATCGTCGGCGGCCAGTCGCAGGACTTCCCCGCGCTGATCGACGATGCGGCCGACGACTACTACACCGAAGGGCAGGAGGTCGCCACCCCGATCGACTACACCTTCCAGGACGTCGCGCTCGACCCCACCAAGCCCGACCAGCTGACCATGGACGCGCCGTACATCCTGGCGCAGATCAGCCACCAGGCCCGCAAGCTGACCCTGGAACTGCTCGACGGCAACGGCATGGTCATCGAGACCCTGGGCAAGCAGGAGTACCTGGGCCGCAACTGCACGAACAACCTCGCGCAGGCCAGCGACCGCTGCGACGCCTACAACACCTACAGCTGGGACGGCAAGCTCAGCAACGGCCAGGACGCGCCCAACGGCACGTACCAGCTGCGCATCAAGGTCCTCAAGGCCCTCGGTGACGAGAGCGTCGAGAGTGACACCGAGGTGTACACCACCCAGAAGTTCACCGTCGCGCGCCCCCAGTAATCCCTCACTGAAGAACGCCGCCCCACAGGTTGGGGCGGCGTCTTGCGTTCAGGTCAGCGCAGGTCGGCAAGGATGGTGTCGATCACGCCCTGGAGGGTCAAAGGCCCGGTGTCGATGACGCGGGCGTCGGGGGCGGGGGCGCTCTGGGTGGTGTCGAGGCGGTCGCGTTCGGTGAGGGCGGCTTCGATGGCGGGGATGTCCTCGGGGCGTTCCTTCGCGCGGCGCTCGGCGCGGACGCGGGGGCTGGCGGTCAGGTAGAACTTGTGCGGCGCGTGCGGGAAGACGTTGGTGCCCATGTCGCGGCCCTCGGCAACGAGGGGGGCGGGCAGGGCGCGCAGCTGGTTGTCGACCCACTCGCGGATTTCGGGGAGGGCCGCGACGACGCTGACGCCGGTGTCCACGCGGGTGCTGTGAAGGTCGGCGGTCAGGTCATGGTCGGCGTTCCAGACGCGGTTGCCGCTGGCGAGGGGTTCCAGGCGAACGCCAGAGAGCAGGGGCAGCAGGGCACTGGCGTCGGCGAGGTCGGCCCCGGCCTCCAGGCCGAGGAGGGTCACAGCGCGGTACAGCAGGCCGCTGCTGACGTAGGGCACGCCGAGGGCCTGCGCGACGCCGGAGGAGACGCTGGATTTTCCGCTGGCGGCGACGCCATCAATGGTCAC
This sequence comes from Deinococcus sp. JMULE3, assembly GCF_013337115.1. Lineage (NCBI taxonomy): Bacteria > Thermotogati > Deinococcota > Deinococci > Deinococcales > Deinococcaceae > Deinococcus > Deinococcus sp. JMULE3. The sequence continues at coordinate 1,332,599 of NZ_SGWE01000004.1, forward strand.
GATCATCAACTGCACAGTCTACTGCGCCTCGCCCTGACATTTCCCGCGGTGCACCCTTCGGGTGACGCGCTGCACGCGCAGCCCGCTAGACTGTCACAGACCATGAAACATGCTGCCCTGATCCTCACGGCCCTGCTGGCCCTGACCGCCTGCCAGAAGAAGGACGACGCGACCACGACCGACACGAAGACGGACACGGCCGCGACGGACACCACCCCGGCGACCGACACGCCCGCCACCGACACGAAGGCGGACGCGACACCCGCCGTCACGAAGCCCGGCCCCGTCCCCGCCGGGTACACCGAGGTGCCGTTCCTCACGACCGAACCCAAGCGCGAATTCAAGGCCGAGCCCGACATGGCCCTGACGGACGGCAAGGACTACTACGCGCTGATCGACACGAGCAGGGGGCAGATCCTGGCGGACCTGTACGAGCAGGAGACGCCGGTCACGGTGAACAACTTCGTGTTCCTGGCCCGCAACCACTACTTCGACGGGATCCGTTTCCACCGCGTGATCGACGGGTTCATGGCGCAGACCGGCGACCCCAAGAGCGTGGACGAGGAGAAGAAGGCCGAGTGGGGTACCGGCGGTCCCGGCTACCAGTTCGCGGACGAGTTCCGCCAGAAACTGACCTTCAACAGCGGCGGCATCCTGGCCATGGCGAACAGCGGCCCGGCCACGAACGGCAGCCAGTTCTTCATCACCTTCGAACCGACCGACTTCCTGAACGGCAAGCACACCATCTTCGGGAAGGTCGTGACCGGCGACGACCTGCTGCCGAAACTGACCCGCACCATGGATCAGAACAACGCCGAGGTGGCGGGCGCCGTGGCGGACCAGATCCTGACCGTGCGCATCCTGACCAAGGGCTGAAGTCCCGTTTCACGGCGGCGCGCTTCCCGTGCGGGGGCGCGCCGCTTTGTTCCCTACAGTTCCAGGTCAGTGGGGGTCGCACCGTGGGCGGGAATGGCGGTCAGCAGGACCTCGTACTTGCCGGTCACGAACACCTTGAAGCCGTGCTTCTGGAGGCCGCGCCGGGCGTTCGTGACGTCGGCGGCGAGCAGGCTCAGGTCCGGGCGGGCGTAGTTGCGCATGCGCGCGCCGTACGAGAGGGTGCCGTCCCGGTAGCGGGCGTTCGGGTACCCGAGGATCAGGCCGCCACCGGGCGTCAGGTGCTGGCGGCGCAGCGTGGCGAGCAGGACGTCCTGCCGCACGCCGGGGCTCTGGAGGAGGCTCAGGGCCAGGATCAGGTCGAAGCGGCCCAGGTCCGGGGGCAGGGCGTTCACGTCCGCAGCAAAGATGGTCGCCCGGGGCCAGCGTTCGCGGGCGGCCTGCGCGGCGGCCGGGTCGAGGTCCACGCCCACCACCTCGAAGGTGCGGTCCGGGAAGGCCAGCGGCAGGGCGTCCAGTTCATGCCCGGCATTCACGCCCAGCGCCAGCACCCGCCCGCCGGGTGGGGGGTTCACGCGGCGCAGCGCCTCGACGAAGGTCGCCAGGAAGATGGGGTCCTCCAGCTTGTTCACGCGGGCCCAGTCGCCGTCCGGGCCGTACCCGGCGTGATCGGGGTCGCGGGCGGGGGCGTGGGCGCGCAGGGTCAGGCGGACCCGCCCTCCCCTGCCCGGTCCGGGGTCAGGAGGTGCGCGTCGAGCAGGTCCGCGAGGTCCGTCCAGGTGCTCCAGGGGCGGTGCGTGCCGTGCGCGGTCGCCTCGCCCGCGTAGCGGCCCAGGCCCGCGTCGGGGTCGGGCACCTCGAAGGTCACCTCGCCCGCCGCGCGCAGCCGATCACGCACGGCGGGGAGGAGGACGCTCATGGGTTCTGTCGTGAAGCGCACCGGCCGGGTCAGTACCCGTGGTGCTTGACGACCGCGCCCTGGCCTTCCAGCCAGCGGGTGACGACGCCCACGGCGGCCTTCACGCCGGTCGTGATGATCGGCCCGCCGAACTTCGCGAGGCGCACGAGGTGCGTGCCGTCCTCGCGGGCGGTGATGCCGATCAGGACCTCCTGGGTCAGTTCGCCCTCGACGACGTGCGCCAGGACGACCCAGCCGTCGCGGCGCAGTCCGGCGTACAGGTCGAGCAGGATGACCGTCCACGCGCCACCCTCCTCCGCATTGCGGCTGCCGGGGTTGCGTTCGGTGACCTTCTCGAAGGCCTGGGGATTGAAGGTGTCGGGCAGGGTCAGGACGGCGTGGGGCACGGTGGTGGGGTCCTCCGGGTAGGGTGTGGTCGGCCCGTGTGGAACGGGCGCGTGGGCGGTGGGGATGAAGCGGGCGTGGTTGACGCCCAGGCCGAGGTCACGCCACTTCAGGGCGTACTTGGTTTCCAGCGCGGCAGCGGGCGGGGCGGTGCGTTCGACACGCATGACGCCGCTGGCCCCGGCCTGCTCGCACGCGAACTCGAAGTACTCGTCGTGGTCGGTGGTCAGGAGGATCATCCCGCCGGGTTTCAGGCGGCTGGCGGCCAGGCGGAAGAACGGGACGCGCAGGAGGCGGTGGTCGGTGTGTCCGGCCTTGGGCCAGGGGTCGGGGAAGTTCACGACGATCAGGTCCAGGCCCGCGTGCGGGATGACGGACCGCACGAGGACGTCGGCGGGCATCTTCGTGAGGATCGCGTTGTCCAGGCCCGCATCGCGCAGGCGGCGGTGCGCCTTCAGGAGCGACACGCCGGACAGTTCCACGCCGAGGTAGTTGGGCGCCTCGGGGAAGGTCGCGGCGAAGTGCGGCCAGAAGCGCCCGTCGCCGAATCCGACCTCCAGCACCCAGGGGCGGTCCGGGGTGTGCGGGTACAGGCGCGCGGCGGCGTCGGGGAACTGGAAGTCGCCGAGGCGGGCGATCATGCGCGCCCCCCGTTCAGGTCAGCCAGCAGGTCGTCGGCGAGGCGGGCTGCGTCTTGCAGCACGCTGTCGTACGTGTGCTCGCCGGGCGTGCACTGGCCCAGCATCCGCACGCGCTCCAGGCGGTTCACGCGGAAGCCGTCGAGTTCGCTGGGGGCGGGCGTCAGGAAGCGCACGTCGTAGGGCGGTTCGACGCCCTCGCCCTCGGCGCGGCGTTCCGCACCGATCAGCCAGATGCCGCTGGCGGTCAGGTCGTCCGCCAGGAAGTCGTACGCGACCTCGCTGAGCCGCCCGGCCTCGTCCATGGTGTCCCCCACGAGCAGGCGGCCCTTCAGGAACGCGCCGACGGCCAGCACGCCCAGCCGCGCGTGCAGTTTCGGGCCTTCCCAGGTGGACAGCACGATCTGCCCCCCTCCATCGGGCACAGTTTCCTCGTCCAGCGCGGTGACGGTGCTCTGGAGCAGGTGAATGCCGCTCGTCTCCTCCACGCGGGCCTTCAGGTGCCGGTGGAAGGTCCAGCCGTCCGTGTCGGGGTGCAGCGCGGCGCGCACCTCCTCGAACAGACTGCCCTGGGGGAAGGTCACGCCCGCCGTGGTCGGCTGGTACAGGTTCCCCAGGTGATCGAGCGCCTGCGACACCAGCAGTACGTCCAGCCCCGCGCGCGCCAGCCGCCACGCCAGCTCGGTGCCCGCCAGTCCGGCACCGACCACGGCCACGTCATACAGATGCCCCGGTTGCGGGCGACTTCTCGGAGAGGGCGAACCAAACATCACCCTCCAGTGTACGGTTTCGGAGGAAGTGGGGAGTGGAACGGCGCCTGCCCCCATCCACTCCCCATTTCCCACTGACCCCTTACCCTGGAGCGCATGTCCGACGACGCCCCGTCCAATTCCGGTTTCGCGTTCCGCTCGCAGGTGCGCGCGGGTGGGGAGCGGGTGCTGGCGTTCCTGGCGCGCGAGTACCGGCATTCGGACGCGGCGACGTGGGCCGCGAGGCTGGCGGCGGGTGAGGTGGAGGTGCGGGGCGTCGCCGCGCGGGGGGACGAGGTGCTGCGCGCCGGGGACGTGGTCGTGTGGCACCGCCCCCCGTGGCGGGAGGAGGCGGTCCCGCTGGACTACGCCGTGCTGCTGGAGGACGACGCGCTGGTCGCGGTCAGCAAACCGTCGGGCCTGCCGACGCTACCGGGCGCGGGGTTCCTGACGCACACGCTGCTCACGCAGGTGCGGCTGCGGTATCCGGGCGCGAGTCCGCTGCACCGGCTGGGGCGCGGCACGAGCGGCGCGGTGCTGTTCGCCCGCACGGGATCGGCGGGTGCGGCCCTGTCCCGCGCGTGGCGGGAACACGAGGTGGGGAAGATGTACCGCGCGCTGGCCGTGGGCGAACCGGAGTGGGACACGCTGGACATCCGCACGCCCATCGGGCCGGTGCCCCACCCGCGCCTGGGCAGCGTGTTCGCCGCCAGCGCCGGCGGGAAGGCGTCGCGCAGCGTGGCGACGGTGCGCGAACGCCGCGCCGGGCAGACGCTGCTGGACGTGGCGATCCACACCGGGCGACCCCACCAGATCCGCATTCACCTCGCCGCCGCCGGGCACCCGCTGGTGGGCGACCCACTGTACGGGCCGGGCGGCCGCCCGCTGCCGGACCTGCCAGGACTGCCGGGCGACCTGGGGTACCGGCTGCACGCCTGGACGCTGCACTTCACGCACCCCGTCACGGGAGAGGCCGTGCGGGTCGAGGCGCCGCCGCCGGATGCGCTGCGGACCGCGCCGGAACGCTGAACCCGGTGCAGACCGGCCTGAAGGGCGCCGCCTGTCAGACGCGGGAGAGGCGCGCCGGGTCATGATGACCGCATGGCCCCCGACCCGCCCGTCCCCACCCGCCGCGCCGCGTGGCGGGTCGCGGTGCGGGACAGCCTGCTGGGCGCCCCGGCGTGGCTGTACGCCCTGCTGACCCTGACGCTGCTGTCGGCCGCGCTGAGCGCCGTGGTCATCCAGGACGTCGCGCGGCACCAGCGGACCCTGCTGACCCTGGCCGACGCCCGCACGGCCGCGTTCGCGCTGAGTGCCGTCGAGTGGCAGGCCCGCGCGCGTGGCGAGCTGGACGCCGACCTGAGCGCCGAGGCCCGCGCGTGCCTCGCGGATCTGCGCCGGTTCACCGGTCAGCTCGGGCAGCTGAGCCGCGATGACCTGCTGCTCGCGCGGGTGCATCCACACGCCCCCGGGGATCACACGCTGAACAGGCAGGTCGCGGCGTACACCGGCGCCGTCCAGACCCTGCTGGACCTGATCGCACGCGGGCAACTGGAGGCCGCCGCGCAGGTGGACGAGACGCAGGTCGACCCGGCCTTCACGGCGCTGCGCGACCGCATCGGCGACGTCCGCGCCGCAGAGGAAGCCACCGTCGAGATCGGCCGTCAACTGACGCTGCTGCTGACGGCCCTGACCGCGCTGGGCGCGCTCGTCACGGCGGGCCTGCTCGCCGCACGCCTGAACCGCAGCCTGCATCAGGCCCGCGCGTGGCACGCCGAGGCCAAACGCCAACGGGAACGTGAGGAACGCGACCCGCTGACCGGCCTGTGGAACCGCCGCAGCCTGCAGCGGCAGTTCACGCTGGCGCAGGCGGCCGGGCCGCTGGGCGTGGCGGTGCTGGACCTCAACCGCCTGAAGGCCATCAACGATCTGGGCGGGCACGGCGCCGGGGACGCGCACCTGACCCGCGTCGCCCACGCGCTGCAGGCCGCGCTGCCCGAGGGGGGCGTCGCGGCCCGGCTGGGCGGGGACGAGTTCGTGCTGCTGCTGCCGCGCCTCACGGGCCATCAGACGACGCAACTGCTGGAGGACGTCGCCGCGCAGCTGAATTCGCCGGGCGACACCCTGCCCCCCTTCGCGGTGGGTGTCACGCAGGTCACGGCCGTCACGTCCCTGGAACGCGTGCTGGCCCTGGCGGACGCCGCCATGTACGAGGACAAGGAACGCCAGCGGGCCCAGGCGGGCCGCGACACCCGCCTGGGCGCCAGCGTGGAGGAATTCACCAGTCGCCTCGAACAGTTCGAGACGCCGCAGGAGGTCCTCGAGGAGGGACTGGGCATGGCGCGGGACATGCTGGGCTTCCAGGCCAGCACGTACCTGGAACGCCAGGGGGACACGTTCGTCCTGACCCGCCTGGACGGCGAGGTGCCCGCCCCGATGCGCGGCACCCTGGGGCAGCCTTTCACCGGGCGGCGCGGCCTGACCGCCGAGGTGATCGAGCACAGCGCCACCCGCTGGAGCAACGACTACCCGGCCGAACCGCACGTCCTGACCGCGTGGCTGGAGGGGGGCCTGAAGAGCATCCTGCTCGTCCCGGTGCGGTACGGGGGGCGGGTGATGGGCGTGATCAGCCTGCTGCACTTCGGCACGTGGCGGGTCGTGACCCCGCAGGCGCGGCGGCTGACCGAGGCGCTCGCGTCGCGGCTGGGGCACACCCTGGAGCAGCAGGCGGCGCTGGAGCACCTGCGGCACGCCGTGCAGGGCGGGCTGCTGGCGCTGGGCGCGGCGCTGGAGGAACGTGACCTGGAAACCGCCGGGCACACCGCGCGGGTCGTGACGCTCTCCGAACGGCTGGGCGCCCGCCTGGGCCTGGGCGAGACGGCGCTGCACGCCCTGCAGCAGGGCGCGTCCCTGCACGACATCGGCAAGCTGGCCATTCCCGACGCGATCCTCCTGAAGCCCGGCCCGCTGGACGCGCAGGAGTGGGAGGTCATGCAGCACCACGCCGCGCGCGGGCACGACATCGCGCACCGTCTGCAGGGGCTGCTGCCCGCCACGCTGGACGTCATCCGGCATCACCACGAGCACTGGGACGGCAGCGGGTACCCGGACCGCCTGCGCGGCGAGGAGATCCCACTGGCCGCGCGGATCTTCGCGGTGTGCGACGTGTACGACGCCCTGACCCACCCCCGCCCGTACAAGGCCGCGTGGCCGCACGAGCGGGCCGTCGCGGAGATCCGCGCGCGGCGCGGCACGCAGTTCGACCCGCAGGTCGTGGACACCTTCCTGACGCTGATCGAGGCCACGCGCGCCGCGCAGACAGACCCGCCGACAGACGCGCAGGAGCAGCCCCTCAGCCGCTCCTGACGTCCATCACATCCCGATTCAGATTTCCTGCAGGGGCAGTGCGGCCAGCCACGCGGGGACCTCGTCCGGGGGGTAGGTGTCGAACACCAGTCGGGTCAGGGACACCAGGGGGTAGCCCTGGAGGTCGCCGCCGTCGGCGCGGCGGTCCACGATGCAGGCGATACCCACGCAGCGGCCCCCGGCAGCCTCGGCAGCGCGCACGGCCTTCAGGACGCTCCCGCCGGTCGTGAGGACGTCCTCGACCGCGACGAAGGTCTCGCCGGGCTGCAGGGTGAAGGCCTCGCGGATCTTCATGCCGCCCTGCCCGTCCTTCTCGGCGAAGATCGCGCGGGTGCCGTAGTGCCGCGCGGTTTCGTACGCGAGGACGACGCCGCCCATGGCCGGGCCGATCACGAGCTGCGCGTCGATGCCCGCGCCGCGCAGCGCCCCGGCCAGCGCGCGGCCGATCTGCTCGGTGTACTGCGGGTACTGGAGGACGGTGGTGCTCTGCAGGAACTTGGGGCTGTGGCGGCCCGAGGCGAGCAGGAAATGCCCCTCGTGGTACGCGCCGGCCTGGCGGTACAGGTCGAGAATGTCAAGTGCAGCGGGGTCGGCGTGGGTCATGGTGCCAGTATCCCATTCCTGGCGGGCGGGGCCGGGCATCATGGCGCATGGACACCGTGACCTTTCCGGGAGGAGTGAAGCTGGGCGCGCGCCGCCGCCTGCTGGGCATTCCGCTGGCGCAGCTGGCGCGGGACGCCGCGCTCCAGCCCGAGCTGCTGCGCCGCCTGGAGGCCGGGGAGTTCGATCCGCGCAGCCTGCACCGCCTGGCGCGGCAGGTGCTGTCGCGCACGCTGGACACCACCCTCGACTGAACCGCTGGCCCCCGTGCGCGTAGGCCGGGTGGCGGATCCGCCCCGCGCGGCCCGCGCGGCATGCTGGTGACCCTGAAGGCTGTCTCAGCCTGCCGCCCGGCCGGGCAGGTCAGACTGAAGACCCGCCGCCCCCGACCTCTCCCCCACCCCCGGAGGACCCCCCGCGTGAATCAGGCGTTCGTGGATGCCAGCTGGCAGGAACAATCCGGTCCCGACGGCCTTGCGCGCGGCGTGGGCGGCTGGGGGCTGGTGCTGCTGCGCCCCGGCACGCTCCCCGCACGCTTCCAGGGGCAGCTGCTCGCGCCGGACAACAACGCCGCCGAGGTCCGCGCGGTGCTGGAGGCCGTCCGGGCCGCGCCCGCCGGGGAGGCCCTGACGGTCCACACGGACAATCAGGCGGTGATCGCGTCGGTCGGTCGGGGGCGCGGCCCGGCCCTGCTGGACGAGGACGCCCGCGAGGTGCACGCCGAGGCCCAGGCGCGCGGCGTGACCCTGCGGGTCGTGTACGCGCCCCGCACGCGCCGCCACATGCAGAGTGCCCACGATCTGGCGAACGACGCTCGGCGCGGCACCGGCGCCGCCGGGCTGCCCGGCGTGCAGTCGGACGTGCTGATCGAGCAGCGGCCCGCGCAGCCCGAGGCGCGCGTCAGCCTGCGCCGCCCCGGCGAGCGCGTCACCGCGCACGTCCCGCTGGACCTGAACTCCGACGTGCCACCCAGCGCGCAGGCCCTCCTGGCCGCCGTGGGCCTCGCGCTGCCCGGCGAGGCGCTCCTGATCCGCCGCGCCAGCCGCGTCGCGCAGGCCCTCTGGCAGCGGCCCGAGCGCGCCCTGCGGCCCGCCGCGCAGGCCCAGCTGCACCACGCCCGCCGCGCCGCCGACGAGAACGGCGTGCAGGTGGACTTCCTCGGCACCGGGTAGGGACGTTGATGGTTGAAAGTTGATGGGTGATGGAGCCCAGCCTCTTTCACCCATCAACCTTCAACCATTGACCTCAACAGCGGTACGCTGGTGGGTACATGAGGTTCTCTTCGTTCGCGGTGGAGTCGGGTGGGGTGAGTGCGCCGGGTGGGCAGGGGCCGGAGGTGCGCGTGTGGGGCGAGTCGGACGTGCTGGTGGTCAGCGCGCCGCTGCCCGGGGTGCTGCGGGTGCGGCTGTTCCCGGAGGCCCGCGCGAACGCGCTGGGGTTCCCGCGCATGCCGGTCAAGCGGAGTTTCGCGTTGCGGCCCGACCTGCCGGGCGGCGTGACGCTGAACGCCGCTGAACTGGACGACGACCTGCTGGTGATCGGCGGGGGGTTGTCGTTGCGGCTGGACCGCGCGAGTGGCGCGTGGCGGGTCTCGACGGGCAGCGGCGCGACCGAGCGGGTGCTGGTCAGTGCGCTGGGCTGGTCCGGTGAGGCGCCCACGCAGCGGCCCGCGCTGGACGCCGAACGGTTCAACCTGCGCCGCACGCGGCTGAACCTGGACGCCCAGGACGGCGCGATGTACCTGGGCTTCGGGGAGCGGGTGGGGCCGCTGGACAAGCGCGGGATGCACCTGACGTTCTGGAATACCGACTGCTACCCGCACCATACCGAGACGGACCCGCTGTACGTGTCGGTGCCGTTCACGACGGTGCTGCAGGATGGCCGGGCGCACGGGGTGTTCGTGGACGAGTCCTGGCGGATGGAGGTGGACGTGGCGCGCGCGCACCCGACCGAGCTGCGCTGGGCGTCCTCGGGGCCGGAGCTGGACGTGTACGTGCTGGCGGGGCCGCGCCCGGCGGACGTGCTGCGCCGCTACGCGGACCTGACCGGGTACGCGCCCATGCCGCCGCTGTGGGCGCTGGGCGCCGCGCAGAGCCGCTGGGGGTACCGCACGGCGGACGACCTGCGCGCCGTCATCCAGGGCTACCGGGACCGGAATTTGCCGCTGGACAGCGTGTACGTGGATATCGACTACATGGACGCGTACAAGGTCTGGACGGTCAGCGGCGCGAACTTCCCGGACCTGCGGGCCTTCGTGAAGGAGGCGGGCGCGCAGGGCGTGAAGCTCGTGCCGATCGTGGACCCCGGCGTGAAGCTGGAGGCCGGGTACGACGTGTACGAGGAGGCGATGAAGGGCGATCATCTGGTCCGCACGGCGCGCGGGGACGTGCTGGTCGGGGAGGTCTGGCCTGACCCGGCGGTGTTCCCGGACTTCACGCGGCCCGAGGTGGTCGCGTGGTGGGCCGGGCGGCACAAGGTCTTCGCGGACGCCGGGATTCAGGGGCAGTGGAACGACATGAACGAACCCGCGTGCTTCAGCCTGCGCCAGCCGCGCGAGACTGAGGGCAAGACCCTGCCGTACGACGCGCGGCACGGCACCCGCACGCACCTGGAGGTCCACAACGCGTACGCGAACGGCATGAGCGAGGCCAGCCGCCTGGGTTACGCGAAGTTCAGCCCGCAGATCCGCCCGTGGGTGCTGACCCGCGCCGGGTACGCCGGGATTCAGCGGCACGCGACCGTGTGGACCGGGGACAACACCGCCACGTGGTCCCACCTGGCCCTGAGCCTCCCGATGATCCAGGGGCTGGGCCTGAGCGGCATTCCGTTCGCGGCGGCGGACGTGGGCGGCTTCGCGGGGGACACGACCGGGGAGTTGCTGGCCCGCTGGTACCAGGCGGCGGTCGGGTACGCCTTCGTGCGCAACCACGCGGCGCTGGGCACCGCCGACCAGGAACCCTGGCGCTTCGGCGAGGCGGTCACGGACGTGATCCGCGCCGCGCTGGAGCTGCGCTACCGGCTGCTGCCGCACCTGTACACCCTGGCGCAGGGAGCGACCCGCACGGCGCTGCCCGTCATGCGCCCGCTGGCGCTGCACTGGCCCGCCGACGAGGACGCCGCGCGCGAGGACACCCAGTACCTGCTCGGCGAGGGCCTGCTGGTCGCACCGGTCCTGCGGGCCGGGCACCGGCGGCGACTGGTGTACCTCCCGGCCGGGCGCTGGGCGGCGGTGTTCAACCTGTCGCAGTTCGGCCCGATCCACGCGGGCGGGCAGCACGTCGTGGCGGACGCGCCGCTGCACACGCTGCCCATGTACCTGCGCGCCGGTGAGGCCATTCCCGTGACGGAGGCCGCGCCGCACACCACTTCGGCCCGCTGGGAGCGCCTGTCGTGGCTGATCCACGCAGGCCCGGCCGGGTTCATCGGGCAGCTGTTCGAGGACGCCGGGGACGGGCACACGGGCGGGCGCCTGACCCGGCTGGTCGGCGAGCGGCAGGGCGCGCGACTCGTCATCCGCCGCGAGGCCGAGGGCGACACCGGCAGCTTCGAGCAGCGGGAGACCATGCACGTCCTGGGACTGGGGCACGTCCGCGCCGTGCAGGGTGCGGCCAGCTTCGCCTACGAGGACGGTGTGCTGCGCCTGACCCTCCCGGCCCGCTGGCAGACCGTCACCCTGGACCTCGACCCGGACGACGAGGACGAGCAGGGCGAGCTGGACGCCCTCCCGGTGGACTGATGACCGGTCGACTGATGACGACCCACGATCACGATCCGGTGGGCGAACGTATCGAGGCGCTGCCCGGCTGGCGCGGCGACACCCTGCGCCGCGTCCGCGCCCTGATCCACGAGGCACTGCCCGGCGTGCAGGAGAGCGTGAAGTGGGCCAAAGCGACCTCGCCCGGCGTGCCGGTGTGGGAGCACGCGGGGATCATCTGCACGGGCGAGAGCTACGCGCGGGCCGTGAAACTCACGTTCCCGCGCGGGGCCAGCCTGCGCGACCCGGCGGGGCTGTTCAACGCCAGCCTGGACGGCAACGCCCGCCGCGCCATCGACCTGCCCGAGGGGGCCACGCTGGACGACGCGGCCTTCCGCGAGCTGATCCGCGCCGCCGCCGCCGCGAACGAGCAGGCGCAGGCGGCCCGGAAGAAGCCCCGCCTGACCTGAACGGTCAGGTCAGGCCGCGCGGGCGGCGTGCCGGACGCGGATGGCGAACAGCGCGGCGATCAGGTACTTGATCACGACGTCCGCGAAGATGATCTGCGCGATCTGCGCGGGCGGCATGTCGCCCCAGAAGGCCAGCAGGTTGAACAGCACGCTGTCCAGCGGGACGCTCACGGCGTTGCTTGCCAGGACGCGGGTCCACCAGTTGCGCTGGATGAGCCGCTGGTACACGGCGGTGTCCGCGAGTTCACCGGCCAGGATCGCCAGGAAGCTCGCGCCGATGAACCGCCACGGCGTGCCGGTCACGAGTGCCACGGCGGTGTTCACGAGCAGCGCCGCCGCGATGGCGATGTACACGGCGTTCAGGCCGCCCGCGCGGTGAATGCGGTCACGCAGCGTGAACACGGCCGCGAAGAAGATCGTGCCGACGCTCAGCAGGCCGTACACGGGCAGCGGAATGAAGGTGTTCAGCGTCAGGTTCGCCAGCAGGATGCTCAGGGCGTACAGGGCGATCAGCAGCAGCGGCAGCGCCGCCTTGGGTGCATGGGTCATGGGGACCTCGGGCCGGGATCGACAGGACAGGTCGAGCGGCAACGCAGGCGCGCGGGGGGCGCCTGGACGGAAACGGACAGGGGGATACGGTCGGGTGGAGCGGGCGGAACCAGCAGAGTCCCGGGGACGGGGCCTGCCGCGCACCCCAGAGCATAACTCGGACTCCCACCACACCGAAGCCCGTGCTACGCTGGCGGCACGTAGGGACGCGGTCCGCTCCATCTGATGGAGTTCCCTCTCCAAGACCGAACCGAGTGACGTAGACAATTCAGCTGACGTGTCGCTGCCCCGGGGCAGCCAGACCTCCGCTCTCCTGACGGGCCGCAGCCGCATGATGCCCGCTCCAAGGCTGCCCACCATGTACCGATGTGAAGTCTGCCAGCAGGTTCAACCTGCCGGTGAACCCTGCCTGATGATGACCGTCCAGACGCGCCCCATCCAGTACCCACCCCGCAGCAGCGTGTACCCTCCCCGACCTGAACCTCAGGACCTGTTGCGCCGCAGGAAACGCCGGGGCAAGCCCCGCAGGGGTCAGCGGCGGGACGATCCCGGGGGGCAGGGCACGGCGTGCGTCCGTGAAGTCCGCTGCTGCGCGCGGTGCGCGGCCCGGCCACAGCGCACCTGAACGTCAGGCGCACCACCCTCAGCGTCCGCCGCTGACGTCGAGGGTGGTGCCGGTCACGTACGCCGCCTGCGGGGACAGCAGCCAGAGGATGGCCTGCGCGACCTCGTCGGGCGTGCCGCCGCGGCCCAGGGGGACGCTGGCGGCGAGCCGCGCCACGCGACCCGGTTCGCCGCCCAGCGCGTGGATGTCCGTCTCGATCAGGCCGGGGCGGACGCCGCACACGCGGATGCCCTCGGCGGCGACCTCGCGGGCCAGGCCGACGGTCAGGGTGTCCACGGCACCCTTCGAGGCGGCGTAGTCGACGTACTCGCCGCCCGACCCGAGGACGGCCGCGCGGGAGGAGACGTTCACGATCACGCCGCCCGGCCCGCCGTGCCGGGTGGAGAGTCGCCGGACAGCCGCGCCCGCGCAGAGGAATGCGCCGATCACGTTCGTGCTGAGCACCCGCTGGAGGCGGGCGGCGTCGAGTTCGTCCACGCGCGCCTGCCGTTCGAGCGTCCCGGCGTTGTTCACCAGGGCGTGCAGGCCCCCCAGTCCGGTCTGCACGGTGTCGAAGAGGCGTTCCACGTCGTCGGGGTTGCCCACGTCGGCCTGGACGGCCAGCGCGCGGCCTCCGGCGGCCTCGATCTCCCGGACGATTCCGGCAGCGGCTTGCGCGTCCTGGCGGTAGCCCAGACCCACCGCGTACCCGGCCTGCGCGGCGAGGCGGGCGGTGGCCGCGCCGATGCCCCGGCTGCCACCCGTGATGAGGACGGTGGTCATGGGCGCGCCGGGCCGTACGTGAGCAGGAGGACGCCCGCGCCCAGTGAGCGGGTCTCCAGCAGGGTCAGGGGGAGGTGCTCCAGCGTGTCGAAGATCCGCTTCCCGTGACCCACGACGACCGGGAAGACCATCAGGCGCAGTTCGTCCACCAGTCCGTGCCGCAGCAGCGTCTGCGCGAGGGTGCCGCTGCCGTACACCAGCAGCGGGCCGCCCGGCTGAGCCTTCAGGGCCTGCACGTCGGCCACCACGTCCGGCCCCAGCGCGGTGGCGTTCCACCCGAGCGGGCCGGGGCGGGTGGTCGCCACGTGTTTGGGCAGGGCGTTCATGCGGTCCGCGAACGCACCGGTGGCGGTCAGCCAGTAGGCCGCGAATTCCTCGTAGGTGGTGCGGCCCAGCAGCAGCGCGCCGCTGGCGAACAGTTCGTCGCGTTTGAACGGGCCGTCGTCCGGGCGGTAGGGCGCACGCCACGGCGAGTGTTCCTCGTACACGCCGTCCAGGGACACGAATTCGGTGACGATCAGGGGACGCACGCGTGACCTCCTTAAACGGGTTCGATGCGGATACGGGTGTTGTGGAAGGTGCTGCCGCCCCCCAGATCGGTCAGGGTCTGCGCGGTGAGTTCGTTGATGCTGCGGCCGTCCGGCGCGCTGAGGCCCCACCAGGTGCCCTCCAGGATGGCCGCGCCGGGCTGCGCGGCGTCCGTGACCTTCACGCGGCGCTGCACGCTCCCGATCTCGCTGGTCAGCGTGGCGAGCGCCCCGTCGGTCACGCCGGACGCCTGCGCGTCACCTGGGTGCAGCAGCAGGTGCGGCTCGTTCCCCTCGGCGCGGTTGAGGTTCGCCAGGTTGCCGTACGTGCTGTTCAGGAAGTGATGCGCGGGCGGCGTGAGCAGCCGCACCGGGTACTCGGCGTTCAGGCCCGCCAGGGGTTCGCGGTGGGCGGGCGCGGGGCTGAGCTGCACCTTCCCGCTGGGCGTCTCCGCGCCGTGCGCGTACGGCAGGAAGCCGTCGGGGAGGTTCAGGCGGACGCTGCCCTCGGCCCTCAGGCGCTCGGGGGTGATCCCGGCCAGCAGGGGGTGGTCGCTGGCCAGCAGTTCCTCCAGCAGGTCGTCCACCGTCCAGTACACGCTGGGCTCGGTGATGCCCAGGCGGCGCGCGAGTTCCTGGAACACCCAGGAGTTCGGGCGGGCCTCGCCGGGGGCGTCCAGCGTGGCGGGGTTGTACCCCAGCCAGTGGTGGCCGTAGCTGGTGTACACATCGGCGTGCTCGGCGAACGTCGTGGCGGGCAGCAGGTAGTCCGCCAGCCGCGCCGTCTCGGTCATCGCCTGTTCCAGCACGACCACCAGCAGGTCGTCCCGTTGCAGCCCCGCTCGGACCCGCCCGGCGTCCGGGGCGACGACCGCCGGGTTGCAGTTGTAGATGAACGTGGCCCCGAAGTCCCGGTCCGGGTGCAGGGCGGCGGCGTACTCGTTCATGTTCACGCGCGCCGCGTCCGGGCGGATCAGGTGCGCGGCCCCCAGCAGGGCGCGGTTCAGCCGGAACGCACCGCTGGTGCTCAGGGTGCAGCCTCCGCCCCGATGCCGCCAGTCGCCCGTCAGCGCCGGGATCAGCGTCACCGCGCGGAGGTTCGTGCCGCCATGCTCGTGGCGGGTCATGCCGTACCCCACCCGGAAGTACGTGGGCCGCGTCGTGCCGACCGCGCGGGCGAACGCACGGATCACGTCCGCGTCCAGCCCGGTGACCTCGGCGGTGCGTTCGGGCGTCCACTCGCGGGCCGCCTCACGCAGTTCCTCCACGCCGGTGGTCGCCTCGGCGATGTACGCCTCGTCCGTCCAGCCGTGCGCAAACAACTCGTGCATCACGCCCAGGGCCAGCGCGGCGTCCGTGCCGGGAATGATCTTCAGGTGCTCGTCCGCGAAGGCCGCCGTGCGGTTGCGGTACGGGTCCACGCACACGATCCGCGCCCCGGCCTTGCGGGCCGCCGTCAGGTGCGGCGTCAGGTGACTGTTCGTGCTCAGGGAATTGATGCCCCACAGCACGATCAGCCGCGCGTGCGCCACGTCCGCCGGGTCCACCCCGAAGCGCGTGCCGTAGCCCAGGCTCCAGGCCTCGGTGCCCGCCGTGGCGCAGATCGTCTCGTCCAGTTCCGGGGCGCCCAGCGCACGGAACAGCGCGTGCACGTGCGTGCCCTCCATCAGGCCCATCGTGCCCGCGTAGTTGTAGCGCAGGACGCTGCCCGGCCCGCGCGTGTCCAGCAGGGTGCGCAGGCGCGCGGCGATGTCGTCCAGCGCCTCGTCCCACGTCACGCGCGCCCAGACCGGCTCGGCCTCCGTCTTCGCGTTCACGCGTTTCAGCGGGTACAGCGGCCGGTCCGGGTGATTCGCGCGGGCCGGGTAATGCACCGTCTTCGCACACGCGAAGCCCCTCGTGACCGGGTGCGCGGCGTCCCCCGTCACCTTCAGCATCCGCTCCGGCCCGCCCGGCGCGTCGCGGCCCACCGTGACCTTCAGGCGGCAGGCGTCCGGGCAGTCCAGCGGGCAGGTCAGCAGCACATCACGCGAAAGGGAGTCGGGCGCGGTCATACCGCGAGGATACCCGCCCCACCCCTGCACCGGGAGGGCCGGTTCAGGCGGACGCAGCCGGTGAGGTGGCGGGTGAAGTGGGGGGCAGACCACTAGGCCATCTGGCCTGCCCGGCGGGCTTCTGCCGCGCGCGGGCCTGGCGGGCCGGTATGGTGACCGTCACGGACAACAGGAGGCAGTCATGCTGGATGAGGCGTTGGTGGCGCAGGTGCTGGGCGTGGCCCGGCGGGGCGGGGCGGACTTCGCGGAGCTGTTCGTGGAGGACCGCGTGAATACGGCCCTGCGGCTGCATCAGGGGGAACTGCGGGACGCGCGGGACGGGAACCTGTTCGGGGCGGGCGTGCGGCTGCTGTACGGCACGCAGGTCGTGTACGCGTACACGAACGACGTGACGGCGACCGGGCTGCTGGAGCTGGCGCGGCAGGTGGCGCAGGCACGCGGGGACGCGGGCGTGACGGACGGGGGCGGCGCGGGTGGCCTGGATTTCACGCGGGTGGACGTGACGCCCATGCAGGTGGCGCGCGAGCATCCGCTGCACGCGGAGAAGGCGCAGAAGCTGGCGCTGATGCGCCGCGCGCACGCGGCGGCCGCCAGCGTGGGGGCGGTGCGGACGGTGGATGTCCACTACCTGGACATGGTGCAGCGCGTCCTGATCGCGAACTCCGAGGGGTTGTGGGCGGAGGACGAGCGGCTGAGCACGCGGATTGCCTGCACCGCCATTGCGCAAGGCGGCACGGACCGCGCCACGGGGTCATCCAACCCCGGTGCGGGGCGCGGCCTGGAGTTCTTCGAGGAGCGCCCGCCCGAGGAGATCGGCGCGGAGGCCGCGCGGATCGCGAACGCCATGCTGGGCGCGGCGTATGCCCCGGCGGGCAAGTACCCGGTCGTGATCGGGAACGCGTTCGGCGGCGTGATCTTCCACGAGGCGTGCGGGCACATCCTGGAGACGACCGCGGTGGAGAAGAACGCCAGCGTGTTCGCCGGGAAGATCGGGCAGCGCATCGCGCACGACTGCGTGACGGCCGTGGATGACGGCACGATTCCCGGCGCGTGGGGTGCGCTGGGCGTGGATGACGAGGGCATGGTTCCGCAGCGCACCACCCTGATCGAGCGGGGCGTGCTGAAGTCGTACATGGTGGACCGCGTGGGGCACCTGAAGACCGGTGAGGCCCGCACGGGCAGCGGGCGGCGCGCCAGTTACCGCTTCGCGCCCGCGAGCCGCATGCGCAGCACGTTCATCGACGCCGGGAACAGCACGCCCGAGGAACTGATCCGGGGCGTGAAGCACGGCATCTACGCGCGCACCATGGGCGGCGGGAGTGTCGTGCCGGGCACCGGGGATTACAACTTCTCGGTGAACGAGGCGTACATGATCCGTGGGGGCGAGGTGGCTGAACCGCTGCGGGGCGCGGCGCTGGTGGGGAATGGCGCGCAGGACCTGATGAACATCGTGGGGGTCGCCGGGGACCTGCGGCTGGGGCAGGGCATGTGCGGCAGCGTGTCCGGCAGCCTGCCGACCGACGTGGGGCAGCCGCACATCCTGATCTCGGAGATCACCGTGGGGGGCCGCGCATGACCCGCAACCTGAACCGCGCGCCGGACGCGCAGCTGTCCCTGGAAGGGGCTCAAACTTTCCTGCTGGGACTGGCCCGCGCGCGGGGACTGGCACTGGAGGTGTTCGCGCAGCGTGAGCAGGACACCAGCGTCAGTGCGCTCAGGGGCGAGGTGACGAAGTTCCAGCTGTCCACGCAGCAGGGCGTGGCGCTGCGCGTCCTGCGGGGCGGCGCGTGGGGGGAGAGCTTCACGGAGAACCTGAGCGAGGCGGCGCTGGAGCGCGCCCTGGACCGCGCGGCGGAGAACGCCGAGCTGACGGTGCCCGAGGCGGGCGCGGCGCTGGTGAACTGGCCCCCACCGGCCGCGATGGACCTCAGTGGCGAGGGCCTGAGCGGCGTGATGGTCGCGCAGAAGGTCGCGGCGGCCCTGGACCTGGACCGCGTGGCAGCCGGGGCCGACCCGCGCGTGGTGAGCGTCCCGTACGGTGGCTATGAGGACAGTGTGCGGGACTGGCAGGTGGCGAACACGAGCGGGCTGGACCGCCGCGCGCAGGCGCTGTACGCGATCACCGAGGTCTACCCGCTGCTGTCGGAGAACGGTCAGAGCAAGATGGACGGCGACTGGCAGTTCACGCGGGAGTTCACGCAGCTGGACCCTACCCGCACCGCGCTGACGGCCGTGGAGCGCACGGCGGCACTGCTGGGCGCGCAGCCCGCGCCGAGCGGGGCGTTCCCGGTGTGGATCACCGGGCGGGCCATGGCGGAACTGCTGGGCCTGTTCGCCCCGATGTTCAGTGGCCGCATGATCGAGGAGGGCAAGAGCCCCCTGGCCGGGCGGGTGGGCGAGGTGATCGCCGCGCCGGGCGTGACCCTGATGGACGACGCGACGCTGGAGACGGGGCTGCTGGCCCGCCCGTTCGACGCGGAGGGCTGCCCCAGCGCGCCCCTGACGCTGGTGGAGGGCGGCCTGCTGAAGGCCGTGATGCACAATCAGGGCACCGCCGCCCGTGCGGGCGTGGACAGCACCGGGCACGCCCAGCGGTACGGTCTGGGCGGCCCGGTGGGTGTGGGGCACAGCAATCTTTTCCTGGTGCCGCATGCGACCGGGGCGGACGCGCCGACCGCCTCGTTCAGCGGGATTCAGCTACTCGGTGTCAGTGGCGGGCACGCGGGCGCGAGCGCCGTGACCGGGGACTTCAGCCTGGAGGCCAGTGGCTTCCTCGTGCAGGAGGGCGAGCGGCAGCATGCGCTGGACGTGTTCACGGTCGCCGGGAACTTTCTGGATCTGCTGCGTGACGTGCAGTGGGTGGGGGCGGACCTGCACTGGACGTACCTGGGCACCGGCGCGCCGGACGTTCTCGTCGGCGCCCTGTCTATCGCAGGACAGTGACGGGCCGGGGAGTGGCGCCCGTCACGGGAACGCCCGCCACTCTCCTTCCGAAACGACCTGGGTCACGCCGTCCACGATACGCAGGGCGCTCTGATCGTCGAGGGCGTAGGCGGGCCCGCCGATCTGCGCGGCCCACGCCTCGGCGTTCGCCATGCGGTTGTCGGGGAAGTCGGGGTAGTTCAGGTGCGGGAAGATCGAGACGTCCACGAGGCCCAGGCCCCGGTCGTCGCCGTCCGCGCTGGGCCAGGACACGAACTGCGGGCCTATGCGGGGCGTCAGGACCATGCTCCCGGCGCTCACACCGACCCACACGGTGTCCGTCAGGTCGGGCAGCAGGTCGGCCAGCCCGGACTGACGTAGCCAGTGGGCCAGGAACGCCGCGTCGCCGCCGTCCACGAGCAGCACGTCGGCGGCCCGCACCCACGCCTCCCAGCGGTCGCGGGGGCGGTGCGGCAGGGCCAGGAGTTCCAGCAGGCCCACGCTGGCCCAGCCCAGATCGACCATCGGGGCGGGGCTGCGTCCGGCGACGAAACGCCACGCGCTGCCGGGCGTGCACCAGGGGTGGCCGTGCTGCGCGGTGGGAATGCACAGCGCATGACACTCGGCGGTGGGTCTGCCCAGCATCTCCTCAAGCGCGGCGTGAATGCTGGCGTTCGTGACCCCACCGGACGTGAGCAGGTACTTCATGGGGCCTCCTGGGTGAGGGCGGACGTGTCCCACACGGTCAGAACGTTCCCGGACCCGGCGAAGGTCGCCGAGCGGATCAGGCGGAACTGCACCGGGGGGCGGCCGGTGAACAGTGGCGTGCCGCCGGGCCCGGCCAGCAGCGGGAAGGTGGTCAGGTGCAGTTCGTCCACCAGTCCGCGGGCCAGCAGGTCGTTCCACAGCAGGCGGCTCAGGAGGATCAGCAGCGGTCCGCCCGGCTGGCCCTTCAGGGTGCGGACGGTGCCCGGCGCGTCGGCCACGCGGACGGCGCGGGCGTTCGGGAAGGCGGTCAGGTCGGCGGGGGTCAGGTGGTCGGACACGATGATCACCTCGATCTGCGCGATGCGGCGCGCGAAGGCCCGGCGGACATTGGTCGCGCCCGGGTCGGTCAGGACGCCCTGCCAGTACCGCAGGTTGTTCCGCGCGGACTCGTGCCCGGCCAGCAGCAGCGTGCCCGCGCGCTCCAGCAGCGACAGCGTGTAGTGATCGAACCCGTCGTCGGCGTGGTAGTCGGGGTGCTGGTACGTAAACAGCGGCGCGAGGGTCCGGCCAGCGTCCTCGTAGCAGCCGTCCAGCGTGACGAAATTACAGACGATCAGTGGGCGCATGTGGGGGGCACCTCCGACATTCAGGGGCGGGCGGTGATCTGCTGGACGGTCCAGCCGTTGCCGTCGGGGTCCTGGAAGGACAGGAAGCCCACGAAGTTCAGGTCGTCGTCGGGCGTGGCGGGGCGGGGGGTGGGGCCACCGCGCACCTGAATGTCGGAGACGGGCACGCCGCGCGCGAGCAGTTCGGCGTGCGCGGCGCGCAGGTCGTTCACGACGAGCTGCATGCCCCGGAGGGTGCCGGGCGGCATGGGCCGCAGCGCGGAGCCGATCACGACGCTGCACCCGGAGCCGCGCGGCGTGAACTGGATGAGGCGCTGGCCGCCGCGCACGGTGTCGTGGTCGACGTGAAAGCCCAGCCCGTCGGCGTAGAAGGCGCGGGCGCGGTCGAGGTCCGTGACGGGCACCACGATGACTTCCAGGGTCCAGTTCATGCCGGGAGGTTCACCTGCCAGGACACGCCGTGCGGGTCTTGCAGCCACGCGAAGCGGGTGCTGAAGCCGTAGTCGTCCGGGGGCATCAGGTACTCGCCGCCTGCCCCGAGGGTGTCGCACACCCGGTCGAATTCCTCGCGGGTGTCGCAGTCGAGGAACAGGGACGTGGACGGCGTGAACGTGAACGCGTGTGGGATGGGCGAGTCGGTGACGCGCACGCGCTGCCCGCTCAGGTCCAGTTCGGCCAGTTGCACGCGCCCGCCCAGGGTGTCCTGGCGGTGCAGGAGGCGCGCGCCGGGCAGGGTGAGGTACAGCGCCAGGGCGGGGGCGGCCTGTCCCTGGAACATCAGGAAGGGCGTGACGGCGCGCATCAGTGGGTGGCGGGGAGGATGTTCATCATCCAGTGGTGCCCGTAGCGGTCGGTCAGCTGCCCGAAAGTGCCGCCCCAGAACGAGGGGCTCAGGGGGTGCGTGACCGCGCCGCCCTGCGCCAGTGCGTCGAAGACCTGCCGGGCGTGTTCGGGGTCGTGGCTGGTCAGCGCCAGGGTGACGCTGTGGGTGCGGCCCACGTCCCCGGTCATGTCCGAGGCACTCAGGGTCAGGGCGCCGCTGGTGAGGCTGCCGTGCAGGATGCGGTTCTGCTGGTCGGGGGGAAGTGCGCGGCGACCGGGGAGTCCGCGATGGTCATGAGGTCCAGGGTGCCGCCAAGACAGGACCGGTAGAACTCCAGGGCCTCGCGGGCCTGTCCGTCGAAGCCGAGGTAGGGGTGCAGCTGCATGGGTGACCTCCCGGCGGGAGGGCGTCCCACCTGAATGTGGTGAATCTGACGATGCAGGATTAGCCTAAAACAGAATCAACCCGATCGCAAGTGGCGACAGAAAAATGGGAGAGAGGACTGCCTCTCCCCCGTTCCACTGATGTGCGCTTACTGCAGGATGCCGCGCGCCACGAACGCCGCCTTCACGGTGGCCGCCGCGCCCGCGCCGTACATGGTCTGCGCGGCGTTCACGGTGTGCTGCGCGGCCGCCGCGAAGGTCGTGTCGGGCGCAAAATCGAACTGCGCGTTGATGATGATCCGGTCGGCCATGCGGACATCATTCAACCCCCGGCGGATGTCCCACAGCGCGCGGGACCAGATCTCCCCGTCGGCGTGCACCGAGCCGCGGACGTCCTCGGGGTAGTGCTTGTCCGTGTCGGTGCGGCGCAGGCAGTGCGGTGCGGCCGTGGTGTAGCTCACGGCGTCCCAGTCGGCAATACAGGCGAGCGGCGCGTTGATGGGCGCGCCGTTCGCCCGCGCCACGGCCTCCCCGACCGTCAGCGCGAGGTAATCCCCGAACGCCTCGCCGATGCTCCCGGCTTCCAGGCTGGTCCCGAAGCCCGGCACCTGCGCGTTGTGCACCGCGTGCCCGTACTCGTGCACGATCACCTCGCCGTCCTCGGCGTCGTCCACGCCGCCCTTGCCCAGGCGGATGATGTCCGGCTGGTCGTTCTGGTACGAGTTGTCGATGCCGTACTGACTGACCTTCAGCGCCTGCTGCCGCCTGTTCACGGGCCGCAGTTCGCTGCCGAAGCCCAGCGACTGGATGTACTTCTGCGCCTCGGTCACCCAGAAGTACGCCATGACCTGCTCGAAGCCGTCCTGATCCCGCGTGAAGTTGAACGGCCCGCTGCCGTACACGGGCGTGCCGGTCTCGCTGACGACCTTGGCGTAGTCGCCGCTCAGGTACCCGCTGCCGTCCAGGTTCGTCAGGGTGACGTTGAAGTACGCGCTGGCGGGCACGGCGGCCGCGCTGTCCTTCCCGTCCGTCAGGTTCTGGTTCCCGGTGGTCTGCACGGGGTTCGGCACGAACGCCCGCGCCGCGACCGAGGTCAGGCCCGTGGCGGGCTTGCCGTTCCCGCCCTGCGCGCTCAGCGTGCCGCCCGCCGGGGTCTGCCCGCAGGCGGCGAGCAGCGAAAGACCGAGGAGTCCCGTCAGGGCCGACCGTACAGTGAGTTTCATGGTGCGCGCAGTCTACCCCCACCCGCCGGGGGGAACGGAAACCGCACATCCTCACCCCCGGACGGGTGGGCAGAATGGTGAGTTCGTGTCGCGGGCCCGATTTCGGCTCAGCGGACGGGGCGGCGCTGGTACAGCTCGACGACGCGCCGCAGGAACTTCAGGCCCGGCGTGAGACTGCTGGCCTGCACCCACTCGTCGGTGCGGTGCGCGTTCCCGCCGCGGTACACCCCGGCGGCCAGGGACGGCAGGTCGTGCGGGACGGCGGCGTTCGCGTCGGTGCTGCTGCTCGCCACGCGCAGGTCGATGCGGCCCTCGCGGCTGGCATCCCGCACGAGGTCCAACAGCGCGTCCCCGCGCAGGTCCCCGCCGGGGCGGTCCCCGACGCGTTCCAGGTGCAGTTTCACGCCCGCCTCGCGCGCGGCGGCGTGCAGGGCGGCCACGGCGCGGCGGTCCAGGTCCGCCAGGACCTCGCCGTCCAGGGAGCGCAGGTCGAGCAGCAGGTCGGCGGTGCCCGCGATGGAGTTCACGCTGGTGCCGCCCGACGCGACGCCCACGTTCAGGGTGGTACGCGGGTTCACCGGCAGGTGCAGGGCGTACAGGGCGCTGATCGCGCGGCCCAGGGCGTGCAGGGCGCTGGGCGCCTGATCCCCCCAGGAGTGCCCGCCGGGGCCGATGAACGTGGCGCGGTAGCGGCGCACGCCCACGGCGCGGGTCACGGCGATGCCCAGGTAGCCGTCCACCGCCAGGAACGCGCCCAGCTGTGGCCGGTGCGCGGCGATCAGGTGCTTGGCGCCGCGCAGGTCGCCCAGGCCTTCCTCGCCGACGTTCGCGGCGATCCACAGCGGGCGGCGCAGCGCGGCGGGTCGCTCGCGCAGGTCGCGCAGCAGCGCGGTCATGACGGCGAGGCTGGCGCTGTTGTCCCCCACGCCCGGCCCCACCAGACGCCCGCCCTCCTCGCGGACGGTGACGTCGGTGTCCTCGTCGAACACGGTGTCGAGGTGCGAGGCGAGCAGCAGCGCCGGGAGGCCCTCGGTGCCGGGGGGCGTGATCCGGGTCAGGACGTTGCCGACCTCGTCGCGCTGCACCGCGTAGCCCAGGTCCGTCCACAGGCCCGCGATCAGGTCCGCGCGCCGCTCCTCGTGGAAGGTCGGGGCGGGCGTCTGGGCGATGCGGGTGAGGTACGTCAGGGGCATTGCGCGCCATTGTACGTGCGCCCGGGGCGGCCGGAACGGGAAGGCACGGCAATCCCCCGCCGGGATGGGCGGGGGCGAGGGTGGGTGCGGGGGTTCAGCGGCGCAGCATGCGGCTGCCGATCATGCCGGCCAGGCCGACCAGTCCGGCCTTCACCAGGGGGCTGCTGAGCATCCCGCCGGGCGCGAACGCGGCCTCCAGGGGGCTCTTGCCGTCCTGCGCGGGGGCCTGCGCGGTCTTCGTGTAGGCGTCCACGAGGTCGTTGTCGTCGTCGTGCCGGACCTGCGTGACGGGGTTGGCGGGGCTGCGCACGATGGCGTCGCCCATCTCGCGGCGCTGGTCGGGGCTCATGCCGCCCACGTACTCGCGCAGGATCTGGTTGCGTTCCTCGGGGCTGGCCTGCTGCAGGTACTCCTGGATGTACGCGGCGGCTTCCTGCGGGCTGACCTGCCCGTCGCCGTTCGTGTCGCGCGGGTCGAGTCGGGCCATCTGCTCGTGACGGTCTTTCTGCTGGAAGAACATAGGGGGCACCTCCGGTGCGGGTCGCGCGTCCGCTGCCGGATCACGCTGGGAAGTTCGGATGGAACGCCGCTCACGCTACGCCGCGTGCCCGCTCTCGGGCGTGAGTGGGGCCTTCAGCGGCGTTCATGGGTGGAACCCGCGCGCGGGGCGCTACAGTTGCAGGGATGCGGTCACTGGTGCTGATTGGTCACGGCTCTCACCTGAACGGGGAATCGGCGGTCGCCGTGTACCGGTACGCGGACCTGCTGCGCGGGCGCGGCCTGTTCGACGAGGTGATCGAGGGGTACTGGAAGGAGGAACCGTCGCTGCGGCAGGTGCTGAAGACGACCGCCAGCACCGACGTGACCGTGATCCCGATGTTCATCAGCGAGGGGTACTTCACCGAGACGGTCATCCCGCGTGAACTGGGCCTGGGCCACCAGGGCCCCGTGCCGCCCGAGGGCATCGCGCGGGTGATCGGGGGGCGCACCGTGCGCTACACCCAGCCGTACGGCGTGCACCCGGGCATGGCGGACGTGATCGAGGCCCGCGCCCGCGAGGTCCTGCCGGAACTCGGCCCGGACGGCCCGACGGACGGGGTGGACACGGCGCTGATCGTGCTGGGGCACGGCACGACCCGCAACGAGAACAGCAGCCGCGTGATCGTCGAGAACGCCGCGCGCCTGCGCGAATCGGGGCTGTTCAGTGAGGTGCACGCCCTGTTCCTCGACGAGGAGCCGCGCGTGACCGGCTGGCCGGACCTGGTGCGCGCCCCGCGCGTGGTGATCGTGCCGTTCTTCGCGTCCGAGGGCTGGCACACCCTGGAGACCATCCCGCAGGACCTGGGCCTGACGGGCACGGTCACGGACTTCCCCGGCCAGCCGCACGGGGATCAGCGGGTGTTCTACGCCCGCCCGGTCGGCACGCACGCGGCGGTCGCGGACGTGATCGTGCACCTGGCGGAGGAGGCGCGCGGCGCCGGCGGTCCCGGCGGGGACACCGAGCGTGGGCACGAGGCGGCGTGGCAGGCGTTCCTGAAGCTCGCCCGGCGGGGCGCGCGGGTGGGCGAACTGCTGATCACGCCGGAACTGGGCGTGTTCGAGGTCCGGCACGCGCTGGACGAGGGCCGCCCCGGCGGGGACCTGATGACCCTGGTGACGCCCGAGGGCGTGCGGGACCGGGTGCGGGTCACGGACGGCGGCGAGCACCGCCCGGTGCACACGCTGCGCAATCTGCCGCGCGGCTGGCGGGCCGTCCTGAACGAGGCGGACCTGCGCCGCGCCGTGCATTACACCTACCCGGCGGTCGTGGAGGAAACGTACGCGCACGGCTGCCACGCGCTGCGCCCCACCCCCTGGGCGACGACCGCGCGGCGGCAGACGGGCATCTACGCGAAGGTGCAGCGCGCCGTGCCCGAGCAGGTCGAGCGGGTCGCGGAGCGGGTGTGCGCCGGGTGCCTGCGCACGCGCCTGTGGGCCGGGGAGCGCCTGACGCACTCGTTCCTGGACAGCGTGCCGGGCGGGATGCCCTGCGCGGAGGCCTGCACGTTCCTGGTCGCCGAGGTCCGCGAGGAGATCGCGCGGAAGAAAGCGGCGGCCAGCGACGACTGACGGTGGGCGGGCCCCCGGCGGGGGGTTCGTCCAAGTCCTCTGAACACCCCGGCATGTGCCTCATGCGGGGGTGTTACGCTGCGCAGCGGTGACCGCCCTGTTCGGGGCGGGCATACATCTTCTCTTCCACCCGCGTCCTGTGAGACGCCCCGCACCCCACGCACCGGGAGCGGTAAGCCCGTCCGAGAGACGGCGATGGAGGCCTGCACATGCTCAGCACTGCGACATTCCAGCGTCGCCCCGCCTGCCGGGGGACGCGTTTCCTACATTCCGGGGAGCGCGTCCTCCCCACGGAGGCCGTATGACCGACAGAGGCGAACTGAAGTACGAGGGGAAAGCCAAGCGCGTCTACGCCACCGCCGCCCCGGACGAGTACGTCGTGGAGTACAAGGACGACGCGACCGCCTTCAACGGCGTCAAGAAAGCCCAGATCGGGGGCAAGGGCGCCATCAACAACGCGATCACCGCGCACCTGTTCCCGCAGCTGGAGGCCGCCGGGGTGCCCACGCACTTCCTGGAGCTGCTGTCCACCACCGAGCAGCGCGTGCGGGCCGTGACGATCATTCCTGTGGAAGTCATCGTGCGGAACGTGGCCGCCGGGTCGTTCAGCAAACGCCTGGGCGTCGAGGAAGGCACCGAACTGTCCCGCCCGGTCGTGGAGTACTGCTACAAGAGCGACGCGCTGGGCGACCCGCTGATCAACACGGACACCGCCGTCGCGCTCGGCTGGGCCACGCCCGAGCAGCTCTCGCGCATCCGTGAACTGGCGCTGAACGTGCAGGCGTTCCTGGTGCCGTACTTCGCGGCGCGCGGCGTGCGACTCATCGACTTCAAGCTGGAGTTCGGCACGCTCGCGGACGGCACGGTCGTCCTGGCCGACGAGATCAGCCCCGACACCTGCCGCTTCTGGGACGCCCAGACGAACGAGAAGATGGACAAGGACCGCTTCCGCCGCGACCTCGGCGGCGTGGAAGACGCCTACGCCGAGATGCTCCGGCGCGTGACCGCGCCTGCCAGTTGATGGTTGAAAGTTGACAGGTCGCAGCGTCGATCCGTCCGCCCTTTTCCATCAACCATCACCTCTCAACCATCAACCATCTGCCCTCCGAAGGAGCCCCACCATGTCCACCTTTAAAGCGAAAGTGTTCGTGACCCTGAAGCCCAGCATTCTCGACCCGCAGGGCCGCACCGTGGAGCGGGCGCTGTCTCACCTGGATCACGGGAACGTGGGTGGGGTGCGCGTCGGGAAGTACATTGAACTGACCCTCTCGGGCAGCCGCGCGGAGGTGGAGGCGCAGCTGAAGGACATCACCGAGAACGTGCTGAGCAACCCCGTGATGGAGGACGCCCGCTGGGAGCTGAGTGAGGAGCTGGTCGGGGCGTGAAGACGGCCGTCATCCAGTTTCCCGGCAGCAACTGCGACGGCGACGCGCTGCACGCCGCGCAGCTGCTCCTTGATCAGGACGCGCAGTTCGTGTGGCACACCGAGGCCGGACTCCCGCAGGGCACGGAGCTGGTGTTCCTGCCCGGCGGGTTCAGTTACGGCGATCACCTGCGCAGCGGCGCGATTGCCGCGCGCAGCCCGATCATGCAGGCCGTCAAGGCGCACGCCGAACGCGGCGGGTTCGTGCTGGGCGTCTGCAACGGCTTCCAGGTGCTGACCGAGTCCGGCCTGCTACCCGGCGCCCTGAGCCGCAACCGGGACCTGCACTTCCTGTGCCGCCCCGTGCACCTGCGCGTCGAGAACACCAGCACCGCGTTTACCGGCGCGTACACGAAGGGGCAGGTCATCGAGGTGCCCATCGCGCACGGCGAGGGCAACTACTACGCCGACCCCGAGACGGTCGCGCGGCTGGAAGGTGAGGGGCAGGTCGTGTTCCGGTACACCGACAACCCGAACGGCAGCCTGAACGACATCGCCGGGATCGTCAGCGCGCGCGGAAACGTGCTCGGCATGATGCCCCACCCCGAGCGGGCCGTGGAGGCCCTGCTGGGCAGCGAGGACGGGCGGGGTCTGTTCGACAGCCTGAAGGGCGCGCTGGTGTCCCGGTGACCCCCCCGTCGCCCGGCGCCGTGACGGCCTACCTGGCCGAGCAGTTCCGCAGCGAACTGGAGATGTTCCGCGCCGCGCTGGAGCAGACGCCGGGCGACGCCTTCCACACGCCCCGCCTGGGCCACAGCCCCGCGTGGCACGCGCTGCACATCGCCGAGTGGCTGCGCCTGATGGTGCTGGACGACCGCACGCCGACCTACCACCACCTGGGGTGGGAGGACAACGCCCGCGTGCAGGCCCTCGGCACCCAGCCTGCCCCCGTCCGCGAGAGCGACCCGCGCGAACAGATCCTGGCCGCGCTGATTGAGACCGGCGCGCAGGTCGTCGCGTGGCTGGAACAGGCCGACGACAGCGCCCTGGACGGCGAGGTCTTCAGCGCCGCCACCCCCAGCGGCACCCGCCCCCGCCGCCTCGCCCTCGGCATGCAGCTGCGCCACATCGGCTACCACCGCGGCCAGCTGAACCTCCTGCTGAAGGCCTGACATGACCGATCCGCGCCAGCCCCTGATGACACAGCCCCTGTCCACGCAGTCCCTGATCGTGCAGCTGCTCGACGCCGAGTTCACGGCGTTCGAGGCGGCGCTGCACGCCTGCCCGGACGCCCTGTTCGGCCAGGCGCCGCGCGTCGGGCACCGGGTCGCGTGGCATGCGCTGCACGTCATGGACTGGACGCGGGCCACCATCCAGCCCGGCCTGACCGGCCCTGACCCGGCCCACACCTTCGGGTACCTGGGCTTCGAGGACACCGACTGGGCACGCGCCGCGCACGGCCCGACCCTGGCCGAGGAGACCGACGCGCCCGCCCTGATCCGCGCCGCCGTGAGTGGCGTGTTCAACGCGGCGCGGCGGGACCTGCGGGCCGCCCCAGCCGGGCGGTTCGATCCGGACGCGACGTTCCAGATGTTTCACAAACGGCGGGATGTGACCGGCAGTGTCACGTACCACCTTCGCCACACCGCCTACCACCGGGGCCAGATCGCCCTGGTCACCAAGGAGCTTCAATGACGCAAGCCGCCACCCTCCGCGACCGTGCGGGCACGTTTGGCCTGTCCACCGAAGAATTCGACCTGCTCGTCTCGCGTATCGGCCGGGAGCCGAATGCACTGGAGGCCGCCATCGTGGGGGCCATGTGGAGCGAGCACTGTGGGTACAAGAACAGCCGTCCGCTGTTCCGTCACTTCCCCACGACGGGGCCGCAGGTGCTGCAGGGTCCCGGTGAGAACGCGGGCGTGGTGGATATCGGGGACGGGTGGGGCGTGGCGTTCAAGATGGAAAGCCACAACCACCCGTCGGCGGTGGAGCCGGTGCAGGGCGCGGCGACGGGCGTGGGCGGCATCCTGCGCGACATCTTCGCGATGGGCGCCCGTCCGTTCGCGGTGCTGGACTCCCTGCGATTCGGGAACCCGGACAGCCCCCGCACGCGCTTCCTGCTGAACGGCGTGGTCGAGGGCATCGCGCACTACGGCAACGCGATCGGCGTGCCGACGGTGGGCGGCGAGGTGACCTTCCACCCCAGTTACCAGGAGAACCCGCTGGTGAACGTGATGGCGCTGGGCCTGCTGCGCCACGAGGATCTGGCGAAGGGGACGATGGGCGAGGTCGGGAACACCATCGTGTACGTCGGGTCCAAGACCGGCCGGGACGGGCTGGGTGGCGCGGTGTTCGCGTCCGCCGACCTCAGCAATGCCAGTCAGGCGGACCGCCCGGCGGTGCAGGTGGGCGACCCGTTCATGGAGAAACTGCTGCTGGAGGCGACGCTGGAGGCCATCCAGGCGGGCGTCGTGGCGGGCGTGCAGGACATGGGCGCGGCCGGACTGGTGAGCAGCACCTGCGAGATGGCGTACCGCGCCGGGCTGGGCATCACCATGGACCTGGATCTGGTCCCCACCCGCGAGGACGGCATGGTGCCCATGGAACTGTGCCTGAGCGAGTCGCAGGAGCGCATGATCCTCGTGCCCGTCCCCGGCAAGGAGCAGGACCTGCTGGACCTGCTCGCCAAGTGGGAACTGGATGTCGTGACCATCGGCCAGGTGGAGGAGCACACGAACTACCGCCTGACGTGGCGCGGCGAGGTCGTCTGCGACCTTCCCGTGGACCTGCTGAACGAGGCGCCCAAATACACCCGCGAGGGCATCGAATCCGACGAGATCAAAGCCAAGCGCGAACGTGACCTGAGCGGCGTGCCCGTCCCCGGCGACCTCGGCGCGGTCCTCACCGACCTGCTGAGTCACCCGACGATTGCCAGCAAGCGCCCCATCTACCAGCGGTTCGACCATCAGGTCATGACGAACACCGTCGTCGTGCCCGGCGCCGCCGACGCCGCCGTCATGCGCGTCAAGGGCAGCCCCATGGGCGTCGCCGCGACCAGCGACTGCAACCCGCGCTTCGTGTACCTCGACCCGTACACCGGGGCCGCCGCCGCCGTCGCCGAGGCCGCCCGCAACCTCGCCTGCGTGGGTGCCACCCCGCTGGCGATCACGGACAACCTCAACTTCGGGAACCCCCACCGGCCCGAGGTGTACTACCAGCTGGAACGCGCCGTGCACGGCATCGCCGACGCCTGCCGCGCCCTGAACACCCCCGTCACGGGCGGCAACGTCAGCCTGTACAACCAGTACACCGAAGGGGACGAACGCGTCGCCATCCACCCCACCCCCACCATCGGCATGGTCGGCGTCCTGCCCGACGTGACCAAACGCGCCACCCTGGACCTCAAGGGCGCCGGGCACACCCTGTACCTGATCGGCGAGCACGCCGACAGCATCGGCGCGAGCCAGTACCTCGAAACCGTCCACGGCCTCGAAGCCGGACACGTCCCCACCCTGGACCTGACCCGCGAACAGGCCGTCATCGACGCCACGCTGCATCTGATCCGCGCGGGCCTGACCGACACCGCGCACGACTGCGCCGAAGGCGGCCTCGCCGTCGCCCTGAGTGAAATGGCCATCGCCGGGAACACCGGCCTGACCGTCACCCTCGACGCGCCCACCACCACCCGCCCCGACGCCCTCCTGTACGGCGAAGCGCACGCCCGCATCCTCATCGCCACCCCCGACGACACCGGCACCGAAGCGGCCCTCAAGGCCCAGGGCGTCCCCTTCACCCGCCTCGGCACCACCGGCGGCGACACCGTCACCATTGCCCTCCCCACCCACCACATACACTTGAGCGTGACCCTCAGCGCCCTCACCCACGCCCACACCACCCCCCTCGCGGAGATCCTGGGATGACCGCACGCGGGCGGTGGGCGGGGACGTCAGTCTGGACGCCCCCTCACCCCCGGCCCCTCTCCCACGGGGGGAGAGGGGAGCACACCCCGCTGGCGGCAGTGACGGTGAATACTCTCCAGGACGCCCGGCAGGTTCTGCCTGACCTCGTTGTTCCAGAAGCGCAGCACCGTGAACCCACCCGCCTCCAGCACCCCCGTGCGGGCCGCGTCGTACGCGCGAGCGTCCTCCTCGGCGTGCTGTCCACCATCGAGTTCCACGATCAGACGCGCCTCGATACACACGAAGTCCACCACGTACCCACCCACCGGCCACTGCCGCCTGAACTTCAGGCCCAGCCGCCCCGCCCGCAGTTCACGCCACACCACCCGCTCCTCGGGCGTCTGATCGCGCCGCAACTGCCGCGCCCGCAACGTCCCGCGCCTCACCGCACGCACCGTCATACCGAACTGTACCGCCCCTCTCCCCTCTCCCCGCGTGGGAGAGGGGCCGGGGGTGAGGGGGCGACCAGACCGGCGTTCCCGCACCTCCCGTTCCTCTGGAGCCTCGCATGATCTTTGATCCGATTCTTGATAAGCCGCAGGACGAATGCGGTGTGTTTGGCATGTTCTCGCCGGAGCCGCAGGACCTCGCGTGGTTCACGTACCTGGGCCTGTTCGCCCTGCAGCACCGTGGGCAGGAGGCGGCGGGGATGTGCGTGTCGGACGGGGAGAAGTTCCACGTGGAGAAGGACCTGGGGCTGGTGACGCAGGTGTTCGACGAGCGGCGCCTGGACAGCGTGCGGCTGGCGAACGCGCGGGTGAGTATCGGGCACGTCCGGTACAGCACGACCGGAAGCAACCTGCGGTTCAACGCGCAGCCGCTGACGACCCGGACGAACAAGGGCATCCTGGGCCTGGCGCACAACGGGAACTTCGTGAACGCCCGCGAGGTCCGCAACGACATGCTGATGCAGGGGGCGCTGTTCCAGACGACGAACGACAGCGAGGTCATGCTGAACCTGATCGCCCGCGAGAGTCACATGGACCTGATCGAGGCGACCGCCGCCGCCATGAAACGCCTGAAGGGGGGCTTCGCGTGCGTGCTGATGAGCCGCACGCAACTGCTGGGCTTCCGCGACCCGAACGGCGTGCGCCCGCTGGTGATCGGGCAGCGGGACGACCACGCGTACGTGATTGCCAGCGAGCCGTGCGCGCTGTACGCCGTCGGTGCGCGCCTGATCCGTGACGTGCAACCCGGCGAACTCGTCTGGATCGACCGCACGGGCCTGCACTCGCTGATGGTCGCCCCCCGCCAGCCCACGCCGTGCGCGTTCGAGTGGATCTACTTCGCGCGCAGCGACAGCCAGCTGGACGGCGCGGACGCCCACGAAAGCCGCATCCGCATGGGCCACCAGCTCGCGAAGGAACACCCCGTGGACGCCGACATCGTCGTGCCCGTCCCGGACAGCGGCATCGGCGCCGCCATCGGCTACGCCCGCGAGAGCGGCATCCCGTTCGATTACGGCCTGTACAAGAACCCATACGCGGGCCGCACCTTCATCGCCCCGACGCAGGAAGCGCGCGAGTTGAAAGTCAAGATGAAACTCAGCCCCACCAGCGCCGTGCGCGGCAAACGCGTCGTCCTCGTGGACGACAGCATCGTGCGCGGCACCACCAGCCGCCAGATCGTGAACCTCCTGCGCGAAGCAGGCGCGACCGAGGTCCACTTCCGCGTCAGCAGCCCACCCATCAAGCACCCGTGCTTCTACGGCATCGACACCGCCGCCCGCAAGGAACTGGTCGCCAGTACGCACAGCATCGAGGAGATCCGCGACCTGATCGGGGCGGACACCCTGACGTTCATCAGTGAGCATGGCATCCGCGAAGCCGTCGGCGGCCCCGGCCTGTGCTTAGCATGCTTCAACGGGGAGTACCCGGCAGGCACCCCCCTGTTAAATGACGTGGACAAGCTGGCGCTGGAAGTCTGAACCCAGCCAGAACGAAGCATCGGCCTCGCGTGGAGGCCGATGCTTTTTAAATTACTATTCTAAATATAAGACCACTTCATTTAAAAAATTTCATACCGCTTCTTCTTGACTCTATTTCATTGATCGAAGTTTGTAGCATAATCAAATAGTAATCGTTTTTTGAGCCTGTATAGAACTCCACAATTTCTTCCAAAGATCTGCGCCCATTATCCCCATTAAACAGTATACTCTCTACTTTATCGATGTTCAAAAGCACGTTTTCCATTCTTAATATAGATTTTAATAGACCATTCCGATTAGTTTCATCTAACCAGTATGTTTTATACCGCGCTTGACACATTCCGACAGTAAGATTGAATCCCAGTGATATACCGAGGTATTCTACATATCTTAAATGCGCTGGCCTTAGCCATGATTCAACAAGAACAATAGCAACGGCGACTTGTGAATTTTCATTTAATCTATCATAGTAACTTTGCGGAATTTTATTCAGTGTCAGCGTCAGATAATTCGAGAATCTCAATTTTACGACCCCTTCTAATTTTGTCATCCAAGACTATTGGTGATAACACGGAAACCAAGAGTCCTATCATAACTCCCTGAACAGCAATATTCAGTATTGCAACTTCAAAAAACGATTTAAAATATCCCCACCAGTCACCTGTTCTGACAAATTGCATACTATCAAAATATCCCTTAAATAACAGAAAGCTGGAAATTAATAGGCAAAAAAATGATATAGTTGAAACAATAAGCTTTCTATTCTTAAATCCCACAGAATAAACATCATAATCAATAATTGACCTCGATATCTGTTCAAATCTTATTAAGATAATTAAAGCTGCAGCGAGAATAAATTCTTGTCTGGAGACAATCACACAACTAATCCAGCCGACAAAAAGCGGAAGCAACACAGATGAAATTAAAAATGAAACAGCGGCATTGGTTTTAAGATTTTTTGATATTTTAGCCACCTCATCATCTTCAGCTACGCCATCGTACTGCATAATATTGCTTCCATAATATCGAGCGATAATTGGATTTATACTTTCGAAAACAAAAGGGAAATATACTGGAGTATAATAATATTTTTTCAATCTTCTCAAATAATCAAGGCCAAAAAATGCTACAATAGGAATAAGCACAAATATCGGCCTTCCTGAAAATTCCAGCATAATCACCTTAAATACTTCTTCCATATTTTACCCCTCAGATACAGTCGTTTTTCAACTCGTATAAGATATAAATTTCTCAACTTATATCACGCAAGATCGCATACATTAAGCCGTCAAACGACTTGATGTCCCCCCTACTTCTAGTGTGGAAACATCATCTAAAATCCAATGATGCCCCCTATTCGTACGCAGATTCAACCCGGCGCGGTCGTAGATATCGTTCAGAAGCAGGATCAGCCGACCGGACGACTGACACAAGGCGTGGTGGCGGCGCTGCTGACGCGCTCGCCGTCGCATCCGCACGGGATCAAGGTGCGCCTGACGAGCGGGCAGGTCGGGCGCGTGCAGGCCGTGATCACGCCGAGCGAGTAGGTCTCGCCTCCCGGTTGCGCCTTCGCCTACGGAAAACATCCCTATTGTTCTGCACACTGCGATCATGGCAAATCTGCGGGTTTTGCGCAGCGCAATCTTGGCTGCCTCCCTTTTCTGCGCGGGGGCGGGGGCGCATCAGCCGTTGTTCAATCCGGGCAGTGGCACACTGGAAACGGCGTTCCGGGTGCCGCAGCCGACCGTGTCGAAGGTCATCACCGTGCAGGGCCGCGCGGGGGGCCGCGACTGGTACGCCCTATCGACCGGGGCGGGCTTCCGGCTGGACGTGGCGGTGTTCGTCAGTTCGGCGTGTGATGCGGCTTATCGCCCTCGCCTGTGGCTGGTGGGGCCGGGCGTGCCCGTGGGTTCGGGACAGCCGGACTTCGTGCCGGACGGCTGGGGCGCGGCGGGGGTGTCCGGGCCGTACTCGGCGTACTCGGGGCATGGCGTGGTGGGGTGGCGCGGGCCGACGCTGACGCGCACGCTGGGCGCCGGGACGCACTACCTGGTGGTGGAGCATGGCGCGCGGGGCGGGTGGTCGTTCATCTCCCTGGCGGGCGCGGAGGTGCCGGGCGGCACGCCGGAAGGCCGCGCGGCGCTGGGTCGCTTCGCCCGCTGCGGGGCGTGAGCGGGGGTGCGTGTTCAGGTGGTCTTCAGGGTGGTCTCACAGGGTGCGGTCGGGTACCGTCCCGGGGCGCCCGCTGCGGTTCTCTGAGGGGGTCCACAGGGCAGGCCCTTCCGCGCGCGGCGGGGCCTCAGGAACCGGGGCTGCGTGCCCCCCGTGTGCCGGTCCGCTCCGCGCGGCCGGGAGGAGAGGTCCGTCATGAAACTGCATAACATCCTGTATCTGGCCGGGTTCGCTTCCATTCTGATCAGCGCCACGCAGTACTTTCAGAACGAGTCCTCCGACAAGGAACGTGACGGTCTGTTCGTGGGTCACTGGGCGCCGACGTTCTTCATCCTGGGCAAGATCGCCGAGGATAAGGCCCGCCTGAACCGCAGCCTGACCGAGTAGTCCCGCCGGTGTACCTGTAGGCCCCGGACGGGGGTGCCCTGAGGTGGGCGCGCCGTCCGGGGGTGTTCGTTCAGGGGGCGTCGCGCGCGAGCCGCTTGGCGTTCTCCAGGACGTACCGGGCGATGTCCGGCAGTTGCTTTTCGATCAGCAGGCTGTCCATGACGTCCGAGCCGGGGTTGAAGTAGGCGTACGCGAAGGTCTGCCCGCCGGTCAGGCTGAGCAGGCCGCTCATGGTGACGTTCCGCCAGCCGCTGCCTGCCTTGCTGCCCCAGTAGGCGACTGCGGGGTCCTTGGTGCGGCAGCATCCTTTGGCGAGGGTGTCCCGCAGGAACGCTCGGTTGGTGGCATTGAGGCTGGGGTCGAGGTACATGCGGGTGAGCAACGTGGCCCATTCGCGTGGGGTGCTGCGGTTTTGCAGGTACACCTCGGTCTGGGGGTGGTAGGTGGGGTTGAAGAACGCGCGGTCGAGGTGGTCGAGGACGCGGTCGACGTTCAGGGTCTGCGCCTGTTGCACGGCGCGGGCGCGGATCTGGGCTTCCTGGGCGGGTGGGAGGGTGAAGGTCTGTTGCGCGCCGGTGTTCACGTCGGGGCCATAGAGCCCCTGGAGGAGTCCGGCCTGCGCGGCCCACCACGCCTTGGTGGTGGTGTTCACGCGGGTGTGGCACGCGCCCTGCGCGGTGACGAGGGTCTGGAGGCGGTCGGTGCCGTAGCGGAGATGCAGGACGTCGCTGGCGGTGTTCTCGCTCTGCACGATGGCCTGCGTGGCGAGGTTCTGCACGGTGCGCGTGCCCGGCTGGTACGCCTCGATGCTGCGGTTGGCTTCGGTGACGCTCAGGCGGGTGTTCAGGGTCAGGCGTCCGGCCGTTACGTCGCGCAGGGTGCCCCACAGGACGATCTGTTTGAAGGTGCTCGCCAGCGGGTACAGGCTATCCGGGTCGTTGGCGATGACGCGCAGGGGCGTGCCGGTGTGCGGGTCGATCTGCGCGAGGTAGAACCCGACCGGGCCGCTGGCGAAGGCGGGCGGCTGGTACGGCAGTTCCGGCACGGGCGCGGTGGCGCGGCAGGGCGTGACGGGGACGGGTTCGTACGTCGTCCAGGCTTCCTCGGGGTACACGTCCAAGGCGATGAACGGGGCGGGTCCCTCGACGCCCGCGCGGACGGGCGTCAGGTTCACGCGCAGCGGGCGGCCCTGCGCGCTGCGGATCTGGATGTCTTTGCCCTGCACGCGGATCTGGATCTGGTCCTGCGCGGTGGGCACCGTGCGGGTCAGGGTGGGCAGCGCCGCGCTGAACTTCAGGTCCGCGCCGGTCCCGCCGGGCGCCCAGCGGATCGTGCCGTCGCGGGCGCTCAGGCCGGTCAGGGTCAGGCGGTAGAACGGGCCGTGCCACGCGCCCTGCACGGCGGGGGCAGCGTGGGCGCCGCCCAGCAGCAGCGGAACGGTCAGGGCCAGGGGGGTCAGGCGGCGGGCCGGGCCGGGGGGCAGCGTGGGCATGGGGGGGCATGATGGCACGCGCCCGCCCGGTGGTGGGGTCCAGGTCAGTGAGGGGTGCGGACGCGGGGGCGGCGGGCGGGGAGGGTCATGCCCAGCCCGGTGAGCAGGCCGCCCAGCGCGGCGAGTCCGGCGGTGATCATGACGTTGTTCACGGGGCTGGGGCCCTCGTTGCTCTTGTTGGCGTACGCGACGGCGTGCAGCTGGTTGATGTCGATGACGTCCTTGCCGAGCAGCAGCGCGGCGGCGATCAGGATGATGATGCCGAACGTGACGATCAGGCGCGACAGGATCTGCATGACCCAGTGTATGCGGTGCGCGGCGCGTCCCTCCTCACCCTGCCGGGGGTGGGGCGCGCCGCAGGTGGGGCCCTCCAGGCTCACAGCGGCCTCCAGTTTCACCCGGGGGCCGACAGCGCGCCCCTGGCCTTCACGGCCAACCGCTGGTGTCGGCCGCGTCTCGCCCTGCCCGGTTCAGAGGGGGATGAGGGGATTCCTCCCCGCCCTCGCTGTCCGTGTTACAGGGTCAGGGTGCGGGTGGTGGTGGGGACGCGCCAGAAGCCGCTGCTGGCGGTGACGAACAGGGTCTTTCCGTCGGGGCCGCCGAAGGCGACGTTGCTGACCGTCTCGGGGAACAGGATGCGGCCCAGCGGCTGTCCGTCCGGGGTGAGGACGTGCACGCCGTCGGCGGCGCTGCTCCAGATGCGGCCCGCCTCGTCCAGGCGCAGGCCGTCGGTCTTGCCGGGGCTGACCGTGAAGTGCAGCCCATCCAGGGTCGCCTCGCCCTGGGGGGTGACGTGGTAGCGGTACGTGCCGGGGTTCTCGCCCGTGTCGGCCAGCAGCAGCGTGTCCGCACTGGCGAAGGCCAGTCCGTTGGGTTTGTGCCGGTCGCGGATGGGGGCGCTCAGGGTGCCGTCGGGGGCCAGGCGGAATACCCAGCGGCCGGGGATCTCCATGGGTTCGCCGCGTCCGCCCTCCTCGGGTTTGTCCAGGCCGTAGGTGGGGTCGGTGAACCACAGGCTGCCGTCGGGGTGCTGCACGACGTCGTTCGGGGAGTTGAAGCGGGCTCCCTCGAAGCGGTCGGCCAGGGTGGTCCAGCTGCCGTCGTGTTCCTGGCGCAGCAGCGCCCGCTGGCCGTGCGAGCAGGCGATCAGGCGGCCCTGGGCGTCCAGGGTGTGGCCGTTCTGGTAGTCGCTGGGGTTCAGTTCCTCCAGCAGCTGTCCGGCGTCGGTGTATGCCCAGGTGCGGTTCTGCCGCACGTCGCTGTAGATCATGCGCTGCCGGGCGGGGACGTAGGTGGGTCCCTCGGTCCAGGTGTGCCCGCTGCCGAGCTGTTCGGGCGCGGCGCCGTCCGGGAACAGGGAGTGGAAGTCCGGGTGGGCCGCCTGGAAGGCCGCGTGCGGGTCGGTGGTCATGCGTTCATGGTGGCGCGTTCCGCGCCGGGCCGGGTGGGGGTCGTGTGAACGGGTGTCCATGCTGGGGGGTGGTTACGCACGCGGGGACAAATTCCGGTGGGTGCGGGTGCCAATGCGCCGCGCGGGGGGCGGTATGCTGAGGCGTTATGACGCAGTCGCAGACGATCATGTCCGGCGGGAACGCGGCCTTCATCGAGGGCCTGTACGAGGCGTACCTGGCGGACCCCCAGAGTGTCGATCCGCAGTGGCGGACCTACTTCGACGAGTTGCGCGGCGGCGCGCACGAGACGCCGCACTCGGCCATCCAGCAGGCGTTCTACCAGCTGGGCACGCAGCGCCGCGGCGGGGCCGTGGTACCCGCGCCGCAGGGCGTGAGCGGCGCGCAGCAGGCGGCGGGCGCGCTGATCACGGCGTTCCGGGTGTACGGGCACATCAGCGCGCACACCAACCCCCTGAAGATGCGCGGCCTGCCCGTGGTGCCCGAGCTGACGCCCGAGTACTACGGCCTGTCCGCCGCGGACCTGAACGAGCAGGTGCAGGACGGGCCGTTCAGCGGGCCGCTGCGGGACGTGATCGCGCAGCTGCACGACACGTACTGCGGCCCGATCGGCTTCGAGTTCAACTACCTGCCGGCCAATGAGCGCGCGTGGTTCCAGGAGCGGGTGGAGGCCAACCGGGGCCGGGGCGTGTTCAGCCGCGACGAGCGCCGCCGACTGATGAGCAAACTGAACGCCGCCGAGGGCCTGGAACTGTACCTGAAGAACAAGTACCCGGGCGTGAAGCGTTTCGGTCTGGAGGGCGGCGAGTCCTTCATTCCGCTGCTGGACCGCATCATCCAGCAGGCCGGGGCGGCGGGCGTGAAGGAGGTCGTGCTGGGCATGGCCCACCGTGGCCGCCTGAACACCCTGGTGAACATCTTCGGGAAGCCCAGCAGCGTGCTGTTCGACGAGTTCGACGGGAAGAAGAAACTCAGCGACAACCCGGACGTGGCCGGGGACGTGAAGTACCACATGGGCTACTCCAGTGACGTGCGCACGCCCGGCGGCCCCATGCACCTGGCGCTGGCGTTCAACCCCAGCCACCTGGAAATCGTGTCGCCCGTCGTGCACGGCAGCGTCCGCGCCCGCCAGGACCGCCGCGGGGACGAGACCCGGCGCAGCGTGCTGCCCATCACCGTGCACGGTGACGCCGCCGTGAGCGGGCAGGGCGTGGTCATGGAGACCCTGAACCTGTCGCGCCTGCGTGGCTTCGCGACCGGTGGGGCGGTGCGCATCGTGATCAACAACCAGGTGGGCTTCACGATCAGCGACCCGCGCGACACCCGCAGCAGCCGTTACTGCACGGACGTCGCGAAGATCGCGAACGCGCCCGTGCTGCACGTGAACGGCGACGATCCCGAGGCGGTGGCGTTCTGCGGGGATCTGGCGCTGGCGTACCGGCAGGAGTTCGGCAAGGACGTGTTCATCGACCTGATCTGCTTCCGCCGCAACGGCCACAACGAGGGCGACGAGCCGCGCATGACCCAGCCGATCATGTACCGCGAGATCGACCAGCACCCGGGCACCCGCGCGCTGTACGCGAAGCGGCTGGAGGCCGAGGGTGTCCTGGCCGCCGGTGAGGGCGACGCGCTCGTCAACCGCTTCCGGGATCAGCTCGACGCCGGGGAATCGGTCGTCGAGGAGATGGAGAACGCCGCGCAGAGCAAGCTGGCGGTCGACTGGAGCGAGTACACCGGCACCCACTGGCGCGACGAGGTCAGCACCGCCGTCCCGCAGGAGAAACTCACCGCGCTGG
The DNA here is from genome assembly GCF_013337115.1 of Deinococcus sp. JMULE3. NCBI lineage: Bacteria > Thermotogati > Deinococcota > Deinococci > Deinococcales > Deinococcaceae > Deinococcus > Deinococcus sp. JMULE3. Next base: position 1,373,322 of record NZ_SGWE01000004.1, read on the forward strand.
GCCTGCAGCTCACCGAGGTGCCGGGCGACTTCAAGGTGCACCGCACCATCGAACGCACCGTCATCAAGCCCCGTCAGGCCATGGCCAGGGGCGAGCAGCCCCTCGACTGGGGCATGGGCGAGATGCTCGCGTACGCCACGCTGCTGGAAGAGGGCTTCGGCGTGCGCCTGGTCGGTCAGGACTCCGGGCGCGGCACCTTCGTGCACCGTCACGCCGTGCTGCACGACCAGAACGCGCAGGACCCCCTGAACGAGGAGTACATGGCGCTGGCGCACCTCAGCGCGGATCAGGGTCGCGTGGAAGTCATCGACTCCACCCTGTCCGAGGAGGCCGTCATGGCCTTCGAGTACGGGTACTCCACGAGCGAACCCAAGGCCCTGATCGCCTGGGAAGCGCAGTTCGGCGACTTCGCCAACGGCGCGCAGGCCGTCATCGACCAGTTCCTGAGCGCCGGTGAGAGCAAGTGGCAGCGCCTGAGCGGTCTGACCCTGCTCCTCCCCCACGGATACGAGGGCGCGGGCCCCGAGCACTCCAGCGCCCGCCTGGAACGCTACCTGCAGCTGTGCGCGCAGAAGAACATGCAGGTCGTGGTGCCTTCAAGCGCCGCGCAGATCTTCCACCTGCTGCGCCGTCAGGTGCTGCGCCCCTACCGCAAGCCGCTGATCGTCATGACGCCCAAGAGCCTGCTGCGCAACAAGGCCGCCATGAGCCCCCTGACCGACCTCGCCGAGGGCCGGTTCCACGAGGTCATCGGTGACCCCGAGGTCACGGGCGCCCGCCGCGTCGTCATCAGCAGCGGCAAACTCCACTGGGAACTCGTGGACGCCCGCGACGCCGACAAGGACGGCTACGCCGGGACCGCGCTGATCCGCCTGGAGCAGCTGTACCCCTTCCCCGCCGAGGCCCTCGCCGCCGAACTCGCGAAGCACCCCGGCGCGCAGGTCGTCTGGGCGCAGGAGGAACCCGAGAACCAGGGCGCGTGGCTGATGATCTGGGAGGACCTCGAGAAGGTCCTGGCGCCGGGGCAGACCCTCAAGGGCGCCACCCGTCCGCGCAGCGCCAGCACCGCCGCCGGATACGCCAGCGTGCACGCCAAGGAGCAGGCGAAGGTCATCGCCGACGCGCTGGGCGAGAAGGTCAGCCGCGAGGTCGTCGAGGAGCAGAAGGACCTCGCCGAGACCGCCAAACAGCAGGGCTGATCAGCCCGTCCCTGAAGCCGCGCCCCCGCAGTGGTCGGGGCGCGGCTTCGTCCGTGCATGAAGGAAGCGAGGGACATGTCCGGTCCCCCGCTTCAGGTGTGCGGCCCAGTTGCGCACGTCCACGACGTTTAAACCTTCCCTTCAACTTGAAGAAACCGCGCTCTCCCGGCTGAGCTACCGCCCCGGGTGGAGGGGCGGACAGGTTTCGAACCTGTGGCCTCGGTTTGGGGGAGGAAAGGTGCTTGATTGGACGTTCGGCCGCGAATGCTCAGGCTGGAGTGGAACGCTGAGCTTGAAGTGGGGCGCACCTGCCTCTGCCAGTTGGGCTACCCCGCCGCGTGGTGGCGGGCGCAGGACTTGAACCTGCACTGACGGTCGCTTCCCGGTTCAGGTTGAGTGTGAACCTCAACTTGGTCCTCCACCGCCCACTGTACTGGCGGCGCGGCGCGGTGTCATGCGCGCTTCGGCGTACGCCGGGCCGGACCACGCGAAACCGCGCCCCAGTTGGTCAGGGGCGCGGCGTGGACCGTGACGCTTCAGCTGTCGAGGAGATACGCGAAGACCTTCTCGCCGGGGGTCTGCGGCGTGACCTCGTAGGCGTTCGCTTCCTCGCGGGCGAACTTCACGGCCTGCTGCAGTTTCTGCACGCGGGTCTGCAACTCGTGGATGCGCTGGGCGGGCAGCGCGCCGCTGAACTTCACGGTCCGCCAGTAGCCCACCGTGACGTCCTCGTAATAGACCTCGACCTGCGCGGGGTGCTTGTCGGTCGCCTCTGCCTTGACGTGGTTGCGGGGCACCTTGCGGGTCCGCAGGGTCTGCACGGGCTCGGTGGCGTACGCGTCCGCGCCGGGATCGAAGGTCCAGCTCTCGCTGGCGTCCAGCACGGGCAGTTTACGCACGAAGGTGTTCAGGTCGTTCAGCTGCTTTTCCAGGAACAGCAGGTAACTGACCGGCACCTGCCGCAGCAGCACGCGCTCGCCGATCACGACGTCCGCCTTCGCCTCGCAGTTCGCCCAGTCCTTCGTGGCGGTCACGTCGAACAACTCGGTCAGGATGCCCGCCGTCTGCCGCAGGATGTCCTCGGCGCGGACCTGCACGCGGGTCGATTCGGGCGGCAGCGTCTCGCCTTCCTCGTCGCGGGGACGGTACGTGCGGGCGATGCCGCCCAGCAGGGTGGGTTTCTGAAGCTGGTGGTGCGCCTCGGTGAGTTCCGACAGCGAGCGGCTCTTGACGCCCTTCTCCACGGCGATGATCTGGTTCAGTCTGGGCATGTCGTGGCCCTCCTTGCAGGGTGTGCGGCGCCCGGAGGCGCGACCATCCCAGCGTATCCGGGCGCGCGCGGGACGGGATGCGCAGACTGGCGCAGTGAGGCGTAGGTCACCCGGCGGGTGCGGGGGCGGACCCCTCCCCGGCTTTATGTGTGTTGTGTTCGGGCGTCCCCGGCGCAGTCACAGCGCTGGGGGGGTATAACTGAGGGCGTTATGGCGGACATCAAAGTTCCTGTTTTTTCCGAGTCGGTGAGCGAGGGTACGCTGCTGGCATGGCATAAGAAACCCGGCGACGCCGTGAAGCGCGGCGAGGTCCTCGCCGAGATCGAGACGGACAAGGTGGTGCTGGAAGTCACCGCTCTGCAGGACGGCGTGCTGGTCAGCACTGCGAAGAACGAGGGGGACACGGTCCTCAGCGAGGAGGTGCTGGGCGTCGTGGGTGACGCGGGCAGCGCGCCCGCTCCGGCCGCCGAGACCGTGAGTGGTCCGGTCGCGAACGAGGCCACGGCGGGCGGCACCGCTGCCCAGCCCGACAGTGGCGCGGGCAACGAGGCGACGCGCCGCGACGACCTCTCCCCCGCCGTGCGCAAGGTGGTCGTGGAGAACGGCCTGAACCCCGCGCAGATTCCCGCGACCGGCCCGAAGGGCAACATCACGAAGGCCGACGCGCTGGGTGCGGTGGGCCAGCAGGCCGCGCCCGCCCAGGCAGCCCAGCCTGTGACGCCTGCCGCCGTGATTCCCGCCGGGGCGCGTCCCGAGCAGCGCGTGCCCATGACCCGCATCCGTCAGCGCATCAGCGAGCGCCTGAAGGACGTGCAGAACACCGCGGCCCTGCTGACCACCTTCAACGAGGTGAACATGCAGCCCGCGATGGACCTGCGCAAGAAGTACCAGGATCAGTTCGTGGCGAAGCACGGCGTGAAACTGGGCTTCATGAGCCTGTTCGTGCGCGCCGCGACCGAGGCGCTGAAGGCCTTCCCGGTCATCAACGCCAGCGTCGAGGGTAAGGACATCATCTACCACGGCTTCTACGACATCGGCATCGCGGTCGCTTCCGACCGTGGTCTGGTCGTGCCGATCCTGCGTGACACCGACCAGATGAGCCTCGCCGGGATCGAGAAGGCCATCGGCGGGTACGCGCAGAAGGCCAAGGCGGGCAAGCTGACGCTGGAGGACATGAGCGGTGGCACGTTCAGCATCACGAACGGCGGCACTTTCGGCAGCATGATGAGCACCCCGATCATCAACGCCCCCCAGAGCGCCATCCTGGGCATGCACAACATCATCGAGCGCCCGATCGCGCAGAACGGGCAGGTCGTGATCGCCCCCATGATGTACATCGCCCTGAGCTACGACCACCGCATCATCGACGGCAAGGAAGCCGTGCAGTTCCTCGTGATGATCAAGAACCTGCTGGAAGACCCGGCGCGGATGCTGCTGGAACTGTAAGCAGCGTTGACAGTTGATGGTTGATGGAAGGGCAAGCCCCCTCTATCAACCATCAACTGTTCACTGTTCACCCCTCCCCCCAGTGAGGCTTCTGCCAGAGTGCGTCCGCTACGCTGGGCGGCATGACGGGCGTAGCACAGCAGGAGGCCCTGACGGGCCGGTTCGGTGGCGTGTCGGACGGCGTGAACCTGAGCGCCACCTGGGACGGGGAACGCCTCAGCGCGCGGGTGGGGGGCTTCACGGACGGCACCGATGTGCGCGTGTGGCTGGAAGGCGGCGAACTGGTGGGCCGCGTGGGCGGCGTCACGAGCGGGCATGACGTCCGGGCGGGCATCGCGGCGGGCGTCATGACGGTCCGCCTGGGCGGCTTCACGCAGGGCGTGGACGCGCGGCTGGAGTTCACGCCGGACCAGGTGACGGGCCGCTACGGCAGCTTCACGGACGGCCTGGACGTGACCCTGCGCCACTACGCGGGCGAGGTCCGGGGTCGCCTGGGCAGCTTCACGCGTGGCGTGAACGTCCAGCTGGACCTGGGGGCCGTGCCGTTCCCGCTGGGGGCGCTGCTGCTCGTGTGCGCGCTGAACCTCTGGCTCACGCAGGGCCGCGCGCTGACCCCCAGCCGGTAAGGACCACGCGCAGAGGAGGCGGGGGCACGACAGCCACCCGCCTCCTCTCGTCTGTTCCCACAACCCACGACCCGAATCCCACACCCCTAATGTGCCAGGACGTCTGCGCTGAGGTCCTCGGGCCGGATCGCGCCGGTCATGACGGACACGGTGTCGGCCATGCTGATCTTCTGGGGGTTCAGCAGCGCGGCGCGCTTGCCCATGCGGTGCACGTGGATGCGGTCGGCGATCTCGAACACGTGGGGCATGTTGTGGCTGATCAGGATGACGGGCAGGCCCCGGTCGCGGACCTTGCGGATCAGGTCGAGGACCATGTTGCCCTCGCGCACGCCGAGCGCGGCGGTGGGTTCGTCCATGATCACGACGTGCTGCGCGAACGCGGCGGCGCGGGCCACGGCGACGCCCTGCCGCTGCCCGCCGCTCAGCGTCTCGACCGGCTGGCTCATGCTCTTGATGGCGAACTGCAGGCCTTTCATGTGCTCGGTGGCCTCGGTGAGCATGCGGCGGCGGTCGATGAGTTTCAAGGCGCGGCCCAGCGCGCCGCCGCGGTACAGTTCGCGGCCCAGGAAGAGGTTCTCCGCGATGGTCATGGCCGGGGCGACGGCGAGGTCCTGGTACACGGTCTCGATTCCGGCGCGGCGGGCGTCGCTGGGTGTGCGGAAGTGCACGGGCTGCCCGTCCAGGAGGATCTCGCCCTCGTCGGGGATGAGCGCGCCGGACAGCGCCTTGATGAGGCTGCTCTTGCCTGCGCCGTTGTCGCCGATGACGGCCATGATCTCGCCGGGGCGCAGTTCGAAGTCCGCGCCGCCGATGGCGGTGACGTGCCCGTAGCGCTTGACGAGGCCGCGCGCTTCCATGACCAGCGGCTGGGTGGGTCGCGGGCCGGGCGGGGTGACGGGCAGGTGGGTGGCGGCGGTCATGCTTTCCTCCGGGAGAACTGGTCGGTGGCGACCGCCAGGATGATCAGGATGCCGGTGATGAGGTTCTGGTACACGCTGTCCAGGCCCATGAACGTCAGGCCCGAGCGGAACACGCCGACGATCAGCACGCCGACCAGGGTGCCCAGGACGTTGCCGCGCCCGCCGAAGAGGCTGGTGCCGCCGATCACGACAGCGGTGATGCTCTCGAGGTTCTCGGTGGTGCCCGCCTCGGGGGACGCGCCGCCGATGCGTTCCAGCAGCAGCAGGGCCGCCACGCCGTACAGCATCCCGGCGAAGGTGTACACGCTCAGCAGCAGGCGGCTGGTGTTGATGCCGCTCAGGCGCACCGCTTCGGGGTTGTTGCCCAGCGCGTAGATGTGCCGCCCGGGCGCGGTGTAGTTCAGGAACAGCCACGTCAGGACGAACAGCGCGACCATCAGCAGGCTGCCGTACGTGAACGGCGTGCCGAACACCGTGAAGCGCTGTGCGAGGAACGTCAGGCCGTCGGCGGGCATGGGCACGCTGGTCGCCCTGGAGTAGATCTTCACGGCGGCGAACACGATGGAGTACATGCCGAGCGTCACGATGAACGGCGGCAGTTTCCACTTCGTGATGAGCAGGCCGTTCAGCCAGCCGACGAACGCGCCGACCGCGAAGCCCGCCAGGATCGCCAGCGGGACGGGCACGCCCTGCTCGACGGCCAGTTTGCCGATGACCATGCTGCTCAGGGCCATGATCATGCCGCAGCTCAGGTCGATCCCGGCGGTCAGGACGATCAGCGTCTGCGCGATGGCAATCACGCCCACGAACGACGCCTGCTGCAGGATCAGGCTGAAGGTGCCCAGCGTCAGGAACCGGTCGGACTGGAAGGTGAAGAACAGGCAGGCGATCAGCAGGGCGATCAGGGGGCCCAGGGTGCTGAGGTTCGGCAGCTGGAAGCGCCGCGCGGGTGTGGTGGTGGGTTGCGTCATGCTCATGGGTCTCCCCGGTCAATGAAGTTCGCCACGGCGCGCGGCTCAGGGGGGCGCGGGCCGTGGCGACTTGAAGGTGAGGGTCGGGGGCGGGGCAGGTGGGCCGCGCCGGTCAGGGCCTGGGATGGGGTTCCGTCTGTTCCGCTGGCTGCCCGGCACGGCACCGGCCAGCCAGCTCTACGCCCGGAACCCTATTCACTCCTTCTCGCTCTGCTCGGGTGGCCGGAGTGATCCGGCCACCGGAGGCTTACTGCCCCCAGCAGTTGGCGAGGCCGAACTTGCCGTTCTGGCTCTTCACGCCGCTCATGGCCTTGTTGGTGATCAGGGTGACGCCGGTGTCGGTGTAGCCGCTGACCTTCTTGCCGGTCTTGGCGTAGTTCACGCCCGCCGCGACGCCCATGCTGGCCATCTTCAGGGGGTACTGCTGGCTGGTCGCGCCGATCACGCCGCCCTCGACGTTGCGCACGCCCGCGCAGCCGCCGTCCACGGACACGATCAGGACGCTCTTTTCCTTCCCGGCGGCCTTCAGCGCCTGGTAGGCCCCGGCGGCGGCGGGTTCGTTGATGGTGTACACGACATTGATGTCCGGGTTCTTCTGGAGGCAGTTCTCCATGGCGGTCTGGCCCTTGGTCTGATCACCGAAGGAGTCCTGCGCGCAGGCCACGCCGGTGTTCACGAGGTCCTTGGTGCTGGCAGTGATGCCCTTGATGCCGAAGCCCGCCAGGAACCCGTTGTGTCGCGCGATGCCGACCGGGTGGCCGGGGAACAGGTCCAGCGTGGCGATCACGGCTTTCTTGTTGCCCATGGCCTTCTTGGCCCACTGGCCGATCAGGATGCCCGCCTGGTAGTTGTTCGTGGCGAACAGCGCGTCCACGGCGCTGGCGGGTTCGGTGGGGCTGTCCAGCGCGATGACCATGACACCCTGCGCGCGGGCCTTGGCGATGGCGGGCACGATGGCCTTGGAGTCGCTGGGGGTGATCAGGATGGTCTTGGCCCCGGCAGCGACCATGTTCTCGATGGCGGCGACCTGCCCGGCGTTGTCGCCGTCGGCCTTCCCGGCGGCGGTCAGGAGTTTGGCGCCCAGGCGGGTCGCTTCCTTCTGCGCGCCTTCTTTCATCTTCACGAAGAAGGGGTTGGTTTCGGTCTTGGTGATCAGGCCGATGATGGGCTGGGCGCTGCTCTGGGCCTGCACGACCCCGAGGGTCAGGCTCGCGGCGAGGGTGGTCAGGGCGGCGGTGGCGATGACTTTGCGCATGGTGGTTCCTCCGGGGGTGGCCGCATGGGCCGGGGTGGGTTCAGTGGCTGTGGGCGGGGGCGGGCGTGTGGGGCGGACTGGTGGAGTGCCGGACGATCAGGGTGGTGGACAGCTGGTGGTGCTGTGGCGGCCCGTCGCGCGGGTGGCGCAGCTGGCGGATGAGCTGCTCGGCGGCGCAGGTGCCCAGGTCGTAGGTGGGCTGCGCGACGACCGTCAGGGGGGGGTTCATGGTCTGGGCCCAGCGGCTGTCGTCGAAGCCGACGATGCTGAGGTCCTCCGGGATACGCAGGTTCAGGGCGCGGGCGGCGAGGACGGCACCGACGGTCATCTCGTTGTTGCCGATGAACAGTGCGGTGGGGCGGCGGTGCTCGGGGAGGGTCAGGAGGCGCAGTGCGGCGCGGTGGCCGTCGTCCTCGCGGTGGTTGCCGGGCAGGACCAGGGCCGGGTCGTACGTGAGCCCGGCGGCTTCCAGGGCGGCGCGGTAGGCGTCGTGGCGCTGGGTGGCGGTGCTGATGTCCTGCTGGCCGACGATCATGCCGATGCGCGTGTGCCCCAGGCTGATGAGGTGGCGGGTGGCGGCGGTGGCGCCGGTGGCGTTGTCGGCGGTGACGGTGGCGACGTCGGGGTTGCCGCTCATGCGGTCGAGTTCGACGATGGGCACGCCGCTCAGCGCCTGGAGGTTCTCGCGGGCGCCGCTGGTGGGCACGATGATCAGGCCCTGGGGAAGGTGGCCGCGCAGGGTGTCGATGGCGCGGCGTTCCTTGGCGGGGTCCTCGTCGCTGTTGAACAGGAAGGCGGTGTAGCCGTGACGGTCGGCGGCGTCCTGGATGCCCTTGGCGAGCTGCGCGTGGAAGGGGTTGAGGATGTCGGTGACGATCACGCCGATGGTGCGGGTCTCGCCCTGGCGGAGGCTGCGGGCGATCACGTTGGGCTGGTAGCCGAGTTCGCGCGCGGCGGTCAGGACGCGTTCGCGGGTGGTACTGGCGACCATGTCCGGGCGGGACAGGGCGCGGGAGGCGGTGGCGGTACTGACCTGCGCGAGCTGGGCGACATCCTGGATGCTGGCCATTGAAATCGATTACACCTCCCTTACAGGGCTGAGTGTGATGGTTCTGGCGGTGGTTTCCCAGACGAGGAAACCGGACTGCAAACGATTACATTGAGGTGCATTCAGTGTGCGCGCACCTGACCCCTCTGTCAATCCCCTGCGCACCCCCCACCCCAAGCTTCAACCCGGTTCAAAAACCCGGTCGTGACTCCACGGTCACGCCCGCGCAGTCACGACCCTGCAATCACGACCCTGCGCCCCGCCGATCACGGCCCGATCATGGCCGGTCTGCTGAACTGCACCCAGCACCCGAAGCAGTCCGCGCAACGCCGCCGCAACGCCCCATCCGCTTCACTGTGTCCACACCCCACCGGAGGTCCACCATGAACGCACGCACCCTGATCGGCACCGCCCTCCTCACCACCCTCTCGGCCGCCCTGTCCGCCGCGCACGCGCAGAACAGCGTGAACCTCCAGAACCTCCAGCTGCAACCCATCCGGATCTCCAATCTGAACCTGAACGTCCTGCGGGTGCCCCAGGCCCAGTTCCAGCAGGTGCTGCAGAGCCCGAACGCCCTGCAACTCAACCTTCAGGAGCTCCCGGCCCGCATCCAGGCCCGCGACGCCGAGATCAGCCGCAGCCTGAGCCTCGTGCAGGGCCTCCAGGGCCGCGCCGACCTGCGCGCCGACATCGCCCGCGCTGCCCTGGCCCTCCCGCGTGGCCTGACGGTGCCCGCCACCGTCAAGCTCCGCACCGGGGAACTCAAGGAAGTCCTGCTGTACGGCCAGGACACCGTCGCCCTGAGCGTCGCGCAGGCCGAGGCCAGCGCGCCCGCCAACCGCGCCGCCATCCTGCAGTCCTTCGGCCTGAGCGAACAGAACCCCGTCCCGCGCGAATTCCTCGCGCCGGAATCCGTCCGGGCCGTCAACATCGCCCCGAACGTCCGCTTCACGGTGCCCACCACGATCCTGAACAAGGTCACGCCCCCCAAACCCTCGCAGCCGCAGGAGGAACTCGGCGGCGGCTTCGTGAACAACCCCACCGACGGCGCGTGCCGCTTCACGCCCACCAACGCCCTGTTCGGGCAGATGCGCGGCAACCGCATCGACCAGATCACCACCATCAAGGACCAGGGCGGACGCGGCACCTGCATGGCCTTCGCGTACGTCTCAGCGCTCGAAACGCAGATCGCCCGGCGCATCAAGACCCCCTTCAACCTCTCCGAGCAGTACGCGTACTACTGGCTGCGCGGCGACGACGGCGTCCTGGGCGACGGCGCCGGGTGGGGGGACTTCAACGACATCATCAGCCGCAAACGCATGATCCCCACCGAGGTCCGCTGGAAGTACAACGCGTCCCGCAGCCGCGTCCGCATCCCCGCCGACATCACCAAGGCCGTCACGGAATTCCGGAACTCCTGCCTGAACTACCCCAACCAGGCGTGCAGCGACACCACCGCGCAGGCCCAGCTCGTCTGCCAGGGCGGCACGAACAACTGCGCCTGGAAACCCGAGTGGGACATCGCCCCGAACGCCGCGTTCAACTTCCGCGCCACGCAGGGCACCGAGGTCTGGGTGGCGCTCGCCAACAACGTCTTCGGAAGCGGTGACGCCGCCCGCGCGTACCGCCGCGCCCTGATGCGCCAGATGATCGACCGGGGCGACCAGCTGATCCTGGGCTTCAACGTAGATCCGGCCTTCGACGCCATCGGCGCGAACGGACTGCCGAACCTGGGCCTGATGGGCGGCAAAGTCCGCGGCGGTCACGCCGTGCACGTCGTCGGGTACGTCAACAGCGGCATGCAGGACTACAGCGTGAAGATCGCCGGGCTCATGAACGTCAAGCTGTCCCTGCCCACCGGGTACTTCGTGATCAAGAACTCCTGGAGCTGCGGCTTCGGCGACGGCGGCTACGCCTACCTGCCCGACAGCTTCATGGACAAGGAGGTGTACGGCGTGTACAACATCCCCGCGAACGCCGTCGCTAGCGACATGGCCAACTTCTGACCGAACAAACGAGGGGGGGCCGCAGCCAGTCGCGCTGCGGCCCCCCTCATCTGTGTCCTTACTCGACGGTGACGCTCTTGGCGAGGTTGCGGGGTTTGTCCACGTCCTTGCCCAGCGCGGTCGCGGTGAAGTAAGCCAGCAGCTGCATGGCGACGGCGTTCACGACGGGGCTGACCATCTCGTGCGCGCGGGGGACGTAGATGACGTCGTCGCCGTGGCGGGCGTTCTCGGTGTCGCCGTCGCTGAGGAACAGGATGACCTTCCCGGCGCGGGCGCGGACTTCCTGCACGTTGCTGATGGTCTTTTCCAGCAGGCGGCTCTCGGTGGCGATCACGGCGACCGGGAGGTGCTCGTCGATCAGCGCGATGGGGCCGTGCTTCATCTCGCCCGCTGCGTACGCCTCGGCGTGGATGTAGCTGATCTCCTTGAGTTTCAGCGCGCCCTCGTAGGCGGTGGGGCTGTTCACGCCGCGCCCCAGGAACAGGTAGTCGCGGGCCATGGCGTACTTCTCCGCGACTTCCTTGATGCGCGCCACGCGCTCGGGGCTCAATGCGTCCTCGACGAGGCGGGGCAGTTCGCGGGCGGCCTTCAGAAGCTCGGCGCCCTGCTCGGCGCTGAGGGTGCCGCGGGCGCGGCCGAGCCACAGGGCCAGCATCAGGAACGCGCTGACCATTGACGTATACGCCTTGGTGCTGGCGACGCCGATCTCGGGTCCGGCGTGGATGTACAGCGTGTCGTCCAGTTCGCGGGTCATGGAGCTGCCCTTGGCGTTGATCACGCCGAGGGTCTTCGCGCCGAACTTCTTCGCCTCGCGCAGCGCTTCCAGGGTGTCGATGGTCTCGCCGCTCTGGGACACGACGATGGCCAGGGTGTTCTCGCTGACCAGAGGGTCGCGGTAACGGTACTCGCTGGCGACGTCCACTTCCACGGGGATGCGGGCAAGCTGCTCGATGAGGTACTCGCCCACCAGTCCGGCGTAGTAGGCGGTACCGCACGCGATGATGCTGATGCGCTTGAAGCTGCCGGGGTCGAGGTTGATGTCGAGGTTCACCTCGCCGGTCTCGTCGTGCAGGCGGCCGATCAGGGTGTTCGTCAGCGCCTGGGGCTGCTCGTAGATCTCCTTGAGCATGTACGTGTCGTATCCGCCCTTCTCGGCGGCCTCGGCGTCCCATTCGATGTGCTCGATGGTGCGCTGTTGCGGGTTGCCCTGAAGGTCCATGACGCGGAAGCCGTCGTCGTTCAGGACGACCATGTCGCCGTCGTGCAGGAACACCATGTTGCGGGTGTAGGCCAGCAGGGCGGGCACGTCGGACGCCAGGAACATCTCGCCCTCGCCGACGCCCATCACGAGGGGGCTGACGGTGCGGGCCGCGACGATCTCGCGGTGGTCGATGTGCGTGACGACGATCCCGTACGCGCCGCGCACCTGCGCCAGGGCGGCGCGGACGGCCTCTTCGAGGTTGCCCGCGTAGGCTTCCTCGATCAGGTGGGCCAGCACTTCACTGTCGGTCTCGCTCTTGAACTCGTGCCCGCGGCTCATCAGGCCTTCTTTCAGGGGCAGGTAGTTCTCGATGATGCCGTTGTGGATGATCACGATGCGCCCGTCCTCGGTGGCGTGCGGGTGCGCGTTCGTGTCGTTCGGCAGGCCGTGCGTGGCCCAGCGGGTGTGCCCGATGCCCAGCGAGCCGCTCATGGGCTGACCCTCCAGCAGGGTGCTGAGGTTCTCGAGTTTCCCGGCCTTCTTCTTCACCTCGATCTGCACGCCGTCATGAACGGCGATGCCCGCGCTGTCGTAGCCGCGGTATTCCAGTTTCGAGAGGCCGGAGATGAGGACGTCCTGCGCCTGCCGGGGGCCGATGTATCCAACGATGCCGCACATAATGCTCCTTGCCGGGGCGCGTCGGCGGCGCGGTCCGGGGGTCAGGACCTCCCGCCACGCCGCTCGCAGCCCACGCTGGTGTCAGTGAATTTGATGCATGCCTGCCCGGCTTTATGTCCGTGTCGCCACGGGGGTTATGGCTGGGATTCACGCCCTGGATTCCGTGCTGGAACCGCCGGGCGTCGGGTAGGCCCGACATGCTGGCCTGGAAGCATCCGCAGAAACTCGCTGACTTCCACCTCGTCTCCCCCGCGTGGCGGGGGCCTTGCGCTGCCCTGTTTCGTGTGAACCGGACACCAAGTCGGTCCACCCGCGCAGCATAGCACCCGCACCCGACCTCACATGAGTACCCCACTCACGCCACCTGCACCGCCGCAACGCTCAAGGAAACGCTTCAGGGACCTTACATCCGCCCCTGACCACAGTTGCTAGGATGTTCGGCGCGAGCGTACGCGCGCGGACACATCACGCGAGGTCACACGATCCATGCCCACCTACCTGTACAAGAACCTGGAAAACGGCGAAATCTACGAGCTGCAGCAGAGCATGCGCGACGAGCCCTACACCACCCACCCCGACACCGGCGTGCCCGTCAAACGCATCCTGGCCCGACCCGGCATCGCGTTCAAGGGCAGCGGCTTCTACGTCACCGACTCCCGCCCCAAGAGCAGCGAGTGAAGTTCCCCCGCGCGCTGGGCCTCACGCTGCTGCTGTGCGGCGGCCTCGGCGGCGCGTACCTGACCGGCCGCGTCACCGCGCAGCGCACCCTGGTCACCCCCGACGAGATCAACACCGTCGAGATCACCCAGAAAGCCCTGCAGGCCGTCGTGCGCGTCGACACCCGACTGCAACGCGAACAGCTGCAACCCGGCGACGACCCCATCGAGACCGGCACCGGCTTCTTCTACAAGAAGGACCTGATCGTCACGAACTACCACGTCGTGCAGTTCCAGGAATCCATCACCGTCACGCTGTTCAACGGCCGCCGCGTCACCGCGCGCCTCGAGGGCGTCGACCCCGGCATCGACATCGCGATCCTGCGCGTCACCGGCGTCACCGCCCCCGCCACGCTCGCGTTCGGGTCCAGCGCCCGCCTCATCCCGGGGCAGAAACTCATGACGCTCGGCACGCCCTTCCGCATCCAGAACTTCGTCGGCAGCGGCGTGTACAGCGTCACCGCCAGCGCCCGCGACGTCCCCCGCACCGACCAGCTCGGCTCGGAAATCAGCCAGTACATCACCACCACCGCCAGCATCCAGCAGGGCAACAGCGGCGGCCCCGTCCTGGACTCCCGCGGCCTCGTCGTCGGCGTCGCCGACCTGAACGCCGCCCCGAACGCCCTGGTGCCCGGCACGATCGGCATCGCCATCCCCAGCGACGTCGTCCGGCAGAGCCTCGACGACCTCGAGAAGATCGGCGTGCCCCAGCGCGGCACGCTCGGCGCGACCCTCGTGGACCTCGACAGCCTCGACCCGGCCCTGCGCCAGCTGGCAGGCCTGAGCAGCAACCAGGGCGCCCTGATCGACCAGATTCCCGCCGGCAGCGCCGCCGCCCGCGCCGGCCTGCGCGGCAGCCTGCGCAACAGCAAGGACCAGCTGCTCGCGCCACTCGGCGACATCATCGTCGCCGTGGACGGCCAGGGCGTCCGCGACTCCTTCGACGTCACCCGACTCGTCGCCGCCAAACGCCCCGGCCAGACCGTCACGCTCGACGTGTGGCGCAACAAGAAACGCGTGCAGGTCAAGGTCACCCTCCTGAAACGCACCCTGCAGTAACCCCACACACGAGCAGCGCCGGGACGCCACACGCCCCGGCGCTCACCCGTTCACACACCGGGGGAGGCGGTACCGATTCCACCCACCCAGGACGTATGCTGGACGCGTGTCACTTGTCGTCATGGTCACCCTCCCCCCCGAGCGGGCCCTTGACCTGGCCCGCATCCTCGTCGCCGAGCACCTCGCCGGGTGCGTGAACATCGTCCCCGGCCTCCAGAGCGTCTACCGCTGGCAGGGCGAGGTCGCCGAGGACCCCGAAAGCCTGCTGCTCATCAAAACCAGCGGCGAACAGTACCCGGACCTCGAAGCGCGCATCAAGGCCGTGCACCCCTACGAAGTCCCCGAGATCATCGCCCTGCAGTACGACCGCGCCCTGCCCGAATTCCAGGCTTGGCTGCGCGACTCACTCACCCCACCCCAGCGCTGACCCGGCACCCCACGCAACGACAGGCCCACCATAGAAAGTGGCGTTGAAGGGCGAACACCACGCCCCCCCAACGCCACTCCTGAATTCTGTCAGGTCAACGGAAATCAGACAGGATCATGTTCGGGTCCCTCACCGTGAACGCCAGCGTGCACCCCGCCAGGCTGTCCTGATCCACACGGATCGTCGCCGTGACACTCGCCTGATTCGCGCCGCCCGTCGTCAACACCTCCAGGAACGCCGCGGTCGTCGACGCACCCGACTTGATGCTCACCACCTCACTGGACGCCACGTACTTCCCCTGCGCCGCATTCCACGTCAGCGTCAGCGACGCGTTCGGACTGGCACTGAACTCCGCCGCCTTCACCGCGTCACTCACCCGGACCTTCAGGCTCTGCAACGTCACCTTCGCCACCGGCGGATTCGCCCGCGCCACGCACGCCCCACCCAGGTCCACCGTGCCGAACCCCGTGCGGAACTCCACCGTGGTCGGCTTCACGTCCAGCGGCAGCTTCTCCGTGAAATCACCGAACGTACTCCCGTTCGTGGAGTACGTCAGGTCACCCGTCACCGCCGCCGGGACCAGCGCCGAACTCACCAGCTGCTTCCCATTCAACCCGATCGGGTCCCCCACCGGCACCGGCGGAATCAGACGCGCGCACCCAGCCAACGCAGCAGACACGGACAGCACAGCCATCAGGGACAGTCTCTTCATGACACTCCTTATACCGAATCCACGGGCCGCCCGGCCCACTGTTGGCGCCGCACGCCCCTGCGGCCGGGACGCACACGGACCCCACAGTCATACGCCCCAGGCACCGCCCCCCGCAAGGATCCGCCCCCCGATCCGGACTGGACTGGGGGGCGGTTCGTGGCGGGCCCTGTAGGACTTGAACCCACGACCTACGGTTTTGGAGGGCGCAGCGGCACCCCTAAGCGCTCCTGGACACAACTACACAGTTTTACTCGATGCCCGCTAGGACGCCGAAAAATCCTGCCCGCGACTGGGTGCCCCTACCGGGTTCTGAGTGGTTTTTCAGCCCTACTACACTGCTACTACACCGGAACAGAACCCCGATAATCCCCTGCCAGTCAATGAAAAATGACGGTCCCGCGAAATTTTTTTACTCGCAGGCCACCCCCTCTCTTTTCCGCCCGTTACGCAGCAGATCCATCGGGAGTGACCCGCAACCTCATTCCCAACTGCTCCGCGTTCTCCCAGACGTCAAAAATCCGGCCACAGCTGTAGCGGGGATGACCCCCTGACCTCATCCCCGTGGGGATGACTATGGCTTTCCTCCTTCGTACCTCTTCCAGAGCACCCTTCTGAAGGGCATTACCCCTTTTGACCATGCCGCCAACGGGATTCGCTGGGCCACTCACCCCGCGCCGATTCCTACGCTGCGGCGTATGGAGCTTCCGCCACGCCATACCGTTCCACAGCCCCAGCGTCAGATCACAACGCCGCCACCGCCCGCACACGTGATCTGCTGCCTGAGCGAGCTCATGGGACGGCACCGCCTGACACAGACTGCACTGGCTCAGGCCAATGGCCTCCGCCCCGCCACCATCAGCGCCCTGTACCACGACCGCACAGACGCAATCGCGAAGGGCACCCTGACGCGCCTCCTGGCTGGCCTACACCACCTGACGGGTGTGCCCTACCAGGTCGGGGACATCCTGCAACTTCGGCAGTGAATCGGAAGGCAGTGCGGTAGGTTGACATCAACTGATTCCTCCCTCTCGTTGATGCACCTGGAGTTCCCATGCCCAGCAGTCCACCTTCCAACTTCGAAGAACTCAGCCGAGTTGAACCACTGCTGGCTCAGCTCGGCACGCTGGCAGAACGGTATGCGGTCCAGGATCCCAACACTGCCCTCCTGAAATTGCGCCAGTACGGCGAACTGCTGGCGCAAGTCATAGCCGCGCGGTCCGGCCATCTGCTCGAAGAGGACGAGACCCAGGTGGCTCGTCTGGCCCGACTGCAGCGGGAAGGCGTGCTGCCCCGCGAGGTATGGCAACTCCTGACCGAACTTCGCCGGGCGGGCAACGAAGCCAACCACGCCTTCACGGGCGAGAAGCAACAGGCGCTGAGCCACCTGAAATTTGGCTGGATTGTCGGGGTGTGGCTGATCCGGACCTTCCACGACGCCACCTACACGTGCGGCGATTTCATTGATCCGCCGCAACGGGAGGATGCGGAACGCCTGCGCACCCTACTGGCCGAAGCTGAGCAGGCACGGGCTGATGCCGAGCGCCGACTGAAGGACGCGCAGGCACAGGCGCCGAAAGACACGTCTGGAATTGCCACCGCCGCCAATCAGGCTGCGGCGCGCATCCACCTGAGCGAGGAAGAAACCCGAGAGCTGATCGACGCGCAGCTTCGCGCCGCCGGTTGGGAAGCAGACAGCGTGCAGTTGCGGTACGCCAAGGGGACCCGCCCTACGAAGGGGCGGAATCTGGCCATTGCCGAGTGGCCGATCGGAGAGAAGGAACGGGCCGATTACGCCCTGTTCGCCGGGCTGACGCTTGTGGGCGTGGTCGAGGCCAAACGTAAGCACAAGAGTGTGATGAGCAGTCTGGAGCAGGCGGCGCGCTACAGCCGTCACTTCAACCTGGCCAGCGTCCCGGATCTCGACTACCCACACGGACCGTGGGGGGAATTCCGGGTGCCCTTCCTGTTCGCGACGAACGGCCGCCCCTACCTGGCACAGCTGAGAACCGAGAGTGGCATCTGGTTCCGGGATGCGCGCCGCACCGTGAACCCGTCCCATCCGCTGCCCGGCTGGCACAGCCCGCAGGATCTGCTGGCCCTACTGAGTCAGGACACTGCCGCCGCCGATGAGCGCCTGAAGTCCGAGCCGATGGAGTACGAGTTGAGCCTGCGGCCGTACCAGAAGACCGCGATTCAGGCGGTCGAAGCCGGGATTGCTGCCGGTCAGCGTGAACTGCTGCTGGCCATGGCCACCGGTACCGGCAAGACCAAGACGGCCATCGCTCTGATCTACCGCCTGTTGAAAGCAGGTCGGTTCCGGCGCGTGCTGTTCCTCGTGGACCGCGAGACGCTGGGCGAGCAGGCCAGCAACGACTTCAAGACCACCCGCCTGGAAGGCACGCGCACGTTCGCCGAGACCTTCGGCCTGACCGCGCTGGGCGACGGCGACATCGATACGGACACGAACGTGCATGTCACGACCGTTCAGGGGCTCGTGCGGCGCGTCACGGGTGACACCCCACCGGCGGTGGGGACGTACGACCTGATCGTGGTGGACGAGGCGCACCGTGGCTACACGCTGGACCGTGAACTGGCCGACGCAGAACTCGGCTGGCGCAACGAGAACGAGTACGTCAGCAAGTACCGGCAGGTGATCGAGTACTTCGACGCGGTCAAGGTTGCCCTGACCGCCACGCCCGCGCTACACACCACCGAGATTTTCGGCAAGCCCGTGTACGCCTACACGTACCGCCAGGCGGTGCTGGACGGCGTGTTGATCGATCACGAGCCTCCGACGCTGATCGAAACGGAACTGTCCATGACGGGCATCCGCTTCAAACGGGGCGAGCAGATCCCCACGTACACGCCTGGCGCGGATGAAGTCGTGCTGTTCGAAGCCCCTGACGACGTGGGCCTGGAGATTGAGGACTTCAACCGGCGGGTGATCGCCAAGGGCTTCAACCGGGCCGTGTGCACCTTCCTGGCCGAGCACCTGAATCCCTTCGGGCCGGACAAGACCCTGGTGTTCTGCGTGAACGACCGCCACGCCGACGAGGTCGTGGACCTCCTCCGGGAAGCTCTGCGGGCGAAGTACGGGGAACTGGACGACGGAGCGGTCATGAAGATCACGGGCGCGAGTGATCAGCCCCTTCAGCTCACGCGGCGATTCCGGAACGAGTCGAGTCCAGCGATCGCCGTCACCGTGGACCTGCTGACCACTGGTGTGGACGTCCCGGCGATCAGCACGCTGGTGTTCCTGCGCCGCGTCAGCAGCCGGATCCTGTTCGAGCAGATGCTGGGCCGCGCCACGCGCCGCTGCGACGAGATCGACAAGACCGTGTTTCGCATCTACGACGCCGTCCGCGCCTACGAAGCCATTCAAGACTTCATCACGATGCCCGCCGTCGTACAGCAGCCCAAACGCAGCTTCGTGAGCCTCGGGGAGGATCTCCAGGCCGCCCCGACCCCTGAGGCCCGCGCCCTGCTCCGGGATGAACTGGTCGCGAAACTCCAGCGGGTCAAAGGACGCCTGACCGACGCCGCCCGCGACACCTTCGAAGGAGAGACCGGCCACAAGCCCGAAGCGTTCATTCAGGTGCTCCGGCAGGCCACGCCCGACGAGGCCGCCGCCCTGATCACGCAGCACGCGCCCATGCTGACGCTGCTGGACACCGGCCGCACCAGCGGCGGGCAGCCCATCTACATCAGCGAGCATGCCGACCAGGTGATGTACGTGCAGTCCGAATTCCCCGGCGGTCGTCGCGCCGAGGACTATCTGAGTGCCTTCGAGCAGCTGGTGCAGAAAAACCAGGATCTGCTGCCCGCGCTGAGCACCGTCCTGACGCGCCCCGCCGACCTGACCCGCACCGACCTGCTGGACCTGAAACGGCAACTGGACGCACAGGGCTTCAGCGAAGTGAACCTGCAACGCGCCTACGCCAACGTGAAGAACGTCGACGCTGCCGCCAGCATCATCGGATTCATCCGGGCCGCCGCGCTGAACGAATCTCCCCAACCCTTCGACGCGCGGGTGGACGCCGCACTCGCCCGGCTGCTCGGCACGAAAACCTGGACGCCCCCGCAGCAGAAGTGGCTGCAGCGCCTCGCCGCGCAACTCAAAGCGAACGGGTACCTGGACCGTGACCTGCTCGACCAGCCCACCAACCCAGTTCGCAAGGAACTGGGCGGATTCGACCGCCTCAGCACAGCTGTGTTCGGGGGAGCCCTTCCAACACTCCTCAGTGAATTCCAACAGCAAGTCTGGAGTTCTCAAGCATAAATCTTGCAACTCCCACATTCATGCCTTGCATTCAGCCTCTCACGTCATGTAGTGACGCTCTGAGGAAAATCACACAGCGAATGTAGATGACTGGCCACTCATCCTCATTTGCACTAACGACATACACATAAGGCGACTAGGATTCACTCATGGATGAAGTCGGATCAGAAACGTCCCCGAGTGCCGAACAGTTCCCCCCAGAAACCCCTCCTGCCCCACAGCAGAAGCCCCGTCGGCGCCTGAATCCCTGGCTGGCCGGTGCAGCCGCATTGCTGCTGGTTACGGGAGGGGCAGGTCTGGCCTACGCAACAGCAGGAGGTTGGCGCTCGCCCGCACCTGTCCTGGATCAATACTTCGACGCCGCACGCGAAAAGAACCGGGCCGCACTGAAAGCCACCCTGGTTCCCCGCGCGCAGGAGCAACTGGCGCGTGTCGACCTGGACCGCATCCTGGAGGGTCTGCCCAACTACGAGCGCCCCGTGGTGACCTACCGCATCGTGTATCCCGAAGGGGTCCAGCGGTACTTCACCCGCCACGCCACCGTGGTCTTCATGTACGACAGTGACCGGAGCCGCAACATCCAGCAGGCCTACCAACCCATCCACCTTCAACTCAACCGCGGCCAGTGGGGCATTGTTCCGATTGGCCCCCTGGCCAGTGCCGCTGCTACACACGCATTGGAGATTCAGAAGGCACGGCAGGTCACCGGAGAACGCCCCACCATGGACCGGGCGGGCATCCAGAAGATCCGGGCGACCACACAGAAGCACGCTGGCGCCCTGAAGGCCCTGCTCGCCACAGCGCTGGCCTACGACGAGGAATTCACTGCGCAGAAACTGCAGCAGGGAGCACTGGACAACGCAGGCGTCATTGAAAGCCGCCTGACCCGATTCTCGCGCCTGAACGCGACGGAGGACCTGTTCATCCAGGCCAGCGCGCGCAGAGAGGGCGGTGACCTGCAGGGCGCCATGGCCTTACTGAAACAGGTCACCCAGAGCACGGCCGCCACAGCTGAGCAGAAAGCACGGGCCCGCGAGGAACTGTCGAACGTAGGCACGAGCCGCCTGTCCGAATTGCTCACCGAGTCCAACAATCTTTATCACCGCGCGGAATACCAGCAGGCCATCAGTAAGCTGCAGATGGTCCTCGACAGTGAGGACGCCAGCTACTCGCAACGGGCACAGGCGCAGAGTCTGATTGCCTACGCGTACCGCGACTACACGGATGCCCCCAACAACATGCAGCGGGCCATTGGTGCCGCGCGCGCCGCCACGTCCCTGGATAGCAGCGAAGCTGCGTACTGGTGTCAGCTCGGCGACCTGCTCCGTCAGTACGACGTCAATGAGGAAGCCAATACTGCTTTCCAGAAAGGCATCGAGGTCGCATGGGATCCAGAGACCAAGGCGAACTGCTACGTGTGGCAGGGCGTCAACTACCGCGCTCAGGGCGAGTATGAGATCGCCCGGTACGTCTGGGAAGCCGCACTGAATCTGGACCCGGCGAATGATGACGCCCGGCGATTCCTGGAAAGTTACAGCTTCAACTGGTAATCAGTCCCAGATGCGGCACCCGGCAATATCAACCGGGTGCCGCATTCTGCCGGTGGGGGACTGCTGGAGGCATGTCGCGCCGGTCAGCCCCTCCCCACCAGCAGGGTTATTCCGCTTCGTTCAGCGCCTGAACAGCTTCCAGTGCGTAACCGACGTACTCGGCCATCTGTCCCGTGCGGAGGGCTTCCCGGTTCCCCCGGTAGTAGAGGTTCCGGAACTGGACGCTCATGCCGACCGCGTCACGGTCGCGGTCCTGACCGGGAACGTGCCAGATGAACTCCTCGTCCCCCATGCCGTGCGCCATGTACACGTCGAATCCGTTTGACTTCCAGGGTTCCGAACCCACTGAGGGAATCACGCGGAAGGGCCAGGTGATCTGCCCCATATCCCACAGGGCGCGCTTCAACGCGAATTCACGCACCTGATCATCCGCGAACGCCTGTGCCCGGAGCCGCTCGAAATGCTGCATGGCCGCCTGCACCAGCAGGACGTGAGGGTCGGCGTTCCGGTAAAGCTCGTGGAGTCCCACCGTCTGCAGATCAGCCAGTGTCCTCACGGTGAACCAGTCCAACGGCTCTATGATTCCGGCGATCCAGCTCTCCTGTCGGCCCGACGGCACATGAGGCAACGCGCACGAGTACGCACCGTCCCGTGACACCAGCAGCGCGAAAGGTTCATGTGCGGCGTGTTCCAGTTGCACCTGATGCTCGTACGGGAGTCGGCCCACCAGCGCACGCACCTGATCGATGTTCCCCTGAAGCCAGAAGCCGTCCCGACGCCGCCCGTCAGGCCACAGGTCGCAGTTCCGCCACACCCCACGGCATGCCATCCCCCCAGCAGGAAGATTCTGGAACCAGTGGTCGTAGGGTTTCGGGCCGCTCAGGAGGGCTTCTTCGATGGCCACGCGGAACGGGGGCGCGACATGAACGCCGGTCATCCACTGCCACTCCGGCTGCATGAAGTTCAACGCCGAGATGACGTCGCGCCCCGCCGGAACCAGCTTCGCGCCGTCATACACAGGGATTTCGTCGTCAATCAGGTCCACCAGATTGCGGTGCACGAAGAAGAACTCTCCCCGTCCGTCCTGCGGGCCGAGGAGGGTGAGCGTGCCGCCCTCGCCACCGAGCACCACGGCCCGGATCAGATTGGCCCGGTTGGTCGTCCAGGTGTGATCCCGGTAGAGCCAGTTCCCGCCAGTCGGCCACGGGGCGCTCAAGGAGCCACCGGTTCAGGCGCCTGGTACGGCTGCAAGGTGAGGTACGCCTCGGCGAGACCCCGGACGTCACTGCGCCACACCAGGAAAGGCGATCCGGCAGGTTGCTCCTGCTGCGCCCACCTGAACACGGCGGCCAGGAACGCCGTGGCAAAGGCACTCCCCTCACGAAGGTCCTGAGGGCGGGGCCGCTCATCGCTGCCCAGATTCCCGTTCTCCAGGTCCAGCAGTTCCGACAGAGAGGCGATCGTCAGGGACTCCGCCACGTTCAGGACGTCCCCATTGACCATTTCCTGCTCGTCCGGGAAGGCGAAGATCACGAACTCGGCGCCGGTGGACTTATGACTGCGGCCACGGGTCGCGAATTCGCGGGTCTGCCCCGCATAGTTCCGACCGTTGCGGCGCAGCAGGTACAGTCCGCGGCGAGCCTTGAGCACAGGATCACTCTCCACCTGCTTGCGCACCTCTGCGATCTCCCCCACCAGGACGGTCAGCGAGGGCAGGTGACTGCCCCGCGTGGAGAAGGTGTACTGGCCATCCTTGACCTTCCGGAGCAGACCCTGAAACGCCGTCAGTCGAATGACCGCATGATCGGCCGCCTCCAGGAACCGCCAGTTGTTCATGACCTTGGCGTCGGGCCTGAGCTTGCGGTCCACCGACAGGTAATGCACCGGCTGGTTGTCCTTCTTCTGCAACGCGGTCCCCTTGGTGCGCCGCTGAAGGTAGTCACTGACCGCCCCACCCCGGTACGGGGGGAGGCCCATGTCATGCCGCGCCTGTTGAACAGCCGCCTGGATGTCCTTCGGAGCGAACGGCTCTTCCTGATGACGGTAAGTCCATGCGGCACTGCGCAGGGCAGCCGTGAAATCGGGGCGGTCGGTGTGGTGCTTGGCAGGGCGAGTACTGGTCACGGATGGCCTCATTCAGTGATTCACGAGTGGGATTGAAGTTCTGAACGTCCAGGTGAGAGAAAATCTTCGACCCGCCGATCCTACCCGACCCTCACTTTCCGCGATGTTAAATATGAGGCAGCGCCCCGACGACCCTGTCCATGTTCACCACCCGCCGGACTTCGAGTGCGGCCGGTTTTCGTCAACCCAGCCCTTCCAGGAAGAACACCATGTCGAGCAGTTTCACCTGCGGGTACCGCCGACCCGTGAACGCCCCGGTCAGGAAGTCGCGGGTGTAGACCGGCTGCGCCAGCGCCCCCGCGTGCCGCGTGTGGAAGTCCCGCAGGTCCGACACCGCCCGCGCCGACAGGACACGCAGACCGGACCCCGCGCAGAAGTTCGTGTCGAACGCCGGGACGTTCCCGAACACCCCCAGCATGACCTTCGTGGACAGCGTCTGCGTCGCCTCCCGCGTGCCGCCCAGCGCCCGGCGGATCTGCTCCTCCAGCGCCAGGAGCCGCGCCCCGGCCTCCGGGGTGTAGTCCGGGACGTCCAGCGTCCACAGGTCATCCGGCGTGGCGGCGATCACCTCCAGCACCGGCACGAGGTGACGCAGGCTGCGCTGCAACAACTCCGACGAGCCGCGCATCATGCCCCAACTGGCCAGGTAGAAGCCCAGGTGCAGGCAACCCAGCTCCAGGACCTCCGGGGACGCCAGCCGCGCCGCCTCGCCCCGCTCCCGGAACGCCTGGAAGTGATTGAAGCAGTCATCGAACGACGACACCCGGTCCCGCTCCGCCGGGACAGGCACCTGAAAGTAAGCCCACAGGTGCTCCCGAATCCGGTCATCCGTCAGGTCACGCATGCGCCAACGTACCCACCACCCACCCCGGACGCCGCCGCACCTGCGCCGCAGACCATCATCCGCGCGGCCCCCACGTGCGGCACAATCTGGGGTATTCATGACCCGCACTGTCGACATCGTCCAGAAACTCTGGAACCTCTGCAATGACCTACGTGACGACGGCGTCACGTTCCACCAGTACGTCACGGAACTGACTTACCTGCTGTTCCTGAAGATGGCCAAGGAAACCGGGCAGGAAGAAGGCCGCGACGGCGGCATCAACATCCCCCCGCCCAACCGCTGGGACACCCTGAAGGCCGCCTCCGCACCCGACCGGCTGGACCACTACCGGCAGACGCTGCTGGACCTCGGCAAGAGCCCCGCGCCCCTCGTGCGGATGATCTACGCCGACGCCAGCTCCTTCATCCGCAAACCCGCCACCCTGAGCAAACTCGTGACGGACATCGACGCGCTCGACTGGTACTCCGCGAAGGAGGAAGGGCTGGGCGACCTGTACGAAGGGCTGCTCGCCAAGAACGCCAACGAGAAGAAGAGCGGCGCCGGGCAGTACTTCACACCCCGACCGCTGATCGACAGCATCGTCACCGTGATGAACCCCACCAGCGACGACATCATCCAGGACCCCGCCGCAGGCACCGGCGGCTTCCTGATCGCCGCGCACCACCACATCACCACCCACGAAGACGAGTACTCCTGGCCCGAAACGAAGCAGCGGGCGTACTACGAGAACGCCTTCCACGGCATGGAACTCGTGCCGGACACGCAACGCCTCGCGCTGATGAACCTGATGCTGCACGGTCTGGCCAACGACCCCGAACGCAGCGGCATCCGCCTGGGCGACACCCTGAGCAGCGACCACCAGAAACTCCCCAGAGCCACCCTGATCCTCAGTAACCCCCCGTTCGGCACGAAGAAGGGCGGCGGCACCCCCACCCGCGACGACCTGACCTTCGTCACCAGCAACAAGCAGTTCGCGTTCCTGCAACACATCTACCGCGCCCTGAAAACCCACGGCCGCGCCGCCGTCATCCTCCCCGACAACGTCCTGTTCGAGAGCGGCATCGGCAAGCAGATCCGCGCCGACCTGATGGACAAATGCACCCTGCACACCATCCTGCGCCTCCCCACCGGGATCTTCTACGCGCAGGGCGTGAAAACCAACGTCCTGTTCTTCACACGCGGCGCGACCGACAGGGGCAACACCAAGGAAGTCTGGGTGTACGACCTGCGCGCCAACATGCCGCAGTTCGGCAAACGCACCCCGTTTACCCGCGAGTACTTCACCGAATTCGAAACCGCCTTCGGCCCCGACCCCTACGGCAGCCCCGACGCCCTGGCCGCCCGCGTGGACACCGGCCCTGAGGGACGCTTCCGCCGCTTCACCCGCGAACAGATCGCCGAGCGCGGTGACAGCCTGGACATCAGCTGGCTGAAGGACGACAGCGCCGAGCAGGGCGACCTGCCCGAACCCGCCCAGCTGGCCGAGGAAGCCCTGACGGAACTCGCCGGCGCGATGGAAGAACTCCGCGCCATCCTCCTCGAACTGGGCGAGGACCAGCAGGCCCTTGAGGAAGCCGGAGTGCTCAGTTGAACGACACCCCACCCGACTTCACGCCCATCCTGACCCTGATCCGCGACGCCCAGGGCCGCGCCCTGCAACGCGTCAACCGCGAACTGATCGACCTGTACTGGCAGATCGGCGCGTACCTGCACGCCCGCATCCAGGCAGACGGCTGGGGACGCGGCACCGTCCGGCAACTCGCCGACTGGCTCGCCCAGGAACACCCGCAGGCACGCGGGTTCTCCGCATCGAACCTGTGGCGCATGGGGCAGTTCTACGACACGTACCGGGGCAATCCAAAACTCGCAACACTGTTGCGAGAACTGGGCTGGTCCCACCACATGACCATCATCGGCCGCGCGCAGAGCGAACAGGAACGCGAATTCTACCTTCAGGCCGCCACGCAGGGCCACTGGACCCACCGGGAACTCCTGCGCCAGCTGGACGGCGGCCTCTACCAACGCACCCTGGCCAACCCCGCCCAGCTGAGCCCCGCCCTGCACCACCAGCATCCCACCGCCCCGCCCCTGTTCCGCGACAGTTACCTGCTGGACTTCCTGAACCTCCCACCCGCCCACAGCGAACACGACCTGCGGCGCGGCCTGGTCACGCACCTGAAACACTTCCTGATGGAGCTCGGCCCGGACTTCACGTTCGTGGCCGAGGAGTACCGCGTGCAGGTCGGCACGCAGGACTTCTTCATCGACCTGCTGCTGTACCACCGGGGCCTTCAGGCGCTGGTGGCGTTCGAACTGAAAATCACGCACTTCACGCCCGCCATGCTGGGCCAGCTGGACTTCTACCTGGAAGCCCTGGACCGCGACCACCGTAAACCGCACGAGAACCCCAGCATCGGCGTGCTGCTGTGCCGCAGCGCGGACGAGCAGGTGGTCGAGTACGCCCTGGCCCGCAGCGCCAGCCCCGCCCTGGTCGCCCGGTACCTGACCGCCCTGCCGGACAAGGCCCTGCTGCAAGCCAAACTGAACGAGTTCTACACCTTGGAAGAAGGAATGAAAGATGACGAGTGACCTGAGAGGATGCAAAGCGAACACGCCCGAATTAGGCGAAGGCCAGCAGGCACTGCAAGAGGCTGGGGTGCTGGTGTGAACGCTATTAATATCAATACGCTTCAACCCGTAGACAGTGAAATTCAGACCGACGGCTTACCACCAAGCTGGCGAGAAACAACTCTGGGCGAAATATGCTCCCGCATTGTCGATGGTTCACATAATCCTCCGAAAGCACAGCCGGAAGGCTTACCAATGCTAAGTGCAAAAAATATTCAGGGCAGACGCATCACCTTTGATAATCCTCGTCTTATTTTGGCTGATGACTTCGCTTTTGAAGATTTGCGCACATCAGTTTCCTCGGGCGATGTGTTGATGACTATCGTTGGAGCGATTGGAAGGACTGCTGTTGTCCCGGAAAACCACAGCCCGTTTACACTTCAGAGAAGTGTAGCTGTTCTCAAAAATCCACACATTGATTCAAACCTATTAGCATATTTTTTAGAAGCCCCGATGCTACAAAATTATTTCGCGGATAATGCAAAAGGGACTGCGCAGAAGGGTATTTATCTGAAGGCGCTGTCGCAAACTCCAATCCCTCTTCCCCCCCTGCCCGAGCAAGTCCGCATTGCCGATAAGCTTGATGCCCTGCTGGCCCGTGTGGAGGCGGGGCGGGAGCGGCTGGAGCGCGTGCCGAAGCTCCTGAAACGCTTCCGCCAGAGCGTCCTCAGCGCCGCCGTCAGCGGAGAACTCACGCGGGAATGGCGGGGAGGTGGGGATGCGGAGTGGGAGGCAAGTAGGTTCGGCGACTTCATACGTGAGATCACACAAGGATGGAGCCCCACATGCGACAAGGATCCCGCACCGCTTGATAAATGGGGAGTAATTAAAACAACCGCAATTCAGGCCATGGAATACCGCGATCAAGAAAATAAGAACTTGCCTGATGAATTTTTACCCATGCCTCATTTAGAGATCGAATCCGGCGATTTATTGATAACAAGAAAGGGGCCGAGGGTAAGAGCTGGAGTGGCCTGCTATGTTAGAATTACGCGATCAAAACTCATGATTTGCGATACCGTATACAGGGTCCGACTTTCTGGTAAAATGTCAGGCCAGTATGCAGAAATATACTTAAATGCACCTGAGACGCAAGGCGTGATTGATGAACTCAAAGCGGGCATCTCTGAGAGTGGGCTCAACCTCACTCACAGCAGCATTCACGGACTGAGTTTGAATTGTCCCCCACCTACTGAGCAAGCCGAAATCGTCCGTCGCGTCGAAGCTCTCTTCGCCATCGCGGATCGCATTGAGGCGAAGTACGCGGCGGCCCTGTCGTCCTTTGACCGCCTGACGCCCGCGCTGCTGGCCAAGGCGTTCCGGGGGGAACTGGTGCCGCAGGACCCGAACGACGAACCGGCGTCGGTATTGCTGGAGCGCATTCGCGCCGCGCGGGCAGCGGAAGGCGGGAAGCGTGGTCGGGGTCGCCCCGCGAAAGCCGCAGCGGGCAGTGAGGACGGCGAAGGGGTGAAACGCCGGGGTCGCCCGCCCGGAGCGAACGCGCCGGCGGGGGCAGAGGGCGCGGAACCGAAGCGGCGCGGTCGCCCGCCGAAGGTGCGAGAGGCGGTCAGTGAACCGGCAGGCCAGCCCGCAGCGGTGCCTGAAGCGGTGGAGGCCAGCGCGGCCCCCAGAGGTCGGGGACGCCCACCCGGCCCGGGCATCCCGCAGGCCAGCAGCTTCGAGGACGCCCTGCGGAAACTGGAAGAGCAGAAGCTGGCGCGGGCGCAGGGCGCGCGGCAGGTCGGACTGTTCGACGACGCAGAGTAAAGCGGGCTGGGAGTGCCCCCGTGTCCATGTGCCTGACGTGGCGTGTCGGGTGCGTGGGCATGGGCTGGTGGAAGAGGCGTGGCACTTCCGGGGTGATCACCGCGAGCGGGATGCTGTACGAATGAGCATCAGGCTGCGCAACCAACTGATGTTCGGGCAGGCCAAAGCGCTGGAAGCTGGTGACGTGAACTGGTTCCTGCGGCGCTGCCTGCCGAACGTGCAGGCCCTGACGAGGCAACTTGGGAGCAACCGGCAGGAGGAGTAACGCCGTGCTGGACGCCGGTGGGCGGGGGCGGTCACTTTTGTTCACCGGCGGGTCAGCTGCGGGGTAACCTGCCGGTCATGTCCGAACGCGTTCATCTGCTTCAGCGGAAGGCCAGCCGGGTGCGCGCGGCCCAGGGGGCGTTGCACCGCCCAGCTCAGGAGCCCTCCGGGCAGGCGTTGGCGGTGCAGCGCCTGCTGAGCACGCCCATGCGCGCCCAGGGGCAGGCGGTCAGGCCGGTGCTGCGCGCGGCGGCGTTGCAGCGGCAGGAGGAGGCCCGCCTGTCGAGTGCCCGCGAGGTGGTGCAGCGGCAGGTCGCAGCCCTGGGTGGGGTGTCGGGCGTTCAGCGGGAGGTCCAGACTCCGGTTCCCGCGCGGCCCGTCACGCCGTCCGACTGGGTGACCGTCATGCGTCACCGCGCCGAGCGTGTCGAGGGGCAGCGTCTGGATACCCGCACCTTCGGGGAGTTCCAGACCCTCCAGCGGCAGGTCGCTCAGTCCCTCGGGCAGGGGTTCCGCAGGGACCGGGGCGAACCGGCGGCCCGGTACGCCACGTATGGCGAGCACCTCGCCACGCTGCAGCGCCACGCGCTGAGCGCCCCGGTGTCCCGCGTGGTGCTCGGCATGGTCCCTCCCGCTGAGCGGACGCCTCTCCAACGGGCAACGGACGCAGCGTTGCAACGTCAGATGGCGCAGGAGCAGGCCGCCCTGAACTTCGACACCCTCGCGTCCCTGCAACGCCAGCTGGCCGAACTGGACGCCGAGACCACCCAGCCCGTGTGGCAGCGCATCCAGGCCCGCCGGGGCGCGGGGAATCCCCTCCCGGAGGCGATCCAGCGGCACCTGGAGCAGGGGTTGAATCACGACCTGGGTCGGGTGCGGATTCACGACGACGCCGAGGCGGACAAATTGGCGAAGGGCGTGAATGCGGTGGCGTTCACGACGGGGACGGACATCTTCTTCCAGGCGGGGCGGTTCAACCCGAACACGCAGACTGGACTGGAGTTACTGGCGCACGAGGTGACGCACACGGTGCAGCAGAGCCAGGGGCGCGTCGGGCGGGGCATCGACCCGGATGCCGGACTGGAAAGCGAAGCCCGGAACATGGGTGCCCAACTCAGCCGCACCCTGCCCAGGTCCTCAGGCTCAGCACCCGCACGGCCATTGACTTCTCTCAGCAGGACAACACCCAATGTCGTGCAGCGAAAGGCTGCGGCACCCGCCACCGCCAGCAAATGGCGGCAGAGCGGCAAGCTGCGCGGCCATCCCCCAGTTCGCGATGAGGCCAATCCCCCAAACCCCAACGTGGTGGAGGACGAGCGGGAATACCAGACCCTGCTGGCTGGCGCACGTACCTTGCTGCAAGCTCAACGTGCCCGCGCCGGGAAACTCAAAGGCGGCGTGCAGGGGGCAGTCCAGGACTACAACTTCTGGTTCGCCAAGGTCTACAGCTTCGTCACCGAGAATGAAATTAAATTCGCCGAGTCACGGGTGTATGACTACCCTTCATACGTCATGCAGTGCGTGCTTTATTTCGATAAGGTCTACAGTGACAATCTCAAGGCTTTCAAGGCCGGTCGCAGTGAAGCGCACTGGCATAATGCCTTTAAAACAGCTGCCGGAATGCAGTCATTGAAGGACGCGCCCCTTGATGTGGCCCCAGCGATTTTCTCGATGGTGGCTGCCATGCTGGCGCACATCCGCTTCGATCTCCCCAGGGCGGAAGCTTGGGTGTACCAGAGCTATAAAAGCCGCTACAACGCCAAAACTTCTGATTTCCGGGCCGATTTCTTCCGGATGTCTGGTGTGTTCGACATGGCGGCAAGCAGCATGATGACGGTGATCCAGAACAATGTCGGTACAGCAAGCAAGGGGGCGGTCGAAGCGATGAAGACCACGAACCTGACCGACGAGATGATGCGCACTGCGCTGGGAGCCGACATGGGCCTGGAAAGGCTCGAAACGTGGCGCCGGATGGAAGCAATGGTGCAGCAGGGCCGGATTCCACGCAACCCCTACACGCTCAAGGGGGGACAGTTGATCGGTGATGTGACGGCAGGGTCACCCAACGCCCGGATCACTTCTCTACAGCAGCTGGTCCCAGCAAAGGCCAGGCCCAGCATGACCGGCATACAGAACAGTTACGCGGGCGCGATGGTGAAAGCTGGGGCTAAGGTGCTGATGTCCCCCCAGGCTTTAGGCACGCTCGACGATGAGATGAAAGGCCTGGAGGGCCGCTACGGCAAGGTCAGCTTGGCGGCGCAAGCACCTGTCGATGAAAGGGCTGCTGTCCTGATGTCACTGTCGCGTGCTCCGGCAGTCGAACTGAAGGCTGGGTTTTCGTCGCCCATGTCGCCTGGAGGCGTCATTCAGATGCCTTCGCCGCGTGATGACCGCCTGATCGTGACCATCATGCGCGGCGCACTGGAAGCTGGTGATCTGCCACTGATGCTTAACATGGCGGATTCCTATCTCGTGCTTTCAAAGATGGAAAATGAAGAACAGTGGCAGCAGGCTAACAAGATAATGATCATGAGCTACTACCCCACCTTAGATGTTTGGAACGCCACCGCGCTGATCCAGAAATGGAATGCCGACCAAATGAATCCGCGAAGAGCCACCGCCATTCGCAGTATCCAGGGGGCCTTGCCTGCTGCTACCCGCCAGCAGGTGAACGCTGCACTAAGTGGGAGGCCCTGAGATGCGCCTCGGAGTCCTGCTACCTTGCGCCCTCGTGCTGGGGTTATGCGGGGCACTGGCGTTCTATTCGGGCGGGAGGACAGGAATGAATCAGCCTGCACAGGTGGCCCAGCAGTACGCCCAGGCGATCATCGCCAACGACATCAATACCATCGGGCGGTTGGGGGGCATGGACTCCAGCCGCGGCTCCCCTCTGGAAACACTCTGGGGGAAAATGAATGCAGCGGCCGCCGCCGCACTGGCCCAGAGCCACGCCTACGATCCCGAGAACTACCAGTTCCAGGTCGAGACGCTTGAGCAGACGGCCACGGCGGCCACCGTTCAACTGGACATTCGGGTCAAGGACATCTTTGCATTAGTGGATCAGGCGATGCTCTTGATGGGCTACAGCTACAGCGCAGACGGTCGTCTGCTCCCACCGGAGCACGATCGGATGCTCTTGAGTGAGGCCATGAAACGTGTCGAAGCCGATCACAAAGTTCCCCCACTGCATTACCGCGTCGGGCTGCACCTGGATCAACGTCAAGGCCGATGGCTCATCCGGTACGACCGTGATTCGTCGTCCCTGATCTCCCTCCTCAGATTGACTACCCTCTCAGAGGGACACGAGCGGTATCTGGTGCGTGATTGATGGTTCCTGCGTCGGGGCGTCCCGGCAGAAGTGGTCTCCAAAGTGCTGGGGCACGCGCGGGTGTCGATCACGCTCGACGTGTACCGTCACGTGCTGGACAACGAGCGGCGGGCGACCGTGGTGGATCTCTTCGATACGATGCCGCCAGCGCCGCCTGCAGCGTCTTTCGCGCTGAACTGACGCGCTACTACACCGCTACTACACCGGCGACGTCAAACTGGACGAACCGCCAGACAACCCATATAGAAAACCCCCGCGCTGGGCGGGGGTTTTTCGTGGCGGGCCCTGTAGGACTTGAACCCACGACCTACGGTTTTGGAGACCGCCGCTCTACCAACTGAGCTAAGGACCCGTTCTCGCGCGCTTCCGCGCGGGCCTGTGCAGAGTAGCACCGACTCTCACGTCGTGCAAGGGTGCCGCCCCGGCGCCGGGCAGCCCGCAGGGGCCGTAGGCGTGATGGCCTAGCCCCCCGCGTCTTTCGTGACAGCGGCCACCTTGCCCTGCTACGCTGCACCCATCACCGAAAGGAGGTGCCAGCTATGACCGACATCACTGCAACCCAGACCGCCGCACACGGAGTCCTCGCCAATGCAACCTGGAGTGATTTTGACGCAACACCACTGGCCGCCTCTGCCTTCGGGCTCCACACCCTGCACTGACCCCCGGCGGCGCCCATGAGCGCCCGCACCCACGCCCCATCCGAACAGGACTGGACCGATCCGGACTGGCTGGATGACCCCTGGACCGCCAATGAGCCCCGCAGGCGCATCCGCAGGAAACCCGTCGGCAGGCGACAGCTCGCCCAGCTGACCGCCGACGAGGACAGCGAACAGGACGACGTGATCCGCCGCCTGAAGGACCTGGGCCACATCACGGACGTCGTCGCGGAACTCAAGAGCGGCAAGGAAGCCACCGCGTACGTCGCCCGCGGCCCACGCGGCAGCGTCCTCGTGAAGCTCTACCGCGACCTGCAGGCCCGCTCCTTCAAGGACGACCGCGTGTACCGCGCCGGGCAGGTCATCCTCGACGTCCGCGCCGCCAAGGCCATGCACAACCGCACCCGCAAGGGCCTGGAGATGCTCCAGCAGGACTGGGTCCTGAGCGAGTACGCGCACCTGTGGACCCTCTGGACCGCCGGACTGAACGTCCCCGAACCCCTCGCCGGACCGCACCCCACCGCCTACGCCGACACCATCCCCGCCGTCCTCATGCGACTCATCGGCACCGAGGACCACGTCGCCCCGCGCCTCAGCGACGCGCACCTGACCCCCGAACAGGCCCGCAGCGCCTGGGAACAGAGCCTGGACGGCATGGCCCACCTGCTGCGCCTGGGGTACGCGCACGGCGACTACAGCACCTACAACCTGCTCTGGCAGGAGGACACCGTGACCATCATCGATTTCCCGCAACTGTCGACCCGTCAGAACCCGCACTTCCAGGGGCTCCTCGCCCGGGACGCCCAGAGCCTCGCCACCAGCTTCCGCAAACACGGCATCCACGCCGACAGTCAGAGCGTCCTGCGGGACGTGCAGCGCCGCGCGCAGGGCCCCGCGCCCGAACCCCGCCTGCTGCTGCCCTGACCATGACCACCCCGCGAACGCAAGAGGGGCACCCGCACGAGCCCCGCCGGACAACTGGGGAACGCCCGGCACACCAGCCCCAGCACCCCGCTGGAAGGCGTTCCCATGAAACGACTGCTCGTGACTGCCGCCCTCCTGACCCTCGCCGCCGCCAGCGGAGCCGGAGCGTCCATCCTCCAGACCTGCAACCCCGGCGAGCTCTGCCGCCTGAAATAACCCCACTCGACGCGCGCCCCCGCTCCGGCCGGGGCGCGCTGCCGTACCCTGAACGGCATGCGCGTCCTGGAAACCTGCCTGTACGTCGACGACCTGGACCGCGCCGAGACGTTCTACAGCGGCGTGTTGGGCCTGACCCTGCACGGCAAGGTCACCGGGCGGCACCTGTTCTACCGGCTGGACGGCAGCATGCTGCTGATCTTCGACCCGCGCGCCAGCACCCAGCCCGGCGACGTCCCCCCACACGCCGGGAGGCCCGGCGGGCACGCCTGCCTGACCCTCGACCCCGCCCAGACCGACGAGTGGGAAGCGAGGCTGCGCGCCGCCGGACTGACCGTCACGCGGTACGCCTGGGGCGACCGGGGCGAGAGCCTGTACTTCCACGACCCCGCCGGGAACGTCCTGGAACTCGCCCCGCCCCGCATCTGGGGCCTGCCCTGACCCCCCACCCCCGATACTGAACGCATGCCCCCGGCCCACCCCTCCCGCTCCGTCCTGTACGTCCCCGGCGACAAACCCCGCGCCATCGACAAAGCCCGCACCCTGAACGCCGACGCCATCATCCTCGACCTCGAAGACGCCGTCGCCCCCGAACACAAACCCGCCGCCCGCGACCACATCCGCCAGGCCCTCCAGACCCCCTGGCCCGTCCCCGTCCTCATCCGCGTCAACGCCCTGAACACCCCCTGGGAACACGACGACCGCGAACTCGCGCTCACCGCCGGCGCGAGCGGCATCGTCCTCCCCAAAGTCGAACACGCCCACGACGCCCACGCCCTCAGCCTCGGCCTCCCCCTCTGGGCCATGATCGAAACCCCACACGGCGTCCTGAACGCCCCCCACATCGCCGCCGTCCCCGGCGTCACCACCCTCATCGTCGGCGCGAACGACCTCGCCCGCGCCCTGCGCACCCAACCCCACCCTGACCGCACCCCCCTCCTGCATGCGCTGAGCAGCGTCGTCCTCGCCGCCCGCGCCCACGGCAAAACACCCCTCGACGCCGTCTACAACGACATCCGAGACCCCGACGGTTTCACCCGCGAATGCCAGCAGGGCCGCGCCCTCGGCTTCAGCGGCAAAACCCTCATCCACCCAAGCCAGATCGAAACCGCCAACCAGGCGTTCGGGGTCACCGCAGCCGAAGCCGACCACGCCAGGGAATTGATCAACGCGTGGGACGCCGCGCGCAACGAAGGGAAAAGCATCGCCACGCACCAGGGAGCGCTCGTGGAACAGATGCACGTGGACGAGGCGCGCGAGGTGCTCGCGTTGTACGCGGCGACGAATCGCTGAGCGACTGAGCCGTGTACCTGCGCCTGCAGCGGGCTGCCCCACCCCCCAGCCCCCTACCCCAGAGGGGCAGGGGGAGTTTTCGCTGCGCTCGGCAAGGTATTTCTCTGAGGTGGTTGGCGGGTAACTGGCGGGGACGGCCACGTATGTGTCTGCATTCCTCCGATATCGCCGCGTGCGCCCCGCGCGCTGCGCGCACGACGGGCTCGGCTGCCACGACGCCAACAGGGCCAACCAACTTGGTGCGTGCCGGAAGGTTCTACTTTTTGGGCTATTGCAGAAGCAGTCTTTTGAAAGTCAATCAGCGGCGCGAAGCGTCCCATCAACCAGCTGACCGCAGACCACCACCGGCCGTCGTGCGCGCAGCGCGCGGGCCTTACGGGGGGCGGCAGGATGGCGTCGAGGCCAGACACATCACCGCCCACAGCAACCCCGCCGCGCAAGTAAAAACTCTTGCCCAGTGCAACGTTGCTCCCCCTGCCCCTCTGGGGTAGGGGGTTGGGGGTGGGGAGGCCCGCCGCAGGCGCAGCCCATCCAACGGGAGGTTCCCCGCCCAGCACCCCCAGCCAAACGTCAGAGTGCCGAGATAGGCCCGAGCGCCACGACCGTCAGTCGGTCCATGGGGCACAGCCGCAGGACTTCCTGCACGTCTTCCACAGTGACGTTCTCGTAGCGTTTCACGAGGTCGTCGGTGCTGAGGGTGCGGCCGGTGGCGAGGTATTCCATGCCGAGGCTGAAGAGGCGTCCCTGGGGTGTTTCGGCGCGCAGGAGGGTGCTGACGGCGAGTTTGCGTGCGGCGCGGCGGACGGCGTGGGGGGTGATGAGGGTGTGGGCGTCCGCGAGGACTTTGCGGTAGGTGGCGAGGGCGTGGGGGCGCGGTCGGGGTCGCTGGTGAAGCCGCCTTCGAAGGTGCCGCACGCGTGGTATTCGAGGTGGGCGAGGTCGGCGCTGTCGCAGGTGCCGGTGTCGATGAGGGTCCAGTAGAGGGCGCCGTTTTCGCCGCCGATGAGGTCGGCGAGGATGTGCGCGGCTTCGCGCAGGGGGTGGTGGGCGCTGAGGCCGGGGCTGGTGGCGGCGAGGTGGACGCGGGTGAGGTCGGGGTCGGTGAGGGTGCGGGTGTGGTCGGGCCAGGTGGGGGGTCGGGTGTCGGGGTGGGGGTGGGGGTGCCGGTGGGCCAGTCCTTGAGGTGGTGTTCGGCCCAGGTGGTGAGGTGGTGGGGGTCGAACTGGCCGGTGATGGCGAGGGTGACGCGCTGGGCGCCGTAGCGGGCGTGGTGGTGGGCGCGCAGGGTGTCGGGGGTGAGGGTGGTGACGGTGTGTGTGGTGCCGAGGATGGGTTGGCCGAGGGGGTGGTCGCCCCAGTAGTCGGCGCGGAGCTGGTCGGTGACGCGGACGCTGGGCTGGTCGGCGTACATGGCGATTTCTTCGAGGATGACGCCGCGTTCGGTGTGGATGTCGTCGTCGCGCAGGGCGGGGCGCATCAGTTCGGTGAGGGTGTGGAGGAGTTCGGGGGTGTGTTCGGGGAGGGTGGCGGCGTGGTAGACGGTGGCTTCTTCGCTGGTGAAGGCGTTGGCGTGCCCGCCGAGGTCATCGAGGCGTTCGTTGAGTTCACGGGCGCTGAGTGCGTCGCTGCCTTTGAACAGGAGGTGTTCGATGAAGTGGCTCGCCCCCATGTCCTGGGGGGTTTCTTCGCGGCTGCCGGTGTTGACGAAGTACCCGGCGGCGATGGTCTGCGCGTCCGGGTCGGGTTCGAGGAGGAGGGTGAGGCCGTTGGGGAGGGTGTACTGGTGCAGGTCAGGCATGGGTGGGGTCCGGGTTGAGGGTGGGGTCGCTGGGGCCGAGGGTGACGGTGGTGGCGTCCCGCGTGGGGTCGTAGCTGCTCAGGAAGTCGTTGACGTGATCGAGGGTCAGGGCCTGGATGCTCTCGCGGAGGGTCTGGACGGAGCGGGGGTGGCCGAACAGGGCGACGTCGCGGGTGAGGGCGTGGGCGCGGCCTCGGAGGCTCTCGGCGCCGAAGATGACGCTGGTGGCGAGGCCGGTGCGGGCCCGTTCGAACTCGGCGGGGGTGAGGCCCTGCGGGAGGCGGGCGAGTTCCGCGCGGAGCACCTGGAGGGTCTCGGGGGCGCGGTCGGGGGTGCTGGCGGCGTACGCGCTGAGGTAGCCGTGCCCGCCGAGGAGGATGGGGCTGGCGCTGACGGAATAGGCGAGGCCGCGTTCCTCGCGGACGGCGTGGAACAGGCGACTGGCGCTGCCGCCGCTGAGGGCGGTCAGGGCGACCTGCCACGCCAGCCAGTGCGCGTCGCGCGGGCCGACGCCGGGCGCGGTGAGGCTGAGGTGCGTCTGCTCGCCGTCCGGATGGGGTTCGTGCGCGTGCGCGTGGGCGTGGAAGGGCGCGGGGACGGGTTCGTCGAGGCCGGGTCGCAGGCCGCCGAGGGTTCCCTCGACGAGGGCGAGGGCGTCACCTGGGTCGAGGTCGGCGACGAGGCCCAGCACGCTGCCCGCCTGCCCGTAGCGGGTCAGGTGCGCCTGGACGCCCTGCGGGGTGAGGGCGTCGAGGCCCTCGGTGGTGCCGCTGGCGGGGTGCGCGTACCCGGCGTGCGGGGAGGCCGGGGGGCGGGGGAAGGCGACCTGCCGGGCGCGGGTGGCAAGCCGGTCGGCGGGGCTGTCCTCCAGTCCTTCCAGGTCCTGCCGGGCGAGGTCGGTGAGGATCTCGAATTCGTCCCCGGGCAGTTCGGGGCGGTTCAGGACGTCGGCGGTGAGGGCCAGCGCGGCGCGCAGGTCGGCGCGCAGGCCACTGACGCCGATGCGGGTGGCCTCGGGGCCGACGCCGCCGCCCCGGCGCACGCCGAGGTCGTCGAAGGCGTCCTGCAGGGCGCGGGCGTCCATCCCGGCGGCGCCCTTGAACAGCCATTCCTCCAGCACGCCGCCCGTCCCTTCCGCCCCGGCGGGGTCATGGGCGCTGCCGACCGGGACGCGCAGGTCGAACGCGAACCCGGGCCCAACGCGGCGTTCGAAGACGACGGTCAGGCCGCCGGGCAGGGTCCACAGGTGGGCGGGGGAACTGGGCGGGGGGCGGACGGGCATCCGGGCAGTCTAGCGCGCGTGGGCACGCGCCTTGTGGTCGCGTTCATGGTTGGCGGCTCTGCAACTTTTGCCCGGTTCACGGCGCGGGTGCAGGCGGCATGCTGCCCTGCATATGGGCAGGGTGGTCGGGGTGATCGTGACGGTGCTGGTCCTCGCGGGCGTGGCGTACCTGCTGTGGCCGCTGATTCAGGGCGCGCAGCGGATGGGGGCGCTGATGGCCGAGCCCGCTCCGGTGGCGGGCAGCCTGCCCAATCCCCTGCCGGGGCAGCGCTTCGTGGACACCTGGGGCGGGGCGCGCAGCCAGGGGCGGCGGCACGAGGGCGTGGACATCTTCGCGCCGCGCGGCACACCGATTCGCGCCACGACGCGCGGCATGGTCGTGAACGTCGGGCCGAACAATCTGGGGGGCCGCACGGTGATGATCCTGGGTCCGGCGGGGCAGCGGCACTACTACGCGCACCTGGAGCGGTACCCGGACCTGAAGCGCGGGGACTGGGTGAAGGCGGGAGACGTGGTGGGCTTCGTGGGGGACAGCGGGAACGCCAGGGGCACGCCCCCGCACCTGCACTACGGGATCTACACGGGGGGCGGGGCGATCAATCCGTACCCGCTGCTCCAGAACCGCTGACGTCAGCGTGCAGGCGCTCAGGGCGGGCCGCGCAGCGCGGCGATCAGGGCGGCGTGGGCGGGTTTGGGCCGCCCGTCGTCGTCGAACGGCAGGGGGTAGGCGGCGGCGCGCCAGGAACTCAGGTCCGTGACGCCCCACAGGGTGAAGTTGCTGCATCCGGCGGCGCGGCAGGCGGTCAGGAGGTCGTGGTACACGCGGGCCTGCCGCTTCAGGGCGTCGGGGGTGGGGGGGCCGCGCAGGGTGACGTCCACTTCCGTGAGTTGCACGTCGAGGCCCAGGGCGCGGAAACGCCGGAGGTTCTCGGTGACGCGGCTGGCCGTCACGTCGTACGTCTCGTCGAGGTGCGCCTGGAAGCCCACACCGTGGATGGGGACGCCCTGCGCGAGCAGGTCCCTGATCAGCG
Source organism: Deinococcus sp. JMULE3 (assembly GCF_013337115.1). Lineage (NCBI taxonomy): Bacteria > Thermotogati > Deinococcota > Deinococci > Deinococcales > Deinococcaceae > Deinococcus > Deinococcus sp. JMULE3. The sequence continues at coordinate 1,412,841 of NZ_SGWE01000004.1, forward strand.
CGTAGATGGCGTCGCTCTTGCCGTTGATGCCGTCGGCGCTGTAGTCGTTGTAGTACAGCCGCGCCTGCGGGTTGGCGGCGTGCGCCTCGCGGAACGCGTGGGCGATGTAGTCGGGGCCCGCGACCGCGAAGGGACTGTTGGCACGCAGGGGGTGGCCGGGGGCGTCGCTGACGGCCTCGTTCACGACGTCCCAGGTGGTGACCTGCGGGTAGTGGGTCATCAGGGCGCGGATGTGGGCGCTCATGACCTGTCGCATGCGCGCGGCGTCCCTGATCTGGTACAGCCAGCCGGGGGCGCTGTCGTGCCAGATGAGGGTGTGGCCGCGCACGGCGATCCCGTGGCGGGTCGCCCAGGTGACGATCGCGTCGGCGAGGCCGTACATGAAGGTGCCCTCGTTCGCCTCGGTGGCCTGCCATTTCATGGCGTTCTCGGGGGTGACGCTGCTGAACTCGCGGGCGACCAGGGCGGCGTAGGCGGGGTCCTCGAACAGGGCGGCGCTGACGGCCGCGCCGACGAGCAGGCCCGGCGGGGCGCTGCCTTTCAGGGTGGGGCCGTTCAGGGTGGGGGCGCCGGGGCTGATGACACTGGGGCTGGGCGCCGGGCCGCCACCTCCGGCCAGGGCGGTGGAGAGCAGCAGCGCGGCGAGCAGGGAACGCAGGGTTCGTGGCATGGGACCTCCGACTGCACACCCGCCGCAGGGTCAGGTCACGCGGAAGGTGTGCACGGTGCGGGACGTGAAGGTCTGCCCCGGGTCGAGGCGGGTGGTGGGGAACTGCGGCTGGTTGGGCGAGTCCGGGACGTGCTGCGTTTCGAGGCACACGGCGGCCTGTGGCGCGTGGACGCGGCCCGCGTGCCCGGTGTGCTGGCCGTTCAGGAAGTTGGCGGTGTACAGCTGCAGGGCGGGTTCGGTGGTGTGGATGTCCAGGGTGCGGCCGCTGGTGGGGTGGTGCAGGGTGGCGGCGGGGCGCAGGATGCCGTCCTGGCCGCGCAGGAGGAGATTGTGGTCGAAGCCGCCGGGTTGATCGGTCAGCGCGTCGCCCAGGGGGCGGGGCGTGCGGAAGTCCAGGGGGGTGCCGGTGACGTCCTGCACGGTGCCGGTGGGGATGCCGCCCGCGTGGGTGGGCGTGAACGTGTCGGCGTGCAGCGTGAGGACGTGCGCGCCGATCCCTTCGTGCGGGTCGGGGCTGAGGTTCCAGTAGGTGTGGTTCGTCAGGTTGACGTGGGTGGGCGCTTCGGTGGTGGCGCGGTACTCGATGCTCAGGGTGGGGTGGGGGTCGGCGGTCAGGTGGTACGTGACCTGCACGTGCAGGGTGCCGGGGTGCCCCGCCTCGCCGTGGGGGCTGGTGCGGGTGAACGTCACCTGCGCGCCCCTGCCTGCCACCTCGGCGTGTCCGTGCCAGAGGTGCAGGTCGAAGCCGCGCGGGCCGCCGTGCAGGGCGTGCGGGCCGTCGCTGGGGGTCAGGTGGACCTCCTGCCCGTCCAGGGCGTAGCGGGCCTGCGCGATGCGGTTCGCGTAGCGGCCCACGGTGCTGCCCAGGAACGGGGCGGTCTCGCGGCTCAGGTACGGCCCCGGCTGGTCGAAGCCCAGCACGACCTCGCCCGGCGTGCCGCTGCGGTCGGGGACATGCAGGCTGGTGAGGGTGGCCCCCAGGTCGGTCAACTGGGCCTGCACGCCGCCGGGCAGCGTGAGGGTGAACTGCGTGATGGGCTGCCCGTCCGGGGTATGGCCCCAGGGGCGGGTGTGGACAATGGGCGTGGTCATGGGCCGAGGGTAGCGCCGCTCAGCGCACGCCGAGCAGGAGTTCCATGGTCAACTGGTCCAGCGCCTCCAGGCCGGGGCCGCGCGTGCCCAGCGCGGCGCGGTCGAAGGGGTGGGCCTTCAGCGCCCCGGCGTTCGCGGGGGTGAAGGTGCCGGTCAGGGCTTCCAGTTCCGCGTCCTGCACGCGGTACGCGGCGATGGCGGCCTGGATCTCGGCGTCCTGCGCGAAGCGCTGCACCTTGTCCCGCAGGATCAGGTAGGTGCGCATACAGCCGCGCGCGAACGCCCACACGCCCGCCTCGTCCTCGGTGCGCAGGGCGTGCGCGTCGAAGTGCTTCGGCCCGGCGTACCCGGACTCTTCCAGCAGTTTGACGAGGAAAAACGCGCCCTTGGGGTTCTCCGCGCCGAAGCGCAGGTCCTGGTCGAAACGGCCCATCTTCTGGTCGTTCAGGTCGATGTGGAACAGCTTTCCGGCGTCGATGGCCTGCGCGACGGCGTGCGGGAAGCTCAGGCCCGCCATGGTCTCGTGCGCGAACTCCGGGTTCAGGCCGAACAGCTCCGGGCGGTCCAGCGTGGCGATGAAGCCCAGCGCGCTGCCGACGGTCGGCAGGAAGATGTCGGCGCGCGGTTCGTTCGGTTTGGGTTCCAGCGCGAAGCGGTACCCGTACCCCTGCGACTCGCTGTACTCGGCCAGGTAGTTCAGGCTGTCCCGGAACCAGCCCAGCGCGTCGAGCAGCTTGCCCCCGGCGTCCACCTCGGTCCCCTCGCGGCCGCCCCACAGCACGTACGTGTCCGCGCCGAGTTCCGCGCCGAGGTCCATGGCGTGCATGGTCTTGCTCAGCGCGTAGGCGCGCACGCGGGCGTCGGCGCTCGTGAACGCGCCGTCCTTGAACGCCGGGTCGCTGAACAGGTTCGTGGTCGCCATCGGCACGACCAGCCCGTGATCCGATAGCGCCTGCTGGAACTCGCGCACGAGGGCGTCGCGCTGCGCGGCGGTCGCGTCGATCGGCACGAGGTCGTTGTCGTGCAGGTTCACGCCGTACGCACCCAGCGCCGCCAGCCTCTCCACGAGGTACGGGGCTTTCATGACCGGGCGGGTCGCCTCACCGAACGGATCGCGGCCCGTGTTGCCGACGGTCCAGAGACCGAACGTGAACTTGTCTGCGGGCGTGGGAGTGAAGTCAGGCATGCGGGGCTCCTTGGTGGGTGTCGAGAGGTCGGGTGGGATGGCGCGGGGCGGCGTGCTGGACGCTCAGCTTCCGTACAGGGCGGTGCGGGTGGCGGCGTAGGAGGTCAGGGCGTCGGCCATGTCCACGGGTGGGACGGGCGGGTAGAGGTCGGGGCGGGTGGCGTCCATGGCTGCCGTCAGGTTCGGGTGGAGTCCGGCGGCGGGCATGGCGAGGATCGCGGCGCCGTGGGCCGCGCCGGGGCGGGCGCTGGTGGGGTGCACGGGCAGGTTCAGGGCGCCGCTGGCGAGGCCCAGCCACAGATCGCTGCGGGCGCCGCCCCCGGTGGAGATCAGGGTGTTCAGCGGGGCGATGGCCTGCATGACGGCGTACGCGTCGGCCAGCGCGGCGACGCTGCCTTCCAGCACGGCGCGGGTCAGGTGGGCGCGGCCGTGCGCGAGGCTCAGGCCGGTGAACGCCGCGCGGGCGTGGGGGTTCATCAGGGGACTGCGTTCGCCGGACAGGTACGGCAGGAACGTCACGCCGTCCGCGCCGGGCGGGACCTGCGCGGCCTCCTCCAGCAGCGCGGCGATGGGCGTGTCGGGCGCGAGTTTCGCGTGCAGCCATTCCAGGGACCCGGCGGCCGAGAGGGTCACGCCGAGCAGGTGGTACCCGCCGTCGGCGTGCGCGAACAGGTGCACGCGGCCCTCGGGGTCGGGGGTGGGGTCGCGCAGGGGGCTGAAGATCACGCCGCTGGTGCCCAGGCTGACGCTGCCCACGTCGGGCCGGGCGCCCGACAGACCCAGGGCGATTCCGGCGGCAGCGTTGTCCCCGCCGCCCGCGACGACCGGGAGGCCCTCGGGGAGGCCGGTCGCGGCGGCCCACTCGCGGGTCAGGGGGCCGACGACGTCGGTGGACTTCACGAGGGGCGGGAACAGGTCGGCGGTCAGGTCGAGTGCACCCAGCACGTCCGTGTCCCACGCGCCGCGCGCGAGGTTCAGCGCGCCCACCCCACTGGCGTCGCTGGGTTCGGCGGCCATCACGCCGGTCAGCGCGTAGCCGACGTAGTCCTTGGGGATCAGCGCGTGCCGCAGCCGGGCGAAGGTGTCGGGTTCCTCGTCGCGCAGCCAGAGGATCTTCGGCAGCTGGAAGCCGGTCACGGCGCGGTTCCCGGTCCGCGCGACCAGGTCGGCGCGGGGGACGCGGGCCTCGATCTGCTCGACCTGCGCGCCGGTCCGCTGGTCGTTCCACAGCAGCGCAGGGCGCAGCACCTCCCCGTGGGCGTCCAGCGGCACGAGGCCGTGCATCTGTCCGCTGAGGCCCAGCGCCAGGGGCTGCGCGCGGCCCTCCAGCGCCCCGCTCAGGTCGCGCAGCGCGGCGCGCACGCCCGCCAGCCAGTCCTCTGGGCGCTGCTCGGTCCAGCCGGGGCGGGGGGTCAGGAGGGGGTAGGCGTGGGTGCTCTCGGCCAGGGTGTCGCCGCCCGCGGTGACGGCGACGGCCTTGACGCCGCTGGTGCCGACGTCCAGGCCCAGCGTGACGGGCGTGAGGGGGGACGGTGTGGTGGGGGTCATGCGGGCTCCTGTGGGGTGTCGATGACGTGCGCGAGCAGCTGCGCGGCGGCGCCCAGCGCGGGCAGATACAGACTGTCGGGGCGGATCTGAATGCGGGCGGGGGGTGCGGCGGGCCGCCAGCGGCGGGCGTGATACACGTCCAGCGCGGGCCCCAGCACGGCGCCGTCCAGGCGGGTCAGGGCGCCGCCGATGACGATCTCGTCCGGGCCGAGGGTCTGGTGCAGGTTCACGAGCAGCTGCCCCAGCGCCTCTCCGGCGCGGCCGAGGGTGACCTGCACGGCGGCCTCGCGCAGGCGCGGGGCGAGGGCCTCGTCCAGGGGGTCCTGGACGTTCAGGTTCAGCGCGGCGCGGATCGCCCAGCCGCCCAGCAGGGTCTCGACGCAGCCGCGGTTCCCGCAGTGGCAGTACAGGCCGCCGGGCTGGATGATCGCGTGCCCGATCTCCCCGGCCAGTCCGCGTGCGCCGCGCAGGACGTGCGGGGTGCCGCTCAGGGCCGTGAAGCCCGCGCCGACGCCGCTGCCCAGGCTGACGTACGCGAGCAGCTGCGGCGGGTCGCCGGGGCGCAGGAAGCTCTCGCCGAAGGCGGCGGCGTTCGCCTCGTTGTCCAGCGTGATGGCGTCTGCCGGCAGGTGGGGCAGGTCAGGGGAGGCGCGCAGCAGGTCCAGGAAGGGCACGTCGTCCCAGCCGAGGTTCGGGGCGTACAGGACGCGGGTGCCGTCGGGGCTGACCGGGCCGGGCAGGGCCACGCCGAGGCCCAGCAGGTCGCGGCCCTGCGTGGCGGGGTCCTGCAGCAGCTGCCCGCACAGTTGCGTGATGGTCTGCGTGGCGGCGTGCGGGGTGGTGGTGGGGGTGCGGGTCTCGGCGCGGGCAAGGACGGTGCCGCGCAGGGTGGTGGCGACGGCGCGCGCGCCGAGCACGCCGATCTCGGCGCCCAGGAGGACGTGCCGGGTTTCCCCGAGGTGCAGTTCGCGGCCCGGGCGTCCGGTGGCGCCGGGGCGGGGGTCACCTTCCTGCAGCCAGCCGCCGTCCAGCAGGGTCGTGACGAGGCTACCGACGGTGACCTTGGTCAGGCCGCTGCGGGCGGCGAGTTCGGCGCGGCTGAGGCCGGGGTGGGTGCGCAGCAGGTGCAGCGCGCGGGCACGGTTGAGGTGTTTCAGGTACGGCTGGTCGCCGCCGGGGGTGGTGGGCATCGGTCCTCACTTTAGTAATTTTATCTAACTAACAGGAGGTTAGCCCTCCCGGCGCCTGCCGTCAACAGGCTTTACCCTGAGTGCTTTCTGGATGATCTTTTTTCTGATCTGGATCTCGAAATTCCTCGCGTCCCAATTTGTCTTCCGCAGAAGCATATTTAAATCCACTTACTAAGTTATCCGGCCGACGGAAGCATTTCCAACGGTGATTTTCGCTCTCTGGTTGACAGAAACCGTCAGGGCCGAGAGATTTGCACCTGCGGCGAACGCAATGACCGCCTGAATCTCAGTTGACAGCGCTTTCAGGCAGGAGTACGCTTCAGGCACCTCAATCTTCTCTTCACCGAGCAGGCAACCGGCCTGTCTTGCAGGAGCACCCATGATGGAACCTGTCACCCTGGCGCATGTGGCGCGCGAAGCGGGCGTATCGCCCAGCACCGTGTCACGCATTCTGAACGGCACGGCCAACGTGACGCCAGAAAAACGCGCCCGGGTCGAATCCGTCATCACCCGCCTGAACTACCGCCCCAACCCGCAGGCGCAGGCGCTGGCCGGGGGGCGCAGCCTGACCATCGGCGTGATCACCCCCACCCTGAACTCCACCTTCTACGGCGAGGCGCTGGCCGGGATCGAGGCGGCGCTGAACGACACGCCGTATCACCCGATCGTGATCAGCGGCCAGTGGCGCACCGAGCGCGAGCAGGAGGCCCTGGACCTGCTGCTGGCCCGCCGGGTGGACGCCGTGATCATGATGGGCGGCATCCTCGACGACCAGATCCTGACCCACGTGGCGCGACGGGTGCCGCTGATCGCCGTGGGCCGCGACGTGCGCGGACTGGATCACAGCTGCATCGTGCTGGACAACATCAAGGCCATGCAGCAGGTCGCCCGCCACCTGCTGGACCTGGGGCATACGCAGTTCGCGTACATCAGCGGCGCCGAGCGGCAGCAGGACGCCATGGAACGCCGCGTGGCCTTCCTGGACTACCTGGAAGCGCATGGCGTGACCGTCCCCGCCGAACTGATCCAGGTGGGCCGCTACACCGAGGAGGGGGGCCTGGAGGCCGCCGAGGCGATCCTGAACACCGGGCGGCCCTTCACGGCGCTGGTGTGCGCCAACGACCAGATGGCGCTGGGTGCGCGGCTGGCGCTGTACCGCCGGGGCGTGAACGTGCCGGGCGACGTGTCCCTGACGGGTTTCGACGACGTGTTCACGTCCTCGCTGATGACGCCGCCCCTGACGACCGTGCGGCAGGCGATCTACGACATCGGCGTGATGGCCGCGCGTGAGGCGCTGAACCTGCTGGACGGTCAGCCGGTGGTCAGGCAGGTGTTCGAACCTGAACTGATCGTCCGTGAATCCACTGCTCCCCCGGCCGTCCCGCGTCGTGCGGGCCGCGCGAAGCGGGGGGTGACAGCCATGAGCACCCCCGATGGCTGAACGGCCCCTGACGATCACTCACACCTCACCTGAAAACGCTTTCAAACCGACCTGGAGGTCACCATGAAGAAATCCGCCGCGTTCGCCCTCGCCACCGCCCTGCTGCTGAGCACCGCCCACGCCCAGGAAAAAGTCACCCTGACGGTCGCCGCCTTCCCCAGCCTGGACAGCGCCATCAAGGCCATCCTGCCCGCCTGGACCAAACTGCACCCCAACGTCACCATCAACCTGCAGGCGCAGCAGTTCGCCGACCACCACAACGCCATGACCACCGCGCTCGCCACCGGCCAGGGCCTCCCCGACGTCATGGCCATCGAGATCGGCTACGTCGGCAAGTTCGCCGAAGGCCAGGGCCTGGAGAACCTGAACAGCGCCCCCTACAGCGCCGCGCAGTACAAGAAGCTGTTCACGCCCTTCACCATCGCGCAGGCCACCAGCGCCGACGGCCGCTTCATCGCCATGCCCACCGACATCGGCCCCGGCACCTTCTTCTACCGCAAGGACGTGCTCGACAAGGCCGGCGTGAACCCCCTGACCATGCAGAGCAGCTGGGAAAACTACATCGCCAGCGGCAAGAAGATCAAGCAGAAGACCGGCGCGTACCTCGTGAACACCGCCGCCTCCGTGTACAACCTCGTCATCCGCACCAACCTCAAGACCGGCGAGGGCATCTACTTCGACAACAAGAACAACCTGCTCGTCGGGCCCGACAACGCCCGCTTCGTGCGCGCCATGACCCTCGCCAAGCAGGTCCGCGACGCCGGCCTGGACGCCAAGATCGGCGAGTGGAGCAACGAGTGGTACGACGCCTTCAAGAAGGGCACCGTCGCCACGCAGTTCAGCGGCGCGTGGCTGCAGGGCGCCCTGCAGAACTGGATGGCGCCCGACACCAAAGGCCTGTGGCGCGTGCAGAACCTCCCCGAACGCGGCTTCGCCTCCTGGGGCGGCAGCTTCTACGCCGTGCCCAGCAAGGCCAAGAACAAGCAGTGGGCCTGGGAATTCATCAAGTTCATGACCCTGAACCAGGGCTCCCAGATCACCGCCTTCAAGGACAACGGCGCCTTCCCGGCGCTGATCGCCGCGCAGAAGGACAAGGCCTTCGGCGAACCCGTCGAGTTCCTCGGCGGCCAGAAAGCCCGCGTGCTGTGGCGTGACGCCGCCGCCAAGACCAAGCCGATCGACGTGAACAAGTACGACTCGATCGCCGACCAGATCCTCCAGACCGAACTGACCAACGTCCTCGAGCAGGGCAAGGACATCAAGCAGGCGCTCACCGACGCCCGCGCCCAGATCGCGCGCCGCGCCCGCTAACACCCCACGCCCCGGGGGGACGCGCGCCGGATCATGCCCGGCGCGCGCCCCCCGCACTCACGCAAGGACGTCCCACATGTCACAGCGAACCGCTCCCCGCGCGAGCTGGAGTTACACCCGCTTCCAGCAACGCTTCGCGCCGTACCTGTTCGTCAGTCCCTTCTTCATCCTGTTCGCCGTGTTCGGCCTGTTCCCGCTGCTGTTCAGCCTGTTCCTGGCCTTCCACCTGTGGAGCCCGCTGGACGGCATGGGCAACTGGAAGTTCGTGGGCTTCGAGAACTTCACGCTGGCCCTCGGCCCCACCGACATGTTCTGGAAGAGCCTGAAGAACACCCTGTGGATCGGGCTGCTGTCCGGCATTCCGCAGCACCTCGTGGCGCTGCCGCTGGCGTTCATCATCCACCACAGCCTGCGCCGCTTCCAGGGCACCCTGAGTACCGTCCTGTTCCTGCCGTACATCACGAACGCCGTGGCGATCGCCATCGTGTTCGCCACGCTGTACTCCGAACGGCTGGGCATCCTGAACTACCTGGGCGGCCTCGTGGGCCTGGACCCGGTCCGCTGGCTGGGCGACCCGAACATGGTGCCGTACTCGGTCGCGGCCGTCGTGTTCTGGCGCTACGTCGGGTGGAACACCGTGCTGTACCTCTCGGGCCTGCAGGCCATCAGCGAGGACGTGTACGAGGCCGCCACCGTGGACGGCGCGAACGGCTGGCAGAAATTCTGGTACATCACGCTGCCGCTGCTGCGCCCCATGATGTTCTACGCCTTCACCCTGACCATCGTGGGCAGCATGCAGCTGTTCGAGGAACCGTTCATGCTGCTCAACGACGGTGGCGGCAGCGGCGGCGCGGGCCTGACGAGCGCCATGCACATCTTCAACACCGCGTTCCGCGACCTGGACATGGGCTACGCCAGCGCCATGAGCTGGCTGCTGTTCCTGGCGATCTTCGCCATGAGCATGCTGAACAACTACCTGTTCTCCCGCGACGGAGGGAAAAAATGACCACCACCCCCGCGCAGCGCGCCGCGCCCGGCCCCCGACCCCGCCGCGCCCGGCTCCCGTGGCAGCGCGTGCCCATCTGGGCACTGATGCTCCTGGCGTGCTTCCTGTCGGTCGTGCCGTTCTACCTGATGTTCGTGTGGGCCTCGCACCCCAGCGCGGAGGTCTTCACCTTCCCGCCGCACCTGTGGTTCGGGGACGCCTTCCTGAGCAACTTCCAGGGCCTGATGCAGGTCACCGACGGTCAGGCGCCCCGGCAGTTCTGGAACTCGCTGTACATCGCGCTGGTCTCCACCCTGACCACGCTGTTCTTCTGCTCGCTGGCCGGGTACGCCTTCGCCATGTACGACTTCCGCGGCAAGGGCGCGCTGTTCGGGTTCATCCTGGGCACCATGCTCATCCCGCCGCTGGTGATGGACATTCCCAGCTTCCTAGTCATGAACAACTTCCTGGGCTGGGTCGGCGAGCCGCGCGCCCTGTGGGTGCCGGGCATGGCGAATGCCTTCGGGATCTTCCTGATGCGCCAGTACATCTCGTCGGCGCTGCCGCGTGAACTGATCGAGGCGGCCCGCATGGACGGCGCGACCGAGTTCGGCATCTACCGTCAGGTGGTCCTGCCGCTGATCCGCCCGATCCTGGCGACCCTGGGCGTCGTGACGTTCGTGGGCGCGTGGAACAACTTCAAGGGCGCGCTGATCATGAAACTCAGCGAACCCGACACCATGACCCTGCCGCTGAGCCTGCGCCGACTGGGCGGCGGCGCCACGAACGTGAACGTCGACTGGGGCGCGATCATGATGCTGGTCGTGATCACGGTCATTCCGCTGCTGATCGTGTTCCTGCTCGCCAGCCGTCAGGTGATCAGCGGCCTGACGAGCGGCGCCGTCAAGGACTGAAGCCGTGCGCCGCGCCCTGCACTCCCTGACCCTGGCCGCCGCCCTGACGGGCACGCTGGCCGGGGCGGGGCAGGCCGTGACCGTCACGCCCGCCCCCGGTGAGTCCCGCCCCCTGGACGCACCGCTGCTGGGCGGGCCGGGCTTCAACCTGGGCAACTGGATGCCGGTCGTGGAGGCGCTGCCCGAACTGCGCGCCCTGCGCCCCGCGCTGCTGCGCTGGCCCGGCGGGAACATCGGCGACGAGAACGACCTGACCCGCGCCGCGCTGCAGACCCTGAAGACCAACTGGACGCTGCTGGGCGAGCCGGACCTGATCGTGCAGACCCGCGTGTTCACGCGCGGCGGCGTGGGCCGCGCCGCGCCGGAGGACGCCGCGCAGGCCGTGCGGGACGCCCGCGAACTGGGCCTGCGCGTGGCGTACTGGGAGATCGGGAACGAACCCGACCTGTACGCCACGAACCGCAGCGACCCCAGCTGGACGCCGGAGAAATACTGCGCCACTGTGCGGGCGCAGCGTGCGGCGATCCTGGCCGCAGACCCGCAGGCGCGCATTGCCGGGCCCGCCACGAGCAACCCAGGCGCGTTCCTGGACGAGGTGCTGCGCGGGTGCGCGGACGCCTTCGATCTGGTCACGTACCACCTGTACCCCACCGACGGCGGCGCGACCGACGAGGCCGCGCTGGCGAGCATCGAGCGCGTAACGGGCAGCGTGGCGCACCTGCGCGAACTGTGGGCCGACCCGCAGCGCAACCCGACCGCGCAGGGCCGACCGCTGAATCTGGCCGTGACCGAGTTCGCGCTGTCGTGGCGCACCGACCGCGCCCGGCACCTCAGCGACGCGCTGGGCGGCCTGTGGGCGACCGAGGCCACGCTGCGCTTCCTGGAGGCTGGCGTCCGGCCCGCGTACTTCGCGCTGATGGGCGTCGGGAATCACGGACTGCTGGACGACGCGGCCTTCCCGCGCTTCGGGTACGGCGCGCTGCGCGAGGCCACCCAGTTGCGCGGCCAGAGCTTCCCCGTGAGCGGCGACGACCCGCGCGTGTGGCTGCACGCCGCCACCGACGGCGACCGCCTGACCCTGCTGGCCCTGAACACGGGCACCGCGACCCTGCCGCTGACCCCTCAGCTGGACGGCTGGCAGCTCATCGGCGCGAAGACCGTCACCCCGGCGGGCGTGGACGCGGACCGCTTCCCCACCGCGCTGAACCTCACCCTGCCGCTGAAGCTGGCGCCCCAGAGCGTCACGCGCGTCGTGTTCCGGCGCGCGCCCTGACCCCCACCTCTCCCCTCCCCCACCTGCACTGGAGTTCTGCCATGACCAACCGCATTCCTGATCCTGCCCGTTTCCCCGCCCGCTTCACGTGGGGCGTCGCCACGAGTTCCTACCAGATCGAGGGCGCCCCCCGCGAAGACGGCAAGGGCCCCAGCATCTGGGACACCTTCTGCCGCACGCCCGGCAAGGTGCGCGGCGGGGACACCGGCGACGTCGCCTGCGACCACTACCACCGCCTGGACAGTGACCTGGACATGATCCGGGACCTGGGCGTGAACGCGTACCGCTTCAGCATCTCCTGGCCGCGCATCCTGCCGACCGGGCGCGGCGCGGTGAACCACGCGGGCCTGGACTTCTACCAGCGGCTGGTGGACGGGCTGCTCACGCGCGGCATCACGCCGTGGGCGACGCTGTACCACTGGGACCTCCCGCAGACCCTGGAGGACGAGGGCGGCTGGACCGTGCGCGGCACCGCCGAGGCCTTCGGGACGTACTCGGCGGTCGTCGCGGCGGCGCTCGGGGACCGCGTGAAACACTTCATCACGCTGAACGAACCGTGGTGCTCGGCGTACCTGGGCTACGGCATCGGCATTCACGCGCCGGGCCGTCACGACCTGCGGGCCAGTTTCGCCGCCACGCACCACCTGCTCGTCGGGCACGGACGGGCCATGCAGGCCATCCGCGGGCAGGCGCCGGGCGCGCAGGCGGGCATCACGCTGAACCTCCACCACACGTACCCCGCGACCGACACGCCTGAGGACCGCGCCGCCGCGTACCGCATGGACGGCTTCCAGAACCGCTGGTACCTGGACCCGGTGTACGGGCGCGGCTACCCGCAGGACATGGTGGACCTGCTGGGCGACCTGAGCCCGCAGGCGCAGGGCCTGGTGCTGCCCGGCGACACGGAACTGATGGGGCAGCCCACCGACTTCCTGGGCGTGAACATGTACTCGCGCGCGGTGGGGCAGGACGCGCCCGGCGAGGGGTTCCTGCACGCCCGGCAGATCCGCCCCGAGGGCAGCGCGTACACCGGCTTCGACTGGGAGGTCGCGCCCGACAGCCTGACCGACCTGCTCGTGCGCCTGCAACAGGACTACGCGCCGGACGCGATCTACATCACCGAGAACGGCAGCACCTACCCGGACGTCGCGGACGAGGACGGGAACGTGAACGACCTGGAACGCACCCAGTACCTCACCGAGCACCTCGCGGCGACGCAGGAAGCGCTGGCGCGCGGCGCGAAGGTCGCCGGGTACTTCGCGTGGTCGCTGATGGACAACTTCGAGTGGGCCGAGGGGTACGACAAGCGCTTCGGGATCGTGCACGTGGACTTCGACACGCAGGTCCGCACGCCGAAACTGTCGGGCCGCACGTACCGGGACTTCCTGGCGCGCGCGGAGCAGGCGGTCGGCGCGTGACGGACACCCTCGCGGCAGCCCAGCCCAGCACGGGAACCCCCCCGGCGCCCGCCACGGTGCCTGCCACGGTGACGGTCACGAACCCGGTCCTGCCGGGCTTCCACCCGGACCCCAGCCTCCTGCGGGTCGGGGAGGACTACTACCTGGCGACGAGCACCTTCCAGTGGTACCCGGGCGTGGCGATCTACCACTCGCGGGATCTGGTGCACTGGCGGCTGGCGGCGCGCCCGCTGGCGCGGCTGTCGCAGCTGGACATGCGCGGGAACGCCGATTCGGGCGGCATCTGGGCGCCGTGCCTGTCGCACGACGGGGAGCAGTTCCACCTGATCTACACCGACGTCAAAAGCTGGGGCGTGGGCGAGCCGTTCAAGGACAGTCACAACTATCTGGTGACCGCGCCCGACATCGAGGGGCCCTGGAGTGAGCCGGTGTACCTGAACTCCAGCGGCTTCGACCCCAGCCTCTTCCATGACGTCGCGGAGGGCGGGGACGGGCGTAAGTGGCTGCTGAACATGCTGTGGGACCACCGCGCGGGCCGCAACCCCTTCGCGGGGATCGTGGCGCAGGAGTACAGCCCGGCCGAGGGGCGGCTGGTGGGGCCGCGCACGACCATCTTCACCGGCACCCACCTGAAGGTCACGGAAGGCCCGCACGTGTACAAGAAGGACGGCTGGTACTACCTGCTGACCGCCGAGGGCGGCACGAGCTGGGAGCACGCCGTGACCCTGGCCCGCTCGCGCGAGCTGCTCGGGCCGTACGAGGTGCACCCTCACAACCCGCTGGTCACGGCGGTGGACGACCCCGGCCTGCCCATCCAGAAGTCCGGGCACGCCAGCCTGACCGACACCCCGGACGGCCGGTGGGTGATGGCGCACCTGTGCGGCCGCCCCCTGACCCCGCGCGGTGAGTGCCCGCTGGGGCGCGAGACGGCGCTGCAGGGCCTCGACTGGCCGGAGGGCGAGTGGCCGCGCCTGAGCCAGGGCGGGCACCACCCGGCGCTGCACGCCACGCTGCCCGCGCTTCCCTCCCACCCCTGGCCGGAGGTGCCTGCTCGCGACGACTTCCGGGGCGAGGCGCTGCGCCCCGAGTGGCTGACGCTGCGCGCCCCTGCCGCCGAACTGGGCGTGCACCTGGAGGACGGCGGGCTGGTGCTGCCGGGCCGCGAGGCGCTGATGAGCCGTCATCACGTGGCGCTGGTGGGCCGCCGCCTCCAGAGCCTGCACGGGCGGCTGCGGACCGAGCTGAGCTTCGATCCGCGTGACTTCCAGCAGATGGCGGGCGTGTGCGCGTACTACGACAGCCGCAACTGGGTGTACGCGCGCGTCAGCCGGGACGAGACGGCGGGCCGCGCGCTGAACGTCACGAGCTGCGAGAACGGCGTGTACCGCGAGCACCTGACCCAGGACGTCCCGCTGGGCGACCTTGGCCGCGTGGGCCTGGAGGTCCGGTACAGCGGCGACACCTTCGGCTTCGCGTATCAGGTAGCGGGGGGCGGGTGGAAGCCGGTCGGGCCAGCGTTCAGCGCGGGCCTGCTGAGCGACGAGCACTGCGGCGGCCTGAGCTTCACCGGGACGTTCCTGGCCCTGACCTGCCAGGATCTCAGCGGCGAGCGGCGCGAGGCGACCTTCCACTGGGCCGAGTACACCGAGGGAGACGCATGAAACGACCCGTTCTGGCCCTGCTGACCGCCACGCTGGCCGCGCAGGCCGGTGCCCTGACGGATCAGGCGGCGGCCGAGGCGCAGGCCCGCGCGATCCTGCCCCGCCTGACCCTGGACGACAAGATCGGGCAGGTCAGCATGGCGCACGTGTTCCGCTTCACCGAGGGGGGCCGCAGTGCGCCCATCCGAGGAGACGCGGACGCCACCTTCCGCGCGCTGAGGCCCGGCACGCTGCTGAACGGCGGGGGGGACGCGCCGCAGCCGAACACGCCGCGCGGCTGGGCGGACTTCCTGGCCCGCCTGGACACGCTGGGCCGCGCGAACAACCCCGCGAATCTCCCGGCGGTGTTCGGGACGGACGCGGTGCACGGCGTGAACAACGTCCCCGCCGCGACCCTCTACCCGCACAACCTGGGCCTGGGGGCGGCGTTCGACCCGGCCCTGACGCGCGAGGTGGCCCTGGCGACCGCGCAGGACCTGCGCGCCCTGAACATGGGCTGGACGTTCGCGCCGGTCGCGGACGTGGGCCGTGACCCCCGCTGGGGCCGCTACTACGAGACGTTCGGGGAGTCCCCGTGGCTGGTCGCGGATCAGGTGGAGGCCAGCGTGGACGGCCTGCAAGCCGGTGGCGTGGCAGCCACCCTGAAGCACTTCGCGGGGTACGGGCTGCCCAGCCTGGGGATGGACCGCGCGAACGCCGAGATCAGCGCCCGCGCCCTGCACGAGGTGTTCCTGCCGCCCTTCCGGGCGGGCATCCGCGCCGGGGCGCTGAGCGTCATGGCGAACAGCGGCAGCGTGAACGGCGTCCCCGTGCATGCCTCGCCCGCGCTGCTGACGGACCTGCTGCGCGGCGAACTGGGCTTCCAGGGGCTGCTCGTCAGCGACTGGAACGACATCGAGCGGCTGATCACGACCTACCGCACCCACACCGATCTGGTGCGGGCGGCGGCGGCCAGCGTGAACGCGGGCATCGACGTGTACATGGTCCCGAACAGCGTCGAGGCGTACCAGAACGCCCTGCGGGAGGCCGTGCAGACCGGACTGGTCAGCGAGGCCCGCCTGGCCGAGGCAACCCTGCGCGTCCTGACCTTCAAGGCCCGCCTGGGCCTGCTGGACGCCCCACTGACCGGCAGCGGGGTGCTGAACGACCACCGCGACCTCGCCCGGCGCGCGGCGGCGGCCACGCTGACGCTGCTGGAGAACCCGGCGGACACGCTGCCGATCCGTCAAGGCCGCATGCTCGTCACCGGGCCCGCGATGGACAGCGCCGCGATCCAGCTGGGCGGCTGGAGCGTGAACTGGCAGGGCGTCGGCAAGGGCAACGTGCCGGACGTACCGAAGGTCGCCACGCTGGCCCCCGCGCTGAAGGCGTCGGCCCCGGCGGGCGTGACCGTCAGCGCCCTGCCGGAGACCAAGCGCCCGCAACTCCTGACCGCCGCGAAAGGGGCGGACGTGATCGTCGTCGCGGTCGGCGAGGCGCCCGGCGCGGAGTGGCAGGCGAACAACCCCGCGCTGAGCCTGCCGGACGGGCAGATCACGTTGCTGCGCGACCTCCTCGCCACCGGGAAACCCGTCGTGGCGGTCCTGATGGCCGGGCGACCCCTGATCCTGCCCAGTGACGTGCAGTCGCGCCTGTCGGGGCTGGTCATGGCGTACCTGCCCGGCACGCAGGGCGGCGCGGCCCTGGCCGACGCGCTGTACGGCCGCGCGGGCTTCCCCGGCCGCCTGCCGTTCACCTGGCCGGACAGCCTGACCCAGGTGGGCCTCTGGAGCGACCGCCCCGCCGAGGGCGCCGGCGAGACGCCGCTGCCGCTGTACCCGCTCGGGTACGGCCTGGACTACACGACCAGCGTCGCCCGCGACCTGACCGTCACGCCCGGCCCGGATGGCGTGACCGCGCAGGCCACCCTGACGAACACCGGCGAGCAGGCGGGCACCGTGACGGTCCTGCTGCGCGCCGCCCTGCCCGCCAGCGGCGCCCTTCAGGCCACCTCGCGCCCGGTCGGGGTGCTGCGCGCCACGCTGAACCCCGGCGAGAGCCGCGCCGTGCAGGTCAGCGTGCCCCACGAACGCCTGAGCAGCTGGGTCGGGGACGCCTACGGCCCCGGCGCGTGGCAGCTCCTGCCCGGCACGTACACCCTGAGTGCCGGGGACGGGAAGGCCACCCTCAGCCTGCCGTGAAGACGGACGGAGGCGGCCCCCGGATCACCTGGGGGCCGCCTCCGCCTAGCGGTTCAGCAGCGCGGCGCGCACCTGCGGCCATTCCTCCGCGATGATCGAGTACATGACGGTGTCGCGCTGCGTGCCGTCCGGGCGGGGCATGTGCTGGCGCAGGACGCCCTCGCGGGTCGCGCCGAGGCCCTCGATGGCGCGCTGGCTGCGGGTGTTCAGGATGTCCGTCTTGATCTCCACGCGCAGGATGCCCATCGGCCCGAAGGCGTGGTCCAGGAGCAGGCGTTTGAAGGTGCGGTTCGCGGGCGTACGCATGAACGCCGGGGCCAGCCAGGTGCTGCCGATCTCCAGGCGGCGGTGTCCCGGGCGCATCTCCATGAATCGGGTGGCGCCCGCGAGTTCGCCGTTCACGAGCTTCACGAACGGCATCTGGTCGTCGGCCTCCAGCGCCCCGGTGTAGTAGCGTTCCTGGGTGGGGAAGGTGCCCATGCGGGCGTACTCGGCTCCGTGCGCGGCGGCCAGCGCCAGCAGCGGCCCGGTGTCCGCGTCGGTCAGGGGGCGCAGGGTGTACGGGCCGTCCGCAAGGGTGAGGTCGTGGCGCATGGCGTCACTGTACGGGGTGGGTCAGGGCCGGTGTGGCGTGAGGTTCGCGCCGATCACGTAGGCCGTGTGGCTGCCCCGGTTCAGGCGCAGCGTGGCGAAGGCCGTGTCGCCGAACGCGAACCACCCGCGCGAGGCGCCGAGCAGTTCGCGCAGCAGGCTGTTCCCGAAGCCGCCGTGCGTGACGAGCAGTACGCGCTGCCCGCCCCCGTTCCACACGAGTTCCAGGGCGTGCAGGGCGCGGGCGCGGATGGCCGCCTGCGACTCGCCCCCGTCGGCGGTGAAGGGGTCGAGGTCATGCCGGAACGCGGGAATCGGGTAGCGCGCCAAGGCGGCCTCGCGGTCCATCCCCGCCAGCGGGCCGTTGTCCCACTCGCGCAGGAGGTCGGTGGGGGTCAGCGGGACGCCCAGCGCGTCGGTGACGATGCGGGCGGTGCCGTGCGCCCGCTGCAGCGTGGAGGTGTACGCCCGGTCGAAGCCCGGCGGGTGCGCCTGCCAGTACGCGGCCAGCGCCGCCGCCTGCGCCTCACCGGCCGGGGTCAGGGGGCTGTCGTAGCGGCCCTCGTGCACGCCTTCGTCGTCGGCGCGGCTGCGGCCGTGACGCAGGATGGTCAGGTGCAGCTCGCCGCTCACGCGGTCCTCGTGGCGAGCAGGACGCACTCGCGGCGGCTGACCTGCACCTCGCAGGCGTGCAGGTGCGGGTGGGCGGACGCCGCGTCGCGCAGCGGGTCGCCCGCGTGCCACTGGTCGTCCAGCTGCGCGCGGGGCGTGAGGTTGTCCAGAATCAGCGTCCCGCCGGGCCGCAGGGCACGCACGACGGCGGGCAGGGCGTCCGGGGTCTTCGCGGCGGCACAGTCGGCGAAGATCAGGTCGAACGGCCCCTCGGGCAGCGCGTCCCGCCAGTCCCCGACGAGCACGCGGGCGCGCGGGTCCGTCCGCAACGCCGCCCACGCCCCCTGCGCGCAGTCCTGATCGACCTCGACGCTCAGCAGTCGCCCGGAGTCGGGCAGGCCCGACAGCAGCCACGCCGCGCCCACGCCCAGCCCCGTGCCGAGTTCCAGGACGCGCCCGCCGGGCCGCGCCGCCGCCAGGGTGCGCAGCAGCGCCCCGACCTCCGGCGAGCAGGACCGCGTGAAGCCCGCCGCGTGCGCCGCGTCCAGCGCCGAACGCACCAGCGGCGGCACCTCCAGGTGCGCGGGCGTCTGTCCGCGCGCCGCGAGGCCCTGCCTGAGCTGGTGGTCGTCCGCCCACGGCAGCGAGCGGGGATTCACCCACGCGACGGGGCGGCCCTCCGGGCTGGGCTCCAGGCGGGTCAGGTGCAGGGGCACGCACACACTCTCGACGCCACTGACCCCCACGATCGGGAACGGGGCGCCCGCGACCTCGGCGTGCGCGCCCGCCTCCTCCCACGCCTCGCGGATCGCTGCCTGCGCGGGCGTCTCGCCGGGGTGGATGCCGCCGCCCGGCAGCGTCCAGCCGCCCCACTCCAGCCCGGTCATGAGGACGAAGCCGTCCTCCCGTTCGATCCACGCGCAGGCGCGGCCCACCCGGGCCAGGCCGGGGGACAGGTCGATGAAGGCCGGGCGGGTCACGCCAGCACCGCCAGCGCCTCGGCCAGCGGCGCGCGGCGGTCACGCAGGGCCGCCAGGGTGCCGGAAGCGTGCAGCGCCTCCGCGAAGAGCACGTCCTGCGGGTGCGCCGCGTCGAAGCTGTCCAGCACGTTGCGGTTGCCACCGGCCTGAAGTTCGTCCAGCAGGGCGTGCAGCATCAGCCTTAGCGCCGCGCGCTGCACGTCCGCCGGGGCGCGCTCCACGCGGATGCGCTTACGGGACACGTACGGGTCATGGGTCAGCAGGTGCGTGCAGCCCGCCCACGGGTCCGCCGCCGCGTACGCCACACCGCGCAGGCCACTCATGGCGATCGCCCCGGCGCACTGCGGGCAGGGCTGCACCGTCGTCAGCACCGTCCAGCCGTAACAGTCCGGGCGGGGCGTACCTGGCAGGGCCAGCAGCGCGTTGATCTCCGCGTGCGCCAGGTCTGAGCCGCTGATCACGCCCGCCACGTCGCGCGGCTCGTTCAGGCGGTTGCGGCCCCGCGCGATCACGGTCCCGGCAGCGTCGATCACGCACGCGCCGATGGGCAGCGACCCCGCCACGTACGCGTCCCACGCCTCCGACAGGGCCGCGTGCCAGCCCGCGCCGGGTGCCCCGGCCGCTCCTCCCGCTTCCCACTCCCCACGGCCCACAACCCCGCTCACAGTTCGCCCCGGTTCTTCTCGATCAGGTCGTCGAGCGCCTCGCGCAGCAGGCTGGCCTCGGTGCGGCCCAGCGCGCCGCTCAGTTTGGCGAGGCGTTCGAGCTGGCTCTTGGGGTAGTAGTTGCTCTTCAGGACCATCTTGCTTTCCACGTAGATGCACGCGCGGCCGCGGCCCTCGCGTTTGGCGCGGATCATGGCCTCGTCGGCGGCGCGTTTGAGGTCGTCGTAGGTGCTGGCGTGCGCGGGCCGGGCGGCCAGCCCGACGCTGAGGCCCAGGCCGCGCGGCCACTGCGGGTCGCGGTGAATGTGGAAGTGCTTGATGACCTCGTCCAGGAGGATCAGGGCGGTCTCGGCGGCCGTCTCGGGGAGGATGGCGGCGTACTCGTCCCCGCCGATGCGCCCGATGACGCTGCCGGTGGGGAGGCTGCCGGACAGCAGGCGTTCCACGCCGCGCAGCACGCGGTCGCCCTCGGCGTGCCCCAGAGAGTCGTTGAGGGTCTTGAAGTGGTCGAGGTCCAGGACCGCCAGGGTCAGGGGGGCGCCCTGGAGGGTGTCGAAGGCGGTTTCGAAGTCGGCGCGGGTGAGGATGGTGGGGCGCGGCATGGGTCAGGGTCCTCCTCGGGAGCGAGAGGCGGTCAGCGGAGCGTATGTTCTTCTAACATATATACGTTTCAGGATGTACGTGCCAAGCGGATACGTGGAATCCGCGTGCTGGCGCACCTTGAGCGCACTACGCTCAGATTGTCAGATTCTGAAGTTTGACATTTCTTCCAACGCAGTCCTATTCTTGCGTGCGGAACGGCAAAAAGCCGGTGACCCCGGCCCCCTGCCGAGGCCCAACCCACTCTCAAGGAGGACACAACATGCTGAAACCCCTAGGTGACCGCGTTCTGGTTGAAATCATCGAGGAAGCCGAGCAGAAAACCGCCGGCGGCCTGTACGTCCCCGACAGCGCCAAAGAGAAGAGCCAGCGCGGCAAGGTCATCGCCGTCGGCAGCGGCAAACTGCTCGACAACGGCACCCGCGTCGCCCTTGACGTCAAGGAAGGCGACACCGTGTACTTCGCCAAGTACGGCGGGACCGAAGTCAGCCTCGAAGGCCGCAACTACAGCATCCTCGCCGAACGCGACATCCTCGCCATCGTCGAGTAAAGCGCCCACCGACTGAGCACCCCTCAGTCCGCCGCGCTGACCGCTCCCCGCACAGGGGAGCCACCCCCTCCCCCCACTCTGAGCGCCCCGCCGCTCACTTCAAAGGAGCAACACCATGGCTAAACAGCTCGTGTTCGATGAACAGGCCCGCCGCGCCCTCGAGCGTGGCGTCAACGCCGTCGCCAACGCCGTCAAAGTCACCCTCGGGCCCCGCGGCCGCAACGTCGTCATCGAGAAGAAATTCGGCAGCCCCACCATCACCAAGGACGGCGTCACCGTCGCCAAGGAAGTCGAACTCGAGGACAAACTCGAGAACATCGGCGCCCAGCTGCTGAAAGAAGTCGCCAGCAAGACCAACGACATCACCGGTGACGGCACCACCACCGCCACCGTCCTCGGCCAGGCCGTCGTGAAAGAAGGCCTGCGCAACGTCGCCGCCGGCGCCAACCCCCTCGCCCTGAAGCGCGGCATCGACAAGGCCGTCCTGGCCGCCATCGAAGAAATCAAGAAGCTCGCCGTGCCCGTCGAGGACAGCGAAGCCATCAAGAAAGTCGCGGGCATCAGCGCCAACGACGAACAGGTCGGTCAGGAAATCGCTTCCGCGATGGACAAGGTCGGCAAGGAAGGCGTCATCACCATCGAAGAAAGCAAAGGCTTCGACACCGAAGTGGACGTCGTCGAAGGCATGCAGTTCGACAAGGGCTTCATCAACCCCTACTTCATCACCAACCCCGAGAAGATGGAAGCCGTCCTCGAAGACGCCTACATCCTCATCAACGAGAAGAAGGTCAGCAACCTCAAGGACATGCTGCCCATCCTCGAAAAAGTCGCCCAGACCGGCCGCCCCCTCCTGATCATCGCCGAGGACGTCGAAGGCGAAGCGCTCGCCACCCTGGTCGTCAACAAGCTGCGCGGCACCCTGAACATCGCCGCCGTCAAGGCCCCCGGCTTCGGCGACCGCCGCAAGGAAATGCTGCGCGACATCGCCGCCGTCACCGGCGGGGAAGTCGTCAGCGAAGACCTCGGCCACAAGCTCGAGAACGTCACCATGGACATGCTCGGCCGCGCCGCCCGCATCCGCATCACCAAGGACGAAACCACCATCGTGGACGGCAAGGGTGAGCAGAGCGCCATCGACGCCCGCGTCAACGCCATCAAGGGCGAACTCGACACCACCGACAGCGACTACGCCAAGGAAAAACTCCAGGAGCGCCTCGCCAAACTCGCCGGCGGCGTGGCTGTCATCCGCGTCGGCGCCGCCACCGAAACCGAACTGAAAGAGAAGAAGCACCGCTACGAGGACGCCCTGAGCACCGCGCGCAGCGCCGTGGAAGAAGGCATCGTCGCGGGCGGCGGCACCACCCTGCTGCGCGTCATCCCCGCCGTGCGCAAGGCCGCCGAAGCCCTCACCGGCGACGAAGCGACCGGCGCCCGCATCCTGATCCGCGCGCTCGAAGAGCCCGCCCGTCAGATTGCCGCGAACGCCGGTGAAGAAGGCAGCGTCATCGTGAACGCCGTCATCAACAGCGACAAGCCCCGCTTCGGCTTCAACGCCGCCACCGGCGAGTACGTCGACGACATGATCGCCGCCGGCATCGTCGACCCCGCCAAGGTCACCCGCACCGCGCTGCAGAACGCCGCCAGCATCGGCGCGCTGATCCTCACCACCGAAGCCATCGTCAGCGACAAGCCCGAGAAGGCCGCCCCCGCACCCGCCGGCGGCCCCGACATGGGCGGCATGGACTTCTAAAGCAAGTCACAGTTGACCGTCGGTTAGTTGATGGTCAATCAGCGAAGCCGGAGCGTCATGCTCCGGCTTTCTTCTATGGGATGCGGCCAAAGAGCTCTTACCGTGCCTGGGGACGAAAGCCTGCGGATCGCTCTTTACGGTAGGTGCATGGGATTCATCGTGCTGCTCCCGGTACTCTTCCTGCTGGTCATCGGTGCTGGGGTGCTGGTGGCCCTGGCGACAGCGGCGCATGTCCGGAAACGAAATCCGGTGTATACGGGCGCGTGGGTGGGGGCCGGGGTGGTGTCCACTCTGGCGCTGGCGTTTTCGCTGATTATGTTTTTTTCCGGTGGGGCAGGCAGCGATGCTGACGGGGGAGCATTGGATTTCTACAAGACGCCTCTGGGCGGAGGTTTCTATCTGGCGAGCATCGATTCTGATCGGGAGTTACCGCTCGGACTTGAGCACCGGGATGGGGATGAGAGGTTGCCTCGGAACGGGAGCATGACCGTGACGGGGCTGGCTTGCGTTGAGGGTCGGACGTTTCTACAGTTCAAGGAAGGGGAGAGGTTCGGGCGTATTGATGTGCCGGGACGTCGGCTGGAAGTGCTGACGGCAGCGGCTCTGCCCGTCACGGCGGAGGGCCAGAGCTTCTGGCTGAACAAGGCCTCCTTCAGATCCACCTCGTGCGCTGATGTGAAGGCTTCTGCGGTTGATCAGGTGCGCAATGCGCTGCTGTTGCTCGCGGGGCCACTGGTCAGCCTGGGGTGCCTGATCTGGTTGTGGGTGTGGGGGCGGCGATTACCGAATGCTCGGGTGCAGAAGGAAGCCGACTGGTGAGAAGGCAAACCCAGATTTATCCGCCAAACTGATTTACTTTTTCAACCATTCGCGCTAGCCTGTGCCCATGAAGAAGATCGGGTTTCTCTCATTCGGGCACTGGAATCCGTCCCCGCAGTCCGGCACGCGCTCGGCGGCGGACGTGCTGCACCAGACCATCGATCTGGCGGTCGCCGCCGAGGAACTGGGCGCGGACGGCGCGTACGTGCGGGTGCATCACTTCGCGCAGCAGCTGGGCTCGCCGTTCCCGCTGCTGGCGGCGATGGGCGCAAAAACGAAAAAAATCGAGCTGGGCACGGGCGTGATCGACATGCGCTACGAGAACCCGCTGTACATGGCCGAGGACGCCGGTTCCGCTGACCTGATCTCCGGCGGGAGGTTGCAGCTGGGCATCAGCCGGGGCTCGCCGGAACAGGTGATCGACGGGTGGCGGCACTTCGGGTACGCGCCCGCTCCCGGCGAGACCGAGGCGGACATGGCGCGGCGGCACGCCGAGGTGTTCCTTGACGTGATCGAGGGCAGAGGCTTCGCGCAGCCGAACCCGCGCCCGATGTTCCCGAACCCGCCGGGTCTGCTGCGCCTGGAGCCTTACTCGGCGGGCCTGCGCGACCGCATCTGGTGGGGCGCCGCGTCGAACGCGACCGCCGAGTGGGCCGCGAGGATGGGCATGAACCTCCAGAGTTCCACCCTGAAGCAGAACGAGAACGGTCAACCCTTCCACGTGCAGCAGGCCGAGCAGATCCGCGCGTACCGCAACGCGTGGAAGGAAGCCGGGCACACCCGCGAGGGGCGCGTGTCCGTCAGCCGCAGCATCTTCGCGCTGGTGAACGACCAGGACCGCATGTACTTCGGACGTCAGGGCGGGCAGGACCAGTTCGGCGTGATCGACCAGTACCGCGCGGTGTTCGGCCGCAGTTACGCCGACGAACCCGACCGCCTGATCGAACAACTGCGGCAGGACGAGGCCATCGCCGAAGCCGACACCCTCCTGCTGACCGTCCCGAACCAGCTGGGCGTGGACTACAACGCGCACCTGATCGAGAGCATCCTCACACACGTCGCCCCCGGCCTCGGCTGGCGCTGATACGGATTCCGTTTGTTTCGCTGACAATCCGGAACTTCACCGGATTGCCAGCTCCACGTCCGGAACCCGCTTTGCTCCTTCTCGCATCCGCTCGGGTTGAAAGATTTTGCAAACCTTTCAACCGGAGTCCGTATGACTCCACCCAAGGTGTGACGCGGCAACCCGGCACCGGCAGTAGCGTGGCCCACATGCCACTGCTGCTGATCGTGTCCGGCATGCCCGCCTCCGGAAAATCTACGCTGGGCGCGCGACTCGCCCACGCGCTGAACATGCCGTTCGTGACGAAGGACGAGTACAAGGCCCTCCTCCTGGCCCGCCTGCCCGACCTGACCAGGGACGTGTCCGGCCCCCTCAGCTTCGACGTCATGTGGCACGTCGCGGGCGTCACCCTCGCCGCAGGCATGGACACCGTGCTGGAATCGCACTTCTACCACGGGGTCAGCGAGGCGCACATCCTGCAGCTGGCCCACACGCACGGGGCGAGGGTCGCCCAGGTGTTCTGCCACGCACCCACACACGTCCTCCAGGCACGGCACGACGCGCGGGTCACCTCCGGCCGACGGCCCGGCATAGACCTCCCCATGAACTACGCCACCCTCCCCAACCACTGCTGCTGGACGCCACTCGACCTGGGCGACACCCCCTGCCTGACCGTCGACACCACCCAGGACGATGCACTACCCAGCATCCTCACCTGGCTGCACACCCAAAAAGAAAGCGGCCCCCTGAAGGGCCACTCTGAAGGTGCAGACACACTGGGTTGACCAGCACATCCTGCTCGCGCGTCCGTTTTTTGTAAATCCCAGAGGTGGACGCCTCCCTCAAGTGCAGTGATGCCTCTCCAGTGCCGGGGCGCGACAAGTCACGCAGAGTCCGAAATGGACGTTCGCTCGTGAGAACCAGCGGGATGGGCACGGCACGACCTCGTCAGGTCAGAAATGCAAGTATGACAGGCATTTCGGAATCTGTCAACTGACCCGGCCGGGTTTTGCTTTCAACGGAGTGCTTCTGCGGGGAGGTGGCGTTGAAATGTGGGCGCCTGCGGCGGGCTGATGTAATTCGTTGGAAGGGGTGCGCCTGGCGGCGGGCTGCCCCACCCCCCAGCCCCCTACCCCAGGGGGGCAGGGGGAGCAGTCGCTGCGCTCGGCAGGTATTTCTCTGGCTTTATGGGTGGGTGACTGGCGGGTTCGGCCACGGATGGGGCTGCAGACCTCCGGTATCGCTGCGGGCGCCCCGCGCGCTTCGCGCACGACGGGCTCGTCTGCCACGACGTTTGTGGGGCCAGTCAACTTGGTGCGTGCCGGAAAGTTCTACTTTTTCTCGCTTGGGCAAAAGCGTGGTTTTGAAAGTCGATCAGCGGCGCGAAGCGTCCCACTGATCACCTGACCGCAGACCGCCACCGGCCGTCGTGCGCGCAGCGCGCGGGCCTACGAGGGGGGCGGAGGATGGCGTCGAAGCCGGACCCGTCATCGCCCAATACAAGACCGCCGCACCAGTCAACACTCTTGCCCAGTGCAACGTAAGCTCCCCCTGCCCCTCTGGGGTAGGGGGCTGGGGGTGGGGAGGCCCGCCGCAGGCGCACCCCTTCCAACGGGGCAGCCTGCCACCAAGCGCCCACGACGTCACCCCCGCCGCCTCTCGACCCAGTAGACGATCAGCCCGGCGAGGATGCCCCAGAAGGGCGCGCCGATGCCGAGTGGGGTGATGCCACTGAGGGCGACGAGGAGGACGACGGGCGCGGCGAGGCTGCCTGCTGCAGCGCCCTGGAAGGCGGCCTGGAGGCTGCTGCCCATGGCGGCAAGGAGGGCCAGTCCGGCGAGTGCGGTGATGGCCTGGGTGGGGAGAATGCCGAGGAGGTGCAGCACGGTGCCGGCGAAGAGGGCGACGATCATGTTGAATGCGCCGGCCCAGATGGCGGCGGTGTAGCGTTTGCGGGGGTCGGGGTGCGCTTCGGGGCCGGTGACGATGTTGGCGAGGAGGGCGCCGAGGGTGAGGTTGTGGCAGCCGGCGAACGCGGCGGCGCTGCTGGCGATGCCGCAGGCGCGGAGGATGGGGCCGGGTGCGGGTTCGTAGCCGCTGGTTTTGAGGACGCCGAAGCCGGGGACGAACTGCCCGGTGAAGGCGAGGAGCGTGAGGGGCAGCGCGAGGTTGAGGGTGGCGTGCAGGCTGAACTGCGGGAGCACGAATTCGGGGCGGGTGAGGGCCAGTGCGACGGGCTGCATATGCCAGAGGTTCAGCGCGCCGCTGGCGATCACGCCGGTGAGGAGGACGCCCGCGACTGCCCAGCGGGGCGCGACGAGCCGCAGTGCGAAGTACGCGACGATCATCACGCCGACCAGTGCGGGGGCGGTGCCGAAGGCCTGGAGTGCGCGGAACCCGAATGGCAGGAGGATCGCGGCGTTCAGCGCGGCCGCCAGGGGCGCGGGGATGCGCTGGAGCGCCCGCGTGAGCGGCGGGAACAGCCCCAGGCCCAGCACCAGCAGGCCCGACGTGAGGAACGCTCCGACGGCCTCCGGGAACGGGATGCCCGGCAGGGCTGTCACGAGCAGCGCGATGCCCGGCGTGCTCCAGGTGACCAGGATGGGCATGCGGGTGCGCAGGCTCAGGATGATGCCGGTCAGGCCCGCCAGCAGCGCGTGTGCCCACAGCCACGACATCGCCTGACTGTCGCTGAGGTTCGCGGCCTGCGCGACCGAGTAGATCAGCACGTTCGGGCCCGCCCAGCCGATCAGCATGGTGATCAGCCCGGCCAGCACCGCGCTGGGGTGCGAATCCCGCCAGAACGAGGGTGGGGCGCTGGCAGCGGGGAGCGTGGTCATGCCCCCGAGTGTGCGCCCCAATGGCCCCCTCTGGGCAGAGGCAATGGCCCGCGCATTGGCCTGCTCATCCAGACAGATTGGCCTGTACCCTGAAGCGCATGCCCACGCCGCCCAGCCCGACCGACGCGCCCCACTGGGCCGCCCTGCTGCGCGGCTGGCGCGACCACCCCGGCCCCCTCCACGCCCGCCTGCACACCCACCTCCAGCACGCCATCGACCGGGGCGAACTCACCCCCGGACAGCGACTCCCCGCCGAACGCACCCTCGCCGCGCTGCTCGGCGTCAGCCGCGCCACCACCGTCACCGCCCTCGACGACCTCACCGCCAGCGGCTACCTCACCCGGCACGTCGGACGCGGCACGCACGTCGCCCCCACTGCCCCCCGCGCCCAACCCCTCCTGACCCTCCGCACCCCCGTCGGCGCGGCCCACCACAGCGAGATCGACCTCACCATCGCCGTCCCCCTCCTCACCGACCAGCAACGCACCCGCCTGCGCGACGCCGCCACGCACGCCCAGTACGACAGCATCTACCACCCCCAGGGCCTCCCCGACCTGCGCGACCTCATCGCCCAGCAGTACGCACGCGCCGGACTCCCCACCACCCCCGAACAGATCCTCATCACCAGCGGCGCCCAGCAGGCCATCGCCCTCACCGCCCACACCCTCCTGCGGCGCGGCGACACCGCCCTCCTCGAGACCCCCACCTACTTCGGCGCCATCGACGTCATCCGCGCCGCCGGCGCCCACCTCACCGGCACCCCCGTCACCACCCAGCACCTCGACCCCCACCACTTCGCGCACCAGACCCGCACCCACCACCCCCGCCTCGCGTTCCTCACCCCCACCCACCACAACCCCACCGGCACCACCCTCCCCCACCCCGCCCGGCAGCACCTCGCCGCGCACCTCCACGACACAGGGCTCCCCACCCTCGAAGACGACACCCTCCTCGACCTCCCCTTCACCGACACCCCCCCCCCCCCGCCTCAGCACCCTCGCCCCACACGCCCCCATCCTCAACGTCGGCTCCCTCAGCAAGCTCTACTGGGCGGGCCTGCGCATCGGCTGGCTCCGCCTCCCCCCCACCCTCGCCCCCACCCTGAAACAGGCCAAAACCCTCACCGACTTCGGCAGCAGCCAACCCGCCCAGCACCTCGCCCTCCACCTCCTCGCCGACCTCCCCACCCTCATCCACGAGCGCCGCGCCGCCATCACCCCCGCCCGCGACCACCTCGCCCACCTCCTGCGCACCCACCTCCCCGACTGGACCTTCACCACCCCACCCGGCGGACAATTCCTCTGGATTCAACTCCCCACCCCCACCGCCAGCGCCTACACCCACCACGCCGCCCGCCACGGCCTGCGCCTCTACCCCGGCGCCAGCATGGGCGTCGAACCCCTCCCCGACCAGTACTTGCGCATCCCCTTCACCCTTCACCCCGACCACATCCCCGAAGCGGTCAACCGGCTCGCGCGGGCGTGGGCGGAATTCACGAGCCGGGGGAGTGAGCGGCTGGCGTGAACTGAGTTGGAATGTGGGCGCCTGCGGCGGGCTTCCCCACCCCCCAGCCCCCTACCCCAGAGGGGCAGGGGGGGCCAGCGTTGGCACTGGGCAGGTATTTCGCTGAGGTGGTCGGTAGGTGTCGGGCGGAAACGGCCACGTATGGGGCTGCATGCCTCCGGTGTCGCCGCGTTCGCCCCGCGCGCTTCGCGCACGACGGGCCGCGTTGCCACGACGCCTGTATGGCCCCAATTCTTGGTGCGTGCTGGAAGGTTCTACTTTTTCGGCTGTTGCCAGAGCATGGTTTTCAAAGTCGATCAGCGGATCGCTTCAGGTTGCCCAGCCAGCCACCGCAGACTGCCACCGGCCGTCGTGCGCGCAGCGCGCGGGCCTTCCACGGGGGCGGCAGGATGGCGTCGAGGCCGGACACGTCACCGCCCGACACACCTCCGCCGCATAGGTAGAAACTCTTGCCCAGTGCAACGTTGCTCCCCCTGCCCCCCTGGGGTAGGGGGCTGGGGGGTGGGGAAGCCCGCCGCCAGGCGCACCCCTTCCAACCACAGAAAAACCCCCCTCCAGCTGGAAGGGGGCGCAGACGTTACTTGTTGCCCTGGGTTTTCTTGTACTGGCCGGGCGGCATGCCGCCGGGTTTTTTCTGCAGGCCGGGGGCTTTGGCCCAGGCGGCTTGTCGGCCCATGACGTTCACAAGCGGCTGGCGGGTGCCGTCTTTGGCTTTGACGATGATGCTCTGGGCGCTGAGGGGTTGGGTGGTGGTGATGGGTTGGGCGAGGGGGTAGATCTCTTTGGCGTAGGTGGTGGTGCCGGGGACCTGGGTCATGACCTGGACCTGGGTGAGGCGGGTGGTGGTGGGGTAGGCGGGGTTGACGACGATGCCGCCGCCCGTGCCGAGGGTGGCGGCCTGTTGGTTGGTGCTGGTGAGGAAGGTGACGCGGACGCCCTGGTTCAGGAGGTTGATGACGTTGGCGGTGGTCTGGACGATGCTGGGGTACTGGAGGCTGGCGCTGATGTTGACGCTGAGGGTCTGGGCGCTGGCGGTGCTGGCGAGGGTGGCCGCGAGGGCGGTGGTCAGGATGGCTTTGTGCATGGGGTCCTCCTCGTTCCGTTGTGGAACGTAATGTGTTCACCTTGCCGTTTGAATCTGACGCTGGGCTGAATGCGGTTTGAGGTTGGGTTGTGGAAACGGCCCCGTCGCCGGGGGGGCGAGGGGGCCGTGTGGGGACGCTTGTGGGTGGTTACGCGCCGTACTTGTTGAGTTTCAGGGCGTTGGCCATGAGGAGGGGCATGAGGTCGGTGCCTCTGCGCAGGCCGAGGCTGCCTTTCAGGGCTTCGTCTTCGGTGTAGCGCTGGGCGAGGTCACGGCGGCCGTAGTTGCTGCGGATGAGCAGGGGGACGGGGTGCCAGGAGTGGGTGGCGAGTTTGCTGGGGGTGCTGTGGTCGCCGACGATGGCGATGACGTCGGGGTTCAGCGCGAGGAGTTGGGGCAGCAGGGCGTCGAAGAGTTCGATTTTCTTGACTTTGGCCTTGAAGTCGCCGTCTTCGCCGGTGCTGTCGGTTTTCTTGACGTGGAAGTAGAAGAAGTCGTACTTGTCCCAGTTGTCCTTGAGGGCCTGGACTTTGCCGTCGAGGGCGTCTTCTTCGCCCTGCACGGTCAGGACGTCCATGCCGACGAGGCTGGCGAGACCTTTGTACATGGGGTAACTGGCGATGCAGGCGGCTTTGAGCTGGTAGGCGGCGTCGAAGCTGGGGAAGTGGGGGACGTCGCTGTACCCGCGGAAGAGGACGCCGTTGACCTGCGGTTCGTCCTTGAGGGCGGTTTCGGCGCGCTGCACGAAGGCGTTGACGAGGTCGGCGGTTTTCTGGCTGGCGTCGTCGTGGGCCTGGGCGGTCATGGGTTGCACGCCGGTCGCCTGGGGGTCGACGTCGCTGAGGTTCGCGCCGAGGGGGCTGCCGCCGTTCGCGCGGAAGACGACCACGAAGCGGTGCTCGCTCTCGGTGTAGATCTCGACGGGCGTGCCGTCGATGTCGGGGATGGCGGCCTTGAGTTTGCTGACGATCTCGGCGTTCTTCTCGTCGCTGGGGCGGCCCGCGCGGCGGTCCTGCACGATGCGGTCCGCGCCGAGGGTGGCGAAGTTGCCGCGCACGGCGACGTCACCCGCGCCGAGTTTCACGCCGATCCCGACGGCCGAGAGGGCGCCGCGTCCGACGACGTACTTCAGGGGGTCGTACCCGAAGAGGCTGAGGTGGCCGGGGCCGCTGCCGGGCGTGATGCCCGCGCCGACGAGTTCGATCTGCCCGAGCTGGCTCTGCGCGGCCAGCGCGTCGAGGTTGGGGGTGGTGGCGGCGGCGAGTTCGGTGTCGCCGTTCGTTTCGAGGGGCAGGCCGCCCACGCCGTCGAGGACGACCATCAGGATCTTGCTGTCGGTCGGTTTGGCGAGGTCGCGGATGGTGTCCAGAAGGTCGCTCATGACCGTCAGTGTACGCCGGACACGAACTGCGGCACGTCAGGGCATATGGGCAGGTGCGGGGGTCGCCGGGATGCCAGTAAGGCTGGATTTATCGTGCTGAACGGCGCGCAGCGCAGCATGTTCTAACGGGCTTGAACCGGGTGCAACCTCGCCCCGGTGGGATCAGAGAGGCGCGGGCCGCGTCCCGGTGAAGGGAGCGGCCCGCGCTGGGGGGGTGGGGTCAGCGGCCGTCGATGCGGCCGTCGCTGGCGTCGGCGACCGTCTCGTCGATCTCGTGGACGACGGCTTCGGCTTTCGCCTCGGCGGCCTCGTCGCTCATGGCGGGTTTGCGGGTCGCGAGGAACGACCCGATGATGCCGATGGCGGCCATGACGCCCCAGAAGATCGGGGTGGGCATGTGCCAGTAGGGCACGGCGGGGAAGATCTCGTGCGCGGCTTCCAGGGTCTCCAGGCCGAGTTTCACGGCGATCCAGCCGACCAGCGCGTAGGCGACGTGGTCGAACGCGGGGTACTTGTTCAGGAGTTTCAGGAACACGGTCGCCGCGATCCGCATGAGGATCAGGCCGATGATCCCGCCGATCACGACGATGGTCAGGCCCTGCTCGCGCGGCATGCCGCGGGGAATCAGCGCGACGCCCGCGAGGATCGAGTCCACGCTGAACGCGAGGTCGGTGAGGTTCAGCAGCACGACGGTCGCCCAGAAGCCGCGGCCCTTGCTCTTCTGGTCGGCCTCGTCCTCGGTGCTGCGGTGCTTCAGGAAGTGCGAGATGGCGAGGTACGCGAGGTACGCCGCGCCGAAGGCCCGCAGCCACCAGTACTCGAGGATGTAGCTGGCGAGCAGCACGCCCAGGATGCGCAGGACGACCGCCCCGCCGATGCCGTAGGCGAGCGCCTTGCGTTGCAGGTCACCCTTGAGGTGGCGGACCATCACGGCCAGCACGAGGGCGTTGTCCGCCGAGAGCAGACCTTCGAGGAGAATCAGGGTGCCCAGGATCGCCCAGAATTCGGGCGTGATGGGGGGCATTTCCAGGCCGAACATCAGCGGGCTCCGGTGGCGACGCGGGCCGCCTGTGGGGTGGTGTTGGTCATGTGTGGCTTTCCTCTGGCCCCACAGCCGCCTCGGGGGCAGCTCAAGAGGCGCGGTGTGCAGGTCAGTCTAGCGGGTGTGGCCCGTCTCTGTCCCTGCTGAGTGGTGAACGTTTTGCACGCAAGGTGAGCACGCGCCGGGGGACACCCGGACGGGTGCAGCGGGTGGAGTCCTACGGATTCCGTTTGTTTCGCTGACCATCCGGGATTTCACCGGATTGCCAGCTCCACGTCCGGAGGGGCGCTCTGCTCCTTCTCTGCTCCGCAGCTCTACGAGTCGCGTCCGCTCGGGTTGAAAGACGTTGCACACCTTTCAACCGGAGTTGATGTCAGGCCAGGATCTGCCCGTGTTCGTCCAGCGCGGGGTAGCTTTCGCCGCGCTCGCGGTAGCCGGGGGCGAGGTCGGGGTACGCCCATTCGAACGCCCAGCGGCGCAGGTCCTCGTCGCTCAGCTGCGGGGCGTCGTACATCCCGGCGGCGAGCCGCTGGCGCTGCGCCTCGAACAGGATGGTCGCGGCGGCGACGGACACGTTCAGGCTCTGCACCATGCCGAACATCGGGATGATGATGTTGTGGTCGGCGGCGTCGGCGGCCTCGTCGCCCACACCCCACTTCTCGGCGCCCAGCAGGACGCAGGTGGGGCGGGTGTAGTCCACCTCGCGGTAATCCACGCTGCGCTGCGAGAGGTGCGTGGCGAGCACCTGGAAGCCCTGCGCCTGCAGGTCCCGCACGGCCCCCACGGCACCTTCGTGCTTCTGCACCGGCACCCACTTGTGCGCGCTGCCGCTGGTCGCCTCGAAGGTGTGCCCGTCGAAATCCACGAGCCGCCCGCCGCGCGGCGGGACCGCGTGCGCCTGCAACACGCCCACCGCGTCGCAGGTGCGCACGATCGCGGAGAGGTTGTGGGGTTTGTTCACCTCGTCCATCAGGACGGTCAGGGTGGGCTGCCGCTTACTCAGCACGCGCAGGATCTTGGCGTAACGCTCCGGGGTCATAACGCTCCAGAGTACCGCACGGGGCGCAGGTTCAGGCGCGGGTGAACAGGGCCGCCCCGTCCTCGCGTGTGCTCTCGTGCAGCGCGCCTGTCGCGGCCAGATAGTCCGCCAGCGCGGCGGTCTGGTCGAGCAGCAGCACCGCCTGGATGGACCGCAGGCGCGGGTGCAGCGCCAGCAGCAGGTCGTGGACGGTCATGGGCTGCGTGCAGGCGGCCAGCAGGGCTTCCAGTTTCTCGCGCGTGCGCGCCCGCAACGCGTGAATGCGGGCGCGGGGGTCACGCATGGGCCCATCGTGCCCGCCCAGCGCGAGGGTCACGCCGTCCAGCGCCTCCACGCGGTCCAGTGAGTCCAGGTACGCGGCCACGCCACTGCCACGCAGGAAGCGGGCGGGCATCAGCGGCGGCGAGTTCAGCGGCAACAGGTGATCGGCACTGAGGAGCACCTCGTCCACGCGCAGGCAGATCTGGTGGCCCTCGTGCCCCGGCGTGTGGATGACGTGCAGCAGGTCGTCCAGAACGTCCCCGTCGTGCAGGGGCGTGGCGACCGGGGTGGCGCGGGGCACGGTCAGGTTCGAGCCCCGGCGGCGGATGCGGCCGTCCAGTTCGCTGCCGGGCGGCAGGCCCAGCCACGCGGCCTGCGCATCGGGTTGCATCAGCCACGCCGCGCGGACCCAACCGGGCTGCTCGATGAACGGCACAGCGCTGTGGAACGCCGCCACGGGCGCGTCCGTGTGCTCCCGCAGGGCGCTCAGGCCGCCCAGGTGATCCGGGTGCGGGTGCGTGATCACGATCCGGGTCAGGGTGTCCAGACTCACCGCCTCGCCGTGCCCGGCCCGCACCGCCGCAAGTCCGGCCTGAAGGTCGCCCAGGTTGTCCGGGCCACTCCCGCCGGTGTCCACCAGGGCCGCGTAGGCCGGGGCGTGCGGGTCGCCCCGCACCAGCAGGTAAGTGTTCGCGCGGAAGTTCGGGAAGGCGCGCACGGGCAGTGTATACACGCGCGTGCCGCCACTCGTCACGTGCCGCGCGGGAAGGGAGAGGGAGGCCACGTCGGTCATGAGCGGACTCTAGCGGGTGCGGGGCTCGGGGCTCCCCTCTTCCGCCCACTGCCGGGCGTATTTTTCGATGTCGAATTTGCGTTTCAGGCCGCCGGCGTTCATGTAGCGCACGGTGCCGAAGATGGGGCGGCGGGTCCAGGGGCGGTCGTGCAGGCCGAACACCCAGCCGACGCCCACCCAGGAGTTCGGGTCGCGGCCGTCCTGTTCGTGGCGGTTGTTCAGCCATAGCAGCGTCTCAAAGGCCTGCTGGGGGGTGGGGGTCCATTCGATGATTTTCTTGCCCCAGTACATGCGCATGTAGTTGTGCATGCGGCCGGTGCGGGTCATCTGGCGTTGCGCGGCGTTCCAGTACGGGTCGTGCGTCTGCGCGGCGTCCAGTTCGGCGCGGGTGTAGGTGTGATCGCGGCGGTCCCCGGCGTGTTCTTCCAGGGTGGCGCGTGCCCAGGCGGGGAGGCCCGCGTAGCGGTCGTAGTGGGGGTTGTACGTGGTGTAGTTGAAGCTGAGTTCGCGCCGCACGATGAGTTCTTCCAGGAAGGCGTCGGTGTCGGGGCCGGGGTGTTCGCGCGCGGCGAGCGCGGCGGTCAGCGGGGAGAGGTGCCCGTAGTGCAGGTGCGCGCTGAGGCGGCTGCTGCCGTCCACGGTGGGGTCGTTGCGGCGCGTGTCGTACCCGTCGAGCTTGCGGGTGATGAAGTCCTCCAGCAGGTCGTGCGCGGCGTTCTCTCCGCCTTCCTCGTCGCCGGGGGGGACGCTGTGGTCGATGGGGAGGGTCTTCAGGAGCCGGGCGGGGTCGCTGACGTCCTCGCCGCCGTCCCAGTTGCGCGCCCGGCGTTTCAGGTCGTGGGTGTCCAGCGGGACGAGGTAGTCGTGCCACAGCTGGTGGATCTTGGGGCGGATGGTGCGCGCTGCGTACTCCTGCTTGCCGCTGACCACGCCCACGGGAATGACCGCTTCGGATTCCACCTGCACGAGCGGCACGTCCAGCCGGGCGGCCAGCCACTCGCGCCATTCGCGTTGCAGGCGGGTGTACCCGACGTCCGTCACGACGAGTGCCGCGCCCTCCCCTGCCGCATTCAGGGCCACCTCGGGCGGGCTGCCCAGCGTCACGCGCAGCGGCACGTCCCGCGCGGCGAGGTTGATCCGCAGGTCGCGCAGGCCCTCCAGCAGGTAGGCGTAGTGGCGGGCGTTCGCCTCGGGGTAACCGGGCGTCAGGCCAAATGCGGCCACCAGGGGCAGGTTCAGGCGGTTCGCTTCGCGCACGGCGTATTCCAGGGCGTGGTTGTCGCGGGTGCGGACGCTGGCCTGCACCCACAGCAGCACGAATCCCTCCCGGCGGGGCGTGCCGGGCCGCAGCGGCTGCACGCGGGCGTCATGGATCATGCCTGCCGTTGTACCAGTCGCGCCGCCCGCGCGGGGGTGGGATCGCTGACCGTTCAATCGGCGGGGTTGTCCTCGGGGAGGCGGCGTACCGGGAGGCGCACCCAGCCCCGCCGGGAGATCCAGCGCAGCGCCCACACGACCAGCGCGCCGCTGAACTGCGCCTGGAACGGCGTGACGTGCGGGTGCAGCAGCCACACGGTCAGCGCTCCGGCGGCGGCGGCCGTGGCGTACAGCTGTTCGCTGCGGTACATGATTTCCGGGACCTCGTTGGCGATCAGGTCGCGGATCACGCCGCCGCCCACGCCGGACAGCATCCCGGCGAACACCACGCCCAGCGGCCCCAGCCCGAAGTTCAGCGCGCCGATCGCGCCGGACGCCGCGAACAGGCCCAGCCCGGCGGTGTCGAATACGCTCAGGGTCCGCTCGAAGCGGGCCAGTCGCGCGCCGAACGCGAAGGCCAGCCCGGAGCCCAGCAGCGCGGCATACAGGTACGTCTCGTCCCGCAGGAACAGCGGCGGGGTCTGCCCGGTCAGCGTGTCGCGGATCGCGCCGCCGCCCACGGCGGTCACGCAGCCCAGCACCAGCACCCCGAACAGGTCGAAGCGTTTGCGGACGCCCAGCAGCGCGCCGGACATCGCGAAGGCCAGCACGCCGATCAGGTCCAGGACGCGCAGGCCGGTTTCCAGCGTGATGGGCGCCCACTCGAGTTCATGCACGCCACCCACTGTAAAACGCCGGTCCGGGGGCGCGGTCCTCTTTCATGAACAGCGCGGCCCGCGTCACTGTCCCAGGTTGGCGAGGGTGTGCTATACTCCCCGCTGTTGTCTCGGCTGGGTTCCCCCGGCGAGAATCGCGCCCCGGCGGGAAACGCCGTGTGGCCCAGGAGAACAGACATGGCCAAGCACCCCGTTCCCAAGAAGAAGACCAGCAAGAGCAAGCGCGACATGCGCCGCAGCCACCACGCCCTCGTCGCGCCCAACCTGACCGAGTGCCCCCAGTGCCACGCGAAGAAGCTCAGCCACCACATCTGCCCCAGCTGCGGCTACTACAACGGCCGTCAGGTGCTCGCGGTCTAATCCCCGCCTGCACGGAATCCGCCCCCGCCCCGCGCGGGGGTGTTTTCTTGGAGAGCGCAGAAAGGCCCGCGTCCTCCGGGTGGAGGCGCGGGCCTTGAACGCCAATCGTTACTGCCCGACGGTAAGGTTCACGGTGCTCAGGGGCGCGGCTGTCCCGTCACCCAGCGGGCGGACCTCGTAGGTGATGGTCCCGGGACCGGGGCGGCTCTGGTAGCTCCAGCCGCAGGTGGCGTCCAGCGGGACGTCCTTCGTGCCGATGGTGCGCTCGCCGCGCTTGACGGTCACACTGTACCCCCCGCCCTGACCGACCCCGCCGAAGCGGAAGGGTTCGTTCACGGTCTGCCCGTCCGTGATGCTCAGGGTGTAGTCCTCCGTGCAGTCGGCGGCGCTGGCGGTCGCGTCGGGCGCGCTGACGGTCGCGGTGACCGTTCCGAGGTCCGTGCCGTCCGGGCCGCGCACCGCGTACGTGTGCGCCCCGGCGGCGGGGCTGGGCACGTCGAAGCTCCAGGTGCCGTCCTCCCCGATGGTGATCTTGCCGAGGCTGGTGTCGTCCTCGAACAGTTCGACCTCCTGCCCGGCCGTGCCGGTGCCGCGCAGCGTGAACGTCCCGGCGGGCAGCGTGGCGTCCGCGGCGGGCTCGCTGATCACGAAGGTCGCGGCGGTCTCGGTGCTGGGCGTCTCGGTCCCGCTGGTGTCAGTACTGCCGGTGTCGGTGCTGCCGGTGTCGGTGCTGCCGGTGTCGGTGCCCGTGCCCTCAGTGCCTGCCCCCTCGGTGCCCGCGCTGGCGTCCGTGACGTTCACCTTCAGTTCGCTGCGGCCACCGCCGCCGTCCACGCTGTACGTGTGCTCGCCGGGCGTGGGTGCGGGCAGTTCCGCCGACCACGCGCCGTCCGCGCCGACCGTGGCCTTCCCGACCTCCTGCCCCTGATCCGAGATGATCAGTTCAGTGTTCGCCGGGCCGGTGCCGCTCATGGTGAACGGCTCGGCCGGGAGGTCCGCGCCGGACGTGGGATTGGTCACGAGGATGCTGGCCGCTGCCTCGCCAGTCGCAGCGGGCGGATCGGTGCGGTTCTGGTTCACCAGCCAGCACCCGCCCAGGCCCAGCAGGAGCAGCAGCGGAATGATCCACCACGGGAACCCACCGCGCCGCCCGGTCGTCACGGGCGCAGCCGGTGGCGGCGAGACCGGCGTCGTCACGACGCTGGGGGTGACCGCCGGGGCGGGAACGGGCGTGACAGCTGCGGCGGCTGACCCGGTCAGTGCCCCGGCCCCCAGCAGCGCCGCCAGGCTGCCCATCCCGGCAGGCAGCAGGCTCGCCAGGTGACCGTCCAGGCCGCCCAGCAGGTCCCGGAAGGACGCGGCGTTCAGGCCCCCCGCGCGGGCGCGGGCACCCAGCAGGCCCAGCAGCATGGGCGCCATCAGCGCCAGCAGCCGCCCGGCGCTCGCGCCACTCCCGCCCAGCGCGGAGCCCAGGCGACCCGTGACCGGGTCCATGTTCGGGAACAGACTGCCCAGCAGGCCGCGCCCCTGCCCCTCGATGCGGGCCGTCTCGGCCGGGTCGCCCAGCGCGCGGGTGTCCAGCGTGCCGTCCGCACCGACCAGATCGGCACTCGCGGCGCTGCGCGCGAGCAGGTCCTGCGCGCCGGCGTCCGTCCGGGCACGCTGCACGAACGC
This sequence comes from Deinococcus sp. JMULE3, assembly GCF_013337115.1. Taxonomy (NCBI): domain Bacteria; kingdom Thermotogati; phylum Deinococcota; class Deinococci; order Deinococcales; family Deinococcaceae; genus Deinococcus; species Deinococcus sp. JMULE3. The sequence goes on from NZ_SGWE01000004.1 coordinate 1,451,431, forward strand.
GCCCAGCAGGATCGGCAGTGCCGCCTGCGCCGCGCGCCCACTGGCACCGCCGGTGAATCCGGCGGCGGCGCCCAGCGCGTCGGCGGTCCGCCCGCCGAACTGCCCGCGCAGCCACTCCAGCAGCGCCGGACCGCTCAGGGCGGCCAGACCAGCGGCGCCCAGCCCGGCCGCACCCAGACCTGCTGTACCCAGCCCAGCCGAATCCGGTCCAGCGGACACGTCATCGGCCCTGTGTGCAGGCGCGGCGTCCATCCGGTCCGCGTCCGGCATGACCGGGGTCGGCACCTGCGGCGCGGGGGGCGGCACATCCAGACCCGGCACGACCATAGCCGCGCCCGTCAATCCGCCAGCCAGGCTGCCGCTCAGGCCACCGAGCATCGAAGCGACGTTCCCGGCCGTCACGCCGAAGCGCCCCAGCAGGCTCAGCAGCAGCGGGAGGCTCAGCTGCAGCAGGCGGTCCGCGCCGCCCGCGTCCACCCCGGCCCGCTCGCTGACCTGACGGGCCAGGCTCCCGGCCCCGTCACCCAGCAGCGCAGGGGCGAGCAGTTCCCCGGCCTGCTGGAGGTTCGACGCGCCGTCCGGTTCGTTCAGGACACCCTGCACGCTCTCGAAGCGGGGCAGACTCTCGATCGCCTCGGCGATGTGCGCGCCCATCGGCGTGCCCGCCTGCGCGGCCAGCGCGTCCAGTTGCAGCGGCAGCCCGGCCTCCAGCGCCCGGCGCGCCGCAGCGGGATCCACGCCCGCCACGCGGCCCAGATCCGCCGTGGCCTGCTCGTCGAAGAAGGAGTGCAGCAGTTCGGTGAAATTCATGAAGCCTCCAGGTGGTGCGTCCGTCGTGGGAACCGTCAGATCAGCCGTCCCACGCCTACCCGAGTGTAAAATAATTCACATCAGGTCGGCAGGCTGTCCGGGTCACTCACCGTACCATCCCCCCAGCGGGGGCAGACACGCCCCACCGGTTCACCCAACCTTGACCATCCGGGCAGGATGCGCGCCCTGCACGACCTCCAGCCGGTTCCCGGACCGGTCATGAAGGAGCACGCGCGGCACGAACTCCGGCGCGACGCCCACGTGCAGCTGCCGCCCGTCCGGCAGGCCGAACCATACGCCACCGTTGCGCCGCAGCGCCTCCGGTTTCACGAGTTCCGTCAGGCCCAGGAACACCCCGAAGAACGCGCGGGCCTGCGCCTCGCACCCCGCCCCTGCACAGGGCATCAGCACTCTGGTTCCAGGCCCCTGCGGACACCGCACCGCAGAGGCCCTCCAACGCCATTCCGATGTCCCCTCTCCTGCGGGTTCGCCTGCGGCTCACCGGACGCTCCCATGATCCAGTCCAGTGATCGACGACATGGGCGGAGGGGAACGCCAGCACCCCCTCCGCCCCCTGTCACGCCCCGGGTTTAAGCCTGAACGCCGATCTCCTCGGCGGGCGGGTCGAACTCGTCCCGGGCGCGGTCCACCAGCGTGAGGATGTCGTACGTGGCGACGAGCACGCCGTCCTGGTTGGTGATCTCGCTGCGCCACTCGACCACGCCGGTCGGGCGGGTCTCGCCGGGGCGCAGGTCCTTGCGGATCTTGCGTTTGCAGGTCAGGCGCGTGCGGATGGTGTCGCCGATGCCGACGGGCTCGATGAACCGCAGGTTCTCCAGGCCGTAGTTCGCGAGGACCGGCCCCGGCGCGGGCGACACGAACTGCCCGGCCGCCGCCGAGATCAGGAAGTACCCGTGCGCCACGCGCCGCCCGAAGATGCCCTCCCGCGCGCCGATCTCATCGACGTGCGCGTAGAAGTGATCGCCGGTCAGGCCCGCGAAGTTCACGATGTCCGCCTCCGTGACGGTCCGGCGGTGCGTGAGGAGGCTGTCGCCCACCTGAATCTCGTCGAAGGACTTGCGGAACGGGTGGACGACATCCTCGGTGACTTCGGCGCCGGGCACGAACTCCCGCGTGATCGCCGTGAGGGTGGTCGGGTCGGCCTGCACCGCCACGCGGTTCATGTGATGCCGCACCGCACTCAGGCCCCCCAGCTCCGAACCACCCCCCGCCCGGCCCGGCCCGCCGTGATTCAGCTGCGGCAGCGGCGACCCGTGCCCCGTGTTCTCCTTCGCGTTGTCGCGATTCAGGACCAGCAGGCGGCCGTGCGAACTCGCCATGCCCAGCACGAGTTCCGTCGCCTCGGCGCGGTCGCGGGACACGATGCTTCCGGCCAGCGAGCCCCGACCCAGCTTCGTCAGGTGAATGGCGTCCTCCAGCGAGTCGTACGGCAGCAGCGTCGCCACCGGCCCGAAGGCCTCCAGCTCATGCGGCCCGCGCGCCGTCAGGGGGGTCTCGCACAGCAGCACCGTCGGGTCGAGGAACGCGCCCTTCTCACGGTCGCCGCCCAGCAGTTGCGCCTCGCCGCTGATCACCACACGCGCCTCAGCCTGCAACTTCTCCAGCGTCTCACGGACCCGCTCACGCTGCTCCACGCTCACCAGCGCACCCATCCGCACGTCGTCGCGCGCCGGGTCGCCCAGCGTCACCTTCGCCAGCTCGCGGCGCAAACCTTCCGTCACCGCCTCCACCAGATGCGAGGGCACCAGCGCGCGGCGGATCGCGGTGCACTTCTGCCCGGCCTTCCCGGTCATCTCGCGCGCCACCTCGCGCACGAACAACGCGAACTCGGGGTCCTCCGGCTTCACGGACAGGCCCAGCACCGACGCGTTCAGGCTGTCCGCCTCCGCGTTGAACGGCACCGACCGACCCACGATCGCCGGATGCACCCGCAGTTTCGCCGCCGTCGCCGCCGACCCCGTGAACGCCACCACGTCCTGCTCCTCCACGTGATCGAGCAGCGATCCCGGCTCCCCCGTCACCAGTTGCAGGGTCCCCTCCGGAATCAGGCCCGACGCCACGATGTCCCGCACCACCCGCTCGGTCAGGTACGCCGTCTGCGGCGCGGGCTTCACCAGGCTCGGCATCCCCCCGATAAAGGCAGGCGCGAACTTCTCCAGCATCCCCCACACCGGGAAGTTGAACGCGTTGATCTGCACCGCCACGCCCTCACGCGGCACCAGCAGGTGACGCCCCACGAACGTCCCCTCGCGCCCCAGCCGCTCCAGCCGCCCGTCGGGCCAGAAGCGCTCGTCCGGCAGTTCCCGCCGCGCCGCACTCGCGTAACTGAACAGCGTCCCGATCCCACCCTCGATATCCACCCACGAATCCCGCCGCGTCGCCCCCGTCAACGCACTCAGCGCGTAATACGCCTCCTTGCGCTCCATCAGGAACGCCCCCAGCGCCTTCAAGGCCCGCGCCCGCTCATGGAACGTCATGCGGCGCAGCGCCCCACCCGCCCGCCGCCCATACGCCAGCGCCCCACCGAAATCCACACCCTCCGACGAGATCACCGCCACCGGACGCCCATACACCGCGTCCAGGAGCACCTGCCCATCCGCATTCGCATGCCACGAACCCGACACATAAGACGCCGGACGAAGAAGATCAGAAGAGATTGATTGAGTCACAGAAAACGCTCCTTGGAGAGGGAAAGACGATTCGATCTGAAATTGAGATGGAATTCGGGAAAACAGGCGCTGCGCGCACCCCCTCCCGGCCTCCCCCCTCAAGGGGGAGGAGAAGAAAGGCGGCTCACTGCTCCACCACAGTTCGAACTTCAACAGCGCGCTTACACTGCCGCATGACGATCACCACGCAGCATGAACTGGACGGCATGACCCTCGCCGGGAAGGTCGTCGCCCTCACCCTGGACACCCTGCGCGCCGCCGTCGAACCGGGCGTCACGCCCGCCGAACTGGACGCGCTGGCCGGGAAGGTCTTCGCGGGGTTCGGGGCGTTCTCCGCGCCGCGTGCCGAGTACGGCGCGCCCGTGGACGTGTTCATCAGCGTCAACGACGACATCGTCCACGGCCTCCCCACCCACCGCCCGCTTCAGGCGGGGGACGTCGTGTGCATCGACGTCACGCCGAACGTCGGCGGGTTCGTCGCGGACGCCGCCATCACGGTCGCCGTGCCACCCGTCTCCCCCACCGCAGCGAACCTCATCGCTGCCGCCGAGGCTGCCCTGGCGCGCGGCCTGAACGCCGCCCGCGCCGGACAACCCCTGAACGGCATCGGACGCGCCATCCAGACCGAGGTTCAGCGCCGGGGCTTCACGCTCCTGCCAGAACTCCAGGGGCACGGCGTGGGCCGCGCCATCCACGAGAAACCCGACGTTCCCAACTACTACCGCCCTGCGCTGAGACAACCCTTGCACGAGGGGCTCGTGATCGCCGTGGAACCCATGATCAGCACCGGCAGAAGCCCCCGCGTCCGCACCCGCCGCGACGGCTGGACGCTCGCCACCACCGACGGAGGAATCGCCGCCCACGTCGAACACACCATCATGATCACCAAAGGAAAACCGGTGATATTGACGGCGTGAAGTGAGGGTCATTCTGCTCCCCGGAGAAAGCTGGAAAGGTGCTGGGTAAACGCGGGGAACTGGGTGCGGTGAATCGGGTGTCCGCCTCCTGGAATCTCGATCACACGGGCGTCCGGCATCTGCCGGGCCGTGTCCTCGATGCGGTCCTGCGGCATCCAGCTGGCCTCCCCGCCCCGCAGGAGCAGTGCCGGGCAGGTGATCCGCGCGAGGTCATTCCACCACCGGTCATTCGTGGTGTGCAGCTCCGGGAACAGCTGCGTGGTGGCGTTCCAGTCGTGCCGAACACCCTCGGGGGCCTGGGCGGGCGGCGCGGGCTGCTCCCAGGTGGTCGGCATCGGCGTATCCACCGTGATCAACTGCCGGACACGCTCGGGGTGCGCCTGCGCGTACAGGTAGGCGACCACCCCGCCCAGCGAGAAGCCCAGCAGCACGAAGTCGTTCAGCTGAAGGGCGTCCACGACCGCCACCACGTCCTCCTGCATGGCCTCCAGGCTGTACTGCTCTGTCCGGACACTCTGCCCATGCCCCCGCAGGTCGAGGGCCACGAGGCGGAACTCGGGGACGAGGGCCCGGGCGGTCGCGTCCCAGTCCGAACCGTCCCGACCCATGCCGTGCATGGCCAGCACGGTGGGCCTGTCAGGCGTGCCTGTGTCGCGGTAGACGAATTCGCCCGCCGGCAGGCGGATGGTGTGCGGCGCCATTACCATGTCGTGCTCATGAGCTTCTGAAGCCCTCCTGGGATGGGCGGCTGTCGGTGGACTCGCTGGCGTGGGTCATAGCTTCCTGAGTTCGGGGAAGAACTGGATGGCCTGATCGACGGAGTGGTAGCGCGGCGCGTGGTGAGGGCTCCACTCGACCACGCAGCCCTGTACGTTGTGCGCCCGGGCCTGCGAGAGGGCCAGCAGCACCTTCTGCATGTCTGCCGCGCCCGACAACTCCCGCTCCAGCCCGGCGCCCTTCAGGCGGTCGAAGCCGTACAGGAGGATCGTCACCACGTAGTAGCCGACGAGCTGCCGGTCACTCAGCGCCTGCCCGGGCTGGAACTCGACGGCGCGTGACTGCGCCTGCCAGCGCCCGAACGTTTCGCGGAGGGTGCCCTTGCGGGCCCGGATGTGGGCAGCGTCGCCGTACACCCACCACGCGCGGTTCTGGAGGAGGAGTGGAATGACTTCCGAGTTCAGGAGCTTCAGGGCGACGTGCCGGTGCGTGGTGCCGGTCGAAGCCTGACTGAAGGGGGGCGTGAAGTTCCCCTGCCAGGTGCGGGCCAGCCGCTCCCGGATGTCACCATCCGCCTGAAGCATGACCTCAACTTTCACGGCGTATCCCCTGAAAAAGTAGCTGTCGAGAATGACGTGCCAGACGAGTCCCCACAGTGGTGTCAGGATCACCAGGAAGACCAAGTAGAGCCAGGCGTCCTCCGTCAGGCGCGACCTGTTCAGGGTGTAGTAGAGGGCCGCGCCGACAGGGGGCGCCACCAGCAGGGCGGCCTGAATGAATCGCCGTGAGAAGTCCAGTGTCTGATTTGAAATCACGCCTCACCCCAACCGAGTTCCAGAAGACGCGCGTCTGCGACGTCCACTCACCCTATCCGCATCGTCGGCGGAGTTCATACGCTCTTGAAGCCCTCGAAGGGTTCGCGGCAGGTGTCGCAGACGTACATGCGTTTGCATAACGTCGGGCCGAAGCTGGCGGTCATGCGGACGTTCAGGCTGCCGCAGCGGGGGCAGCGGGTGGGTTCCGCGTCCAGCTGAATCAGCTGCCCTTCCCCGGTGGGGGCGGGGGGCGCGATGCCGTACTGCCGCAGCCGCTCCCGCGCGTCGTCGTTGATCCAGTCGGTCGTCCAGGGGGGCGTGAGGGTGCTGCGAACCTCGACGTCCGTGACGCCCAGGTCGCGCACCGCCTGCTCGATGCTGTCCCGGATGACGTGCAGGGCGGGGCAGCCGCTGAAGGTGGGCGTGAACGTCACCGTCACGCGCCCCGCGTCGCCCACGGTCACGTCCCGCACCATGCCCATGTCCGTGATGCTCACGACGGGAATCTCGGGGTCTGGGATCTGGGCGAGGGCCGCCCAGACTGTTGATGGTTGATGGTTGATAGGTGATGGGGTGGAGTATTCCATCAACTGTTGACCATCAACCTTCAACCTGTTCACCAGACCTCGGCGTCGGGGTGTTGCCGGGCGACGCTCTGCATTTCTTCCAGCAGGGGGGCGAGGTGGTGGGTGTGCGTGTCGCGGCCGGGCTGGGTGGTGGGGGCGTCGGGGAGGGTGAGGCCGCATTTGTCCACGAGGTGCCGGGTGATGAGGTCGGTCCAGCGGGCGTGCACGGCGTTCAAGTCGGGGAGGATGCCCGCTGCGGTCAGTTCGTCTTCGCCCTCGACGGGTTGGAAGAGTTGCGCGGCGTGCGGCCACAGTTCCGTCAGGGCGGCCTGGGTGCGGCGTTCGCTTTCGGGCGTGCCGAGGGCGAGGCGTTCCACCCACAGGGCAGTGTGCTGCACGTGGAATTTCTCCTCACGCACAGCCTTCGCGGCGATCTCCGCGAGGGGGGCGTAGGTGCTGCGGGTGGCGGCCTCCAGCCACAGGGCTTCGGCGGTGTCGTACAGGAACTGCCGGACCATCGTGAACGCCCAGTCGCCTTTCGGGAGTTCCACGAGGCGGGTGTTGCGATAGTCGTCCGGGCCGCGCCAGAACGCCACCCGGTCGGGGTCGCTGCCGCCGAGGGTCTGCGCGAGGCTCAGGTACAGCCCGGCGTGCCCGAGTTCGTCCTGCGCGATGTTCGCCAGCGCGATGTCCTCTTCGAGGATGGGGGCGTGCCCGGTCCACTCGCCGTCCCGGTGCGCGAGGATGATCTCGTCGTCGGCAAGGACCGTGAGTTTCAGGAGGAGGGCCTGCGTCTGCGTATCGGTGAGGGCTTGGATGCCAGTGGTCATGCGCTGTCCTCGCTGGGGGCGCGGCCCGGCATCAGACCGGCGCGTTTCAGTTCGCCGACGTGACGGCCGATCACGCCGTAGTGCTGCTGCTGCTTGTACGTCTTGTCCTTCGCGGGCGCGAACCAGCTCTCGACGGTGCCGGGGTCCTCGTCGGTGCGGACAACGGCTGTTTCGGGGAACACCATCCAGGCGAGGACGTCGGGGTGCAGGCTCTGCGCCTGCCGCAGCGCGTCGCCAGGGCCACCGGCGGTCACGGTGCCGCTGAGATCCACGAACGTCATGCTGCGTTTGTTCGTGCGTTTCACGCCCACGTGGTACGTCCCAGCCTCGCCGGGCGAGTCCAGCAGCGCGGGGTTCGTGGTCAGTTCCTCGGGCGTGGCGGTCAGGATGTCGTCCTCACGCACGCACCACAGGCTCACGGCGGCCGGGCGGCGCACGAACACGTTCCGCGCCGTCACCAGCGCGTGCGGCGGGTCACCCGCGTGCACGCTCCCCACCGCCTGATGCGGGCGGTTAGGGGCGTCCTGCTTGAACACCTCCCAGCGCGGCCACTGCGTATCGGAGGAAGGGAAGTGAGGTTGAGTCATGGGTGATTCCTTTCTGGGCTGAGGGGTTCAGTCGGCCGCCACCGCGCGTTGCCGGTCGGTGTAGGCCTGGAGGGCGTCGCGGACCCAGGCGCCGTCGTCGTGGGCGTGCTGGCGGGCGCCGAGGCGTTCTTTATTGAGGCCCTGTTCGCCGCGGATGACGGCCCAGAATTCGTCCCAGTGGATGGGGCCGTGCCGCCAGTTGCCCTGGTCGTCCTGGTGGAGGTCCGGGTCGGGGATGGTCAGGCCCGCTTCCATGAGTTCGGGCACGTGTTCGTTGATGAATTCCTGGCGGACTTCGTCGTTGCTCTTGAGTTTGATGCCCCATTTCGAGAGGACGCCGCTGTTGGGGCTGTCGGCGTCGTGCGGGCCGAGCATCATCATGGCGGGCCACCACCAGCGGTTCAGGGCGTCCTGCGCCATGGCGCGCTGCTCGGGGGTGCCCTGGGCGTACGCGACGATCATTTCCTTGCCCTGCTTGTGGTGGAAGGTTTCTTCCGAGCAGATGCGGACCATGGCGCGGCTGTACGGGCCGTAGGAGCATCCGGCGAGCATAGTCTGGTTCTTGATAGCGGCGCCGTCCACGAGCCAGCCGATCATGCCGACGTCCGCCCAGGTGTGGGTGGGGTAGTTGAAGATGCTGCTGTATTTGGCCTTGCCGCTCAGGAGGGCCTGGAGCATGTCCTCGCGGGTGGCGCCCAGCGTTTCGGCGGCGTGGTAGAGGTACTGGCCGTGTCCGGCCTCGTCCTGCACCTTGGCCATGAGGATGGTCTTGCGTTTCAGGCTGGGGGCGCGGGTGATCCATTCGCCTTCGGGGAGCATGCCGACGACCTCGCTGTGGGCGTGCTGGCTGATCATGCGGATGAGCTGGCGGCGGTACTCGGCGGGCATCCAGTCGCCAGCCTCAATCTTCTCGCCGCGAGCAATGCGGGCCTCGAAGTGGGCGTGCTGCTCGGGCGTTTCGCCTGGGGTGATGCCGGTCTGGGCGGGGGTGGGTTGGGTCATGGGGGCAACCTCCTGATTGGAACTTGCCCCCAGTGTACCTAACGAGCGTTAGGTTGGATGTGGGGTGGGTTGCACCTGCTCCCCCGCCGCCCGGTGCCCCAGCGGCCCGTGCCCCGCGCCCAGGCCCGGCGCGGCGCGGATCGCGCCCTGCAGGTACGCGTGCGCGGCCCGCACCGCGTCTGGCAGGGCCAGACCGCGCGCGAGGTTCGCGGTGATCGCCGCCGACAGCGTGCAGCCCGTGCCGTGCGTGTGCCGCGTATGCTGCCGCGCCGCGCTGAGCATGAGGTGGTGCCCGTGGGCGCGCAGCTCGTCGGTGACGGTCTCACCGGGCGCGTGCCCGCCCTTCAGGAGCAGCGGCGTGGTGTCCGGCACGCCCGCCGCGCGCAGGGCCGCCCACTCGGGGACGTTCGGGGTGACCAGCGTCGCCAGGGGCAGCAGCTCATCCCGCAGCGCGTGCAGGGCGCCGTCGTCCAGCAGGGCGTCCCCGCTCTTGGCGAGCATGACCGGATCGACGACCAGCAGCAGATGTCGGCCCCGCAGGGCGTCGGCCACCGCGCGCACCAGCCCCGCGTTACCCAGCGCACCCGTCTTCACCGCCGCGACCGGGAAGTCGTCCAGCACGGCGCGCAGCTGCGCGGCCACCAGCCCTGGCGGCAGCGGGTGCGTGGCCTGCACGCCCCGGGTGTTCTGCGCGGTGATCAGCGTCAGGACGCTCGTGCCGTACACGCCGTGCGCCTCGAAGGTCTTCAGGTCCGCCTGGATGCCCGCCCCCCGCCGGAATCCGACCCGGCGATGGTCAGCGCAACGGGCACCGTCATGCACTTACCCCCTGTTCCACCAGCGCCAGGACGCGCGCCGCCGTGACCGGGGCGAGCAGCGACCCGTGCCGCCCATGTCCCGTCGCGACCAGCACACCGGGCAGGGTCGGGTGCGGCCCGACCAGCGGCAGACCGTCCGGCGTGACCGGGCGCAGGCCCACGAGGAACGAGGCGACCTCTGCGACGTCCGCCCCCGGCACGAGCGTCCGGGCCGCGCCGCGCAACCAGCGGGCCGCGTGGGCGTCGGGTGTGGTGGCCCAGCTGCGGCGAGCTGTCGCGCCGACGTACAGGCCGTCCGGGCGGGACAGCGCGTAGCGGGAGAACCCCCGCGCGGGCGGCCCGTAGCGCGCCCCCACCTCCGGCGCGCCGCGCAGCAGCAGCGCCTGCCCCTGCTGCGCCGTGACCGGCACACCGAACGCGCCGCTCCACGCGCCCGCCGCGACGATCACCTGCCCGGCGAACCAGTCGCCCGCGTCCGTCCGCACCCGCACCCCACCCACCGACGGGATGAGGGACTGGACGTGCGCGGCCACCACCTCGGCCCCCTGCCGGGCCGCGCGGACCACCGAGGGCGGGTGCAGGCTCCCCTCGCCCGGCGTGCAGGCCACCCCGCCGCCCGGCTGCACGCGGGTCACGTCGGGCCGCAGATGAACGGGCACGCCCGAGCGTTCCAGCGCCGCCGCCAGCGCGGGCCAGCGCCGCAATCCCTCCAGCGCGTCCGCGTGCAGGGGCGTGCCGCGCAGCCGCTCGCCGTCCGGGGTGAGCAGGCCCGCCGCCGCCCGCCACGCCGCGCCCGGCCGGTCTGCGTCCAGCACCAGCACATCCGCACCCGCCCGGCGCAGCGTGAACCCCACCAGTGACCCGATCAGGCCGCCGCCCACCACAATCACCTCCCGCGACCTCATGCGGATTCCGTCTGTTCCGTCGGCAACCCGGAACACCACCGGGTCGCCAACTTCACGCCCTGAATCCGCTCTACTCCTCCTCGCATCCGCTCGGATTGACGCGGTTCTGCGAACCTTTCAACCGGAGTCAGCCTCACACGGGCACTTCCGGGTCAGGCAGGCGCACTACCCCACCCAGCGGGCTGCTGGAGCTGGCGTGCGTGCGTTCGGGCATCCGTCCGGCCAGGAACGCCGCGCGGCCCGCCTGCACGCCCAGCGCGAAGGCGTGGGCCATGCCGACCGGGTCGCGCGCCTCGGCGATCGCGGTGTTCACCAGCACGGCGTCCGCGCCGAGTTCCAGCGCCTGCGCCGCGTCACTCGGGACGCCCAGGCCCGCGTCCACGACGATCGGCACGCGGGCGCCGTCCAGCACGGTCCGCAGCAGCTCGGGGCTGCGCAGGCCCCGGCCGGAGCCGATGGGGCTCGCCAGGGGCATCACGGCGGCGCACCCGGCGTCCTCCAGCGCGCGGGCCAGCACCGCGTCCGCCTGCACGTACGGCAGCACCGTGAACCCGTCGGCGGCCAATCCTTCGGCGGCGCGGAGCGTGCCCACAGGGTCGGGCAGGAGGTAGCGGGCGTCGGGGATGACCTCCAGCTTGATCCAGTTCACGCCGGTCGCCACGCGCGCCAGCCGCGCCACGCGCAGGGCCTCCTCGGCGGTGCGGCACCCGGCGGTGTTCGGCAGGAGTTGCAGCGCGTCCCAGTCCAGGGCGTCCAGTAAACCGTCATGTCCGGGCGCCCGCAGTTCGACGCGGCGGATGGCGACCGTCACGATCTGCGACCCGCTCGCGGCGAGCGCCTCGCGCATCACGCCGAAATCCGTGAACTTGCCCGTGCCCGTCATCAGGCGCGAGGTGAAGGTCTTCCCGCCGAGGGTGAAGGGGTCGGGTGTGTGCGGATTCTGCTGCATTACGAACCTCCGGTGAGTGGACGCGCAGGTTCTCCATTCCGCAGAACCCGCCCCTGTTCCTGCTCGCTCCGCTCGGGGGCAGAGGGCCTGACGGCCCACGCTGCCCCGGAACTCTCAGCCCCCCCCGATAATTCGGACGATCTCGATGACATCTCCGGCCTCCAGGGTGCGTTCCGGCACGCGGGCGCCGGGGTAGAAGTCGTCGTTCACGGCGACCGCCACGCGCGCCGGGTCGATGTTCAGGTCGCGCAGCAGGGCGGGCAGGGTCAGGCCGGGCGTGAGGGGCCGCGCCTCGCCGTTCACGGTCAGGATGGCGGGGCGGGTCACGCGGGCACCCCCCGCAACGCCCCCAGCAGGTCGGACGCGGCCTGGGCGGGGTCGCGGGCGTCCAACACGGCGCGCACGACCGCCACGCGGGTCGCCCCGGCGGCCAGCACCTCGTGGACGTTCGAGGCGTCGATCCCGCCGATGGCGTACCAGGGCAGCGGCGGATTCAGCGCGGCCACGGCGCGCACGTAGGCCAGTCCGGCGGGCGCGCGGCCCGGTTTGGTGGGTGTGGCGTGCACCGGCCCGGCGGCGATGTACGCGGGGGCGTCGGCCAGCGCGGCGCACGCCTGCGCGGGCGCGTGCGTGCTGCGGCCCAGCAGCAACTCCGGCGCGAGCCTGCGCGCCCAAGCGGGCGGCAGGTCCCCCTGCCCTAGGTGCACGCCGTCCGCCCCGCACGCGGCGGCGACGTCCACGCGGTCGTTGATGAAGAACGGCACGCCGCGCGCGCGGGCCAGCGCCGCCACCCGCTCACCCAGCGCGATATACGTCCCCGCCTCCCAGTCCTTGCAGCGCAGTTGCAGCGTGTCCACGCCGCCGTCCAGCGCAGCCTCGACCCGCGCCAGGAACTCGGGTTGCGGCTGCCCGGCGCGGGGCGTGGCCACCAGATACAGGCGACCGAGGGTCACGCCTCCCCCTCCGGCCCATGTTCCTGGCGGGGCACGTACACCTCGCCGCCCAGCGCGCGGAACTCGCGGGCCTTCTCCTCCAGTCCGGCCAGCACGTCGGGGGCGCGCAGGTCGTGGCTGAGTTTCATGGAGCAGAAGTGCGGGCCGCACATGGAGCAGAAGTGCGCGGTCTTCGCCGCGTCGGCGGGCAGCGTCTCGTCGTGCAGCGCGCGGGCCTTCAGGGGGTCCAGGGACAGATTGAACTGGTCCTCCCAGCGGAACTCGAACCGCGCTTTACTCAGGGCGTTGTCGCGGGCCTGCGCGCCGGGGTGGCCCTTGGCGAGGTCGGCGGCGTGCGCGGCGATACGGTACGCGATCACGCCGTCGCGCACGTCCTGCCGGTCCGGGAGGCCCAGGTGTTCCTTCGGCGTGACGTAACACAGCATGGCGGTGCCGTACCACGCGATCTGCGCCGCGCCGATCGCGGACGTGATGTGGTCGTACCCGGGCGCGATGTCGGTCGTGAGTGGCCCCAGCGTGTAGAACGGCGCCTCCTGGCACACGTCGAGCTGCCGGGTCATGTTCTCGCGGATGAGCTGCATGGGCACGTGGCCGGGACCCTCGATCATGGTCTGCACGCCGTGGTCCCACGCCACGCGCGTCAGTTCGCCCAGCGTGTCCAGCTCCGCGAACTGCGCGGCGTCGTTCGCGTCCTCGATGCTGCCGGGGCGCAGGCCGTCCCCGAGGCTGAAGGTGACGTCGTACGCGGCGAGGATCTCGCAGATGTCCGCGAAGTGCGTGTGCAGGAAGTTCTCGCGGTGATGCGCGAGGCACCACTTCGCGAGGATGCTTCCGCCACGCGACACGATCCCGGTGCGCCGCCGCGCGGTCAGCGGCAGGTGCGCCAGCCTTACGCCGGCGTGGACGGTCATGTAGTCCACGCCCTGCTCGGCCTGTTCGATCAGCGTGTCGCGGTACACGTCCCAGGTCAGGTCCTCGGCCACACCCCCGACCTTCTCCAGCGCCTGATAGATCGGCACGGTCCCCACGGGCACGGCGCTGTTCCGGACGATCCACTCGCGGGTCGGGTGGATGTGCCGACCCGTGGAGAGGTCCATGACCGTGTCGGCACCCCAGCGGGTCGCCCAGATCATCTTCCCGACCTCCTCCTCGATGGAGCTGGTCACGATGCTGGTGCCGAGGTTCGCGTTGATCTTCACCCGGAAGTTCCGCCCGATGATCGTGGGTTCGAGTTCCGGGTGGTTGATGTTCGCGGGAATCACCGCGCGGCCCCGCGCGACCTCCGACCGGACGAACTCCGGCGTGATCTCGCGCGGGATGGCGGCCCCGAACCCCTGGCCGGGGTGCTGGTGGGTCAGGTCGAAATCCGCCTCCTGCCGCAACTGTTCGCGCAGGGCGACGAATTCCATCTCGGGGGTGATCTCGCCGCGCCGCGCCGCCTGAAGCTGCGTGATCCCCGCGCCGGGGCGGGCGCGGCGGGGCCGGGGCACACGCGGGAACGGCAGCGGGCCACTGACGTCCAGCGCCGGGTGGCGCCGCTCCCGCGCCAGTTCCAGCCGGGCGTCCCCCGCCAGCCAGGGGCGCGCGTGCCCCAGCCCGGCGCGCAGGTCCACGCTCAGGCGGGCGTCCGTGTACGGCCCACTCGTGTCCGGCACGAGCAGGGCCGGGTTCGGGACGGTGCGGGTCAGGTCCCCCACGCGTTCCAGGGTCGGCGACTGCCGGATGCGCCGCGCGGGCACCCGCACCCCTGCATGAATGGTGCCGGTCAGGTACACCTTCTCGCTGTTCGGGAACGGCGCGGTCAGCTCCGGGTCGAGAATCGTCAGGGCTTCGGTCGCGGGGTCGGTCGGGGGTGGGGTCAGGGTAGTCATGGGCACTCCAGAGAAATGGGAACAGGACGGGGCCGCCGGGCACCCGCGAGGGCGTCCGGAGCTGGGAGGGCGACTGTCAGGGCCGCCCGTCAGGTCGGGTCAGGTCAGTGGCTTGCCAATAGAAAAACGCCCCCCTCACGCGTCGGAGGGGGGCGAAACACGCAAAGACGTTTCGGCACCCGTCACGCTCCCTCCGCTGGTATGAACCAGATCAGGTTCCTAGGGTTGAACACGGTGTTCTCTCAGCCGACGCTCTTGACGGTCGGCACCCCTGGTGACTGTGCGGCGAGTGTACACCGCACGCGCCCCGCACGAAAGCAAGACTGGTCTTCCCCGTCCAGACGGGCGAAGATGAAGGCCAGCGGCCCATACGTCCGGACAGGAGCGGCGACCACCCCGACAACGATCAGGAGTACCGAAGATGTCAGAGACACAGACGTTCAAACTCCCATACGGCGAGACCGTGTTGATGTTCGATGCTCAATCGCCGCTAGGAAATCAGGCTCCTGAACTGCTCGGCAATCTCCTGGATGAATTTATTCTGGATGGCGTTTTCAGCAAGGACGTCATCCTTGATTGGCTGCCACTGAGAATGATCAGGGCGGGTCGCAATATCTTCCTTCAGGAACCATGTGACCACAATTTTCAATGGCGGAACGACATCACTCAGACGCTCGGAGATTATCTCGGAAGGCGCAAGATTCACAGCAAGGTCAGTCAACCCATTGTGTCTTTTTCGTACCGAGATTCCTTGTCCCTCCGCCGTGATCTCAATCTGGACAGCGTCATAGTCTTCCATAGGGACGTCAAACTCGGGGGGAGCCACCACGGGTGGAGTGTCGTGTCAATTGAGGACTGGAACGACGAGGTGGCGTATACCAAACTCACATCCGCCGATTTTCATACGACGACTGTTTTTGAAGGTCTCAACTCGATAGATAGGCGGCTCGCCCAGGTTCTCTCACTCCCCGACTTTTCCGCTTTTGCTTTTAGGAAGGGGCGGAACGAGATCATGATGATCGGTACGGGAGATCAGGAGAACTGCTTCATTCCTCTGAGCTGACTGTTCTGTTGCTCTTCGCATTCCGGAGGTTTCCATGAACCGTGCCCTGCTCCTGCTGCTGCCCGCCCTGCTCCTGACTGCGCCCGCCCGCGCGCAGGCTGCCCCGCCCACGAAGACGACCCTGGCGACCTGCGGGGCGTACACCGTGAAGACCGTCGAGAACGGTTTCGACGATCCGGAAGACCGCGTGACGCTGTCGCGGGCGGGCGTGACGTACGCGACCGTCACGGACACGATGGTCAGCGTGGACTGGTGCCGGGACGTGACGGGAGATGGCGTGCCGGAGGTGCTGCTGGCGGGTTTCTCGGGCGGCGCGCACTGCTGTTTCACTCATCACCTGTACTCGCTGACCAGCCCGCCCCGCAAGCTCCTGACGGCGTTCAGCGCGCACAGTGATTCGCTGGACGCGCGGCAGCTGGATGGTCGGGGGCCGCTGGAGTTGATCGGGTCGGACTGGCGCTTCGCGTACGGGTATGGCCTGAGTTTCGCGGAGAGTGCGCCGCTGCCGGTGGTGTACTCGCTGCTGCCCACGCCGGGCGGGGTGCGGTTCGTGGAGAACACGCGGGCGTTCCCGGCGTTCATGGAGTCGTACTCGCTGACGCGGCCCGGCGATCAGCTGTTCGGTGGTGGGGTGCTGGCCGAGTACGCCACGCGCCTCATCACGCGCGGCGGGGCGGCGGCGGACGCGTGGGCGCAGGGCCTGCAGCCCCCCTACCGCGACTGGCTGGCGAACTACGGGCCGGATATCCAGCAGGACGTGTCGGATTTCGGGCTGTGGGACTGGCCCACGCGGGCCGGGGTGAACCCGGACGCGCAGCGGGGCGGGATCGGCGGGGCGTTCCTCGCGCCGGGTGTGCGGTCGTACCTGGGGCAGGTGATCGGCCGGGACGCGGCGACGCTGCGCCTGTACCGCGTGCAGGGGTCGGAGGTGGTGGCGGGTCCCGCACTGCTGTCGGTACCGGTAACCCGTGACCGGTACGGTGAGCCGGTCGTGCCGGTGTGGCCGTCCACGACGGTGCGCCGCGCGTCGGGTCGGGACGACGCGCTGCTGCGGGACGCGCGCAGCGGCAGCGTGCGGTACCTGCCGGTGCGCCTGTCGGCGGGCGGCATGACGGAGCTGAAGGACGACGCGCTGGGCGTCACGGCGGGGCTGCTGGGCGACCTGAGTGGCGTGGCGGGGCACGTGGCGGCGCAGTTCCGGGACGTGAAGCGCACGCCCGAGCAGCAGGCCGAGGTGCGGCGGCGCGTGCAGGCGGCCGTGACCCGCGCGCAGCCGTGGCTGGAAAGCTGGAAGAGCCAGGAGGCGTTCGCGCTGGAGCGGCTGGGGAACTTCACGTTCAGCTCCGTGCGGCTGCTGACAGACACGCCCACGCGGGCGCAGGCGGTCATGACGACCACGGTGGGTTTCACGGACGCGAAGACGGACAGCGAGTACGTGAACGGCGAGCGTTTCACAATGATCGTGAACCTCGCGCGCGGCGCGCAGGGCTGGGCGGTCACGGACTGGACGCTGATGCCGCGCACGGGTGAACTGAACGAGGAGTGAACGCAGCGCGCCGCCCAGTTTCACGTTCCGGGCGGCGCGCTGCGTTGGGGGTGGGTTACGGGAGGGCTTCGGCCTCGCGGACGATCTGCACGACGCGTTCGCGGATGTGGCGTTCCTCGCGCAGGTAGCGCTGGGCGCTCATCTGCACGCCGATGGCGGCCACCACCGTGTCGGTGTCGCCGTGCGCGGTGTGCAGCGCGTGGTAGGGGACGCCCAGGGTGCACTGGCCGGGGACCCATTCCTCGATGGAGTACGCGTACCCGAGGCGTTTGACCTTGGCGACTTCGGTGCGCCACTCGTCCAGGCTGGTGATGGAGCTGGGCGTGCACGCGGCGAAGGTGCGGGGGGTGATGTCGGCGTGCGCGTAGAGGATCTTGCCGCTGGCGGTCGCGGTGGCCGGCAGGTAGATGTCCAGCGGCAGGTCGATGTCGGCGTCCGGGTGGCGTTCGCGGATCGCGGCGACGACCTCCTCGCCTTCCAGGATGCACAGGAACGCCACGGCGCGGACTTCCAGCGCGAGGCGGGTGATCAGCGCGCGGGCTTCCTGGAACCAGGGCAGCGAGGAGGTCAGTTGCGCGCCCATCTCGGCGATGTGCCAGGAGAGGCGGTACTTGCCGGCGGGGGTGCGGCGCAGGAATCCGGCCTCGGTCAGTCCGGCGAGGTACGCGTGGGCGGTGGCGCGGGGGACGCCCAGGTGCGCGGCGAGGGCGCGCACGCCCCATTCGGGTTGTTCGGCGCTGAATGCACCCAGGATGTTCGCCGCCTTCTGAAGAGAGAGCACGCGTCCAGCTTACAGGGACAAGCCAGGATTGTATACATCTTTTCCGGCCAGTGTACCCGGTTCATCCACCCCGCACCCCACCCCCGCTAGAGTGCCCGGCGTGCGCGCCCCTGCCCTGCTGCTCCTGCCCCTGCTGGCCTCCCTGAGTGCCGTGGCGACCGGGACCCCCACCCCCGCCACGCCGCCTGCCGTCCCCACGTCCGCGCAGGCCGAACAGCTTCAGCGTGGCGAGACCACCTACTTCCTGGCCTGCGCGATCTGCCACGGCGACCGTCTGGAGGGCGTCAGCGCCCCCGGACTGGGTGGCGAAGACTTCCGCGCGCTGTACCGCACGGTGCCGCCCCGCGCGCTGCACGACCTGATCCGCGACACCATGCCGGACGACCGCCGGGGCACCCTGAGCGCCCAGGAGGTGCTGGACGTCACCGCGTACCTGCTGCGCGAGAACGACCTGCCCCGGCCCGAGGGGGCGCTGGGGGCCGAGACGCTCGACCACGTCCCGCCGACGCCCTGACGGTCGGAGGGCCCGGGCCGCCTTCACCCGGACCCGCTCCCAGCACGCGCCTTACTGGCGCAGGTAGGCCAGCATCAGCTCGCCCGTGGCGCGCAGCGCGTCGGTGTGCGTGCGCTCGTAGGCGTGGCTGGCGTCCACGCCCGGCCCGATCAGCGCGACCGGGTAGTCCCCACCCGCGCGCCACGCGGCGGTGCCGTCCGAGGCGTAGTAGGGGTAGATGTCCACCCGCAGGTCCAGGCTCGCCGAGCGGGCGGCGGCGCGCAGGCGGTTGCCCAGCGCGTGGTCGTACGGCCCGCCGCCGTCCGCCACGCACAGGGAGACGCAGTGTTCGCTGCTCGTCTGCCCCTCCCCGACGGCCGCCATGTCCACGGCGATCAGCGCGTCGGTGTGCGCGGGGATGCCGGTGGCGGCGCCGTGCCCGACCTCCTCGTAGGTGGTGACGTGGAAGGACGCCGTGACGGGCGCGGGGGACGCGAGCAGTTCACGCGTGACCGCCAGGAACACCGCGACCGCCGCCTTGTTGTCGAGGTGGCGGGCCTTCACGTACCCGCTCGCGGTCACGCGGGGGCGCGCGTCGAAGCTCACGAAGTCGCCCTCCTGCACGCCCAGCGCGCGGACGTCCCCGGCGCTGAAGACCGCCTCGTCCAGGCGGACCTCCATGACGGCCGCGTCGCGCTTCAGGTCGCGCAGGGCCGCGCCGTGCACGTGGGTGCTCTGGCGGACGTTCACGACCGTTCCGGTCAGGGTGCGGCCCGCCTGGGTGTGCACGAGGACGTCCTCGCCCTCGACGGTCGCCCAGTCGTACCCGCCCAGCGGCCACAGCCGCAGCCGCCCGCTGTCCTTCACGCCCTTGACCATCGCGCCCAGGGTGTCCACGTGCCCGCTGAACGTCACGTGCCCCTCGCCGGTCCCGGCGACCTCCCAGGTCAGGGCGCCCTTGCGGGTCCGCTGCGCCGCGACGCCCAGCGCCTGCAACTCCTGCTCCAGCAGCGCCACCGCCGCGTCCGTGAAGCCCGTGGGACTGGGCGTGGCGAGCAGCCGCACCAGCACGTCCAGCGTGTAGTCGAGGTTCATGCGGGCACTTCCAGCGACTCGATCCGGAAGCCCTGCCCCTGCGCCGACGCCAGCGTGGCGTCCAGCGCGGGCGTGCCGCTCAGGGCCAGCAGGTGCAGACTCTGCACCGCGCGGGCGTGCAGTTGCGCGGCCAGTTCGCTGCCCTCGAACGCGTCGGGCATCTCGGCGCGGACCAGCACGTCGCCCTGCTCGGCGCGGAAGTCCGGGTGCAGCGTCCACTCCTTCGAGAAGGTGTCCCAGTCCGCGCCGTGGGGGGCGTCCCACTGCACGAACGCCACCACCCAGCCCTGCGCGCGGGCCTCGTCCACGTGATGCGCCCAGTCGCGCGCCACCGCCCGCTCGTCGGGCCGGTCGTTCAGGTCGTGACGCTGCGCGTTCAGGAGCAGCAGGGCGTGCGCGGAGAGGGTCATGCCGCCCAGGATACCGGGCGCGCACCCGCCAGGACGGCAGTCCGGCTGACGGTCTGCCCCCCGGCTCACAGCGTTGCCGGTTCTCCCGAAGGGGCAACTGCGCGCCCCTGAACACCGCAGTCAGGGGGCAGCGGTCAGCTCGGTTGTTCGATCTTCATGGCCATGATGCTGGAGCCCGCGTCCACGTACACGGTCTGTCCGGTCACGCCGCTGCCGAGATCCGACAGCAGGAACAGGGCCAGTTTGCCGACCTCGTCGGGGGTGGCGTTGCGGCCCAGCGGGGCGGCCTCGGCGGCCTTCTCGAACATGCTGCCGAAGCCGGGGATGCTGCGCGCGGCGATGGTGCGCATGGGTCCGGCGCTGATGGTGTTCACGCGCACGCCGGCCGCGCCCATCTCGCTGGCGAGGTAGCGGGTGGTGGCCTCCAGCGCGGCCTTGGCGACGCCCATGACGTTGTACTTGGGCACGACCTTCTGCGACGCGTGGTACGTGAGGCTGACGATGCTCGCGCCGGGGCGCAGCAGCGGCTCGGCGTGGCGGGCGGTGGAGACCAGGGTGTACGCGCTGACGTTCAGGGCAGTGTTCCAGTCGGCCTCGGTGGTGTCCAGGAAACGGCCGTCCATGGCGGTGCGGGGCGCGAACGCGATGGAGTGGATCAGGTAGTCGAGGTGCCCGAACTCTTCCTTCACGCGGGCGAACAGGGCGGTCAGGTCTGCTTCGCTGGTCGCGTCGGCCTGCTGGGCCCACACGCCTTCTTTGCCGGTCAGGAGCTTGTCGAGTTCGCTCTTCAGGCGTTCACCCTGGTAGGAGAAGCCCACGCGGCACCCGGCCGAGAGAAGCTGCTCGGCGATGGCCCAGCCGAGGCTGCGGGCGTTCGCGACGCCCATCACCAGGGCGGTCTTGTCACTCAGGTCAATCTGCACCATGCGGGGGACTCTAGCAATCCGCGCCCGGCGGCGCTGATGCGGGTGCAAAAAATCGGACCGGGCGCGGCACTTCACGGTGCGTGGCGTGCAAAAAGCGTCAGAATCCGGTGAGAGATGACACGCGATACTGGGCTGATGTTGCTTCACGCGCCGCACCTGAGCGCACCGCACGCGTTCACCACGCGGCGGGGTGGCGTCTCGGTCGGTCCCTACGCGGGGCTGAACCTGGACGACCGCGAGGACGACCCGGCAGTGGTCGCTGCGAACCGCGCGCAGCTGACCGGCGCGCTGGGCTTCACGCCCGCGCAGGTGGCGCGCCTGACGCAGGTGCACGGGACCGACGTGGTGACCGTGACTGGCGGCGGCCACTGGACCGGGGACGCGCTGGTCACCGCGCAGGCAGGCGTGCTGCTCGCCATCGGCACCGCCGACTGCTACCCGCTGCTGCTGGAGGACCCCCAGGCGGGGGTGCTGGGCGCCGCGCACGCCGGGTGGAAGGGCACGCTGGGCCGCATCGGCGCTCGGACCGTGGAGGCCATGACGGCGCTGGGCGCCCGCCCGGAGCGGATCCGCGCGGCGGTCGGGCCCGGCATCTGCGCCGCCGCGTACCCGGTGGGCCAGGGCGTCGCGGACGCCTTCACCGATGCTGGTCTGGGCGCGTTCGTGCAGCCCGGCCCGCACCTGGACCTCGCCGGGGCGAACCGCGCCGCGCTGCTGGACGCGGGCGTGCCGGACGCGCAGGTGTGGGTCAGCGGCCGCTGCTCCACGGAGACAGACTTCTACTCGTTCCGGCGCGACGCCGGGGTGACGGGGCGCATGTGGGCCGTGATCGGCCGCGCCGGGAGCGCCGCGTGAGCCTGCTGCGCCCGGCGGACGTGATCGACCATGTCACGCACATCACGCCGGAATTCCTGGCGGACCGCGGACTGCACGGCCTGCTGCTGGACCTCGACAACACCCTGGTCCCCTACGGCAGTTACGACCCGGCGGGCGTCACGCAGACCCTGACGTGGGTGCGGGACCTGAAACTCGCCGGGGTGGGCCTGTACCTCCTGAGTAACGCGACCGGGAAACGCGCCCAGTTCTGGCTGGACAAACTGGAATTCCAGGGGGTCGGGCTGGCCGGGAAACCCAACCCCCGCGCGTTCCGCCGCGCCCTGCGCGAACTGCACCTCCCAGCTCAGCAGGTCGGCATGGTCGGCGACCAGCTGTTCACGGACGTGCTGGGCGGCAACCTGAGCGGCATGCACACTATTCTGGTCCGACCTCTGGTCACCAACGCCCTTCCTCATACGCGTGTGGCCCGCAGGCTGGAACGCGCGGTTCTGAAACGCTACGGACACGACTGGCACCACTGATGTTCCCGACACCCACCCTCACTGGACTCCCCATTTCCCTCACGCAAGGAGACTGAAACGCTATGGCTCTTTCCATCGGTGACCGGCGCCTGGGCGCCATCCTGCTCGAACAGGGGTACGTGAACGACACGGACCTGCAAAAAGCCCTGGTCCGCCACGCCGAGGTCGGCGGGCGCCTCGCGGAGATCCTGATCGACTCCGGCATGGTCGGCGAGAAACGCATCGCGCGCGCCATCGAGGAAGCGCTCGGCATTCCGCTCGTGAACCTGCTGGTCGTCACGCCCGAACCCGGCGCGGTGCAGGCCGTGCGCGCCCAGACGGCGCTGCAGCACCAGGCGTTCCCGTTCGCGCTGGAAGGCCAGACGCTGCGCGTCGCGATCGTGGACCCGCTGTCGAGCATGGCCATCGAGGCGCTGGAGGACGACAGCGGCCTGAACATCGAGGTGTACCAGGCGCTGCGTGACCAGATCATGTGGGCGATCGCCACGTACTACCCCGAACTGCACCTGACCGTCGAGGCGCCCGCCGAGGCCGAGGGCGGCCCGGCGGGTGGGATGCTGGGCCAGCGCATGATCAGCCGCGGCCTGATCAGCGACGCGCAGCTGCAGGTGGCGCTCGACGCGCAGCAGCAGACCGGCGAGCCGCTGGGCAGCACGCTGATCGCGCAGCGGATCATCAGCGAGGACCAGCTGTACGAGGTGCTGGCTGAGCAGGTCGGCGCGGTGTTCCTGCGCAACCCGCGCGACTTCCAGCCCAGCGAGGACGTGCTGGGGAGCATGCTGCGCGCCGACGCGCTGCGCCTGACCGCCGTGCCGGTCGACGAGACCGATCACGGCGTGACCGTCGTCGCCAGCGACCCGCGCAAACGCGAGGACATCGAGGCGCTCGTCGGGCGGCCCGTGCAGCTCGTGCTGGCCAAACCGCGCGACATCGAGACGCTGATCGAGCGGTTCTACCCGCAGCGTGGGCGGCTGGGCGAGCAGATGGTGCAGCAGGGCACCCTGTCGCGCGAGCAGCTGCGCGAGGCGCTGCAGGTGCAGGCCCGCGAGGGCCGCGTCAAACCGCTGGGCGAGGTGATCGTCGAGCTGGGCTTCGCCGCCGCCGACGAGATCGACACGGCGCTGCAGAAACAGAACGCCGGGGGCGGGCGCCTGGAGGACACGCTGGTGCAGTCCGGGAAGCTCAGCCCGGAGATGCTGGCCCGCTCGCTGGCCGCGCAGCTCGGCTACGAGTTCCTGGACCCCGTCCAGAACCCGCCGGACAGCAAGGTCGCGCTGATGATCCCCGAGTCCACCGCGCGCCGCTACGGCGTGGTCCCGGTCCGCCTGCAAGGCGAGTCGCTGGTCGTCGCGATGAAGGACCCGCGCAACGTGTTCGCGCTGGACGACCTGAAGCTGATCACCGGGCGGGACATCGTCCCGGCGGTCATGGCGGAAAAGGACATCACCCGCCTGATCGAGCGGTACTTCGGCAGTCAGGACATGGCGAACCTGAACCAGCAGCTCGCCAAGGAAAGCAAGGAACGCGAGACGGCAGGCAAACGCCAGGACGCCGAGGACCTCACGGCCGGGCTGGACGACAACGCCGTGGTGCGCGTGGTGGACAACATCATCCGCGAGGCGGCGCTGCAGGAGGCCAGCGACATCCACATCGAGCCGACCGAGACGGCCCTGAAGATCCGCTACCGCATCGACGGGGTGCTGCGCGAGCAGAACGAACTGCCCAAGGGCAGCGCGCAGAGCATCTCCGCCCGACTGAAGATCATGGGGCACCTCGACATCAGCGAGCGGCGCGTGCCGCAGGACGGCCGCATCCGCTTCAAGAAGGGCAGCATCGACCTTGACCTGCGACTCTCGACGCTGCCCACCGTGTACGGCGAGAAGGCCGTCATGCGTCTGCTGCAGAAGGCCAGCAACATCCCCGAAGTCGAGCAGCTGGGCTTCAGTGAGCACAACTACCAGCGGTACCTGGACACCATCCACAAACCCAACGGCATCTTCCTGGTGACCGGCCCGACCGGCTCGGGGAAATCCTTCACCTCCTTCTCGACCCTGAAGCGCATCGCGGTGCCGGAGAAGAACACCACGACGATCGAGGACCCGGTCGAGTACGAGATTCCGGGCATCGTGCAGTCGCAGGTGAACAACACGGCGGGCATGACCTTCGCCCGCGCGCTGCGCGCCTTCCTGCGACAGGACCCGGACATCATCTTCGTGGGCGAGATCCGCGACGCCGAGACCGCCAAGATCGCCGTGGAGGCCGCCCTGACCGGCCACCTCGTGCTGGCGACGCTGCACACGAACGACGCGCCGGGCGCCATCGTGCGTCTGGAGGAGATGGGCGTCGAGCACTTCAACATCGGCGCGGCCGTGGTGGGCGTGGTCGCGCAGCGCCTCGTGCGCAAGGTCTGCCCGGACTGCAAGGCGCCCACGAACGCCGACCCGGACGTCCTGCGCCGCCTGGGCATCACCGAGCGGGACCTGCGCGGCGCGCAACTCATGCGCGGCGCGGGCTGCAACCGCTGCGGCGGCACCGGCTACAAGGGCCGCATGGGCATCCACGAACTGATGGTGATCGACGAGCCGCTGCGCGTCGCCATCGGCAGCGGCAAGAACGCCACCGAGATCAACGAGGTCGCCATCAACCAGAGCGGCATGAAGACCCTCCGCCAGGACGGCATCGACAAGGCCCTCAAGGGGATCACCACCCTGGAAGAGGTCCTGGCCGTCACCAGCAAGTAACCCGGCCGCCCCACCCTGAGCCTCCCATTCCACCCGCGAGGTGACCCGTATGACCCAGCCCGCCGCCGACATCACCGATATCCTGCGTTTCGCCGCCGACAAGGGCGCCTCCGACGTGATCATCACCGTCGGACTGTCCCCGCAGTTCAAGCTGCAGGGCGTGTACGACTCGCAGGGCTTCGCGGAACTCGCTCCGACCGACACCCGCAAACTGATGTACTCCATGATGAACGAGAAGCAGCAGCGGACCTTCGAGGAACGCCGCGAACTGGACTTCTCGTTCGCGCTGGGCGAGAAGGCCCGCTTCCGCGTGAACGCGTTCATGCAGCGCGGCAACGTGGGCGGCGTGCTGCGACTGATCCCCACGAAGATCAAGAGCGCCCAGGAGATGGGCCTCCCCGCGAACGTCATCGAGATCTCCAACGCGCCGCGCGGCCTGGTGCTCGTGACCGGCCCGACCGGCTCGGGGAAATCCACGACGCTCGCGGCGATGATCGACCACATCAACACCACCAAGAAACTGCACATCATGACGATCGAGGACCCGATCGAGTTCATGCACACGCACAAGCAGTCGATCATCAACCAGCGTGAGGTCGGCGCGGACACCATGAGCTTCAACGACGCGCTGCGCGCCGTGCTCCGCCAGGCGCCCGACGTGATCCTCGTGGGCGAAATGCGCGACTACGAGACCATCAAGGCTGCCGTGACCGCCGCCGAGACCGGGCACCTCGTGATGGGCACCCTGCACACCAACTCCGCGCCGGAATCCATCGACCGTATCGTGGACGTCTTCCCCGAGGAGCAGCAGGAGCAGATCCGCGTGCAGCTCGCGAACAACCTCGTGGCGGTCATGACGCAGCAGCTGCTGCCCCGCCTGGACGGGCAGGGCCGCATCCTGGCGTACGAACTGCTGATCGCCAACCCCGCCGTGCGCGCCCTGATCCGCGAAGGGAAGACCTTCCAGATCACCAGCGTCATGCAGACCGGCGCGCGCGAGGGCATGGTCACCATGGACGCCTTCCTGGCGAACCTGTACCGCCGCCGCGTGATCTCCTTCGACGTGGGCGTGGAGCGCGCCGTGGACAGCAAGGAATTCGCCCGACTCGCCAACGACCCCAGCATCGGCACGGCGGGCGGCGCGGCCAGCATGCCCGCCGGGTACGGTCAGGCGCCCGTGCAGGGCTTCGGCGCGACCGTCACGCCCGCCCAGGGCGGCTACGCCTCCGGCAGGAACGACTTCGGGCGGGGCGGCGGCGACGCCCGCACCACCAGCACCCCCGAGACCAACCCCGGCGGCAGCGGCTACGGCAGACGGTAAGGGGCGGTGATGGTCGAAAGTTGATGGTTGATAGAGGGGTGGCCTTCCATCAACCATCAACTTTTGACTTTCAACTCAGAACACGCGGTCGAGGATCAGCGGTTCCGGCGCGGGGGCCTGGGCGCTGATGGTCAGGCCCTCGGTGAGGAGGCGCTGGGCGGCGTCCAGGCCGCGCGCGTCACGGTGGTAGATGCGCAGGACGGGTTCGCCCGCCTGGACGGCCTCGCCGGGTTTACGCAGGAGTTCCACGCCCACGCCGTGGTCGATGGCCTCGCCCTTGCGTTCGCGGCCGCCACCCAGCACAAGCACGGCGCGGCCGACGCTCAGGGCGTCGATGCCCGCCACGAAACCGGATTCGGGGGCGGTCACGTCGGCCCGGCCGGGCGCCACGTCGAACTTGCTGATGTCGTCCACGTAGGTGGCGTCGCCGCCCTGCGCCTCAATGAACGCTCGGAACTTCGCCAGGGCACTGCCGTCGGTCAGGGTGGCGCGCGCGCGGGCCTCGGCGGCGGCTTCATCCTCACCCTGGGCGGCCAGGGCTTCTACGGCCAGTGCCACGCACAGTTCGGTCAGGTCATCCGGCCCCTCGCCGCGCAGGGTCGCCAGAGCCTCCAGGACCTCCAGGCTGTTCCCGGCCATGTGGCCCAGCGGGGTGTCCATGTCGGTCAGCACGGCGCGCACCTGCCGCCCGGCGCGGTTGCCGATGTCCACCATCGCGCGGGCCAGGCCGCGCCCGGCGTCCAGGGTGCGCATGAACGCCCCGGCACCCACCTTGACGTCCAGCACGACGGTGTGCGCGCCTGACGCGAGCTTCTTGCTCATGATCGAGCTGGCGATCAGCGGCAGGCAGTCCACGGTGGCGGTCACGTCCCGCAGCGCGTACAGTTTCCCGTCCGCCGGGGCGAGGTCCTTGCTCTGGCCGACCAGCGCGAGGCCGATCTCGCGCGCCTGCGCGATGAAGCGGTCCTCCTCCAGTTCGCTGGTCCAGCCGGGAATGCTCTCCAGTTTGTCGATGGTGCCGCCGGTGTGCGCCAGCCCACGCCCGCTCATCTTGGCGACGGTCTGCCCCAGCGCGGCCAGCATGGGCGTCAGGATCAGGCTGGTCTTGTCGCCCACGCCGCCCGTGGAATGCTTGTCCACCGTGCGCGGCAGGTCGCCGAGGTTCATCAGGTCGCCGCTCTCGGCCATGACCATGGTCAGGTCAGCCGTCTCCTGTTCGGCCATGCCGCGCAGGAACACGGCCATCAGCCAGGCGCTCATCTGGTAGTCGGGCACGTCGCCGCGCGTGTACCCCAGCACCAGGGTCTCGAGTTCCTCGCGGGTGTGCTGTTGGCCGTCGCGTTTCTTACGGATCAGGTCGGGAATGATCGCGGTCATAGGCCAGTTTACGTCCCGTGGACAGGAAATCGTCCCGGCGTGCGCCTCAGCTCTCGTCCGCCTCGCCGCTGGTCCAGCCGACCTTCGCGTGCGTGCCGTCGCAGTAGGGTTTGTTCCCGCTATGGCCGCAGCGGCACAGCGCGGCGCGCACGTCCTTCCTCTCGCCGCCGGGCGTGTCGATCACGAGGTTCCCCTTGATCATCAGGGGACCGTCGGGGCTGGGGGTGATGGTGGTGGTCTCGTCGGGCATCTCAGCCTCCTGTCCATCCAGGACGTAGTGCAGCGCCCCGGTGGGGCAGGTGCGGACGACCGCCGCGACCGCGTCGGCCCCGGCGCTGGCGGGCTGAATCCACGGGCGGGCCTTCGGGTCGAACACGTCGGGCAGCCCGCGCACGCAGTTGGCGACGTGCAGGCAGCGCCGCGCGTCGTAGTACACCGTGATGCCGGGCGCCGTGTACGCCTTCCCCTGCGCGAGGTCCTCGTTGGTGGGGGTCATGCCCCAGTGTACGCAGAGTCCGTAGGTCCGGGCTGGGTCGCGCTGGCGTGGGCGGCGCAGCGTTCGGCCAGCCGGGCGAATTCGGCGCGCAGTTCCGGGGGGCTGTCCACGCGGAAGTCGCAGTCCAGGCCCAGCAGGAATGCCGCGAAGCCGCTCAGGCCCTCGCGGGTGGTGGTCAGGCGCGTGCCGTGCGCGTCGGAGCGCACCTCCGTACCCCAGGTGGACACCCGGCCGCGCAGGTCCTCCGGGAGGCAGTCCAGCCACACGCTGATGGCGTAGGTGGGTTTCGGGGCGCGCAGCGTGGAGCGCAGGTACGCGGCCGCGTCGAAGTCGGGCTCCCTCGTGAAGTGGCGGGCCTGCACGGTCAGGGCACTCATGCGGTCCAGCCGGAACGACCGCCGCGCGCCGCGCAGGTGACAGTGCGCGACGGCGTACCAGCGGCCCTCCAGATGCACCACGCGGTGCACGTCCGCGTCGCGGCGGGTCTCGGGGGCGTCGGGGGCGGCGTACGTGAAGGTGACGGTGCAGGCGTCGCGCACGGCGCGCAGCAGCGCCGCGAGCAGGTGCGCGTCGGTGGGCGCCACCCAGGGGCCGGTGTCGAACTGCACGCTGCCCTCCAGCGCGAGCATGTCGGCGCGCAGGTCGTGCGGGAGGCTGCGCGACAGTTTCGCGCTGGCGGCCTGCGCGGCAGGGGCCAGGGCGTGCAGGCCCAGGTGGCGCAGGGTCCGCAGGCCCAGCGCGGCGGCCAGCGCCTCCTCCGGCGTGAACATCAGCGGGGGCAGGCGGAACCCCGCCTTGAGGCGGTACGCGCCGCCCACGCCCCGGCGGCCCTCGACGGGAATGCCGAGGTCCTGCAGGCGGGCGACGTAGCGCTGCACGGTGCGGGGGCTGACCTCCAGGCGGCGGGCGAGGTCGGCGCCGCTGACCTCCTCGTGGGCCTGGAGGAGTTCCAGCACGGTCAGTACCCGCATGCTCGGGTCGTACATGCCTTCAGGGTAACTGGAATTGACGTCACATCCTGACGGGAATCCACGTTACGCTGGGGGCAGATTCAACCCCAGGAGGTTCCACCATGACCGCACCCGCCGCGTCCGTTCCCGCCGTGTCCCCCGCGCTGTCCATTCCCGACTTCGTCGCTCACTGGCAGGGGCACCGCGCCCTGACCCGCCGCGTCATCGAGGCCTTCCCCGACGATCAGCTGTTCAGCTTCAGCCTGGGCGGCATGCGGCCCTTCGGCGCGCAGGCCACCGAGATCCACCTCGTGGACGCCATGACCGTCACCGCCATGCGCAGCGGCGAGTGGCCCGAACCCGACTGGACGAGCGGCCCCACCGACCGCGCCGGCCTGCTGGCCGCCTGGGATGAGGTGAGCGCCGAACTGGAACAGCACGGCCCGCACACCGACCCCGCCTTCTTCACCCGCATGCACGCGCTGCCGTGGGGCGAGATGCCCGGCTGGGTCGCCGCGATCTACGCCGTGGACAACGAAATCCACCACCGCGCCCAGGGGTACGTGTCCCTGCGCGCCCTGGGGATCGAACCGCCCGCCTTCTACGAGCGCTGAACCATGAACCCCGCCACGCTGTACGACCACCTGACCCGGGCGCGGCGCGACCTGCTGGGCACGCTGCGCGCCGCGCCGGAGGGCGTGCTCCGGTCGCCGCTGCTGCGCGGCGAGCGCTTCCACTCGATGCTGGACCTGCTGGTACACACCGCCGAGGTCGAGGACGGCTGGATCCACGGGGACTTCCAGGGCCTGCCGATGGTGCAGGACCGCTTCCCGGACATCGGGGCGGGCGCAGCGGGGCCTGATACGACCCTCGGTCTGGACGCCATCGAGGCGTACTGGCAGGCGGTCGAGGCGGACACCCGCGCTTACCTCGGCCACCTGACGGACGCCGACCTGGAGCGCACCGTCACGCTGGATGACTGGCCCGAGGGTCACCGGCAGTTCACGCTGAGCGGGCTGGTCTGGCACGTCCTGCTGCATGAGGTGCGGCACACCGCGCAGATCGCCGCGCTACTGCGCACCCAGGGCGTGAAACCGCCGCAGCTGGACCTGCTGTTCTCCCTGCCCGCGCTGGAGACCGGACGGTCCGCCGCCGCCTTCGTGAACCCACCCCCGGAGGACGCATGACTCCCGCCGCTTCCCCCATGCCCACGCCGCCCCCAGCTCGCCCCGCGCCGCAGCGACCCGCCACCCGCATCCGCTGCCAGCTGCCGTGACCCCCACCCCCCCGGAGACCACATGACCGACCTGACCCTGACGCTGGAGGCCTTCGCGCTGAACGCCCGCGTGAACGACTTCCTGATCGGCCGCCTGACCCCGGACGACCTGACCCTCTCGGACGGGCGGGGCGGCATGACTGTCGCGCGGATGCTCTCGCATATGGGCGCGTCGCGCGGCGGATGGCTGCTGGAGATGGCACCCGGGTTCGCGGCGTCCACGCTGGCCCTGACCGGCGGGGAAAACCCGTGGCGCTGGCATACCACCGACCCCGCCCTGCTCCGTGCCATGCTGCGTGCCGGGGACGAGGCCGCCCTTCAGGCCGTGCAGGCGCACGCGGCGAGCGGCACCCCGTTCGCCGACCCGCACGGCGCGGGCACCTTCCACACCCGCCCGGCGCTGTTCCTGACGTACATGACCGTGCACGACGCGGGGCACCGGGGACAGATCGTGACCCTGCTGCGCCACGCCGGCGCCTCGCCAGAGCGTCTGGACGAGCTGGAGGACACCTGGGCCATCTGGCGCCGCCCCCTTTCCCTACCCCAGGAGACCGCATGACCGACCTGACCCTGCTGCTCGAATCCTTCCGCCGCAACGCCCGCGTGAACGACACCCTGATCGCTGCCCTGACCCCGGAGGAGTTCGCCCTGACCGACGGGCGCGGCGGGTGGACCGTCGAGCGGCACCTGCGGCACATGGCGACCTTCCGGGTGGGCTGGCTGTGGAACATGAGCCGCGACCACGCCATGCCGCTCCTGAACCCGGATGAACTGGACGCCGACGGCGACCCGCAGTGGCGCTGGGCGAACGCGCCCGCCACCGCCCTGCCCGAGGCGCTGGCCGCTGGGGACGCCGCCGCCATTAAGGCTGTGGAGGCGCACCGCGCGTCGGGCGAGCCCTTCGCCGACCCCTGGAACGAGGGTACGTACCAGAGCGACCCGGCGCACTTCCTGATGCACACCATCGTGCACGACAGCCATCACCGTGGGCAGGTCATGAGCCTCCTGCGTCAGGGGGGCCGCACGCCCGAGCAGATGGACGCGCTGGACAGCCACTGGGCGATCTGGCGCGAGTAGGCGCCCGGCGCGATACTGGGCGCATGAGCGTCACCCCTCCCCTGCCCCTGAGCCCCGGCGAGTCCCGCGTCCTGCGCGGCCTGAGTGAACAGCAGGCCCTCGGCGCGGCGCTGGCCGGGGCGCTCCCGCCGGGAAGCGTGCTGTTTCTGGAAGGTGAACTGGGTGCCGGGAAGACCAGCCTCACGCAGGGGCTGGTGGGCGCGTACGGCTTCACCGAGCCGGTCACGAGCCCCACGTACGCGCTGATGAACGTGTACCCCGCGCCGGGCGGTCAGGTGCTGCACGTGGACGCCTACCGCGTGCGGGACGTGCAGGAACTGTTCGAGATGGACCTCGAGGAGCTGGTGCGCGGCAGTCGCGTCAGCGTGATCGAGTGGGGCGAGGGCCTGTACGCCGAGTACCCGGACGCGCCGATCCTGCGTCTGGAGCACCAGCCGGACCCGG
Organism: Deinococcus sp. JMULE3; assembly: GCF_013337115.1. Taxonomy (NCBI): domain Bacteria; kingdom Thermotogati; phylum Deinococcota; class Deinococci; order Deinococcales; family Deinococcaceae; genus Deinococcus; species Deinococcus sp. JMULE3. Next base: position 1,483,215 of record NZ_SGWE01000004.1, read on the forward strand.
AGACGCGCCTCGTGACCCGCATTCGCTGAGCACCGCGACCCGGAGGGCACCGTGGGCGGGGCGTACAGTGGGAGGATGCGGCCCCTGCCCCTCCCCTTCCCCGACGAGACCGAGTCCCCGCTGGTGACCGAGCTGCGCTTCCCGACGAGTGGCGTGACGGTGCGCGGCGTGTTCGAACTGAACGAGTTCGCGGTCCTCACGCCGGACAACCTGGAGTTCCTGCGGCTGTACATCCGCGTGCGCGGCAACCTGAAGGAGGTCGAGCGGGTCCTGGGCATCAGCTACCCCACGGTCCGGGCGCGCTTCGACACGCTGCTGCGCGCCATCGGCTACGAACCCGAGCAGGCCGACCCGCAGGCCGAGGTGCTCGCCAGCCTGGAACGCGGCGAGATCACCCCCGACGAGGCCGCCCGCAAACTGCGCCGCTGAGCGGGGACACTGGGCTGTGAAGGGGCGGCCAGCGCGGCGCCCACACCCCACACCCATTTCACGGATTCCGTTTGTTTCGTTGGCACATCGGAAGATCACCGATCTGCCAACTCCACGTCCGGAACCCGCTTCACTCCTTCTCGCATCCGCTCGGGTTGAAAGATTTTGCAAACCTTTCAACCGGAGTCGATATCAGAACACCTTGCTGCCCAGTTTCGCGGCGTGCAGCGGGACCAGGGGGGTGGCGTCGCCGCTGGGCGCGCCGGGCAGCTGCACGCCCAGGATCAGCACCTCGGACACGCTGTCCCCGACGGGGCGGGGCTCGAAGTTCAGGACGCCCAGCACCTGCACGCCGATCAGTTCTTCCGGCGTGTGCCCGGTGAAGCGCCCCACACTGACGCGCGTGCCGTACTTCCCGAAGTCGACGGTCAGGCGGTAGGCGGGCTTGGGGGTGCCGGGGGCGGGTTCGGCGTTCAGGACGCGGCCCAGGCGGATGTCGAGCAGGTCGAGGCTCTGGGCCGGGCTGACGGTGGGTTTGAGGTCGGTCGCCATGAGGCCGAGCCTGTCACGTGGGCGCACCCACGAGGGGCGTGAGGTCTGACCAGCCCATGCGGAGTTCACGCAGGGCGCCGTCCTGTTTCTCGCCGCACTCGTGGGCGCCCTGGCGGGCGTACCAGTGGCGGGTGGGGTTGGTGTCCAGCACCCACAGGGCGAGGCTGGCCGCGCCGCGCGCCTGCATGGCCTGCGCCGCCTGCCGCAGCAGGTCACGCCCGGTACCTGCGCCCTGCGCGGCTTTCAGGCTGTAGAGGGTGAAGAGTTCCGCGTCGAAGTCCGGGTGGTCACGCGGGACCCCGGCGGACGCGAAGGCCACGATTCCGGAGGCGTCCTCGGCGACGAGCACCACGTCCTGCCCGGCCGCGATGTTGCCCGTCCAGAACGCGGCGCGCTGCGCCTGCATGTCGGGGCTGGTCATGCGGTCCAGGAAGTCGGCGGGGATCAGGCCCGCGTACGTGTCCCGCCAGCTCTGGACGTGCACGGCGGCGATGCCGGGGGCGTCGGCGGGCGTGGCGGCGCGGATCAGGGGCGTGCGGGACATACGGCAGCATAAATGTGCGCCGCCCCGGAAGGCGGCGCAGCTGCGGCGGGCGAACCCGGCTCAGTTGCCCTGTTCGATGTACTGCTTCAGGGCGTCCATGCGCACGATGATGGGCGTGCGGGCGCGGACGATCGCGCCTTCCTGCTTCAGTTTGCCCAGGCTGTGGCTGACGGTCTCGCGGGTGGCGCCGACCATGCGCGCGATGTCTTCCTGGTTCAGTTTCAGGTTCAGTTCGACGCCCTGGTTGTGCGGGCGGCCGAATTCCCGTGCGAGGCGGTACAGCAGGCTGGCGACGCGTTCGGGGGCGCTGTAGGCGCTGACGGTGGCGGTCCAGGACTGCGCCTCGAACAGGCGGGCGGCCATCAGGCGGATGAGTTTCATGGCCAGTTCGGGCTTGGTCGCCAGGAGTTTCTGCAGTTCCACGCGGGGCAGGACGATCAGGGTGGTGCGTTCCAGGGCCTCGGCCTGGGTGGGGCGGCGCTCCTCGGGTTGCAGCAGCAGCTCGCCGAAGGTGTCGTGCTGCCCGATGACGCCCAGGATGGCTTCCTTGCCGTTCGGGAAGAGTTTGCTGATCTTGACGAGGCCGCTGCGCACGAAGTACAGGGCGTCGGCGGGGTCGTCCATGCGGTAGATGACCTCGCCGGGCTGGTAGGAGCGGTAGGGCGTGGTGGCCGCGACCCGTTCCAGTTCGGCAAGTTCAAGGTCGGCGAAGAGCTCCGTTCGCTTGAGGTGCCAGACCAGGCTTGGGTAGTTCATGATTCTTCACACCATACCCGAAATGTCGCGTGGGGGCGGCACGCGCCGCTGCGGCCCCCCAGGTGGCGGGGGTGCAGCGGCGGAATGGAGTGGAATGGAGATGGGGCACACATGACATTCGCCCCCGGAAGTTTTATACTCGGTTCAACTAACAGTGCCGGGTTGTGTCCACCAGCGGACGAACCCCCACCAAGGAGGACACAGAATGCCCACCTACAAGGCCCCCCTGCGCGACATCAAGTTCCTGATGAACGAACTCCTCGGCGCTCCCGAGCAGCTCGGGAAGATGCCCTACTACGCCCAGAACGAGACCGCCGACCAGGACCTCCTGGAACAGGTGCTCGACGAGGCCGCCCGCTTCGTGGAAACCGAACTGGTTCCCCTGAACGTCGTCGGCGACCGCGAAGGCTGCGTCCGCCACGACGACGGCGAGGTCACCACCCCCACCGGCTTCAAGGCGGCGTACAAGAAGTACCGTGACGCCGGCTGGCCCGCGCTGGACGCCGACCCCGCCTACGGCGGCCAGGGCATGCCCCACCTGATCAGCAACGTGCTCGTCGAACTGATGAACAGCGCCAACGTCGCCTGGAGCATGTACCCCGGCCTCTCGCACGGTGCGTACAGCGCCCTGCACGCCGTCGGCAGCCAGGAACTCAAGGACCTGTACCTCCCCAAACTGGTCAGCGGCGAGTGGACCGGCACCATGTGCCTCACCGAACCCCACGCCGGGACCGACCTGGGCATCATCCGCACCAAGGCCAGCGACAACGGCGACGGCACCTACGCCATCACCGGCACGAAGATCTTCATCAGCGCCGGCGAGCACGACATGGCCGACAACATCCTGCACCTCGTGCTGGCCCGCCTGGACGGCAGCCCCCAGGGCACCAAGGGCATCAGCCTGTTCCTGGTTCCCAAGTACATCCCCACCGCTGACGGCAAACCCGGCGAGCGCAACGGCGTGATCTGCGGCAGCCTCGAACACAAGATGGGCATCAACGGCAACGCCACCGCCGTGCTGAACTTCGATCAGGCCAAGGGCTGGCTGGTCGGCGAGATCAACAAGGGCATGAACCACATGTTCATCATGATGAACGCCGCCCGCCTCGGCACCGGCCTGCAGGGCCTCGGCCTCGGGGAAGTCGCGTACCAGAACGCCCTGACCTACGCCAAGGACCGCACCCAGATGCGCCACGAGCCCCGCGTGAACCCCGGCGAGCAGGCCGACCCGATCATCGTGCACCCCGACGTGCGCCGCATGCTCCTGACCGGCAAGGCCTACACCGAAGCCGGCCGCGCCCTGGCCATGTGGCTGGCCCTGAGCCTCGACGTGGAACACCACCACACCGACGAGAAGGCCCGCAAGGAAGCCGCCGACCTCGTCGCGCTGCTCACCCCCATCGCCAAGGCCTTCATGACCGACAACGGCTTCAACATCGCCGTGCAGAGCCAGCAGGTGTACGGCGGCCACGGCTTCATCAAGGAATGGGGCATGGAGCAGTTCGTCCGTGACGCCCGCATCGGCCAGATCTACGAAGGCACCAACGGCATCCAGGCCCTCGACCTGCTGGGCCGCAAGGTCCTGATGGACGGCGGCAAGAAACTCCAGAAACTCGCCGCGACCCTCCAGGAATTCGCCGAGGAACACGAAGGCGACGAGCACATCGGCGACTACGTCAACCAGCTCGGCAAGGCCGCGCAGCAGCTCGGCAGCCTGACCATGGTCATCGGCCAGAAAGCCATGCAGGAAGGCGGAGCCGACGAGGTCAACGCCGCCGCCGTCGACTACCTGCGCTACTTCGGGCACGTCGTGTACGGCTACCTGTGGGCCCGCATGGCCAAGGTCGCCCAGGACAGGATCGACGCCGGGCAGGACAAGGACGGCTTCTACCTCAGCAAGGTGCAGACCGCGAAGTTCTACTTCGCCAAGCTGTTCCCCGAAACCAAGACCCTCGCCGCGACCATCAAGGCCGGGAACGAGAGCCTCGCCGTGGACGACCAGGCCGTCTTCGGCTGGGAAAAAGCGCTCGTCGGCGCGTAACCCCCAGCATTCCGGTCGCCCCCACCCGCGTGAAGCAGGTGGGGGCGACTTCTGATACGGACTCCGTTTGTTTCGCTGACAATCCGGAACCACACCGGGTTGCCAACTCCACGACCGGAACCCGTTTCGCTCCTTCTCGCATCCGCTCGGGTTGAAAGATTTTGCAAACCTTTCAACCGGAGTCCGGATGATTGAACCTTCCGGAACCCAGGGGCCGTATCACAGGCAGCGAGGGACCACCCGGCCCGAGCCACCCCACGTCCGGGCGTACCCGCCCAGGAGGACCCCTGTGAACCGATCAGTCATTGGCCGCCCGGCGGCCAGTGCGGCGGCCCTGTTGCCCCGCCGCGCCCCACCCCACTGGACCCGGCCCGCGCTGCTGAGCGCCACACTGCTGAGTGCCACACTGCTGAGTGCCACGCTGCTGGCCGGAGCGCAGGGCGCCGTGCGCGCCTCGGACGCCAGCGTCACGTTCGCTTACCGCGTCACGCTGATCCCCGTCACGGGCAGCGTCAACGCCCTGAGCAGCAGCGGCACCCTGGACTTCACGGACCTGCAGGCCACCCGCGCGACCGTCCGCGTGGACCTCGGATCACTGAAGACCGGCATCGCGCTGCGCGACCAGCACGCCCGCGAGGCCCTCGGCGCGGCCGAGCACCCCACCGCGACGTTCACCCTGAACCGCTTCGACGGCCCCACCCGGATCACCGCCGGGCAGACCGTCACGGGCGACGCCAGCGGCAGCTTCACGCTGAACGGCGTCACGCGGCCCCTGCGTGCCCCCGTCACCCTGACCCGCAGCGGCGAGCGGCTGAACGTCCGTTCCGCGTTCACGCTGCGCCCGCAGGAGTACGGCGTGAACGTGCGCGGCGCCGACCAGACGACCAGCGTCACCGTGAACTTCACCCTCGGCGCCCCCTGACCCGGCCCTCCCCCTCTCGCCCGCCCCACCTGCCCACAAGGAGAACCGACATGACCCTGACCCGCACCGCGCCCCTGCTGCTGACCGCCCTGATCACCCTGACCGGCTGCCGCGCCACCATGCAGGGCACCCACGACATGCAGGGCACCCACGCCATGAGCGGCGGACCCGAGATGACCGCAGGCGCCATGACCAAAGACACCATGAGTGGCGGCAGCGTGAGCGGCGACAGCATGATGAAAGGCGAGGCGATGATGAAGGCCGCGCTGAGCGGCACGTTCCGCGCGCTGCACGCCCCCACCAGCGGCAGCGTCCGCCTGGGCCACGACGCGGCGGGCCGCGTGACCGTCACGATCACCGACCTGAAGACCGAGCCCGCCCCGGACCTGCACGTCTGGCTGCTGCCCGCCGGGCCGGTCACCGACACGCCGGCGCTGCGCGACGCGAACTACGTGGACCTGGGGACCATCGAGACCAGTGTCACCAGCCGCACCCTGACCGTCCCGGACGGCGTGAACGTGGACGGGTACACCAACGTGGTCCTGTGGTGCGACCAGTTCAGCGTCGCGTTCGCCGTCGCCGCCCTGAACCCCTGACCGGCGCCGACGGGACCCGCCCGCTATCCTGCCGGGCATGACCGACCCGCATGTCCTCCCGGCTGACCTGCCCGTCCCCACTGATGACGGGGCGTGCGCGCACCTGCCCGGCCTGCGCTGGCCCGCGCAGGCGCTGCCCGGCACGGACGGCGCGGCCCATGACCTGTCGGTCCTGCCGGGGCGGACGGTGGTGTACGCGTACCCGAAGACGGCGCGGCCGGATCAGGCTATGCTGGAGGACTGGGACGTGATTCCTGGCGCGAGGGGCTGCACCCCGCAGTCGTGCGCGTTCCGGGATCATCACGCGGAGCTGCGGGCGGCGGGCGCGCGGGTGTTCGGCCTGAGCGTGCAGGACACGGCGTACCAGCGGGAGGCGGCGGGGCGGCTGCACCTGCCGTTCCCGCTGCTGTCCGACGTGGCGGGCGCGGTGCGCGGCGCCCTGCGCCTGCCGACCTTCCACGCGGGCGGCGAGGACCTGCTGCGGCGCGTGACGCTGATCGTGCGGGACGGCGTGATCGAGCAGGTGTTCTATCCGGTGTTCCCGCCGGACCGCAGCGCGCAGGACGTGCTGGACTGGCTGGCCGCGCACCCCGGCTGACCGACCGGGGCTGACCGGGTGACGGGCTGGCAGGTTAGGGGCCGAAGTGCGTGCGGGCCAGCGCGACGGCGTTCAGGCCCACGCGTTCCCCGATCACCCGCCCGGCCAGGTCGTCGGGTTCCAGGTGAATGCCGCCCCAGATGCGGGACTGCCCGGCCTGATCGGCCGCGTCGCGGTACGTCGCCCACTGCAGGCGCACGTCCCCGGTCGTGGGGGTGCGGTCCAGGCCGATGTGCCCGGCGGGAATCCGTTCCTCGCGCAGACCGCCGGGGAAGTACGCGCTGCCGGTCAGGTCGGTGAGGACCTCGGCGGCGGCGCGGCTGAACGTGGAATGCCCGGAGATGAAGCCCGGGAAGGCGGGTGTGACGAACGTGGACAGCTGGAACGGCACCCAGGTGCGGGCGTCCTCCCAGGTGACGCCCCGTCCGGGCTGCCAGCCGCGCACCAGGGTCAGGTCGCCGTCCTCGCGGATCAGGTCCGGTTCCGGGGTCAGGGTGCCGGTCTGCGCGAGGTACCGCACGAGCGTGATGGGCCGGGGGCCGTCGGTGCGGCGCTTGATGCTCCACGCGGCGATCGCGGCGTCGTGCAGCGCGCCGTTCAGTGCGAGGTACGTCTTCACGTCCCAGTCCAGGCGGCTCAGTTCGGGGCCGCTACCGCCCAGGCGACGCTGGAAGCGTGGGTCGTCCGCGACGCTGTTCGCGATGACGTTCCAGTGGCCGGGGGGCGTCTCGGCGCGTGGGCCGTCCGCCCAGTACTCGGCGATCACGCGGCCGTAGTCGGCGCGCCGGGTGAGGTTCGGCGCGTAGGGCTGCCCGGTCGCGGGGTTCAGGGTGTGCCCGCGCCCGTCGTTGTGGCCCAGGGTGTTGTTCCCGGTCGCGCCGGGGGACAGGTCCACGGTCGCGGGGTCCTGCGGGTCGAGTTCACTCTGGCGGCGCAGCACGTCCACGATCCAGCCGCGCAGGCGCGGGTCGCGGACGCTGGGGGCCGCGCCGGGGTCGGGCAGCTGCGCGGGCGCCGTTGCGAAGGGGGTCACGGCGCCCCAGTGGGCACCCATGAACACCTGCGGTCCGTCCTGCGGGATGCCGTTCTGCGTGAACGGCTGCGCCAGCAGCAGCCGCTGCCAGTGGTCGGGGTCGCGGACGGTGACGCCCCGCAGTTCGGGCCGCAGCGGGTCGTTCAGGTACGCGTAGGCGCTGGTGTCGGCGTACGCGCCGGTCTCGTTCGCGCCGTCGGTGCGGGCGGCGTCCAGCACGGTCTGCGCGACGCGGTTGCCGAACGCGGCGGGGGCCGCGCCGGTGGTGGCGGTGTCGGCGGGGTTCAGGCCCAGGTGCGTCATGTGCTGCTCGAAGCAGCGGGCCAGTCCCGGCACGACCCGCCCGAAGCGGGCCGTCAGGACGCGGAACGCCGCGTGGTTCAGCGCTACCTCGGTCTGCTGCGGCGTCAGGTTCAGTTTCTCGCGGCTGAACACGCCGGTCGCGCCGGGCTGCGAGGCGGCCCAGGTGTCGAACGTCGCGGCGGACAGGTGGTACAGCGTCCGGGCGTGCGCGGTGGGGGACGGCAGGACGCTGCGGATGCCGTGCAGGGCCAGTTCGTTCCACTGCCGCGCGGCGGAGTGACCGGGTGATTCGATCCGCGCCCAGTCGGTGGCCGTCAGGGTGCAGGTCGTCACCGGGGACGATGGCGTGGGGTCCGGCGTGAAGGGGCAGGCGGTCAACCCCAGCGTCAGGGGCAGCGCCAGCAGCGCAGACGACGCAGACGCAGATGACCCGGCGGGAAGCTTCATACGACTCACAGCTTAGCCTCATCCTGCGGGCAGCGCAGTGGCAGTTGCGCCGTCCCCGACCGGGTTCACGTCACGGCCCTCGCCTCACGTCAGGGGCGCGGCGCACCTTCACTTCACGCGCTGCATGGTGCAGGTGTCTTCTTTCCTGAGCGCGCCGGTCTGCAGGTACTCGCGGATCTCGAAGCGGTCCAGCAGGTTGCTGTTCGACTGCCCGGTCACGGTGACACCGGTCAGCACCTGTCCCACGGCGACCTTCCCCTCGGTGCGGACCACGCAGACGTACCCGTAGTCCGCGCGTCCCACCGACCCGCGCCACTGAAACGAGATGAATTCCGGGGTCTTCCCGGCCGGGCTGTACTGGAAGGTGTAGGTCATGCTGAGCAGGTTCGGGACCGACTCGGTTTTCGTGTACAGCGCGGTGCTCTTCGTCCAGAAGTCACGGGGCGGCACCACTTCCGGCACCTTCCCGGCCGAGATGGTGTCCGACAGCGACACCTTCCATTCCTGACCCGGAACGAAGATCGGGTCGGTCACGGCGGGGCCGCTCAGGCCGGGCGCGCAGGCACTCAGGGCAGGCACGAGGAGGACAGGCAGGATCAGGGTCGGGATGGGCAGGCGCTTCACGAGCGGGCAGTGTAGCGCCCGCCTGCCGGGACCGGGGCAGCCCGGCGGGAGTGGCCGACACCTCCCGGCCGCGTCAGGGGCGGTAGGTCTTGATGACGCCGCCTTCCGCTCCGGCGCGGCCCGCGCGGTAGAAGATCAGGCTGATGGGCAGGTTGCTGCCGCTGCTGGGCACGAAATCGATGTTCAGACGGTCGCTCTGGGGGCGCCACAGCAGCACGGGCTCGTCGGGTTTCAGGGCGTTGCCGCTGCGGGGCAGTTTGATGGTCTGCGTGATCGGGCCGTCCTGAATGTTCATGGCGCCCCGGTACAGGCCGCCACGGGGGCTGAGGGCCACGGCGGTCCCGGCGGCGCCGTTGACTTCCAGGTCGTACAGCACGCCGTAGTTGCCGCTCAGGCGCACGGGCTGGCCGGTCAGGACGTCGGTGCCGGTCACGGCGGGGTCCACGCGGCCGTCCCCGATGATCAGGCGGGTGGGCAGGGCGCCCAGCGTGACGCGCAGGGTGCGGACGGCGTCGGGGAAGGTGCCGCGCGTGTGGCGCCCGTCGGGTTTCAGGTACGGCAGTTGCTGGATGACCTGCGGGGTGGGCGGCAGGGTGTCGTCGAGCATCACGAACGTCAGTTCGACCCGGCCGCTGGTGCTGAGGTCCTGCATGACGTTCACGCCACTGCCCGCGCTCAGGGTGGGGCTGGCGTACACGGCGGCCGACTGGCCGGGCGCGAGGGTCAGGGTGGTGCCGCCGGTGGACGCGAAGTACTCCAGCAGCGTCACCTGCCCCAGGATGCTCTCGATGCGGGTGGGGGCGGTCTCGCCGAGGCGTTCGCTGCGGACCTCGACGGGTCGGCTCTCGAGGTTGCGCGCGACGACGTACAGCCGCGCGGCGCGGCCCAGCCCGTTCAGGTGGTACCCGAGCAGGCGGGCGCGACCGGTCACGCTGTCCTGGTACAGGACGCCGCTCTGGTCGGGAATTTCGGGGCTGTCGCTGAACAGCAGCGGGTAGCTGGGGCTGGCCTGCGGGCTGATCAGCGCGGCGGGGTAGGTCAGGATCTGCGGGTCGGGGAAGGCGTCGCCGGGCTGCGCGTACTTCAGGGCGTACGTGAGGGGCGTGTCGATGGGTTGCCCCTCGACGCGGATGGTGCGGGTGAACGGCTGGCTCTGGAGGCCGCGGCTGTTCGTGACGGTCAGCGTGACGGTGTACGTGCCGGGCTGGAAGTACGCGTCCTGACGGCCGGTCCAGCGGCGGGCGGTGATGTCCGCGCCGTCCGGGTCGAAGGGGTACTCGGTGTACACGACGCGTTCGCCGGGCGCGTAGGTGTTCTTGTCGGTGCTGAAGCGCGCCTGGGGGCTCATGGGGTTCCCGCCGTCGCGCAGGGCGGTCAGGGTGAAGGTGCGGTCGTCGCCGGACAGGTTGCCGTTCAGGGCGTCGGCCAGGGCGCGGGCACTGACGTACGTGACCAGCCCGACGCTGGCGACGGTCCCGGTGGGCTGCGCGCTGCCGTTCAGGGTGGCGGTGTTGCGGCGGGTGTCGAGGCTCAGCCGGGCGAGCTGCACCTGGGTGCCGCTGGTCTGCAGGGGCTGCCCGAGCAGCGCGGCGGCCTCGCGCAGCGGGAGCATGGTGCGCCCGGCGATGTTGCGCGGCGGGTTCTGCCAGCGCTGGGGCGCGCCGTTCACGTACAGGTCGGCCGAGTCGACGCTGAAGGTCAGCTGGACGCTGCCCAGGCCGGGTTGCGCGGCGCGCGCGGCGGGTGCGGTCAGCAGCAGCAGGGATGCGCCGCCCGTCAGGGGCGGCGTGAGCAGGCTCAGGGTGCCGAGCAGCGCCGTTCGGAAACGGTGGCGGCGCGAGGGATTGGAGTGCGGGCGGGCGGACAGCATCGGTAGAGTATGCCGTCTGAACCTGACGGACGTCTGCCCCGCCGGGGTGTTTCTCAGGAGTGCGTGAAGTGCGGCCCCCTGCCGGGGTGGGGTGGGGGGTGCGTTGCAGTTGCGGCCAGAGTGGGCGGCTTAGACTGTGGCATGAAGCGCGGAGCGTGGCTGTGGGTGGCCGGGGGGGCGGTGCTGGTCCTCCTGCTGGCGTGGGTGCTGTGGCCGCGCGCGCAGAGCGGCGAGCTGGACGTGACGGCGTTCGCGCGGGCGCTGGACGGCGGGCAGGTGAGAACCGCGACGATCACGTTCCAGAACGGCACGGCGGTCGTGACGGGCGCGCTGGACAGCGGGCCGTACCGCACGCGGACCCTCGCGGCGGACCCGCTGCTGAACCTGGAATCGCTGCAGGCGCGGGGCGTGAACGTGTCGTACGGCGCGCCGCCCCGCCTGAGCGTGCTGGGCGCCCTGAGCCTCCTGTTGACTCTGGCGCTGATCGTGGGGTTGATCGTGCTGCTGCTGCGCAGCCGTCAGGGGGGTGGAACGGACGCAGCGAGCACCTTCGGGCGGTCACGGGCGGCGGTGATCAGCGAAGGGCAGATCAAACTCACCTTCGGCGACGTCGCCGGCTGCGACGAGGCCAAGGCCGACCTCCAGGAAGTCGTCGACTTCCTCCGTCACCCCGACCGCTACCACCAGCTCGGCGCCCGCATCCCCCACGGCGTGCTCCTCGTCGGCCCTCCTGGCAGCGGCAAGACCCTCCTGGCCAAAGCCGTCGCGGGTGAAGCCCGCGTCCCCTACTTCAGCATTTCGGGCAGCGACTTCGTCGAGATGTTCGTCGGCGTCGGCGCCGCCCGCGTCCGCGACCTCTTCGAACAGGCCCGCAAGAGTGCCCCCTGCATCGTCTTCATCGACGAGATCGACGCCGTCGGCCGCAAACGCGGCGTCAACATGCAGGGCGGCAACGACGAACGCGAACAGACTTTAAATCAGCTCCTCGTCGAGATGGACGGCTTCTCCTCCGGGCAGGAGGTCATCATCCTGGCCGCCACCAACCGCCCCGACGTCCTCGACGCCGCGCTGCTGCGCCCGGGACGCTTCGACCGGCAGGTCGTCGTGGACGCCCCCGACGTGCGGGGGCGGGAGATGATCCTGCGCATCCACGCGCGCAAGAAGCCCCTGGATCCGAGCGTGGACCTGAGCGTGATCGCCCGGCGCACCGCCGGGATGGTCGGCGCGGACCTCGAAAACCTCCTGAACGAGGCCGCACTCCTCGCCGCGCGGTCCGGGCGCACCCGGATCACGGGCCGGGACGTGGACGAGGCGCGCGACCGCGTGCTGATGGGCCCGGAGCGGCGCAGCATGGTCGTGCGCGAGGCCGACCGGAAGGTCACCGCCTACCACGAGGTCGGCCACGCCCTTGCCGCCCAGCTCCTGCCGCACGCGGACAAGGCGCACAAGCTGACGGTTGTGCCGCGCGGACGCAGCCTGGGCAGCGCGCTGTACACCCCGGAGGACCGCATGCACTACACGCGGGCGGCGCTGCTGGACCGCATCTGCGTGGCGCTGGCCGGGCACGCCGCCGAGCAGGTCGCCACCGGGCAGGTCACGACGGGCGCCGCGAACGACTTCCAGCAGGCGACCGGGCTGGCGCGGCGCATGGTGACCGAGTGGGGCATGAGCGAGGTGGGGCAGCTGGCGCTGGCGCAGGAGAGCGGCAGTTACCTGGGCTTCGGACCGCAGCAGGGCGTGTACAGCGACCACACCGCGCAGCGGATCGACGCGGAGGTCAGCCGCATCCTGAACGGGCAGTTCGAGCGGGCGCTGACCCTGCTGACCGAGCACGCGCACATCCTGCACCGCCTGACCGACGAGCTGGTCGCCCGCGAGAGCCTCAGCGGCGAGGAGTTGCAGACCGTGCTGGCCGGGGGCACCCTGCCGCCCGTGGACCTGGGCGGGCGGCCCGAGGACGGCCCGGCGCCCAGCGGGCAGCTGACGCCCGACCCGGCCTGAACTTCACGCGAACGATGCCCCCGGACCTGTGCGCCGGGGGCGTCTGCGTTCCTGGGTCAGGCGCGTTCGGGGACGGCGCACTGGCCGTCCTCGCAGCCGTCGGCGGGGGTGTCGGTGCCGAGCATCTGGAGGGGCGCGGGGTGGGTTTCCTCCCACACCTGGTTCAGCGCGCCCAGCAGGGTCTGGGGGTCCTGCGCACCGTTGATGCCGTACTTGCCGCCCAGCACGAAGAACGGCACGCCGCTGATGCCCAGCGCCTGGGCCTGTGCCTCGTCCTGGCGGACGGCGTGGGCGTGGCGGCCGCTCAGCAGGGCCGCGCGGGCTTCGGTGCCGTCCAGGCCGACCTCCTGGGCCAGGCGGACCAGGGTGTCCAGGTCGCTGATGAGCGCACCCTCGCTCATGTAGGCGCGCAGGAGGCGTTCCTTCATGGCGTCCTGCAGGCCGTGCGCGGCGGCGTGGTGGATCAGCTGGTGCGCGGAGAAGGTGTTGCCCAGGCGGGCGCGGTCGAAGTGGTAGTCCAGGCCCTCGGTGGCGGCCACGCCGGTCATGTGGTCCATCATGCCCTGGGCGTCCTGCGCGCTGCGGCCGTACTTCCTGGCGAGGGCGTCGCGCATGTTCTGGGGGTGTTCGGCGGGCATGCCGGGGTCGAGTTCGAAGGAGTGCCAGACGACCTCGACCTGATCGCGGTGCGGGAACTGGGTGAGGGCCTGCTCGAAGCGGCGTTTGCCGACGTAGCACCAGGGGCAGGCGACGTCGGACCAGATGTCCACGCGGAGCCGGTCGGGGCTGGAGGGGGTGAAGGAGGCAGTCATGCTCTCTATTCTACTATGCTTTGTTAAATAAAGCATCGTAACAAGGTCACACTCCCCCGACTTTCCCCGCGCCAGCACGCCGGAAACCTCACAGCCCCTCATGATTCCACGCACCCGGCGGCAGCGATCATGAGACACACCGGGAAAAACGACGCACCAGTCACTCTTTTGGCTGACGACACCCCCATGAGCCGCAGCCCGGAGTTCTCACTGGCCTCCCGTACAGTAAAAGACACATGAAGCGAACAGCCATCCTGCTCTCATCTGGCCTGCTGTTCACGGTCGCGACCGTCAGCCACGCCCAGACCGCGACCCCCTTCACGCCCGGCGCCCCCGGCGTCAACCTCCCCAGCCTCGCGCCGCTGACCCCGGCACCCGCCACGCCCGACGGCGCCACCTTCGGCAGCCCCCGCGTGAGCAACCAGGGCAGCGTCACCCGCGTCGTGTTCGACCTGCCCGCTGCGCTCAGCTACACCCTGACCCCCACCTTCACCGGACTGCGCGTGGACGTGCAGGGCGCGCGCGTGCAGCCCGGCATCACCGCGAAACTCGGCGTCAGCGTCAGCGAGTACCGCGCCGGAGCCGGACAGGTCACGCTGATCACCCCCTACCCGCTGGCCCCTGGCGACGGCTGGCGCGCCAGCGAGGCCAACCTCGCCACCGGCCGCCGCGTCCTGATCCTCGAATTCGGCCCCGGCATCAGCGGCGGCGCCCTGAGCAGCGTGCGCGGCCAGGTCCTCACCAGCGCCCCCACCACCCCCGCCGCGCAGAGCGTCCTGAACGCCCCGCTGCCCGGCAGCCTCCCCCCCGGCGATCAGGTCAGCCGCAGCGTCCCCCTGCCCGCCCCCACCCTGCCGGACGCCAACCCCGCGCAGCCCAGCGCCCTGCAGGGCAGCGTCCCCGGCCCCGCCCGCCCCGCCCCGCTGGGCGCGCCCCGCATCGGCAAGAGCCCCGGCCAGACCCGCGTGGTCCTGGACCTCCCGCCGGGCAGCAGCTACCGCATCACGACCGGCCCCAGCGGCCTGAAAATCGTCCTGAACGGCGTCACCGCCGCCGCGCAGCAGGCCACGGGCGTCAGCCCCGAACTGCGCGGCTGGACCGTCACCCCCACCGCGCAGGGCGCCGCCGTCACCCTGAGCACCGCCGCGCGCACCACCGACCGCAGCGGCTGGCGCGCCCAACTGCTCCCACCCGCCGGGGGCGACCTGTCCCGGCTGGTCCTCGACCTGTCCCCCGCACTGGCCGACCGCACCCCCCTGACCGCCAGCCAGCGCACCGTGCAGGCCGTCGCGCCGCAGTTCGCCGCGCGCCCCACCGCGCTGCTGGCCCTGAGCACCAGCCTCGTGAAACCCCGCGTGGTCCTCGACCCCGGACACGGCGGGAAGGACCCCGGCGCGGTCGGCGCCGTCATCGAGAAACAGGTCACGCTGGACGTCGCGCTGCGCGTCCGCGACCTGCTGAGCGCCGCGGGCGTGGACGTCGTCCTGACCCGCGACAGCGACCGCGAACTGCACCCCGTGAAGAACACCGACCTGCAACTGCGCGCCGCGCTGGGCACCCCCGGCACCGCGCTGTTCGTCAGCATTCACGTGAACGCCCTGGACGCCTCCGCCGCCCTGCGCGGCTACGGCATCGAGACGTGGTGGAACCCCAACCACGCGCGCAGCAGCGCCCTGGCCGCGCTGCTGCAGGCGCAGATGGTGCAGCAGACCGGCGCGTTCGACAAGGGCCTGAAGAACACCCAGTCCCTGAGCGTGCTGCGCAACAGCCGCGTCCCCGCCGCCCTGGTCGAGATCGGCTTCGCCAGCCACCCCGTGGACGGGCAGAACCTGCAGGACAGCAACTACCTGGACCGCGTGGCGCTGGGCATCGCGCAGGGCATCCGCGAGGCGCTCGTCAGTGGCGTGACCGCCGACGGCACGGCCACCGAGACCGCGGCCACCGCCGCGAAACGCTGACCCGCCGTCACACCGCCACGAAACGCTGACCCGACGACCCCACCGCCCCCCTCCCCTGCCAGAATGCCCGCATGACCAGCCCCGGCACGACCACCGACCCCACCCCCGGCTTCCGCGAGCGCGTCCTGGCGCTGGTGGCCCGCATTCCCGAGGGCCGCGTCATGACCTACGGGCAACTGGCCCTGCTGGCTGGGAATCCCGGCGCGGCGCGGCAGGCGGGGTTCGTGCTGAACTCGCTGGTCGGCGGATCAGATCTGCCGTGGCAGCGGGTCATCAACGCGCAGGGCCGCGTCAGCACCCACAAGGTCGGTTTCGGGGACATGCAGGAACGCCTCCTGATGGCCGAGGGCGTGGAATTCCGGGACGGCCGCTGCGACCTCGCCACGCGGCAGTGGTGGCCCGACGAGGACCGCGCCGCGCCGCCCCAGCCGCTGCTATAGGGCGTGCGCTGCATGAAGGATTGCTCATGCAGCGCGGGATTTCTGCCCGGCTGACCGGGCGGTATGCTCCGCGCATGAACGCACCTGATTCCAGCCCGCCCGGCCCTCTCTCCACGCGGAATCAGGCCGCCCACCCCTGGGTGCGGGGCAGCGCCGCCTCCTGGGCGCTGGGGGCCACGCTGGGCGTCGTGCTGGGCGTGGGCCTGCTGATCGCCACGCCGCAGATGATGGGCAAACCCGCCGAGGCGACCCCTGCCAGCACCGCGCCCGCCAACGCCAACGAGAACGGCCCCGCCGACGCCGGCAGGAGTGAAGGCAGCGATGCGACGCCTGCGGGCGAGACGACCGGCAGCGCGGGTGAAGACCAGACCGGCGCGGAGGAGGCCGCCGGGAACGCCGAGGCCGGGCAGACGGTGTTCGCCGGGAACTGCGCCGGGTGCCACGGTGCGAACGGTCAGGGGAACATCGGCCCCAGCCTCGTGACCGCCGACGGGCCCAGGAGCTGGACGCTGGCGCAGTTCACCACCACCCTGCGCGAAGGCAAGACGCCCGAGCGTGAACTGTCCACGACCATGCCCCGCTACACCGAGGCGCAGATCAGCGACGCGCAGATCGCCGACCTGCACGCGTACATCAAGACCCTGAACTGATCCATGCGTCATTGATTCCCACGTCAAGCGCACCTGCGGCCCGCGCCCCAGGTGCGTTTCCGTACGCTGCGGGCCTCCCATGACCCAGCCCTCCCTGCCTGCCCGTGACCTGTGGCGCACCCTGCGCCTGACCCTGCCGGACCTGTGGCGTGCCCAGCCGCTCGTCACGGCGGGCCTGTTCCTGAGCGGCGCGGCGCAGGGTGCGCTGCCCGCCGTGACCATATTGATCGGGAAGTGGACGGTGGACGGCGTGAGCGGCCTGCTGGCCGGGCAGAGCGTGAACCTCCCGGCGCTGGCGGGCGCGTGGGCGGGCGCAGCGCTGCTGTCACAGGTCACGGCGACCGTCACGCAGGTCATGCAGGGCGTCGCCGCCGATCACTACACCCTGCACGTGAACCAGCGCCTGATGCGCCGCATGACCGAACTGCAGGGCCTGGACGTGCTGGAAGACCCGCAGTTTCACGACGACATCGAGGTCCTTCAGGGCGGCGCGAGTCACCGGCCGCTGAACCTGCTGTCCACGCTGGTGTACGCCCTGCGGAACGTCGTGGCGGCGATCAGCGTGGCGGCCACGCTGCTGCTGGTCGGGTGGTGGGTGCCGCTGGTGGTCGTGGCGGGCCTGCTGCCGCTGATGACGCGGCAGATGCAGTTCTACCGGCTGGGCTGGAGCCTGTTCATCCAGAAGACCCCCGAGGCGCGCGAGGTGAACTACCTGTCCCGCGTGGCGCTGCGGCACGAGTACGCCAAGGAGGTCCGCCTGTACGGCCTCGCCCCGCACCTGCAACGCGAGGCGCTGACCCGCACCCGCGCGTACCAGAACAGCCTGCGCGCCCAGCGCACGCGCGGCCTGCTGGCCCTGCTCCCCTTCGAGGCGCTGTCCCTGCTGGTCACCGGGGGCCTGTTCGCGTTCGTGGTCGCGCAGGCGCAGGCCGGGCGGGTCGGAGCGGGCAGCGTGGCGCTGGTCGTCACGGCCCTGGCGGCCCTGCGGCAGGAACTGAGCGGCCTGGCCGAGATGGGCAGCATCGGCACGCAGCACCTGAGCTGGTTCGCCAAGCTGGACGCGTTCCTGAACGCCCCCGGCGGCGTGCAGAGCCCCGCCCGGCCCCAGCCCACGCCCGCAGACGGCACGATCACCCTGGAGAACGTCAGCTTCGCGTACCGCGACCAGCCGCCCGCGCTGCGGGACGTGACCCTGACCATCCCCGCCGGACAGACCGTCGCCATCGTCGGCGAGAACGGCGCGGGCAAGAGCACCCTGATCAAACTGCTGCTGCGCTACTACGACCCCACCTCCGGGCGCATCCTGATCGGCACGGGCGCGGCGCAGACCGACCTGCGCGACCTCGACCTGAACGACTGGCGGGCAGGCGTCGCCGCCATCTTCCAGGACTTCGCCCGCTTCGAATGGACGCTGCGCGAGAACATCCTCCTGGGGCAGGCGCAGGACGACGCCCGCCTGAACGCCGCCGTGCAGGGCAGCGGCCTGAACACCGTCCTGACGGGCACCCGCACGCTCGACACCCGCCTGGGGCAGGCGTTCGGCGGCGCGGAGCTCTCCGGCGGCCAGTGGCAGAAACTCGCCACCGCCCGCGCCCTGTACAGAGGCGCCCGCGTGCTGATCCTCGACGAACCCACCGCCGCCCTCGACCCCCGCAGCGAGGCCGAGGTGTTCGGCACCTTCGCCGCCCTGGCACGCGGCCGCACCACGCTGCTCGTCACGCACCGCCTCGGCAGCGTCCTGATGGCCGACCGGGTCCTCGTCATGAAGGCCGGGCAGGTCATCGAGGACGGCACCCACGCCGCCCTCCTCGCGCGCGGCGGCGAGTACGCCGACCTGTGGGCCCTCCAGGCCCGCCAGTACGAGGATCAGCCCGGCGAGCCCGTCCCGGCCTGACAGCCATACGGGGGAGGTCAGCGCCAGCGCAGGCTCACGTCCACGCCCAGCCGCACGTCCGGCAGCGGGGAGGCGGACGTGCAGGTGAAGCGCACCTCGTCCGGGGCGAGGGTCGGGGTGACCTTCCCGAACATCAGCCGCGAACCCAGAAACAGCACCCGCAGTGGGTCTGGACTGGTCGTGCCGGCCCCTGCCCGGCGCAGGGTCAGGGTCGCACCCCGGCAGGACAGCACCCCGACCTCCCCCCCGGACGGCCAGTGGACCCGCAGACCCTCCGGGACACGCTCCACACCCACCGTGAACGGGGTGGCCTGCGCCTGCGCCCCGCCACCCCACAGGCCCACCAACAGGGCCGCCACCCGCAACATTCCTCGCATGGGTCCATGCTGCCCGCCGCACATGCGCGAGTCGAGCAGATGTGCCTTACGGCAGCTTGTCCCCCACGTGAATCGCGGCGATGCCGAAGGTCAGCAGGCGGTACCGGGTGCGGAAGCCCGTGGCGCGCATCAGTTGCGCCAGTCGTTCGGGTTCCGGGAAGGCCAGCACGCTCTCGGGCAGGTACGTGTACGCCGAGGCGTTCCCGCTGATCAGCCCACCGATGCGCGGCAGCACATGCTGGAAGTACACGCGGAACAGGCTCCCCAGCAGGCCCGGGCGTGGCGGGGGGAACTCCAGGATCACGGCCCGCCCGCCCGGCGCGAGCACCCGGTGAAATTCCGCGAGGCCCCGCGCGTAATCCGCGAAGTTCCGGAACCCGAACGCACACGTGATCGAATCGAAACTCCCGTCCGGGTACGGCAGGTTCAGCGCGTCCCCCTCCTCCAGGCGGATGTCGATGCGCCGCGCGGCAGCCTTCTCGCGGCCGATGGCGAGCATCTGCGGCACGAAGTCACTGCCGATCACCTCGGCCTGCGGGGCGCGGGTCTTGAGTTCCAGCGCGAAATCCGCCGTCCCGGTCGCCACGTCCAGCACCCGCGCAGGCCTCAGCGCCAGCGCCTCCAGGGCCGCCGCGCGCCGCCAGCCCTTATCCACCCCGAGGCTCAGCACGCGGTTGAGAAGGTCGTAACGGGGCGCGATGCTGGCGAACATCGCCTGCACGTCACTTCCCTTGTCCTGCTTGTCCCCCACGGCGGGCCGCTTCGTCATGAGCCGCATCATAGGGCGCGCAGGGCGGGACGCACCGGAAGCAGGCGCGCAGTCATACGGACTCCGGTTGAATGGTTTGTAAAAACCGTTCAACCCGAGCGGAGCGAGGAGGAGAAAACAGGGTTCCGGGCGTGGAGTTGGCAGATCGGTAGTGTTCCGATCTGTCAACCTCGGGTGCTAGGGGATCAGAATGCCCCGAAAAAAAGCCCCAGGTTGTGTGCCGCAACCTTCCGACACACATGCGCCCGGATGGAGCGCTCTGAATTCAGTTGCGGCAGCATCAAGTGAAATGAACGATCCAACCGAGAAAAAACAGTCTCGATGGTCTTCCGAACCCACCGCATCGCGCCCCACCAGGGGCGCGGCCTTTTGAAGTTCTTCTTCGGCTGCGCATACACGCCGCATCCCTGGTATCCCCGATCCCCAAGGACCAGTCTGGCTTCCTGAACTTCCAGGAGTGCTCGTGCCACCGGTGGGTCACCTTCTCGACCTGGCACAATGGCAAAGCGCACGAGCATGCCGTGATCGTCGATCACGGCATGCAGTTTGAAGCCGTAAAAGAACCCCGTTTTGCCGTATCCTCCCTGTCCACCACGGCCACTGGTGGCCGTGGTCATCGCTCTGGGCCGTTTGTGCCGCCCTCCGACACAACACACCAGCGGCTTACTGTCGATGACGTACACCGTGTCGTCGTCGAAGTGGGGCAGGCGCAACGCGAGATCCGCGTAGATCCGTTCGAGATTCTGTTGAATCCGCAGATACCGCGTGCGATCCGGAAGGACGGGAAAGAGGAAGCCATACGTGGCTCGCACCTGGGCGTACCACTGCTGCACCGAGGGCTGTGCGAGCAAATCGCCGACGAGCGCAATGGTCATCAATTCAGCGTAGCTGCCCTTCTGGTGCGGCTCGTTCGGGAGCGTGAAAAGGCCGCTGCACGCAGCGGCCTTGAGGTAATCGTCGACGTAGACGTAGATGATGATGAATAGGTCGACGACGGTATGCTGATGGAGCGGAAGTTCTTTGGTAGGCATACCGGATCTTCCGCTTTCTCCTGTTCCGTCACTACCCCCTAGCACCCGAGGTTGTCAACGAAACAGACGGAATCCGTATCAGGCAGGCAGGGCGCCCCCGACCACGACAGGCCACGCCATTGGCATCAGCTTGGATCAGGGGTTCAGCTGAGGTTTCCCCTGTGCGTCAGCGGGGCTCTCGCTCTGCCCTGAGGTGAGTGGGCTCCCCTACGCCGCCTTCCTCCGCCTCGTCCTCAGCGTTTTTTCGCTTTCCAGCAGGCGTTTGAGTGCGGCTTCGCTGCGGGTCAGGCCGCCCAGGTCGCTCTCGCCCTTCGTGGCGCGGGGTTCGTAGTCGTCGAGGATCTTGCCTTCCAGGTAGCGGTCAAAGATGACGGGGCAGATGTAGGAGCTGCGGGTGACGGCGGGCGTGTTGCCGAGGTCGGCGGCCACGTATTTGACGCAGTCGACGAGGGTCTGCCGGGCCTGTTTCTCGGTGTCGGCGACGCCCGCCTCGGCGAGGTATTCGGCGGCGAGGAGGGTGCCGCCCCAGGTGCGGAAGTCCTTGGCGGTGAACGGACCGATGACTTCCCTGAGGTACGCATTGAGTTCGCCGCTGCGGACGCGCCTGCGGGTGCCTTCGGCATCTACGGTCTGGAACAGCCAGGGGCCGGGCAGGTCGAGCAGGCGGCCGATGTTCGTGGCGAGGGTGCGGTCGGTGGTGGCCTTGTGCTGCGTGATGCCGTGCTTGCCCTTGAAGTGGAAGGTGACGGTGTTCCCCTCGACTTTCACGTGCCGCTGGCGGAGGGTGCTGAGGCCGTAGGTTTTGTGCTGCTGGGCGTAGATGTCGTTGCCGACGCGGAAACGGGCGACGTGCAGCAGGCGGGTCATGAGGGCCGTGACCTTGCGGGGTGGGAGGCCCTGGGCGCGCAGGTCGCCTGCCGTGACGGTCTTGAGGGTGCCGAGTGCTCCGGCGAAGCGGGTGAGGCGCTGCCATTTTTTCAGCGCGCCCGCCTGCACGAAGTCCGGGTGGTAGCGGTACTGGAGGCGTCCGGCGGCGTCGCGCCCGAAGGCCTGAAGTTCGGCGTCCGGGTCGGGGCTGACGTACACGTCCTCGTAGGCGGGGGGCACGGCGAGCTTCGCGATGCGTTCGATGCCCGCCTTCTCGCGGTAGGGGGTGCCGTCCGGCCAGAAGTATTTGAACTTCTTGGGATCGTTGCCCTCGCGGCGCAGGTACTCCTCGGCGAGGATCTGGGTGCGGGAGGTCATATCGCCTCCGGTTGCATGGTTTGCCAGAACCGTGCAACCCGAGCGGACGCGACTCGTAGAGCTGCCCCGCAGAGTGGGAGCGGCGCGGGTTCCGGGCGTGGAGCGGGCCACCCGGTGCTGTTCCGGGTGGATCGCGAAACAGACGGAATCCGCTTCATTCCGTGACCTGCATGGGCAGTTGCCAGTCGATGGGCGTCAGGCCCGCCTCTTCCAGCGCGGCGTTCACCTGGCTGAAGGGGCGACTGCCGAAGAATTTCGCCTCGCTCAGCGGGCTGGGGTGCGCGGACTCGATGATGACGTGCTGGGGTGCGGTGATGAGTTTCTTCTTCTTGCGGGCGTACGCGCCCCACAGGACGAACACGACCCGATCGGGTTTGTCGTTCACGGTGCGGATGACGGCGTCCGTGAAGTGCTCCCAGCCCTTGTTGGCGTGGCTGTTCGCCTGCCCCTCGCGGACGGTCAGGACGGCGTTCAGCAGCAGGATGCCCTGCTCGGCCCAACCTTTCAGGTAGCCGTGGCGGGGGGCGGTGAAGCCGGGCAGGTCGGCGGTCAGTTCCTTGTAGATGTTCCGCAGGCTGGGGGGGATGGTCACGCCGGGGCGGACGCTGAAGCTCAGGCCGTGCGCCTGACCGGGGCGGTGGTACGGGTCCTGGCCCAGGATCAGGACCTTCACCTCGTCCAGCGGCGTGAAGCGCAGCGCGTTGAACACGTCCGGCGCGGGCGGGAACACGTTGCCGGCGCGGCGTTCCTCTATCAGGAAGTCCTTCAGTTCGTGGAAGTACGGGGCGCTGAACTCGCCGTGCAGGGCCTGCTGCCAGTCGTCAGGCAGGCCGCTGGGCACGATGGCCTTCGGGGCGGCCGGGGCGAGGCCGAACAGATCGGGTTGGTCGCTCATGATGGTCCTTTTTACGGCAGCGGACCGCCGGGAGGGTGGGTGTTTGTCGGGCAGACCCTGAGCTTTCCTTTCGGCGCGCAGGTCCGCCTTCTTGCGGCTGCCGTGCTTCACGTAGATGCGGCGGGCCTCGGCCTCGAAGGCCGGGCTGGCGCGGGCGGCACTGATGCGGGCGCGGGCGCGGCGTCCGGCCTCCTGTTCGTTCACGATGGGCGGCGGGTAGCTCAGGCGTCCGGCGCCGCTCCACTCCCAGGGGGCGTGGATGAAGTCGGTGGGCACGTCCGCGAGTTCCGGCAGCCAGCGACGGATGAACACCCCGTCCGGGTCCTGTTCGCGCGCCTGCCGGGTCGGGGAGTAGATGCGCACGCGGTTGATGCCGACCGTGCTGCTCTGCATCTGCATCTGGGACCAGTGGATGCCGGGTTCGTTGTCCAGCCACTCGCGCGCCAGGAACAGCCCGGGCTGGCGCCAGTGCAGCCAGAGGTGCTGCGTGGCGAAACTGACCAGCAGGGCGCGCATGCGGAAGTTCAGCCACCCGGTCTCGCGCAGCATCCGCATGCAGGCGTCGATCAGGGGGTAGCCGGTCTGCCCGTGCTGCCAGCGGTCGAAGAAGTCCTGATTCCATTCGTGTTCGCGCAGGCCGTCCAGGGCGCGGTTCAGGGTGCGGAATTCCATATCTGGCTGGCTTTCCAGGCGCTGCATGAAGTGACAGTGCCAGTGCAGCCGCGACTCGTACGACCGCAGGGACCGCACCCAGCGCGGGTCGGCCCCGGGGTCGCCCTTGACGGTGGCGAGGCGCTGCCGGGTTGCCTGAAGCACCTCCCGCAGCGAGATCGTTCCGAAGGCCAGTGGCGCACTCAGACGCGAGCAGCTGGCCTCGGCGCTCAGGGGGCTGCTCATCTCGCGCATGTAGTTCACGCCGCGCGCCGTCAGGAACGAGTCCAGCGTGTCCAGCGCGGCGGCGCGGCCCCCCGGCGGGATGGTCTTCGCGCTGGCGGGCACGCCCAGTTCGGCGTGGGTGCGCAGGCCGCCGGGGTCGGCGTCCACGCCCCTCAGCTGCGCGGGCGCGGCGACCTGCGGGGCACCCAGGCGTTCCTCCCAGGTGGCGGCCCAGCCGTCGCGGTTCCTCATGCGGCGGATCACGCCGTTCTGCGGCAGTTCGGTCATGGGCAGCCCACGCGCCCGCGCCCAGGCCCGCACCCGGCGGTCGCGCTGGTAGCTCACGCCGTTGCCGGTCTCCTCGTGCGCCCACACGGCCGTCACGCCGTGGGCTTCGCGCAGCTCGTCGAGCACAGCCACCGCCTCGCCCACCCGCACGACCAGCGGGGTGCCCAGCGCCCGCAGGGCTGCGTCCAGTTCGCGCAGGGACTCGTTCAGGTACGTCAGGTGGTGCCCGGCGAACTCCTCATGGGTCAGCTGTTCGGGCTCGTAGATGAACACCGGCAGGATCGGTCCGCGCCCGGCGGCCTGCGCGAGGGGCGCGTGGTCGTGCACGCGCAGGTCCTTCTTGAACCACACGAGTTGAGTCCCGCCGAGCATGAGGGTCACTCTCCCGCAGCGCGCCGGGCGCGACGGTACGCCTGCGCCCCGTCTTCAGCGCCGCTCAAGGGCACATGAGTGCGGGCCGCCCTGGGATGGGCGGCCCGCTGACTGGCGTGGATTACTGGATGCTGGCGCGGAAGCAGAACGTGACGGTCTGCGCGGGGGCCAGCACGAAGCTGCCGGCCTGCACCGTGACCTTCCCGCCGCTGAGCAGCCCGGCGTCCCCGTCGGCAGCGGCGGTGTAGTACACCGTGCCCGCCGGGGTGGTCACCTTGATGTCCTGCCCGGCCGCGAAGCCCCCCACCTGGAAGGCGGTGTTGGCGGGGACCACGTCGCTGAAGGTGATGTTCGTGGCGTTCAGCCCGCCGACGTTCGTGGTGGCGATGCAGTACTCCAGGACGTCGCCGGGGTTCCCCTCGCCGGTCGTGCCGACCGGGCCGCCCGCCGTGACGTTCTGCACGGTCTTGACGACCGTCAGTTTCGCCGGCTGGTACACGGGCGTGACGACCTCGTTGCTGGGCACGCCGCCGTTCGGGCCACCGGTAAAGCGGATCAGGGCGGTGTTGCGCACGTCCGCCGGGTAGCTGGCGGGGAGGTTCACGGTCACGCGGAAGGTCACGACCGCCTCGTTGTCCAGCGTGCCGGGCGTGCTGTCGATCCGCAGGACCTGCGTGGTGCAGGGCGTGGTCGGCCCGGAGCAGATCCCGACCGGCTGCGCGAAGGGGTACGCGCCGCTCAGGCTGGTGCTGCTGCCGTTCGTGACGGTGGTGGTCGCGCCGTTCACGCGGGCGCTGCCGGGCACGTAGGTCGTTCCCGCTGGGAGGGCGTCGCTGAAAGTCACGCCTCCGGCGGGCAGTGTGCCGCTGTTGCGGATCACGACGCGGTACTCCAGGGTGTCGCCGGGCTGCACCTTGTCACCGCTGGTCCCCGCGACCTTGGTCACGCTCTTGACGGCGTTCAGGCTGGGGGCCAGGACCGGGTAGGTGCAACTGGCCAGGTCGGTGGAGCCCAGGCTGGCGGTGCCGACCGGGGTGTACGTGACGTTCACGAGGTCCAGTTTCACGAGGCGGCCCAGGTTGTCGCGGGCGTAGATGCCGCTGGGCGCGGCGGCGATCCCGGCGAACTGCGAGTCCTGCGCGGGGTTGCTGAAGCTGCCGAGGTACTCGGCGCTGGCGCTGCTGGCCGCGGGCGTGATGAGCCACAGGTCGATGCTGGTCGAGCCGGTCACGGCGCTGATCATGTACAGCTTGCCGCTGCTGTCCGCGAAGAAGTCGCCGTTGTCGCGGAAGCTGGGGGCGCCGCTGGACGTGCTGGTCAGGAGCCCGAGTGGCGTGACCACGTAGCCGCTGCTGCTGGCGGTCGTGAAGGACCAGATGTTGCCGGTGCCGTCCATGGCGTAACCGACGCCGGTACTGGTGACAGCCATGCGGACCAGGCGACCGGACACGCCGCTGAAGGTGCCGCCGGAGTACCAGGCTTTCAGGCTGGTGTCGTACACCTGCAGGCGGTTGTCGTCGGTGGCGACGAAGAAGCGTTTCGCGTCGGGCGAGATGCCCAGCGTGGCGGACCTGGGGGACGTGGAGAGCGAGTCGCTCAGCGCGGCGATCTGCGCGCCGACCGTGTTCGTGGTGACGTCCAGTTCGTTGATGGTCACGCCGTTCAGGTTGTTCCCGCCGGGCGCGATGTTCAGGGCGTACACCTTCGAGCAGACGGGGGCGGGGGCGGGCGTGGTGACGGTGGTGGTGGTCGTGGCGCACTGCCCGCCGGTGGTCGTGCAGGTACCGGGATCGGGGATCGGGTCGGGGTCGCCGCCGCCGCCGACACTCGCGCGGTTCGTGATCGTGCCCACCGCGCCCACGCCGACCGTCACGGGGACCGTCAGGGCCACACTGGACCCGGCGTTCAGGTTGGGCGTGCCGGTGCAGGTCACGGCGCTCCCGCTGGTCGTGCAGCTCCAGCCCGTGGCGGGCGTGAAGCTGGCGGGCGCGCTGATCCCGCTGGGCAACTGGTCCTTCACGGTCACGGTGCCGGTGCTGTTGACGGCGCTGCCGTTCTTGACCGTCAGGGTGTACGTGGCGCCGGTCTGGCCGACGGTCCAGGGGCCGTTGCTGGTCTTGGTGATGGTCAGGCTGGGCCTGGGCGGCACGGGGCAGGCGAGGTTCAGGTCGTCGAGTTTCAGGACGTTGGTGTCGGCGCTGGTGCCGTCTTTCAGCGTCAGGATCTGCAGGGTGACCTGCGTGCCGCTCACGGTGAAGGTCGGGACGGTCTGCTGGGTGTAGCCGGTGCCCGCGACGGCGCCGTCGAACTGTTTCAGCAGTGCGCCGCCCGCGTCACGGAACACGTAGCGCAGCTGCGTGGCGGTGCTGGAGTGGCTGCGCACCCAGTTGCTGTAGGTGAGCTCGGACCCGGCGGGCACGTTGATCTTCTGCTCGTACAGCAGGCCCGGCGTGGTCAGGGCGCCACCGTTCTTGCCTTCGAAGTTCGCGATGTTCATGTACAGCGCGTACCCGCCGTTGCCGGTCCGGTCGATGTCCCGCCAGAAGGTGTACGTGCCGTCGGTGGCGGTCACGGTGTTCGGGTCGCTCCGGTAGGTGTGGTTGCGGATCTCCCCGCTGGAGGCGTTGGTGTCGAAGGTCTGCCGGAACGGCGTGCTGACGGTGCAGGTGCCGGTCACGGCAGGCGGCGTGGGCGTGGTGACGGTGGTGGTGGTCGCAGCGCACTGACCGCCGGTGGTCGTGCAGCTCGCCGGGTCGGGGATCGGGTCGGGGTCGCCGCCGCCGCCGACACTCGCGCGGTTCGTGATCGTGCCCACCGCGCCGCTGCCGACCGTCACGGGGACCGTCAGGGCCACGCTGGACCCGGCACTCAGGTTGGGCGTGCCGGTGCAGGTCACGGCGCTCCCGCTCGTCGTGCAGGTCCAGCCCGTCGCGGGCGTGAAGCTGGCGGGGGCGCTGATCCCGGCGGGCAGCTGATCCTTCACGGTCACCGCGCCGGAGGTGGTGGCGCTCCCGCTGTTCTTCACGGTCAGGGTGTAGGTGGCGCCGCTCTGGCCGACCGTCCAGGGGCCGTTGCTGCCCTTGGTGATGGTCAGCTGGGTCTGCGGCACGCAGCTGAGTTTCAGGTCGTCGAGTTTCAGGACGTTCGCGTCGCCGTTCACGCCGTCTTTCAGGGTCAGGACCTTCACGGTGACCTGCGTGCCGGGCGCCGTGAACTCCGGGACCTTCTGGAGGGTGTACCCGGTGGTCAGGACGCTGCCGTTCATGCTGGCCAGCAGGGTGCTACTGGCGGGGTCCGTGAACTCGTAGCGCAGTTGCGAGGGGGTATTGGCGTGCGTGCGGGCGTAGTTCTGGTAGGTGACCTTCGATCCGGCCGGGACGGTCACGGTCTGCTGGAACAGCACGCGGGGCGTGGTCAGCAGCGCGCCGTTCTTGTTCTCGAAGTTCGCGACGTTCAGGTACAGCGCGTACCCGCCGTTCCCGGTGTGGTCAATGCTGTTCCAGAAGGTGTACTTCCCGGCGTTGTTCGTCACGGTGTTCACGTCCGTGACGTACGTGTGGTTCTGGATGCTGCCCAGGCTGGCGTTGCTGTTGAAGCTCTGCACCCACGGTGTGGTGGCGGTGCAGGTGGTGGCGGCGGCGAGACTCAGGCTGGACAGGGCGGCCAGCGGCAGCAGGCGCCGCAGGGTGGTCAGGGTGTGCATGCGGGGCCTCATCTCAGCGCCCCCCGGTGGTGGGGGCGGGGGCGGGACTCTGTCCGTCGTCGAGCATCAGGTCCAGGCGCAGGTACGCGCCCTGACGGGTGTAGACGTTCGTGCCGATGCCCTGGAAGCCCACCGGGTTGTACCCCAGCGTGATCCAGGTGCCGGGCAGGGCGCGGTAGCTGGCTTCCAGTCCGGCGCTGTACAGGGTGCTGCCGGTGGCGGGCTGCACCAGGCCGCGCGCGGCGAGGCCCAGGCCCAGGCGGTCGGTCAGGTAGTAGGTGCCGCTGACGCTGCCCTGGTAGGTGGCGCTGCCCGGCTCGTCCAGCAGGGCGCGTCCGGCCAGTCCGGCGCGCAGGGCGTAGCGGGGAACGTGGTACTCGACGTTCGCCTCGCCGATGATCTCGGGCGCGTTGCCCGCGAGGGCCCCGCCCCGGTAGCGCAGGTAGCTCAGGCCCTGCCAGGGTCCGGCGCGCAGCGCGGCCGACGCCGCGTAGTTCGCCCCGGCGCCCACCCCGAAGATCTGGTGCCCTTCGGCACTGACGGTCAGCTGGTCATTGACGCTGTACGTGGCGCCGCCCTTGAGGCCCACGCTGAAGCCCGCGTCGGTGCGGGAGGCGTCGGCGGCCAGGGTGGCGGCCAGCGTGTCGGTCTTGTAGCGCACGCCGGCTCCGGCGTTCCAGCTGCTCTCGTCCTGGGTGTCGCCGTCGGTGTCGAGGATCAGGCTGCCGCTCAGGTCCACGGCGGCGCGGTCACTCAGGGGCAGGGTGGTGTCCACGCCGATGCGGGCGCGGTTGCCCCAGCCGTCGGCGCCGGGCAGGTCGTAGGTCACGGCGAGGTTCGTGCCGCCCAGCCGGGTCTGCAGGCCCAGCGTGGCGCGCTGGCCCTTGTCCCAGTTGATGTCGTCGCGGGCGGTCAGGGTGACGTCCGGCGCGACCGGGACGCTGGCCCTGACGGTGGTGGTGGTGTCCAGCGTGCCGCTCAGGGCCTGGGCGTGGTCCACCTGGATGCTCAGGCCGTCACGGGCGTAGGCGGCGCTGACGACCGCCGCGAGGCCCTGCTGGTCCCCGAAGCCCGCGCGGATCCCGGCGCCCAGCGTGAACGGCGAGAAGCTGTACAGGCCGCGCAGCTCGGCGGTGCCGCCGCTGGTGGCGGGCGTGGTTCCGGCGGCGGGCGTGGCGGCGTAGGCCGCGCGGGCGTTCAGCGCGAACCGGTCGGTCAGGCGGTAGGTGGCGTCGGCGGCGGCGCCCAGTCCGGCCTTCCCGGCGTTCAGGCCCGCGTACTCGGGCGTCTGGTAGTGGGCGCTGCCGCTGACGCTGAAGCGGTCGCCCTGCACGCCGGCGCTGGCGTCGATCAGGGTGCCCTGGGTGGCGTACGCGGCGAGCAGGTCGGCGCGGCTGCCGCCCTGTTCGTAGCGGACGCGGGCGCCGACGCTGGTCGTGCCGTCCAGGCTGACGGCGGCGGCGGCGACGCTCAGGGCGTCGGTCACGCGGTACTTGCCCTGCACGCCCCAGGCGACGCTGCGGGCGGCGAGCGGGTCGTTCAGGCGGTAGCTGACCTCGACGCTCTGGGTGCGGCCCTGGTCGTCGAGCAGGGCCAGTGGACGCTGGAAGTACAGCACGCCGGCGGTGACGTCCAGGGTGTAGTCGCTCAGGCGGCCCAGCGGGCGGCGTTCCTGCGCGCCGGTCAGCGGGTCGGTGAGGATCAGCGTGACGGTCTCGCTGTCGGCCGCGAGGTCCTGGTCCGGGAGGGCCAGGGCGCGCAGGCCGTTGGCGCTGAGGGTCACGCGTTTCAGGTCGCCGGGCAGCGCGGCGACGAAGCCGGACACCTGCGGGTTGCTGCGCGTGAAGCCGCTCAGGGCGGTGGGGGTGATCCCGACGTTGAACACGTCGACGGGCAGCGGCGCCTGACGGTAACTGACCGAGAAGGCCGGGTGTTCGTAGCGCGCGGCGACCGGGTCGATGCCCTGCAGGGGCACGGTCTCGGCGCTGCTGTCGCCGTGGTTGGGGTAGCGCTGCAGGGGGTTGGCGGTGGTGGGCAGGCCCTGGTCGCGGTCCTGGCGGACGGTGGTGACGCCGCTGGCGGTGCGGTCGGCGCTCAGGGCGCCGCTGGCGGCGACGTACAGTTTCCCGTCGCCGATGGGGGTTTCCAGGTAGCCCTGCGCGCGGGCTTCCCCGGCGGCGACGCCGCTGCCACTCAGGATGCCGCCGACGCTGAGCAGCCCGATGCCGACGCGGGTGCGGCTGGGCAGCGCCTCGAAGCCCTTGCTGATGACGCGGTCGCCCAGGCGCACGCGGACGTCGAAGTGGGCGGGCGCGTCGAGCGGATCGAGTTCCAGGACGCCCTCACCGTCGGTGAGTTTCACCTGGTAGCTGACCACGCGGGGCTGCGCGTCGGGCTGGGTGGGTTCCAGGGTGGCCTGCACGGTGACGTTGCCGCTGGCGGTGCTGATCCCGGCGGCGTCTTTCAGGCGGATGCCGATCCGCAGGGGCGTGACGCCGTCGGCGATGAGCTGCTGGCCGCTGAACTCGGCGCTGACGGGGGTGCCCGCCAGGGACACGCGGACGGTCTGCCCGGCGAAGCTCAGGGTGTTCTCGCCGCTGCGCAGCGCGACGCCGTAGAACTCCTGGCGCTGGGTGCCGCGTTCGGCGTCGACGGTCTTGCGGCCCAGGCTAGCCGGGTCGACCGGCACGCCGTTGATCAGGGGCAGCTCGGCGCTGTCGGCGGGGCTCTCCACGACGACGGTCACGCGGTCGCGGTCGCGGTAGACCGCGCCGTCCAGCGGGAATTTCAGCGCGCCGTCGTTCTCGCGGGCCTGCGTGGCCGCGGCGGGCTGCAGGGCACTCAGGTCGTCCAGGTTCCCCTCGCCGACCAGCACGCTGACGCGCCCGGCGGCGTACCTGCCGACCAGGGTGGGGCTCTGCAGGGCCGGGAGGCTGCCCTCGTGCGTGACGCGGTAGGTCAGGACGCCCCTGGGCGCACCGGGGGTGGTCCAGTACAGTTTGCCGCTCTGTCCCACCTGCGGGTCGGCCAGCGGGCGGCCACTCAGCTGGCTGCTGCCCGGCACGTAGCTGCTGCCCGCCGGGAGCTGGTGCACGACGAGGACCTGCGTGGCGTTCTTGGTGGTGGGGACGTCGTAGGGGATGCGGACGGTGCTCTCGCGGGTCTGCGTGACGACCGGGGTGGGGGCGGGCGGGGTGGGCGTGGTGACGCTGAACGTCCCGCCGACGACCTGCTGGCTGTCGCAGTTGCTGCTCAGCGTGGCGCGCAGCTGGCCCTGCTCGCCGCCCGAGCCCTTGACGCGGGCGCGGTAGCTGAGGGTCCGCTCCTCGCCGGGCTGCAGTTCGCCGCTGAAGCTGGTGGGGTCCAGGGCTTCCAGGGTCTCGCCGGGCTGGTCGGTCAGTTCGAAGGGGGCGGGGGCGCTGCTGGTGTTGCGCAGCGTGAGGGTCACGGTGACGGTCTCGCCGGGCAGCGTGGCGGCCAGGGGCGCGCGGCGCAGTTCGATCTGGGTGGCGCTGGGCAGCACCTGCACGCCCAGCGACTGGCTCTGGTTCCAGGGGGCCAGGGTGGCGCGGGCCTCGCCCTGCGTGGCGGCGACGGCGCGGGCCTCGAAGGTCAGCACGCCGGGGTTGGCGGCGTCCACGCGGGCGGTGACGCTGGTGTCGCCCTGCGCCTCGAAGCCTTCGGGCAGCTCGACGCGCAGGCTGGCGGGGAGGGTCTGCCGTTCGAATTCGGTGGTGGCGCGGGCGGTGAAGGTCACGACGTCACCCACGCAGACTTCGGGCCGGTCGGCCGTGAAGTTCAGGTTCATGCTGGGTTTGACCTGCACGGCGACGCGCGCGGTCTGGCCCTTGGTGACGGTCGCGCTGGGGGCGTTCACGCTGACCTCGGCGCCCTTGACCGGCTCGGCCTGCACCGGGTACTCCTTCGCGGGCAGCGTGAACGGTCCGGCCTGGCCGCTGACGGCGTAGGTCTGCTCGCCGACGGTGACGTTCGCCTGGGTGGGCAGCGTCTCGTCGGGGAGGACCAGTTCGGCCGTGAGGTCCAGTTTGCCGGTGGTGTCGGCGGTGACGATCTTGATCGGGCCGGTGCTGAGTTCGAAGCCGACCGAGTTCGACCACTGGTAGGTCTTGGCGGGCTGGCGCAGGTACAGGGTGTAGTTGCCCTGGTCCTCGGGGACCTTGATCTCGTCCCACTGCAGCTGTCCGCTGACCTTGATGGGGTAGGCGTTGCCCTGCGCGTCGCGCAGTTCGCCCTGCAGTTCGCCCGCGCCGTCCCCGTCGTACATGCGGATGCTCATGGGGCCGCCGGGGTTGTACACGTTCAGGGCGGGCACCCAGTCGTTGCTGCGGACGGTGACGTTCAGGTGGTCGGCCTCGACGGCGGCGCTGACGGAGGTCAGGCGCAGCGCGAAGGTGTTCTTGCCGTTGCCCTGGGTGCGCACGCGCAGGGTGTACGTTCCGGCCTTCAGGTCGCTGTTCAGGAAGGTCTGCCAGTCCTGCGCGCCCTGCCCGAACTCCTGCTGCCGGACGACCTGCCCGTCGGCGTCGATCAGCGTGAAGGTGCTGCCAACCGGGCCCTTGGGGGCGGGGTCGTAGTTCTCGTCGCCGTACTGGTCGGGCGTGCGGTAGTCGGCGGGGTCGAACTGCGCGCCGTACACGTCGAGCTGCACGCGCGAGCTGAGGCCCACGACCAGGCGCAGGTCCTGATCCCCGACGGTCCACATCAGCTTGTCGCCGACCGAGGTCAGGGGGAGCGAGGTGGAGATTTCCTGCGCGGCGGCCGTTCCCAGCAGGGCCGCGGTCAGGGTGGTGATGGCGCGTTTCACTCAGTACCTCCAGCTGGCGGCCGGGTCGGTCACGGCGCCCTTGAGATCCCCGGTCCAGCGGAAGCGGTAGGTCAGGACGCGCTCGCCGCCGGGGAGGGTGGTGAAGGTCAGGGCGTTCTGGCCGTCGAGCAGTTCGGCGCCCTGCGGCAGGGGATCGGAGAGTTGCACGCCGCTGAGGTCGGTGCTGGCCGTCAGGGTCAGTTGGACCAGGAACGTGCCGCCTTCCTGCTCGAACACCTGCTTGCGGACGGTCAGGACCTGCGGGGTCTGCAGCGGCAGGGTGCTGGTCACGCGCAGGGTGGTGTCGCGCACGACCGCGATGTCCCCGGCGTCGGGCGCCAGCGGGAAGTCGGCGCTGGTGAGGTTCCGGACGTAGATCAGGCGGCTGCCGGGGCGTCCGGCGTCCTGCGGGACGTTCAGGGGCGCGGTGGCGACGCTGTTGGGATCGAGTCGCAGGGCGACCTCACCCTCGAAGAGGTTGCGGAAGTGGTAGCGGCCCTGCGCGTCGGTCAGGGCGACGCGGCCCCCGGCGAGGATCACGCGGGCGTTCATGCAGGGCAGGTCCACGCCGCGGTCGTAGATGCCGTTGCGGTTCACGTCCTGGAACACGTACCCGACCAGATCGGCGGTGTTGCGCCCGAAGATCAGCGGGTCGATGGTGTTGGCGACGCTGCTGGGCGGCGTCTGGGTCTCGCCGTTGTTGCTGACGGCGGTGGCGATGGCGCTGTTGCGGATCTGCGTGCCGGCGTCGGGCGTGACGACCGCGTCGAAGGTGATCACGGCGCTCGCGCCGGGCGCCAGGCCGGGAATCTCCCAGACGTAGGTGCGGCCGGTGACGGTGGGGGTGATCGCGACGCCGTTCAGCAGGCTGCTGCCCTCCACGTAGTTCAGTCCGGCGGGCAGGGTGTCCTGCACCTTGATGGCTTCCAGGACGCCGGTCGCGCTCTTGTTGGTGACGGTGAAGGTGTAGGTGAGGGTCTGGCCGTAGGCGACGACGGCGGGGCTGCTGGTCTTGACCAGGGTCAGGTTGGCGCTGCGGAAGACGCCGTTCACGACCGGGTTGCTGGGGATGGGTCTGGGCAGTTCGCTGCTGCTCACCGTGAAGACGTTCACGGCGCGCGCGCCGTCCGGGGTGTCCTGCGGCACGCGGGCCTTCAGGGTCAGGTCGAAGCTCTGGCCGGGGTCCAGGCGGCCCAGGGTCCAGACGACCGTCTCGCCCTGCAGGGTGCCGCCCTGGTCGGCGCTGACGAATTCCAGCAGGTCGGTGCGGATCACGTTCCCGCTGGCGTCGAGCACCTGCAGGTTGCGCAGGTTGTCGCGCACCTCGACGTTCGTCAGGGGGAAGCTCTGGGTGTTCGTGAGTTTCAGGTGGTACGTGAGCAGCTGTCCCGGTTCGACCAGCCCTTCAATATCGCCGGTCTTGACGGGGTTCAGGGTCAGGGGCGCGACGGTCAGCAGGCAGTCGACGGTCAGGTTGTCGGCGGCGCCGCGGCTGCTCGCAGCGGTCAGGACGGCGCGGAAGGCCTCATTGGCGGAGCTGGTGCTGGCCTTGCTGGGCACGTAGCAGGCGTTGAAGTCACGGGTGGCCTGCGGCGCGAGGTCGCTGCGGAAGGGTTCGGTGATGGGGGTGCCGTCGCGTTCGGTGAAGCGGACGCTGCCCTCGCCGAGTTCCACGCGGCCACTGACGGTGATGGTGTCGGGGCGGTCGCCGAGGTTCTGCACGGTGTGCGGGAAGCAGACCTCGCTGTTCAGCAGGGCGACCTGCTTGACCTGCTTGTCGTCGCTGCTCAGTTCACCGCCGGGCAGGGCCTGGGGGTTGCCCAGCGGGCCCAGGGCGATCAGCGGCTGGTAGCGCAGGGTGACGTCGGCGGGGGCGTCCACGCTGATGTCACTGCTGCGCAGCTGGGCGACGTTGCGGCGCGTGCCGGTCAGCTCGGGGCTGCGCAGGCGGAAGGTCAGGGTCAGGGTGGCGCCGGGGGCGAGGCTGTCCACGCGGACGCGGATGCCGCTGACCGGGCTGGTCTCGGCGGCCTGCCAGGTCTGGGCGTCGGCGCTGTACTCGGTGACGGCGCCCGCAGCGCTGCCGCTCAGGCGGGCGCTGCCGCTGACGAACACGAAGTCGCGCATCTCGGGCGTGTTCAGCAGGTCGGTGATGGTCACGGCGCGCGAGGCGCCGTTGCCCTCGTTGCGGGCGGTCAGGGTGACGGTGGTCACGTCGCCGGGGCGCAGCGTGTCGGGCGTGAAGGTCTTCCCGAGCGTCAGGGTGGGCGG
This sequence comes from Deinococcus sp. JMULE3, assembly GCF_013337115.1. Lineage (NCBI taxonomy): Bacteria > Thermotogati > Deinococcota > Deinococci > Deinococcales > Deinococcaceae > Deinococcus > Deinococcus sp. JMULE3. The sequence continues at coordinate 1,518,337 of NZ_SGWE01000004.1, forward strand.
GTCACCGACGGTCAGGCGCGCGACGTTGTCGGTGTCGGTCTCGCCGTTCAGGCCGCGCACGTTGGTGGCGCAGCGGACGCTGAGGTTCGGGTAGGCGTTGCCGCGGTCACTGGCCTGGGTGGTGGCCCGCACGAGTAGCGTGGCGCTGGCGTCGGCGGCCAGGGTCAGGCTGGTCAGGGCCGCCTCGTTCTGGTCGATCTGCCCGTTGCCGTTCGCGTCACGGTGAATGCTCAGGTCGCCGGGCGTGAACTGCGAGGCCACGTCGCTGAGCATCCCGAGGGTCAGGGTGTTCGCGGCGTTGCCGGTGTTCGTGACCACGTACCGGAAGGTGGTGGTCTCGCCGGGCAGCAGCGTGGCGCTCTGGCCGGGCTGGGCGACCGTGCCGTTCGGCAGCGCGCTGACCGAGCACACCGCCTGCACGGTGGTCGTGACGGGCGGGGTGGGGACGCGCACGGGCGGTTCGCCGGGCGGCGTGAATTCCAGGACGGCCGTGTTCTGGATCACGGTTCCGGCGGGGGTGCCGGCCGCCAGCGCCGCCCCGAGCAGGGTCGGGGGCAGCGCCAGGGCCAGTCGGGCCAGCAGTCTGAGCAGTGGGGGGTTTCGCACGGGGCCTCCCGGTGTGAGGGGGAAAAATGATGGGTCGTTTCTGCTGTTGTGGGCGGGACAGGGGAGGGAAAAAGTCTGGCTGGGGGTCTCCCCTGCCCGGTGGGGCGCGCCCGCGCAATCGGGGCGGGCGCGCCTGGGAGGATTACTTGACGGTCACCACGAAGGTGCCGGTGATGCTCTGGCCGGGGGTCAGGACGTCGCCGGTGTCGATGGTGCCGTTGCCGTTGGTGTCCACGCCGGCGTACACGGTCACGCCGTCGGCCTGGGGCGCGGCGATGGGGGTGGCGCTCCAGGTGGTGCCGTTGGTGGAGTACAGGATGGTGCCGGCCGCGGTACTGGTCGCGGTGAAGCTGACGTAGTTGGTGTTGGTCGGGAGGGTGTCCTTGATGAACGCCTTCGTGACGTTGGCGTTGCTGGTGTTCTTCCCGATGATGGTGTAGGTCAGCTGCTCGCCGGGCTTGGCTTCAGCCTTGTCGACGGTCTTGCTGGGCGCGGCGACCGGGGTCTTGCCGACCAGGATGGTGTCGTTCGTGTCGGGCACGGTCACGCCGGTCGTGGGGGACTTGGCGGTCTGGTTCAGGGTGATGGTCTGCGCGGCGGCGGCGCAGGGCACGTCCACGGCGGCGATCAGTTTCAGCTCCGCGCCGGCGGCGAGCGCGCCGGTGTCGGGGATGCCGTTGCCGTTGGTGTCGGTCAGCAGGGTGTCACCGGCGTCCAGGACCTTGTTACCGTTCGCGTCGATGGAGTACACGACGGGCACGGTGACGGTGGTGCCGTCGGTCAGCTTGATGGGCGCGGTGCCGCTCACGTCGAAGGTGTCGGTCGCGCTGCCCAGGTTGGCGATCTCCATGGCGACCGTGGACTGGATGGCCGGGCTGCCTGCCGTGCAGGTGCTGGGCGGGATGATCGGGCTGCTGGGGCTGCCGGGCTGGCCTGCCTCGGGCGTGCCGGGCAGGGTGGGATCGCCGCCGGGGGTGGGGGTGGGGTTGCCGAAGGACAGGCCGGGGAGGTTCACGATGTCCTTGGTGTCGTCCTTCTTGGCGGGGTCGTTGCTGCTGGTCGTGGTGACCGTCACGGTCGGCTGGGTGCCGGGGGCCGTGGGGGCGCTGCCCGCGGGGAAGGTGACCTTGACGAGCAGGTCGGCGGTCTGGCCGGGGTTCAGGCTGCCCACGTCGGGCACGCCGTCGCCGTCGGTGTCGGTCAGGGGGGTGCCGTCAGGCTTGAGGAGCGTGACGATCGTCCCGGTGGGGAAGCCGGCCAGCGCGGTGGTGATATCGAACACGTCGGGGCGGTTGCCGTTGTTCTGGACGGTGTTCGTGAAGGTGACGGTCGTGGTGGTGGTGGTGGCCTGCGCGGTCTGGGTGTCGCTGGCGCTGGGGGTGATCAGCACGCCCTCGGGGCTGGTGTAGGGGGCGGTGAGGGGGTTGCCGTTGCCGTCCGGGTCAGCCTTGGGGCCGATGACGGTGGCGTCCTTGCGGTCGACGGTCGTGACGTTGGAGTTGTTGGCGTCGCGCGGGACGCTGGGGTCGTTGTTGAAGGCCGGGTTGTCCTGGCGGGTGCCGGTGGGGTCGGCGCCGTACTTGTCGGCGTCGGTGGCGGTGCCGGGCAGCGTGTACACCTGGAAGAACTTGACGGACTGGTCCTGGTTCACGCCGCTGATGGTGGTGATGGGTGTGGCGGCGGCGATCTCGGCCGGGCTCAGGGTGCCGTCGCTGTTGGTGTCGGCGCTGGCGGGGTAGTACGTCACGCCGGTGGGGGTCTTCACGGCGGCGGTCGGGTCGGGGGTGTTCGTCAGGACGTAGGACTCGTTGGGGACGTTGCCGGTGTTCGTCAGGGTGTAGGGGAAGACCACGGTGTCGCCGGGGCGGGCGGTGGCGGTCTGGCCGGGCCGGGTGTAGTCGGGGGTGGTGACGTCGGTGCTGCCGTCGTTCAGCACGATGGTGAAGCTGGGGACCGGCAGCACGGTGGTGGTGACGGGGTTGGAAGGGACGGGGGTGGGGGTGGTGCCGCCTTCGGGGGTGAAGACGATCTCGGCGGTGTTGGTGATGACCGTCCCGGCGGCGGTGCCCGCGGCGTGCGCGGTGCCGGCGGTGAGGGCGATCAGGGCGGTCAGGGTCCAGTGTTTCTTCATGTGCTTCCTCCGTGAGGGGGTCGGGGGGTTACTTGACTTTCACGCGGAAGCTGAACTTCAGCGTCTCGTCCGGGGTCATGCCGGTCAGGGTCCAGCGGACATTGGTGTAGCTGCTGAGCGGGGCGGGGACGGTGCGGGTGACCCGCTGGCCGTTCTCGGTGGTGGTGACGGTGCGGGTGGGTTGAGCGCTGAAGGTCTTGCCGCTGTCGGTGGAGTACGTGACCTTCCAGCGGTCGGTGGGCGTGGTGGTCAGCGTGCTGAACTCGGTGCCGCGTGGTACGGGGACGTTCACGTTCAGCTGGCCCAGGCGTCGTCCGGAGACGTTGCGCAGCGTGACCTCCTCGCGCAGGATGTCGCCGGGCAGGACCGTCCTGGGCGACTCCACGATGGTCTCGGTGACCTTGCCGCTGCTGTCGGCGCTGCGCCGCACGAGGTCCTGCGTGAGCGTGAAGGTCACGTTCTGCGGGGTGGCCTGCTGGGCAGGTGGCGTGGCCTGCTGGGCCTGGGCCAGCGTCAGGGCGAGAAAGAGGGGCGTGATCAGGCGCTTCACTCCGGGGGACCTCCGGGGGGAAAAAAATTGACCGACAGCAGGGGGACTGCAGTCCCACCGTTCTGTCGGTCGCGCCACTCGCTCCTCATCCGGCCTAGGCGCCCGTGTGCGCCGGATGATTCGTTGCTCCTGAACAGCTGTTGGCCCGGGGACCGTCCCCGAGGATGCTGGAGTTCACTTCATGGTCTTCACACGCTTGTCACTGACCGCGTGTTCAATATGAAGTTTCTCACTGGAGCATCCTGTTCATGATGTTGCCCCGGTCAGCTGTTGTCAAACCCCCAGACGACCTGCACTCGCCTTGGCAATGGGGGTACCATTCCCCCCATCGAAGGCGTCGATCTCCTCGATGAAGCGGTCGAACAGGTAACGGCTGTCGTGCGGGCCGGGGCTGGCCTCGGGGTGGTACTGCACGGAAAACACCGGGTAGCGGCTGTGCGCCATGCCTTCCAGGGTGCCGTCGTTCAGGTTGATGTGGGTGGGCACGAACGCGCCGTTGGGGATCGAGTCGATGTCCACCGCGTACCCGTGGTTCTGGCTGGTGATCTCCACATTGCCCGTTAAGAGATTCTTCACGGGCTGATTCCCGCCGCGGTGCCCGAACTTCATCTTGAAGGTCTTCCCGCCCGCCGCGAGGCCCAGGATCTGGTGCCCCAGGCAGATGCCGAAGGTGGGCAGCAGGCCCATGAGTTCCCAGGCGGTCTTGTGCGCGTACTCCAGCGGGGCGGGGTCACCGGGGCCGTTGCTGAGGAACAGGCCGTGCGGTTGCAGCGCCATGATCTGCGCGGGGGTGGTGTGGGCGGGCACCACAATCGGCTCGATGCCCACCTCCGCGAGACGCTCGATGATGGTGTGCTTGATCCCGAAGTCCATCAGGACCACGCGCTTGCCGTGACGCAGGGTGGGGAACGCGTAGGGCAGCGCGGTCGTGACCTCACGGGTCATGTCGTGCCCGTCGATGTCCTGGTGGCCCAGCGCGCGGCTGACGTACACCTGCTCCTCGGCGGGCGTGAACTCGCCGTACGGATCTTCCGGGTGCGTGTAGCTGCGGTGCGCGATGACGCCCTTGACGACGCCGCCCGTGCGCAGGCGGCGCACCAGCGCGCGCGTGTCGATCCCCTGGATGCTCACGACGCCGTACTGCTGCATGAACGCTTCCAGGGACTGCTGCGCGCGGTGGTTGGAGTACTCGCCGCTGAACTCGCGGCTGATGAAGCCGCGCACGTAGGGCTTGTTGCTCTCCATGTCGTAGATCGCCACGCCGTAGTTCCCGACGTGCGGGTACGTGATGGTCACGATCTGCCCGTTGTACGAGGGATCGGTCATGATCTCCTGGTACCCGGTCATGGAGGTGTTGAACACCACCTCGCCCACGGTCTCGCCGCGGTGCCCGAACGCGTACCCGCGGTACACGGTGCCGTCTTCCAGAGCCAGGATGGCTCGTTCTTTCCTGATCATGCTTCCTCCATTCGCGCCTCTCCGGACGCGTTTCATGGCTCAGCTCTGCGCGGCACCGCGGCTCCCCCGGGGGTTACCAGCGGTAGCGCACGCTCGCCTTGCCGATAATGACATTCCCCGCAACGGACCGCTGTGAGGTCGTTCCGTCAAATCGGTTGATGAGGTCCGCCGCGCCCGTCATGGCCCCGGCGAACATGCCGCTCAGCGCCTTGTCGCCGCTCAGTTCCCTGGGCAGCATCCCGGCGAGGTCCTGCGCTTTCAGGTCCGCCGGGTTCGGCTGGTACGACCAGCCCGCCGAGCCCTGCATGCTCAGGCCCGCCGCGCGGAACGCCGCGTCGTCCGCCAGCACGGGACCGTCCGCCAGCGCGGCGTCCAGCGCGTCCTGGCTGAACGCGGTGATCAGGTACTCGCCCCGGAAGGCGTACACCATCTTCAGGCCCTTCAGGGACTCGTCCAGGCCCTGGCTGGCCCCGGCCATGCCCGCCCCGAGCATCAGGGCGCGGGGATCCACGTCCGCCATGGCGTCGTCCATCAGGGTGTCCATGCCGGTCTTCGCCAGGGACGTCACGGTGCCGCGCAGGCCGTCCAGCGCCTCGTTCACGCTGCGGGCGTACTCGGGCAGGTGCGCGTCGGCCGCCGCGCGGTCCGTGACCCGCTGGTACGACACGGTGGTCGCCAGGGACGCCAGCGGGTCCTCCTGGTTCAGCCCGGCCTTCATTCCGCCCGCCAGCGTCACCTGCGCGCATTCATCACCCAGGTACCGCCCAGACTGCTCCAGGTGATGGGCCAGCTGGCTGTCGGTCAGGAACCCGAACGGTTCGAGGAGGTCCACGCGGGTCAGCCAGCGGCCCAGGTACGCGCCGGTGTCCGGGTGGCAGGCGGTCGCCTGCACGGCCTCGGCACTGGCGGGAATCACGCCCTGCACCTCGAAGTCCGTGGTGTCGAGCAGGATGCGGGCCAGCGGCTTATCCTTACCCGCCTGATTCACGACCTGCGCGCTGGCGGTCGTCCAGCCGCCGGCCGTGGTGGTCAGGCCGCCCGCGACCTGCCCCAGGGTGTCCAGGGCGTCCACGACCGGCGAGAGCAGGCGGGGCAACATGACCTGCGCCAGTTGCGAGCGGATGACCTTCGCGGTGGCGCTGAAGTTCGCGTACAGGCCGAGTTCCTGCGGGCCCGCCGCGCGCTGCGCCGCCGCGTACGGCGCGGACGCCGCCAGGGTCGGGGCGGCCTTGCCGCTCAGGCGGCCCAGGTACGCCATCAGCAGGGCCTTGTCGCTCGACACGTACGCCAGCCCGTTCGAGGCGCCCGCGAACATCCCGTCCACGCGGGAGAAGGTGTAGCGGCCCACGCGCGCGCCGGGCTTCTCGGGCAGCATCTCGCCGAGCATCTCGTTCGTCAGGGCACCCGAGCGGGTCACGGCCAGCAGCGCGGGCTCGAAGGTGCCCTTCTTCCCCTGCACGGTGAACACCCCGGCGATCCCCTCGCGGCCCAGCGAGTCGCCCAGCACCGCCTGCGCCACGCCCAGCATGCTGCCGCTGTCCTCGCCCAGGTCGGCGGCGCTGATCAGGCGGTCCGCCGCGCCGAAGAAGCGTTTGAACGCGGGCGCGGCGCCGTGCGTTTCCAGCGTCAGGAGCGCCCCGGCGGGCAGGCCCTCGGCCAGGGGCCGGACGGTCTGCGCCTGGGCAGCACCGGCGGTCAGGAGGGCGGAGACGGTCAGGGCGGGCAGGAAACGAGTCACGCCCCCGAGCCTACCTCCCCCCCCGAATGGGTGATGCCTCACCTGCGGCGCGCCTCCCCATCCCGTCACCGCAGCTCCCGGTACATGGCGATCTCGTTGCAGTTCTCGAAGAACGCGCAGCGCTGGCATTCACTCCAGACCTTCGGGTGCAGGTTCGTCTTCTCGATGCGGGTAAACCCGCACTTCTCGAAGAAGCCCTGCTGGTACGTCCACGCGAACAGCGCGGGCAGGTCGATCGCACGGGCCTCCGCCTCGCACGCCGCCACCAGCTGTTTGCCCAGCCCGCGCCCCTGCATGTTCGGGTGGATCGCCAGCCCACGCACCTCGGCCAGATCCGGCGCGAGCATGTGCAGACCGCACACGCCGCCCAGCCCGCCGGGCCGCCCCTCGTGCGGCTCGGCCAGCACCAGATGGAAGTCACGGATGGTCTCGGCGAGCAGCGCCTTGGACCGCACGAGCATCAGCCCACGCGCCGCCCAGTACCCGATCAGCTCATGAATCGCGTCGATGTCCGACAGCCGCGCCTTGCGGAACGACAGCGGCGCCTCCGGGTGGATATCCGGCACCGCGATGGAATCCAGGGACAGCGTCATGCGCAGCCCCTGCGGGGCGGTTGTGGGAAGTGGGGAGTGGGAAGTGGGAACAGATCAACAGCCCACACCCCACACCCCACACCCCTTACCCCAGGGTGCGCATCCAGGTGGTGCCGCCGGGCCGCTCGCCGCGCGAACGGTAGGCCTGCACCTGCGGCGCGTCGGGCAGTTCGCCCATCACGACCGCCAGCGGCACCTGCGTGAAGCCGAACGTGCTCCAGTCGCCGCCCCGGCTGAACATGTAGATCGCGCGGTCCCCGCGGCCCTGCGCGTACTCCACGGCGCTCATGACCAGCCGCCGCCCCAGCCCACCACCGCGCGCCTCGGGCAGCACGGCCGCGCCGCGCAGCAGCGAGGCCCCATCGCCGTGCTCCAGGCCGATCGCGCCGATCGGCTGCCCGCCCCGTTCCAGCACCCAGTACGTGGTGCCGCCCGCGAGGGCCGCCTCGGTGTCCAGGCCCGCGTCGTGAAACACGCGGGTCACGGTGTCCTTGTCTTCGGGGGTCGCCATTCGAACGTGCACGGAATCGGTCATGCGCTGCTCCTTCAATGAAAGAAAGCTCGGCGGTCACAGTGACCGCAGGTCGACACGGGTGTTGCGTGGCGACAGCATAGCGCAAGGCCGCGTGGAAGCACTGCCACAGGAGCAGGCGCGCAGAGGGCAGGCTGAAAGTCTTCACCCCTGCGTCACCTCGGGCTGCGGCAGGTCCAGCCGCCACACGAGTTCCTCGTCGATCCAGCCCTTGCTCAGGCCGCTCCTGACCTGCGGCACGTCCGGCAGCGCGCCCGCCACGTCCGCCGCGCTGGACGGCTGAAAGCCGAAACGCGCCCAGTAATCCCCGGCTTCCGAGCTGAACAGGAACACCGTGCGGTCCCCGCGCAGGCTGGCGTGCGTCAGCGCCGAGCGCACCAGCGCGCGGCCCAGGCCCTGACCGCGGGCCTCGGGCACCACCGCCGTCGAACGGATCAGGCTCACGCCCTGCCCGTGCTCCAGGCCGATGCAGCCGCCGGGCACGCCGTCCAGATCCGCAATCCAGTACGTGCCGGCCCCCAGGTCCACGCTACTGGTGTGCAGCCCGCAGCGGGTCAGGAGGTCCAGGACGATGGGCAGGTCCGCCGGGGCGGCCTGACGAAGTTTCACGTGCATATCAGTCAGGGTCATGGGGTTCCTCCAGGGGGACCGGGACAGAGGGTGGGGGGGTGGAAGGGGGCGGGAGTCAGGAGTTCAGGCGCGTCCTGGCCTGCTCAATCGCTTCGCGGACGCGGTGCGGGGCGGTCCCGCCGAAGCTGGCGCGGCCACGGACGCTCTCCTCGACGGTCAGGGACTGCGCGACCTCCGCGTTCAGGAGAGGGTGCGCGGCGCGCAGTTCCGCGTCGGTCAGGTCCCACAGCTGCCGCCCGCTGCGGCTGGCGACACCGACCAGGCCGCCGACGACCTCGTGCGCCTCGCGGAACGGGACGCCCTGACGGGCCAGGAAGTCCGCCACGTCGGTCGCGGTGCTGTAGCCGCGCGCGGCGGCGGCGCGGGTCACGTCGGCGTGCCAGACGGTCTTCGGCATCATCTCGGCGTACAGGCGCAGCACGATGCTCAGCGTGTCGTACGAGTCGAACACGCCCTCCTTGTCCTCCTGGAGGTCCTTGTTGTACGCCAGCGGCGTGCCCTTCACGACCGTCAGCAGGCCCATCAGGTTCCCGAACACGCGTCCCGCCTTGCCGCGCGCCAGTTCGGACACGTCCGGGTTCTTCTTCTGCGGCATGATCGACGATCCCGTCGTGTGGCTGTCCGGCAGGGTGATGAAGCCGAACTCGAAGGTGGAGTACAGGATCAGTTCCTCCGACAGGCGCGACAGGTGCGCCGACAGGATCGCGCAGGCACTCAGGAACTCCAGCGCGAAGTCCCGGCTGCCCACCCCGTCCAGACTGTTCGCAGTGGGCCGCGCGAAGCCCAGCGCCGAAGCCGTCGCGTGCCGGTCCACCGGCCAGGGCGTCCCCGCCAGCGCCGACGAGCCCAGCGGCGACTCGTCCATCCGCTCGGCCGCGTCCCGGAAACGGCCCTCGTCGCGCTCCAGCATCGCCACATACGCCATGAACCAGTGACTCAGCAGGATGGGCTGCGCCACCTGCAGGTGCGTGTAACCGGGCAGGATCACCTCGGTTTCCAGGTGCTTCCCGGCCTCCGCGAGCATCACCGCGCGCAGGGCGCGGGTCTTGTCGGCCAGATCAAGCGCGGCTTCCTTCGTGAACAGCCGGAAATCCACCGCCACCTGATCGTTACGGCTGCGGGCCGTGTGCAACTTCCCCGCCACCGGCCCGATCCGGTCCCGCAGGGCCGCCTCGACATTCATATGGACGTCCTCGCGGTCCAGGCGCCACTCGAAATTCCCCGCGCGGATATCGGCCAGCACGGCATTCAGGCCGTCACCTATCTGAGCGACCTCCTCGGCACTCAGAATCCCGACCTGCCCCAGCATCGCCACGTGCGCCAGCGAACCGCGAATATCCTGCTCCGCCAGCCGCTGATCGAAGCCCACCGACGCATTGAACAGCTCGACCAGCCCGTCCGTCGCCTCTGCGAACCGCCCACCCCAGAGTTTCTTGTCCTGCGTATTCGTCATTTCAATTCCCTCGCCTTCGTCAATGAGTCGTCCAGCCACTCCTCGTACCAGTCGAGAAATGAGGGTGCCGTCGGCACGATGCCGGCCGATGCACACCGTGAATCCGTCCAGATCTGCCCTGCGGCCCAGCCATTGAGCACCAGGAGCGTTTCGTGTCCGCAACCGACATGACTCAAGACCTGTTGCGCAGTAGAGGTCGGAGCAGGTAGGTTCAAGGGTGTTGCGGCTTGAGAAGCTGAAATCCAGGGGGCGGTCCTTTGAACGGCTGGTGGGGTTGAGTCCTGCCGAGTTTGACCAGCTGCTGATTGAACTGGAGCCCTTGTGGGAACGGAGTCATCACCGCTCCCTTTCCCGCGCCGGACGGGTCCGGCGCATCGGAGCGGGCAACACCTTCAAGCTCGACCTCAGCCAGCGACTGCTGGTCACGCTGCTCTATCTGCGACAGTACTTCACCATGCATGTTCTGGGCATCCTGTTCGATCTGGACGCGGCGAACATCTGCCGGAACATCCATGCCCTGCTGCCGGTCCTGGAGCAGGCGTTGCCTGCTCCCCTCCGTCCCCGGACGCTCCAGGCCGAGCCGGATGAGGCTCCTGGAGGGGCGAGCAGGAACCCGAGGAAAATACGCTCTCTGGAGGAGTTTCTGGAGATCTTCCCCGAACTGACCGACGTGATCGTGGATGGGACTGAGCAACCTCGCGGGCAGCCGAAAGTGAAGAAGGGGGAGAACCCCGGCAAGAAGGCGGTCGGGCGGCCCAAGGACAAGAAGCGCTTTTACAGCGTCAAGAAAAGGACCCATACCCTGAAAACCCAGGTGGCGGTGACGCCCGAAGGACAGATCGTGCACCTCAGTGCGACCGCCAGCGGTCGCACCCACGACATGAAGGTGCTGCGACGTTCCCGACTGATGAACCGACTGCCCAGGCACGTCCGGGTGTGGGGAGACCGGGGCTATACCGGAATGGAGAAGGTCTATCCGGACTGGGAAACCATCGTGCCCGCCAAACGACCGAAGAACGGCGAGTTGAGCAAGGAGCAACGTGAGCTGAATCGGCTGATCTCCAAGGTGCGGATCAGCGCTGAGAATGCCATCGGCCGCATCAAGAAATTTCGCGTCTGCAAGGAGTTTTTCAGGAATCGGACCTCACAGCACGGCGTGATGTGGGGGTGTGTCGCCGGACTCGTCAATCTCCGTTGGCAACGCCGCCACCACCTCTGCACGCCCTGAGCGTAGGGACAGATCAGTGGGGAGCCGATTCGCGGCTCCCCACTGATCCTTCAACTACTGCGCAACAGGTCTTCACTTGCAACGTCCCCTGGGTGTGTCGGTCACTGAAGTAATCGTCCTCCCACTGCCGGTACTGCTCCTGTTCAGCTTCGGCAACTGGTCGGTTCATGTAGTCATCCAGCTGCCCACTGCGACTCAGTGACTCCCAGGTGTGTCCGCCGAAGAGTGGCTGCCACGCTTCTCGATGCGGAAATTCAACGTCCCCTGCCGCTCTGCCACGCAGGGAGAGCGACTGTTGTAGAGAGTGCACTCCGTAATCCGGGCCTGCGCCGCCATTCCCGATGCACCTCAGGAACGCTGCGTAATCTTCAGGCAGCTTCAGCCCATTGGCCGCACAGATGCCCCCCATCTCCTCATCACTCAGAGGGTCGCCGAGAACGTAACGGTGGTCCTGGGCACCAAAAATCCGGCACCGTTGATCCGCCGCTTTCAGGGCGTCCAGCTTGGCCCTGATCCACTCAAGTCTGACTGACAGAGTCGTCAGCACACGCCCACCGCTTTCACCAGCACCACCGGGGCGGGGCTGTCGGGGTGGGCGTGCGCGTAGGGTTCGTCGGTGACGGTGTACCCGAGCCGGTCGTAGAAGGGCAGCACGTCCAGGTTGAACTGGCTGACGGCCAGCAGCACGCGGCCGTAGCCGCCCATGCGGGCGACGTGTTCCACTTCGCGGACCAGGGCGCGGCCCACGCCGAGGCGGCGGGCCTGCGGCAGGGTGGCGAGTTTGTTCAGGGTCAGGGTGCGGTCGCCGTCCGGGCGGTAGCCGACGCAGCCCAGCACCTCGCCTGCGCCCACGGCGAGGAACCCGCCGGAGCCGGGGGCCAGCAGGGACCGTTCGAGGTCGGCGGGCGTGGTGCGCGTCCAGCTGCTGCGGGGGTCCATTCCGGCGGCCATCATGACGGCGTGGAAGGTGGGGATGTCGTCCGGGTTCACGGGGCGCAGCGTCACGGCGTCCCTCCGGTCAGCAGGAGTTTCAGTTCGGCCTGCGGCGTGAAACCCAGCGCCTCGTAGGTGGGCCGCCCGGCGTCCGACGCGGTCAGGGTGACGATGTCCACGCCCCGCGCGCGGCACTCCGCGAGTGCGGCCTGCATGAGGGCGCGGGCGAGACGCTGCCCCCGCTGCGCGGGCTGCACGTACACGTTCAGCACATACGCGCGGGTCGTGGCGGTCGTGTCGGCGTTCGGGGGCAGGTCGGTCCAGAGGATGCCCGCCCCGGCGATCACCTCTCCCCCACCCTCGATCAGCAGGCCGGTGTACGTGCCTGCCGCGAGGGTCCGGGCGTGCCACGACACCCCGGCGTCGTGCACGGCGGCCAGCCGCGCGGGGTCGCTGCCCATGTCCACGAACATCGCGTCCCGCTGCGCCTGAACGAGTGCCGCGTCAGCGGGCGTGGCGAGGCGCAGGGTGCAGTGGGGGGGCAGGGCGGCGTCCGTCACGGTCAGACCTGGGCGGGTTCTTTCGCGTCGGCTTTGGCTTTCACGCGGGCCTGGACGCGCATGCGCAGGGCGTTGAGTTTGATGAACGCGCCGGCGTCGTGCTGGTTGTAGTCGCCGCCCGCCTCGAAGCTCACGAGGTCCTTGTCGTACAGGCTCTGGGGGGCCTTGCGTCCGGCGACGATGACGTTCCCGCGGTACAGCTTCAGGCGGGCGGTGCCGGTCACGGACTGTGCGACGTGGTCGAAGTACACCTGGAGTGCCTCGCGTTCGGGGGCGAACCAGAAGCCGTTGTACACGAGTTCGGCGTACTTGGGGCTCAGGGCGTCGCGCTGGTGCAGGACTTCGCGGTCGAGGGTGAGGCTCTCGACGGCGCGGCGGGCGTGGTACAGGACGGTGCCGCCGGGCGTCTCGTAGACACCGCGTGATTTCATGCCGACGAAGCGGTTCTCGACGAGGTCGAGGCGGCCCACGCCGTGCTTCCCGCCCAGTTCGTTGGCCTTGGCCAGTAGCGCGGCGGGGCTCAGTTTCTCGCCGTTGATGGCGACGGGGTCGCCGTTCAGGAATTCAACCTCTACGTATTCGGGTTCACTGGGGGCTTCGGTGGGGTCCACGGTGAGTTTGAACATGTGGGCGGGCGGTTCGGCCCAGGGGTCCTCGAGGATGCCGCCCTCATAGGAGATGTGCAGGAGGTTGGCGTCGGTGCTCCAGGGGTCCTTCTTGGTGGTGGGGACCGGGATGCCGTGTTCGTGGGCGAAGGCTTCGAGGTCGGCGCGGCCCTGGAAGGTCCAGTCGCGCCAGGGGGCGACAGTGACGATGTCGGGTTTCAGGGCGTAGGCGGTCATCTCGAAGCGCACCTGGTCGTTGCCCTTGCCGGTCGCGCCGTGCGACACGGCGACGGCGCCTTCCTTCTCGGCGATCTCGACCATCTTCTTGGCGATCAGCGGGCGGGCGATGCTGGTGCCCAGGAGGTAGTAGCCCTCGTACAGGGCGCTGGTGCGGAACATGGGGAACACGTAGTCGCGCACGAACTCTTCACGCAGGTCCAGCGCGTAGGCGGCGACGGCGCCGGTGTTCAGGGCCTTGACGCGGGCTTCCTCGACCTCGTCGCCCTGGCCGAGATCGGCGGTGAAGCAGACCACGTCGTAGTTCTTCTCGGTCTGGAGCCATTTGAGGATGATGCTGGTGTCCAGGCCGCCGCTGTACGCGAGCACGATCTTGTCTTTGGTCATGGTTCGATTCTCTCCTGTCTGCGTGAAGGGGGTGCAAGGGGCAGCACAAGACCTCCCGGCGTGAACGCGCCGCCTGTGAACCCGGTGGGGTCAGGCGGTCGGTTTCAGCGTCGGGAGGTCAGGATCTGCATATGCATGTATGGTTATACGCAGTTTGCGTATAGCTATGCACAGGAGGCTAGCAGGGCCAGCCCGGAGGGTCAAGGGACGTGTCCAGTCCAGCCGCACCGCAGCAACAGAAAGAAGCCGCCCGCAGGCGACTCCGGTCAGATCAAAGATTCAGGGGGCGATGCGGGGGCAGCCGCGCGGGAAATCAACGCAGGGTGAACAGCACCCCCACGCGGGGTTTCAGGAACAGCCCGGCCGCGTCCCGCTCGGTGTACTGGGCGCCGCTGTCCGCCTTGATCTTCAGGAAGGACACGCCGCCCGCGAGTTCCGCGAAACCCGTGAAGGCCGGGGTGGTCGTGACGCGCAGGCCCACCAGCAGGGTCGGCTCCAGGGTCCGCACGACGTTGGTGCCGCTGAACACCAGGGTGGAGCCCATGCCGCCACCCACATACGTCTGCGAGAGCGGGTCGCTCAGCACGGTCTGCAGGTACGCGACCTCGCCCCCGAAGCCCAGGCGGCCCAGTCCGTACAGGTTCGGCAGGAGTTCCGCCTCTATGCGCAGGGTGGCCGCGCGGTCCAGGTCGAGCAGGTAGTGCGCCCCGACGCCGAAGGAGGGGGCGGCCGTCACGGACTGCCCGCCGGACTGGTACACGGACGCGTTGCCGGAACCGCTCAGGCCGACGCGGTCGGCGGCGGCAGAGGACACGGAGCCCAGCAGGGCAGCGGCGATCAGAACACGCTTCACGCGCGTGAGGATAGTGCAGAGCCGCGGAAGACCGCACCGGCGGGGACAGCAGGAGGCAGGTCCAGGAGGCGGGTCACGGGGCCAGGAAACGGCGGCGGCCACCCCGTGCCAGCGTGGCCGTGCCGGGGGTGGCCGCCGGGGTGCGCCGTCAGCGCAGGGTGTAGTTCACGCCCAGACGCAGGCCGTAGCCCCGGTCGAACCGCGTTTCGCTGGCGCTGTTGCCCTGGCTGTCGGTCGCGTAGGCGGTGGTCACGCGCGGCCCGACGCTAAGTTCCGTGAAGAGGCTCAGGCGATCGTCCAGGTTGAAGTTCAGGCCGCCCAGCACGTTGGGGTACATGCTGAATGCGGCCACGGACACGTCGCCGCTGCCGCCGAACGCAGCGGAGAGGCCCAGGCCGACGCCGTAGTACGGCTGGACGTCCTGCCTGGCAGGCGCGGTGTGGCGCAGCCAGGAGTAGTCGCCGGACACGCCGATCATGCTGACGCCGTCCACGGCCACGGCCAGGGGCAGGCCCAGGCCCAGGCGGGTGGAGTCGGTGGCGGTGGTATCGCGTTCGAACTGCACGCCGAACAGGTACGCGCCGATCTTCTGGGCGGCGCTGGCGCTGGAGAGGGTGGCGAGGATGGTGGTGGCGAGAAGGAATTTCCGCATGAGCGCAAACATTAAGGTCTGGTCTGCCCACCCGCAGCCGATTTCCGGCTGCCGGGCTAGACGTCTGCGGGTCAACAGGGCGCGGGGGAACCCCCGGTAGAGGTTCCCCCGCGTCAATGACGGACGATCAGGGCAGGCGGTAGTTCAGGCCGACGCGGGCGTTGCTGCCGAAGGTCACGGGGCTCTGGTCGGTCCCGCCGATCGTGAGGACCGGGCCGACGCTGCCTTCCACGAAGAAGCTCAGGGGATCGGTGACGTTGTAGCGCAGGCCCAGCGTGCCGTGGGGGTACACCGCGAGGCCGCTGCCGTTGCCCAGCGCGACGCCGGCGCTGATGCCCAGGCCGTAGTAGGGGGTCAGGCCGCCCAGTTCGGAGCCGGTACCGACGAAGTCGCCCAGGTAGTCCACGCTGGCGCCGACGCTCAGGCGGTTGAAGTTGAAGGACGTGGCGTCCAGGTTCAGGCCGTAGCGCATGGCGCTGGCGCCGGTCAGATCGGTCTGGTAGTGGATGGTGGCGCCGGAACCGACGGAACCGCCGATGTAGGTGGCGGCCGAGGCGCCGGAGAGGGCGGTGAGGGACAGGAGGCCGAGCAGCGTCTTCTTCATGTCCCGGAGCATAGACGGATGTCCGATTTCCGCATAAGGGAAAATCCCTTACAGAACGCTGATGTCATGTTTATTACAATCTCATGCTCCGGTCAGGTCAGCGCCCTGGCACCGTCTGGGCGCGCATGCAGTCCAGGGCCAGATCGACCTCCGCGCCGGACTTGCAGAACGCCCAGCGGGTCAGCCCCGCCGGCGCGGCGTGCCGGGCGTAGAAGGCCTCGCCGGGAATGACCGCCACGCCCGACTCCAGCAGCGAATCGGCCGTCCAGTGCGGGTGCAGCGCCGTCAGGAAGTACGTGCCGCGCGGCTCGAAGACGGTGGCGCCCAGGTCCCGCAGGCCCGACGCCAGCAGGGTCATGCGCGCCGCGTAGCCCGCCCGCAACTCCGCGTAGAACCCGGACTCGCGCGCGACGGGCAGCGCCGCCGCGACCGCCGCCTGCAGGGGCGCGGGCGCGCTGAAACTCGTCACCTGCCGCAGGCCCAGCACGCCCGGCGTGAGGCCCGGCGGTGACACGATCCACCCGACGCGCCAGCCGGTGGCTTCCAGCCTCTTGCCGGCGCTGCCGACCGTGAAGGTCCGCTCGGGCGCCAGGGTCCGCAGCGGGGTGGGACGCGCCCCGAAGTACAGTTCGTCGTACACCTCGTCACTGACGATCCACAGGTCGTGCTGGCGGGCCAGCGCCACGATCCCCGCCAGTTCCTCGTCCGTGAACACCGTACCGGTGGGGTTGAACGGGCTGTTCAGCAGCAGCGCCCGCGTGCGCGGCGTGACGGCCGCCGCCAGCGCACCCAGATCGAACTGCCAGCCGCGCGCCGGGTCCAGCGTCATGGGGACGGTCACGCCGGTCGCGCCCGCCAGCGCCACCTGCGGCAGGTACACGTCGAACACGGGTTCGAGCATCAGCACCTCGTCACCGGGACCGGCCAGGGCCAGGGTCAGGAGGTGCAGCGCCTCGGTCGCGCCGCAGGTGACGGTCACGTCCGCGCCGTCCACACCCAGGTCCGCGCCCAGCGCGTCCCGCAGCGCCGCGAGACCCGCCGGGGGCGCGTACTGATCGAAGCGGCCCAGCGCGCCGCGCGCGGCGTCCAGCAGAAACGCGGGCGGCGCGGCCGACGGGAACCCCTGACCGAGGTTCACCGCGCCCCGCTGCGCCGCCAGACGGCTCATGCGCGCGAAGATGCTCTCCTGGGCGGCGGCGCGCGGGTGCAGGTGTGGCATGAGCGCAGTCTGCACCCGCCGCGCCCGCCCGGCGCGCGGCCATGCAGACAGCCCCACGCCTCTCCCCTGCTGGTCCTGCTGGTCACCCGGTCCCCCGTGAACGAGCGGCGAAAACCGCACATTGACGGGCTGACCCGTGAGTTCCCGTTCAGACCACCCACCCGAGAATGAGGGCACGCATGCCCACCGTCCGCATTCCCCCAGGCAGCCCGGAAGCGCAGTACCGCCGGGCGGGGCTGATGATCGTCATGACCTGCCTGCTGCTGACGAGCGTCGTCACGCTGCTCCTGAGTGGCCCGCTGGAGGTGCAGCGCACCGACCGGCTGCTGCTGGGCCTGCTGGTCGTCAAGAACGCCGCCTACCTGCTGTGGCTGTGGCGCGCCCCGCAGCAGTTCCAGCTGGTGGGCGCGCTGGAACTGGGCGGCGAGATCCTCGCGGCGCTGTACCGCATGCACGACGTGCTGCTCCTGGATCACACCGCGCACGGCCTGAGCGGGTACTCGTACTGGCTGGCACTGCCGTACCTCGTGGCGTCCCTGACGTTCCCGGCGGGCGCGGCGCTGGCGGCCGTCACGCCGTACCTGCTGGGCCTGGGTGTACTGGGCGCCGCGTACTGGCAGGCCGACGCCGTGCCGGACGTGCTGCGGCAGGACAACACGAACGCGTGGTTGCAGATGCTGCTGATGCACACGACGTTCATGGCGGTCATCACGCTGCAGCAGCAACTGCGCCGCCGCTACGCGCACGCCGTCGCGCTGGCCGAACGCAAGTCCGCGCAAGCGCTGCTGGACCCGCTGACCGGCCTGCCGGGCCGCCGCGCGCTGCACGACCTGCTGGACGGCCCGCACGCGGACCTGAGCGTCGTGTACTTCGACCTGGATCACTTCAAACGCGTGAACGACACGTACGGGCACGACGTCGGGGACGACGTGCTGCGGCACGTGGCGCGAGGGGCGCGGGCCAGCGTCCGCGCCGGGGACCGCGTGGGCCGCTGGGGCGGCGAGGAATTCCTGATCCTGGTACGCGGGGACGCCGGGGTAGCCGCGCAGATCGCCGGGCGGCTGCGGGAGCACCTGCGCGCCCACCCGCACCCCGTGGCGGGCGCCGTGACGATCAGCTGCGGGGTCGCGCAGCGCCGCCCCGGCGAGGACACCGCCAGCGCGCTGCGCCGCGCCGATCAGGCGCTGTACGCCGCCAAGCGCGCCGGGCGGGACACCATCGAACTGGCCCCGCCGGACGCCGCCTGATACGGATTCCGTTTATTTCGTTAACAACCCGGGACAGCACCGGGTTGCCAACTCCACGTCCGGAACCCGTTTCTCTCCTTCTCTGCTCCGCAGCTCTGCGAGTCACATCCGCTCGGATTGAATGGTTTTATAAGCCATTCAATCGGAATCAGTATGACCACCCCACGGGCGTTCATGCCGCGTCCGTTCAGGGGCGTGTCAGGCCCGGTCCGTAGCCTGGGAGCATGACCACAGCCCCCCTGCCGCTCAGTGACGCGGAATTCGCGTTCCGGCGCGGCAGTCTGCTGACCGTACTCGGCGCGGTGCTGGTCGTGAGCCTGATCACCCTGAGCGTGCAGGCGCACTGGAACTTCAGCTTCACGGACCAGCTGCTGCTGTCGCTGCTGGCCGTGAAGAACGCCGCGCTGCTGACGTGGCTGTGGCGCTCACCGGGCGCGTTCCGGCTGGTGGGATTGATCGAACTGACCATCCAGGCGTTCACGGTGCTGCTGCGGCTGTACCTGACGCTGCACAGCGCGCCGGGCTTCCACGGACTGGGCGGGTACGCGGTGTGGATGATCTTCGTGTACCTCGTGGCGTTCATCGTGCTGCCGGCCCGGCAGGCGCTGCTCGTCAGCGGCGCGGTGTTCCTGGGGCTGCTGGGCATCGTCACGGCGTACGCGCTGGACCCCGCGACCGACCCGGCCATGCGGGTCGGGCTGGGCAACCCGCTGCTGCAGACCATGCTGATGCACGCGACGTTCATCGCGCTGCTGGGCTGGCAGCAGCACCTGCACGGGCAGTTCGTGCGGGCGCTGTTCAGCGCGCGGCGCGCGGCGACCCTGGCGCACCTGGACGACCTGACGGGCCTCCCGAACCGCCGTCAGCTGGGCCGCTGGCTGGACGGGAACCTGCGGGAAGCGGGGGCGCTGAGCGTGATCCTGCTGGACCTGGATCACTTCAAGCGGGTGAACGACACGTTCGGGCACGACGTGGGGGACGAGGTGCTGCGTCAGGTGGCGGGCGTGCTGCGCGGCAGCGTGCGGGGCGGCGAGCGCGGCGGGGACCGCGTGGGGCGCTGGGGCGGCGAGGAGTTCCTGATCCTGGTCCGCGGGGATCTGGACACCGCGCAGATGATCACCGGGCGGGTGCGGGCGCAGCTGGGCGCGGCGCGGCACCCGCAGGTGGGCGCGGTGACGGTCAGTTGCGGGGTCGCGCAGGCACTGCCGGGCGAGGCCGCGCACGACCTGCTGCGCCGCGCGGACGAGGCGCTGTACGCCGCCAAGCGCGCCGGGCGCGACACGGTCGAGATCGCCGCCTGATCCGGACCGCGCGGGTCACCCACCGGGGAGAGGGTGTCCCGGATGACTGCATAAGTTTGCATGCACCTTACCTTTCGGGGGGCGGAGCGTGTTAGGCTACTTCTCTGGAATGCCTAAGCGTACTGACCTCCAGACCATCCTGATTCTCGGCAGCGGCCCCATCCAGATCGGGCAGGCAGCCGAGTTCGACTATTCCGGCACGCAGGCCCTCAAGGCCCTGAAGAAGGAAGGCTACCGGGTGGTGCTGGTGAACAGCAACCCCGCGACGATCATGACCGACCCGGACCTGGCGGACGCCACGTACCTGGAACCCCTGACGCCCGAGTTCGTGCGCCGCGTGATCGAGAAGGAACGCCCGGACGCGCTGCTCCCCACCCTGGGCGGGCAGACGGCGCTGAACCTCGCCATGGACCTGAACGCGAACGGCACGCTGGAGGAGTTCGGCGTGGAACTGATCGGCGCGAACGCCGCCGCGATCAGGAAGGGTGAAGACCGCGAGGAATTCCAGGCGGCCATGAAGAAGATCGGCGTGGAAACCGCGCGCGGGCAGATGGTCCACTCGATGGAGGAAGCCGTCGAGTACCAGAAGCAGATCGGGCTCCCCATCGTGATCCGGCCCTCCTTCACGCTGGGCGGCACCGGCGGCGGCATCGCGCACACCTACGAGGAGTTCCTGGCGATCACGGAAGGCGGCCTGCGCGACAGCCCCGTCACGAGCGTGCTGCTGGAGGAATCGATCCTGGGCTGGAAGGAGTACGAGCTGGAGGTCATGCGCGACCACGCCGACACGGTCGTGATCATCACCAGCATCGAGAACTTCGACCCGATGGGCGTCCACACCGGGGACAGCATCACGGTCGCCCCCGCGCAGACCCTGAGTGATGTGGAGTACCAGCGGCTGCGCGACCAGTCCCTGGCGATCATCCGCGAGATCGGCGTGGACACCGGCGGCAGCAACATCCAGTTCGCCGTGAACCCGAAAGACGGCCGCGTGATCGTCATCGAGATGAACCCCCGCGTCAGCCGCAGCAGCGCGCTGGCCAGCAAGGCGACCGGCTTCCCCATCGCCAAGATCGCCGCGCTGCTCGCCGTCGGGTACCACCTCGACGAACTGAAGAACGACATCACCCTGTCCACGCCCGCCTCGTTCGAGCCGAGCATCGACTACGTCGTCACGAAGATCCCCCGTTTCGCGTTCGAGAAGTTCCCCGGCACGCCCGACGCGCTGGGCACCCAGATGCGCAGCGTGGGCGAGGTCATGGCGATCGGCCGCACCTTCAAGGAAAGCCTCCAGAAGGCCATGCGAAGCATCGAGTCCGACGTGCGCGGCGCGTTCGCCGCCATGTCGATCGAGGACCTGCGCGGGCTGCTGTACGGCAACCCCCGCCGCCTGGAAGCCGTGCTGGAACTCCTCCGCCGCGGCGAGACCACCGAGGCTCTGTTCGACGCCACCAAGATCGACCCGTGGTTCCTGAGCCAGCTGAAGGAGATCATCGACGCCGAGACCGAGATCACGCAGCTGGGGCCCATCGGCGAGTGGAAGTACGAGATCTGGCGCGAGGTCAAACGCCTGGGCTTCAGCGACGCCCGCATCGGCGAGATCGTCGGCCTGAGCGAACTCGACGTCCGCGCGCTGCGCAAGGAAGCCAAGGCCACGCCCGTCTACAAGACCGTGGACACCTGCGCCGCCGAATTCGAAGCCTTCACGCCCTACCACTACAGCACGTACGAGTGGGAGGACGAGGTCCGCAGCACCGACAAACCCAAGGTCGTCATCCTGGGATCGGGCCCGAACCGCATCGGGCAGGGCGTCGAATTCGACTACGCCACCGTCCACGCCGTCTGGGCGCTGCAGGAAGCCGGGTACGAGACCATCATGGTCAACAGCAACCCGGAAACGGTCAGCACCGACTACGACACCGCCGACCGCCTGTACTTCGAACCCCTGACGTTCGAGGACGTCATGAACATCGTCGAACACGAGAAACCCGTCGGCGTGATCGTGCAACTCGGCGGGCAGACGCCCCTGAAGCTCGCCCGGCGACTCGCGGACGCCGGAGCCCCCATCATCGGCACCAGCCCCGAAACCATCCACGAAGCCGAGGACCGCGCCAGCTTCAACGCCCTGTGCGAACGCCTCGGCCTGC